>NZ_CCAE010000015.1 GCF_000723405.1 Hydrogenophaga intermedia | reverse complement strand
CACCCCCGCTTGGGCCCCCCCCGCCTGGGCAGGCTCTCCGACGCCGCCCCCGCCGCCGCCACCTCAGCAGCAACAGGAGAAGATCGACGTGCCCAAGCCGCAGGCTGCTCCCACGCCGGCGCCGCCTGCGGATGCGCCGCCGCCCGGGCTGACCACGCCCTTGTCGGGCAGTGGTCCGGGCGATTCCTTCGGCATGCAGGCGGGCGATGGAAGCACGCTGATCGGGAAGGCGAGCAGCGGAACCGGCGACCGCTTCGCGTGGTACGGCGCGCTCGTTCGCGAACGCATCACCGACGCCATCACGCGCGACGAGAAGCTGCGCAAGGCGCAGGACTACCTGCGCGTGGTCAACGTCTGGGTCGACACCAGCGGGCGCGTCACGCGCGTGGAACTGGTGGGTGCGGCCAGCTCGCCCGAGCTCGACGATGCCCTGCGCGCCGCGCTGCGCAACCTGGCACCGGTGCGCGAAGGCCCGCCCGGCGACATGCCGCAACCCATCCGCCTGCGCGTGTCCGCGCGATCGTGAGAACGCATGGAAACCGCAGCCTGTCTTCTGTTGGCGAGCCCGGGAGTCACTCGTCAGGGGCGGGCACAGGGCCGTGGCGGCGCCTGTGCGGTGCCGAGAAGCGCAGTGCGGGCGGCCAGCGCGCGCAGCGCGCTTCGTGAACTGACTGGCGGCATCTGTTTGAACGGAGCTGGCGAAGCCAGCGCAGTGAGTTATGCCGCCTGGCCGCCCGCGCGAGCATCGCAGGGCAGTCCTCGCGCAGCGAGGACCACCGCAGTGAAGCCGCCACGGCCCTGTGCCCGCCCCTGACGCGCCAACCAAGCCCGTGCGCCCACATCCCCGAAACGACCCCAACCATCCTTCTACGAGACGGACATGACCCCAACCTTCGCCTTTGTCCTGCGCGCCACCGCCCTGGCCGCCGCCCTGGCCACCGGCACCGCCCAGGCCCAGACCAGCGAACGCGAAAGCCTGGAGGTGCTGCGCCAGACCACGCTGCAGCTCATCGAGGCCCTGGTGCAGCAGGGCGTGCTGCCCGCCGACAAGGCGCAGGCCCTGATCGCCCAGGCCGAGGCCAGGGCGCGCGCGGCCGTGGCCGAGCAGAAGAAGACCGAGCAGAACACCGTGCGCATCCAGTACGTGCCCGAATCGGTGCGCCAGCAGATCGCCAACGAGGTGCGTGAAGAGGTGGTGGCCCAGGCCAAGGCCGAGCGCTGGGGCGACGTGAACGCGGTGCCCGAATGGGTGGACCGCTTCCGATTCGACGGCGAGATCCGCGTGGGCTATCAGCGCGACATGTTCGACGAGGCCAACGCATCCGAGCTGTTCTTCCTGGCGGGCGGCCAGAACATCAGCAACACACTGATCGACCGCAACCGCGAGCGCCTGCGCGCCCGCCTGGGCCTGACGGCGCGCGTGACGCAGGACATCACCGCCGCACTGCGCCTGACCACCGGCAGCAGCGACGACCCGGTGTCCACCAACCAGACCCTGGGCAGCTACGGCAGCAAATACAACTTTGCGCTCGATCGCGCCTACCTGCGCGCGCGTTCGCCCGACTTCATGCCCTGGGTCACCACCACGGCCGGGCGCATCCCCAACCCCTTCTTCAGCACCGACCTGGTGTGGGACGACGACCTCAACTTCGACGGCGTGGCCCTGCAGTTCGACGACCCGGCGGCGAACGCGCGCGTGTGGCGGCCCTTCGGCGTGGTGGGCTGGTTCCCGTTGCAGAACCTGGAGCGCTCCTCGCTCAGCGAAGCGCGCAGCAAGTCGCTGCTGGCGGCGCAGGCGGGCGTTGAATGGGTGCCCAGCAACGACCTTCGCGCCAAGCTGGGCGTGGCGCTGTACGACTACCGCAACATCAGCGGCGTTCGCAACAGCTTCGACAGCAATACGCAGGACGCCACCCAGCCCGCGTTCCGCCAGAAGGGCAACTCGCTGTTCAACCTGTCGAACCCGACGAACTTCGGTGGCCCCTTCGGCCTGGCCGCCGACTACCGCCTGCTCAACCTCACGGCCGCGGTGGACTACAACCTCTTCAACCCGGTGCACCTGATCGTGAGCGCGGACTATGTGCGCAACATGGGCTTCGACCAGGCGCGCGTGCTGGCGCGATCGGGCCTGAACCTGGAGAAGGAGGACACGGGCTACATGGTGCGCGTGGCGGTGGGCATGCCCACCATGCTGCTCAAGGGCGATTGGCAGCTCTCGCTGGCTTACCGCTACCTGGAAGCCGACGCCGTGCTCGACGCGTTCACCGACTCCGACTTCCACCTGGGTGGCACCAACAGCAAGGGCTTTGTCGTGGGCGGGCAGTACGGGCTGAGCCGCAACACCTGGCTGAGCGCACGCTGGCTCTCCAGCCGCGAGATCACCGGCCTGCCACTGTCCATCAACACCTTCCAGGTCAACTTCCATGCGCGCTTCTGAAGCCGCTGGCTTCGCTGTTCTGGCCGCGCTGCTGGCCGGCTGCGCCGCGCCCGACGCCGAGCGGCTGGCGCTGCGCGACCGCATCGAACAGGGCGGGCTGGCGCCGGAGGACACGCCGCGCTTCTTCACGTCGCCGCTGGACAATGCCGAGGCGCAGCGCGCCGCGCGCGAGATCGCGCCGCGCCTGGCCACGCCGCTGGACGCCGAGCTGCTGGCGGCGGCCGAGGCCGCCGACACCGCGCGCCTGCGCGAGGCCTTGAAGCAGGGCGCCCAGGCCAACGCCGTGGATGCGCTGGGCCGCACGCCGCTGATGCTGGCCGCGCGCAGTGGCGACCTGGAGTGCGCGCGCGCGCTGCTGCGCGCCGGTGCCGAGCCCGACGGGCGCGGCCACCGGGGCGCCACGCCGCTGTCGGCCGCCGCGGTGCGCGGGCACGAGCGCATGGTGCGCCTGCTGCTCAAGGCCGGTGCGCGGCCCGATGCCGCGGCCGACGGCGACACGCCGCCGCTGGTGCAGGCGGCCCACCTGCGCCACCTGGACGTGGCCCGCGCCCTGCTGGAGGCCGGCGCCCGCCCGGACGCCCGTGACCGCTCGGGCGACAGCCTGCTGGTGATCGCCATTCACACCAACCAGCCCGCGCTGCTGGACGCCTTGCTCGCGCACGGCGCCGATCCCAACGCGATCGACGCCAGCGGCCTGAGCCCCTTGTACTGGGCCGAGCGCGAGGAGCGAGCGGCCATGGTGCAACGCCTGCAGGCGGCGGGCGCGCGCGCCAGCGAGCAGCAGCGCAGCTTGCGCGCCAGCGGGCCTTACCGCACGGAGGATTTCTGATGAACCACGGGAACTGGCAACGCGCCGCCGTGTTGCTGCTGGCCCTGGCCAGCCTGAGCACCGGCGCCCTGGCGCAGGACGACAAGCGCGCCAACCGCGAGCGCGAGGCCCTGCGCCGCGCGCAGCAGCAGGTGCAGCGCGCCACGCAGGAGATCAGCACCCTGCAGCAGCAACTAGGCACTGCCGAGCAGGAACGACAGCGCCTGAGCGGCGACGCCGAGGCTCTGCAGCAGCAGGCGCGCAGCGAGGCCGCGCGCGGGCAGCGCCTGTCGCGCGAACTCTCCGCCGCCACCACCGAGCGCGACGCGCTGCGCACCGACAAGGCGGCGCTGGAAGGACAGGTGACGACGCTGCAGGAGCGCGTGGCCAAGCTGGAACGCGACCTGACGGTGGCCAACGACCGGGGCCGTGCGCTGGATGCGCAGGGCAAGGTGTTGAGTGGCGAGCTCGCCGCCTGCAGCACGCGCGGAGAGGGCCTGTATCAGGTGGGCCGCGCGCTCATCGACGACTGCCGCGCTTACCAGGCCGACGTGAAGGCGAGCCGCCTGGAAGCCTTCACCGGGCTGGGCCGCGTCGGACTTGAAAACATTCTGCAAACTTACCGCGACAAACTCGACGAGCACAAGCCTCCGCCCCCGAAGGCACCCTGAGAAGGACATGCTCGATCCCACGCGCCAACGCCTCCTGATCCGTTCCATCGCCTGGCTGGCCGTGGTGTGCGCCCTGGTGGGCTGCGCCGCGCTGCCTGCGGATGAGGACCCGTCCACCGTGGAACAAGCTCTGGCCGATTCCGACTGGGCGCGCGCGTCCGACTGGGGCTTGTTGGGCGTTACACCGGGCTGGCGCCACCAGCGCTACGGCTCGGCGCGCCCCACGCGCTACGGCGTGGGCGAGCGCGAGGGCCGGCCCGCGGTGCACGCCAACAGCCGCGCGGGCAACAGCACCCTGCGCCTGCCGCTGGGCGAACCGGTGGACGCCTCGCTGCGGCTGGCGTTTTCCTGGCTGGTGCCGCAGCTCAATGACAAGGCCGACCTGCGCGACGCCGAGATCGACGACGCGGTGGTGCGCGTGATCCTCACCTTCGATGGCGACCGCGACGTGTTCCGCCCGCGCGACCGCTGGCTATCGGAGATCGTGCAACTGATCACCGGCGAGCCCATGCCCTACGCCACGTTGATGTACGTGTGGGACCACCGCTACCCGGTGGGCACCGTGGTCCCCAACCCGCACACCGACCGCATCCGCATGCTGGTGGTGCAGTCGGGCGAGGAGGGCGTGGGCCGCTGGAACGACCTGGAGCGCGACGTGGCAGCCGATTTCCAGGCTGCGTTCGGCGAAGCCCCTGGACGCCTCACCGGCCTGGGGCTGATGACGGACTCGAACAACACGGGCGAGTCGGTGGAAGCGTGGTTCGGGCCCGTGGTGCTGCGGCCGGTGGGCTTGCCGACGCAGGTGGCGCGGCCCAAGCACCCCTGATCAGAACCGCCCGCTGATCCCGACCCGCAACAGATCGCTGCGGTAGCGCCAGCTCGGCACGTTGCTCTGGCGGCGGCTGTCCTGCCAGGTCAGGTCCAGCGAGGCCTGGCGCGCGAAGGCCCAGCGCAGGCTCAGCAGGCGCTCGCGCGTGCGGTCCTTGCGGATGTCGGGCAGGGTGCCGGGCGGCGGACGCTGGAAATCGCGGTCGGCGCTGCCCCAGCTGCCTTGCAGGCTCAACTTGCTGGTGAGCACCCAGGTGCCATTGAGCGTCCAGCGGCGGGTGCGCGTCACGCTGGCGTTGCTGGTCTGGTAGCTGCTGAAGTCTTCGCTGGCACTCAGGCGAAGCAGGGTCTTGGCGCTGGGCGTCCAGTTCGCCGAAACGCGCCAGTTGAGCGCGTCGTAGTCGCGCGCGGCCACCCGTTCGTGCACGCGGTCGATCCAGGCGAGGTTGGCCTCCAGGCGCGTCTTGTCGGTGACGGGCCAGCGCGCGTCCAGGGCCCACTCGTCCTGCCGGAAGTCGTTGTCGCGCAGCGGGGCCGGCGGGCGGTTGGGGTCGATGGTCTCGCCCTCGCCGCTGCGCCATCGCAGCGCGAGCGAGCTGCCCTTGGGTGTCTCGCGCCGCACGCCAAGGCCCGTGGTGCGCAGGATCTGGCTGTCTTCGCCCACCAGGGGTTGCTGGTTTTCATTGCGCGCTTCCTGGGCCTCGGCGATCAGCGTCCAGGCGCCGTCCAGGCGCCAGTTGGCGTCCACGCTCTGGAAGCGGCGCAGGCGCCGGTTGCGCTGGGTGAGCACGCTGGTGTCCTCGAAGCTGTTGACGCTTTCGTCGCGCTGCGTTCTCACCGTGCCGGTGAGGTCGGGCGTGATGGCCCAGCGCCATCGCAGGTCGTGGTTGCGCGCCAGCAGGTCGAGCTGGTCGTAGGTGTCGTAGGCGTAGTCCACCAGGCCGATGTCGGCTTCCAGGCGCTGCAGGCTGAAGTCGCGCGCGTAGCGCAGGCCCACGGAGCGGACATGCACGGTCTCCGCCGCGCTCGGCCGACCGAGCGCGAACAGCGGGTTCACGCCATCGGCCAGGCGAAAGAGGTTGCTGTCGCGCTGCACGCGGTAAGCGGCGGAGAGGCTGAGGCCGTCGTCCTGTGCGAGCGCCAGCGGCGCGGCGAGGCACGCCAGGGCGGCACAAGCGCCAATGCCCAGCCAAGAGAGACCACCGATCCGGCTTTGCCGGTCGGTCGGTCTCGCCCCCTCGAGGGGGTCGCGCGCAGCGCGGCGGGGGTGTGCCATCAATACGCCTGCTGGTCCTTGAAGACCAGCCTGATCGTCTTGAGGATGATCAGCAGATCGAGCTTGAGCGACCAGTTGCGCAGGTAGTCCAGGTCCAGCGCGATGCGGCCTTCCATCTTCTCCAGCGTGTCCGTCTCGCCCCGGTAGCCGTTGACCTGCGCCCAGCCTGTGATGCCCGGCTTGACCTTGTGCCGCACCATGTAGCCCTTGATGAGCTTGCGGTACAGCTCGTTGTGCGCCACGGCGTGCGGGCGCGGGCCCACGATGCTCATGCGCCCCTGCAGCACGTTGATGAACTGGGGCAGTTCGTCGAGCGAGGTGCGCCGCAGCACGGCGCCCAGGGGCGTGATGCGCTGGTCGTTGCGGCGCGCTTGCGTGACCTGCGCGCCGTCCTCGGCCACGGTCATCGAGCGGAATTTGTAGACCACGATCTGCTCGCCCGACTGGCCATAACGCCGCTGCTTGAAGATGACCGGCCCCGGCGAGCTGAGCTTGACGGCCACGGCGATGGCGATGAGCACGGGCGCCAGCAGCACCAGGATCAGGGAGGCCAGCACCACGTCGCTGCCGCGCTTGAGCCCGCCGCTGAGGCCCTGGAAGGGCGTGTCGCACACCGAGATGACGGGCACGCCGCACAGCACCGTGGGCTTGCTCTGGATCAGGTCGGTCACGAACAGGTCGGGCACGAAGTAGATCGAGGCCGTGGTGTCCTTCAGGTCGTCCAGGATCTTGAGGATGCGCGGCTGCGAGGCCATGGGCAGCGAGATGTAGACGTGGTCGATGCGCTGCTGGCGCAGCACCTCGCCCAGCGATTCGAAACGCCCGAGCAGCGGGAAGCGCGCGTCGTCGGGCAGGCGCTCGCGCGAGCGGTCGTCCACGAAGCCCACGAGTTCGAAGTTGTGGAAGCGCGCGTCCTGCAGGTTGTGGGCGAGCTGCAGGCCCTGCGGGTTCATGCCCGCCACCAGGGCGCGCGCGGGCCGGCCCTGCAGGCGAACCAGCGTGGGCGCGGTGGCGCGCAGGCCCAGCCAGGCCGCGAGGTCGATGGCCGGCACGAGGCCCATCCACCAGGCGATGAGTTCGTCGGGGAACAGGCGCACGTAGCCGGTGGTCCAGCCGGCGGCCAGCAGCAGGCCGAAGGTGGTGCCCCAGCTCAGCAGCACGTCCAGCAGCAGCCAGCGCACCGTGCCCGTGAGCCGCGAGGGGCCGGGGAAGGTCATGGCGAACACCACCACGGCGAGCAGGAAGTACTCGGGGTGGATGCCGCCGTCCAGCACACGCGCCAGCACCCAGAGCACGGCCACGCCGATGACCGGGGTGAGCGAGATCTCCAGCAGGTTGAGCGGGCTGCCGCGCGCGGTCGCACCCGTGGCGCCGGCCACGCGCGGTGAGCTGTTGGAGGCGAGGGAGCTGATGTCGATCACGACAGGGAGGCGCTGGAAGGGCGGTGTGACAACGGTCGCAGGAGCGTTTCAGTGTGCGGCCCTTGTGTGACAAATCGACGCGCTGCGGACTTGTTGCGGGAGCGATCCGGGGTGGCCATGGTCCGTTCGGACCATGGTTCGCCGACGCCGGCGCGCTGTCGGAAAACCGTCACGCGGCGCGGCCATGCTGGGCGCCCTTTGGTTGATCAGAGATGGGTGCGATATGCCGGGCATGGAACGACGTGAAGGACTCAAGCGGCTGGCCTTGCTGGCCGGCCTGGGCGGGGCGGGGCCCGCGCTGGCGCAGGCGGTGGCCACGCGACCCGTGCGCGACGAGGCGGCCCTGACGGCCATCGTGGAACGGCTCACGGGCGGCAAGGTCCAGTTCTTCGGCGCGGGGCCCCTGCCGGGCCTGCACGAGGTGATCGTGAAGGACAAGGTGTTCTACATCGACGCCGCGGGCGAGCACCTCATCGACGGCCACATCATCGACATCGCCAACCGCCGCTCGCTGACGGCGCAGCGCCAGGCCGAGTACGTGCTGGCGAGCACGCCGACACTGCGCCTGGCCGAGCTGGACCTGGCCGACGCGATCACCATCCAGCGCGGCAAGGTGGTGCCGGGCCGTGTGCTGGTGAGCTTCGAGGACCCGCGCTGCGGCTTCTGCAAGCGCCTGCACGCGACGCTGAAAGACGCCACCGATCTGACGGTGCACACCTTCCCGATTTCCTACCTGGGGCCGGAGTCGCGCGCACTGAACGAACGCATCTGGTGCGCGCCCTCGCGACCGATCGCCTGGGAAGCGGCGATGGCCGACCAGGAGGTGCCGGGCAATGGCGTGTCGGGCTGCGGCTTCGAGGCGCTGGAGCGCAACATGGCGCTGGCCGAAAAATTCCGCGTGCAGGGCACACCCACGCTGTTCACGGCCGAGGGGCAGCGCCTCAACGGCGCGGTGAAGCTGGATGTGATCGAGGGGGCGCTGAAGGGGGCTTGAGGGTGGGTAGGGTTCCCCCTCTCGCCAGGTCCTCGCGCTGACTTCTCGTTGAGACCTCGCGCTGACTTCTCGTGGAGGCCTCGCGCTGACGGCTGGCGTGGTCCGCGTTCTCCGGCCCACGCTCGCGCAGATGTCCCCGGGCGCTCCACCGGGCCTGCGTCAACACCGTGGTTGGCGCGCCGCCTCTGTGGCAAGCGCGAATGGGGCCTGCGCCCGCGAACCCCACCAGCCGTCGAGAGTGACGCCCTAGCGCACCACCGGAAATCGGGCTCCCCTTAATTGGGGTCAGATTCCATTTAATCGCCGAGCCAGGGAAGTCCGGTCTTCTTGGGCCGGCCCATCCGCTACTGGGGTCGATGGTGTGGGTGACCGGGCGCAGGCCCCATTCGCGCTTGCCACAGGAGGGGGCGCGCCAACCACGGTGGTGACGCCAACCCTGTCCGAGCGCCCGGGCGCCTCTGCGCGAGCGTGGGCCGGAGAACGGGCACACGCACCAGCGGCCCTCGCGAGGAAGAGGCGCGAAACAGTGGCGCGAAGCAGAGCCGCGAAGCAGAGCCGCGAAACGCCCCCCTCATAGACACCTCAGCGCAGCGCCTTGATCTGCCCCTGCAGAAACCGCAGGAAGCGCGGGTCGGTGGCGTAGGCCACGTTCACGCGCATGGCCGTGCAGGCGGCGTGGCGGTCGGGGTGAAACACCGAGCCCGGCGCCAGGAAGATGCCCTGAGCGGCCGCGCGCCGCGCGAGCTCCAGCTCCTCCAGGCCTTCGGGTAATTCCACCCACAGGTAGTAGCCGCCCGGTGTAGCCGGGTGCACGGTGGCGCCCGCGCGGCGCAGGGCCTTGATGGCGGGTTCGTGCACCTCGTCCAGCCGCGCCTTCAGGCGGTTGAGGTGGCGGCGGTACTGCCCGCTGGAAATGAGCTGATGCACCACGCGCTCGACGAAGTCGGAGGTGGAGACCACGGTCACCATCTTCAGGTCGCACAGCGCGGTGATGTGGTGCGCGGCCCCCGCGATGTAGCCCACGCGCAGGCCGGCCGACAGGGTCTTGGAGAAGCTGCTCACGTAGATCACGCGCTCGAGCTGGTCGAGCGCGGCCAGGCGCGGCGCGCCCGCGGGCAGCAGGTCGGCGAAGGGGTCGTCCTCCACCACCAGGCAGTCGTGCTCGGTGATGAGTTGCAGCAGCTTGTGCGCCTTGGGCAGGCTGATGGAGCCACCCGTGGGGTTGTGCGCGAGCGACTGCGTGAAGAAGACCTTGGGCCGTTGGTTCTTGAGCAGGCGCTGCAGGGCGTCCAGGTCGGGGCCGTCGGCCTGGCGTGGCACGCCGTGCATGTGCACCTTGGCCAGCTTGAGCTTGCCGAACAGCGGGTAGTAGCCGGGCGAGTCCACCAGTGCGTGGTCCCCGGGTTCGAGCAGGTGGCGCACGATGAGGTCGAGCGCGTGGTTGGCGCCTTGCGTGAGCAGCACCTGGCGTGGGCTCACGGGCAGGGTGCGTTCGCCCAGCAGGCGCGCCACGGTTTCGCGCAGGGGCAGGTAGCCCCAGGGTGTGCCGTAACCGTGGTCGATCTGCGAGAGCCCGCTGCTGCCCGCGCCACGCAGGTGGCGCCCCAGCTCCGAGCCCTCCATCCACGAGGCGGGCGGGCGGCCGTCGCCCACGCGCACCTCGTAGTGCTGCTCGAGCTGTTCGCGCAGCAGCGAGACCACGTCCACCGCCTCGGTGACGTGCGCCGGCGCTGCGTGCGAGCGCGTGCCCGCGAGGCGGCGCACGAAGTAGCCCGAGCCGGGCCGTGCCTCGACGTAGCCGCGCGCGACGAGGCGGTTGTAGGCCTCCACCACGGTGTTCACGCCCAGGCCGTCCTTGGCCGCGGCGTCGCGCACCGAGCGCAGGCGGCTGCCCGGCGGCAGGCTGCCTTGTTCGATGGCGTTGGCGAGGCGGTTGGCCAGGGCTTCGACCTTGGTGTCCACGCGGGGCTCCTGTGCGGGAGGGGAGAACCGTACCCAGGTGTTCATGGATACAGTTCATTTCACTGTGCCTAAACTGTACCTATGACGGTGCGCAACTGTCTATAGACTTTTCCGCAGCGTGACCCGCATGGCCCGGCGTGGCCGGGTGCGCGCACCAGAGCACCGCCGGCCACGGCGGGACGACCAACCGATCGGAGACAAGACATGAAAGACGCGATCAAGCGACGCGGCCTGCTGAAAACCTCTCTCGCCGGCGTGGCGGTGGCCGCCACCGCGGCGCCGCTGGCCGTGCACGCGCAGTCGCCGGCCGTCACCTGGCGCATGCAGGCGCTGTGGGACGGCGGCACCACGCCGCAGAAGTACGAGGAGCGTTTCGTGGCCCGCGTGGCCGAGCTCACCGGCGGGCGCTTCAAGATCAACCTGTTCGCGGCCGGCCAGATCGTGCCCGCGGCGCAGGCCTTCGACGCCGTGCGCGGCGGCGCCTTCGAGATGATGAAGACCTTCGACGGCTACGAGGCCGGCAAGATTCCTTCGTTCGCCTTCACCAGCACCATTCCCTTCGGCTTCGCCGAGAGCGACGAGTACGAGGCCTGGTTCTACGAGCGCGGCGGCCTGGACCTGGTGCGCCAGGCCTACGCGCCAGCCGGCCTGCACTACATCGCGCCCACGGTGTACGGCCAGGAGCCGCTGCACTCCAAGGTGCCGATCCGCAAGATCGCCGACCTGGCGGGCAAGAAGGGCCGCTTTGTCGGTCTGGCGTCCACGGTGATGGGCGCCATGGGCGTGTCGGTGACGCCGCTGCCCACGGGCGAGGTGTACTCCGCGCTCGACAAGGGCGTGGTGGACATGGCCGACCGCGGCGACCTGACCGCCAACTTCGAGGCCGGTCTGGCCGAGGTGGCCAAGTTCGTCATCGTGCCGGGCTTTCACCAGCCCACCACGGCCACGGCCTACGTGGCCAACCGCGGCGCGCATGAGCGCCTGCCGGCCGAGTACAAGGCCGCGCTGGGTGTGGCCGCGCGCGAGGTCTCGGGCGCGCTGCGCCAGCACATCCTGGTGAACGACGCTGCCGCGCTGGGCAAGTACGCGGCCAAGGGCTGCGAGGTGATCCGCTTCAACCCCGCCGACGTGGCCGCCGCGCGGCCCAAGGCCATGGAGGCCTGGCGCGCCGCCACCAAGGGCGACGCCCTGGCCACGCGCATCCTGGACAGCCAGGTGGCGTTCATGAAAGAGCTGGGCCTGCTGGGCTGAGCGTTGTTGACACGCCCGGTTCGCCCGCGCGGCGGGCCGGGCCTTCCCGTTCGACTTCAGGAGTGTCGGCATGCCCCTCTGGCTGTCCGTGATCGCGCGCGCCATCACCGCCTTCAACCGCCGGTTGTTCCAGATCACGGTCTGGCTCATGGCCATCGTCGTGCCCGTGATGCTCTACGAGGTGGTGATGCGCTATTTCTTCAATGCGCCCACGGTGTGGGGCATGGAGTTGGCCGTTCTGCTGTTCGGCCCTTACTTCCTGCTCGGTGGGCCGTACCTGCTGCACCTCAAGGGCCACGTCGCGCTCGACTTGCTGCGCCAGCGCCTGAGCGCGGCCTGGACGCGCCGGCTCGACCTGGTGAACTACCCGGTGATCGTGCTCTTCTGCGGCATCCTGCTGGTGTACAGCGTGCCCGCCGCGCTGAGCGCCTTCGAGTACCGCGAGACCAGCTTCTCGGCCTGGAACCCGCCGGTGTGGCCGGTGAAGGCGGCCGTGCCGCTGGCGCTGCTGCTGATGTTGTTGCAGGCACTGGTGGAGTTCGCGCGGGCGCTCTTCGGCGAGACCGCAGACACGAACGAGACGGGTGAGAGGGCGCAGGCATGACCCCCAACCTGGTCCTGCTGCTGATGTTCGGCAGCCTCACGCTGTTCATGCTCAGTGGCCTGCCGATTGCCTTCGTGCTGGGCGGCCTGTCGCTGCTGTTCACGGTGACGCTGTGGGAGCCCAACGCGGTCATCGTGCTGGTGCTGCAGATCTTCGACACCATGAAGTCGGAGGCGCTGCTGGCGATTCCGCTGTTCATCCTGATGGCCTGCATCCTGCAACGATCGGGCGTCATCGAGGACCTGTACCGCGCCATGGAGCTGTGGTTCGGCCGCCTGCGCGGCGGCCTGGCCATCGGCACCGTGATCATCTGCGTGGTGATGGCGGCCATGACCGGCGTGGTGGGCGCGGCCGTCACGGCCATGGGCATCCTGGCGCTGCCGGAAATGCTGCGCCGTGGCTACGAGCCGCGTCTGGCGCTGGGCACCATCTGCGCCTCGGGCACGCTGGGCATCCTCATTCCGCCCTCGGTGCTGACCATCGTGTACGCGGTGACGGCGCAGGTGTCGATCGGGCAGATGCTGATTGCGGGCCTGGTGCCAGGCCTCATCCTGGCGACGCTCTACATCGGCTACATCGTGGTGGTGGGCTGGCTCAAGCCCGAGTGGGTGCCGCTGGACCCGTCGGCACGCCGCGCGCCGCTGCGCGAGAAGCTGATCGCGCTCAAGGCGCTGATCTTCCCGTCGATGCTGATCGTGCTGATCCTGGGCTCGATCTTCTTCGGCGTCGCCACGCCGACCGAGTCAGCCGCCGTGGGCGTGGCCGGGGCCATGGTGCCCGCGCTGCTCAAGCGCCGCCTGCGCCTGCCCATGCTGCGCGAGGCGGGTGTGGACGCCCTCAAGGCCACGTCCATGATCCTGTGGATCACCATCGGCGCGAAGGCCTACGTGGCCATCTTCACCGGCCTGGGCGGCGCGGACACGCTGCTGGAATTCATCAAGGGCCTGGAGGTGAACCGCTGGGTGGTGCTGGGCGCCATGATGCTGCTGCTGGTCTTCCTGGGCACGGTGCTCGACGAGCTGGGGATCATCCTGCTCACCGTGCCGGTGTTCCTGCCCATCGTGCGCCTGCTGGGCTTCGACGAGATCTGGTTCGGCGTGCTCTACGCCATCACGATCCAGATGGGCTACATCAGCCCGCCCTTCGGCTACACGCTGTTCTATATCAAGGGCACCTTGCCCAAGCACCTGGACATGGGCCACGTCTACCGCGGCATCCTGCCCTTCTTTGCGCTGCAGTTCGTGGGCCTGCTGATCTGCGCCGCTTTCCCCGACCTCATCACCTGGCTGCCGCGCCTGATGGCCGCGCGCTGATTTCCTTCATCTGTTCCTGCGAGAGCTTTCATGAGCACCACCGACCAGAGCAGCCGCATCGGCGGCTTCCACAAACTGCCCATTCCCGAGCGCATCGAGGCCGTGGCGCGCTTTGCCGGCCTGAGCGAGGCCGATCGCACGCACTTGCTCGACACCGGCAACCTGCCCGCCGAGCTGGCCGACCACCTCATCGAGAACGTGATCGGCACGATGAACATTCCGGTGGGCATCGCGACCAACATGCGCGTCGACGGACGTGACCGCCTGATCCCCATGGCGACCGAGGAATCGTCGGTGGTGGCCGCGGTGTGCAACGCGGCGCGCCAGTGCTACGACGCGGGCGGCTTCGTCACGTCGATGTCGGGCACGCGCATGATCGCGCAGATCCAGCTCACGCACGTGAGCGACCCGCAGGCCGCGCGCCTGCGCATCCTGGAGCGCCAGGCCGAGGTGCAGGCCATCTGCGACGAATGCGACCCGGTGCTGCTCAAGCTCGGCGGGGGCTTCCGCGAGCTGGAGGTGCGCGTGCTGGAGACGCGCGGCGGCCCCATGGTGATCACGCACATCGTGGTGGACACGCGCGACGCCATGGGCGCCAACGCCGTCAACACCATGGCCGAGAAGCTGGCGCCGCGCATCGCGGCGTGGACGGGCGGGCGCACCAACCTGCGCATCCTCTCCAACCTGGCCGACCGGCGCCTGGCGCGCGCGCGCTGCGTGTGGCCGCTGGCGGCCATCGGCGGTGCCGAGGTGCGCGACGGCATGCTCTCGGCCTACCACTTCGCCGACGCCGACCCCTACCGCGCGGCCACGCACAACAAGGGCATCATGAACGGCATCAGCGCCGTGGTGCTGGCCACCGGCAACGACACGCGCGCGGTGGAGGCGGGCGCCCACGCCTATGCGGCGCGCAACGGCCGCTACGCCAGCCTCACGCACTGGGAGGTCACCGCCGAGGGCGACCTGGCCGGCAGCATCGAACTGCCCATGGCCGTGGGCCTGGTGGGCGGCGCCACCAAGCTGCACCCCACGGCCAGGCTCTCGCTCAAGGTGCTGGGTGTGCAGTCGGCGGAGGAACTGGCGCGGATCATTGCCGCGGTGGGCCTGGCGCAGAACTTCTCGGCCATGAAGGCGCTGGCCACCACGGGCATTCAGAAGGGTCACATGGCGCTGCACGCGCAGAACATCGCGATGATGGCGGGCGCGGTGGGGGAGGAGATCGAGGCGGTGGCGAAGGTGCTGGTGCAGTGGGGGGCGGTGAGGATCGATGTGGCGGAGGAGGTGTTGGTGGGTGTACGGGACGCCAAGGCCTAAGCGCCCGGGGTCTGCGCCGCCTGACTGCACAGGTGGTCCACCAACCTCCCCGCCGCCACATTCAAATCCTCCCGCCGCCGAAAGCAGATCGCGAACCGCCGCTGCGCCCAGGGCTCGTTCAGCGGCACCAGCCGCACACGCCCGTCCAGCGTGTGCGGCGCGCTCACCTCGCGCGGCACCACGCTCACCCCCAAGCCTGCGCCCACCACGCGCAGCGCGGCGTCGAAGCTGGACACCACCACCCGGTAGTTGAATGAACGCCCCAGCGCCGCGGCCTCGCGGTGCAGCATGGAGTGCACGGCGGTGGTGGGGGGCAGGCCCACGTGCGGGTGGTCCAGCGCCTCGGCCAGGCGCACACTCGCGCGCCCGGCCAGGGCGTGTCCGCCGGGCACGGCCAGCACCAGTTCGTCGCCGCGGTAGGGCAGGGTGGCCAGTCCGCCGAAGTCGATGCGGTCCCAGCAGATCCACGATGTCGCGCGAGATGCGCTCTTCGATGTCGACCTTGATGTCCTGGTGCTGCGGTTCGCGCATGAAGCCGGCGATGTCGTCGAGCAGGGCCTCGGCGATGGCGGAGACGCTGGCCGCCAGGCGCACCTGGCCGCGAATGCTGCCGCGAAACGCGGCCATGTCGCTGTCGATGCGCGCGAGCGCGAACTGCAGGCCGCGCGCGTGCTCCAGCAGGGCCTGGCCGGCCGGCGTGGGCCGCGCGCCCTGTCGCCCGCGCAGCAGCAGGGGCTGGCCGACGGCGTCTTCCAGTTGCGCCAGGCGCTTGCTGATGGCGGAGGGCTCGATGTGCTCCTGCGCGGCGGCGGCCTTGATGTTGCCGTGGTCGCACACCGCCACGAACAGGCGCAGGCTCTTCAGGTCCAGGTCTCTCATGGGTTCCGTTTGGGAATGTATCGGCTTCCAAGACTTCACTTGAAGTCCATGTGGGAAGCCAAGACACTCTAGCCGAACCCCGGAGACCAGGAAACGATGCTGACCTTGCCCCCCATGCGGTGATCCGCGAAGTCGGCCTGCGCGACGGCCTGCAGAGCATCGCCACCGTGCTGAGCACCGAGCGCAAGCGCGAGTGGGTGCGCCGCGCCTTTGAAGCCGGCCAGCGCGAGATCGAGGTCGGCTCCTTTGTGCCGCCGCACCTGTTGCCGCAACTGGCCGACACGGCCGAGGTGCTGGCCTATGCCAAGACCCTGCCCGGCCTGGTGGCCAGCGTGCTGGTGCCCAACCTCAAGGGCGCCGAGCGCGCCTTGGCGGCGGGTGCCGATGTGATGCTGCTGCCGCTGTCGGCCAGCCACGCGCACAGCCTGGCCAACCTGCGCAAGGCGCCCGACGAGGTGGTGGCCGAGATGGCGCGCATCCGCGCCGCGCGCGATGCCTCGGGCCAGCGCACGCTGATCGAGGGGGGCGTGGGCACGGCCTTCGGTTGCACCCTGCAGGGCGAGGTGAAGCCCGCCGAGGTGCTGCGTCTGATGGCCGCGCTGCTGGACGCGGGCGCCGACCGCGTGAGCCTGGCCGACACGGTGGGGCACGCCGACCCGGCGGCCGTGAGCCGCCTGTTCGAACAAGCCCTGAGGCTCGCGGGCGAGCGCTTCGCGGGCGGGCATTTTCACGACACGCGCGGCCTGGCGCTGGCCAACACCCTGGCGGCGCTGCAACTGGGCGTGATCCGATTCGACGCCTCGCTCGCCGGCATCGGGGGCTGTCCGCACGCGCCTGGGGCCAGCGGCAACGCCACCACCGAGGACCTGGCCTTCATGCTCGCCGCCATGGGCGTTCGCACAGGTATGCGCCTGGCGCCGCTGCTGGCGCTGCGCGCCGACCTGGCGCAATGGCTGGCCAATGAAGCCACGCACGGCAGCTTGTGGCGCGCGGGCGTGCCTGACCACATCGGGTTGGCGGCATGAGCGAGAACAACGGACTGCCGCTCGACGGCGTGCGCGTCGTCGAGTTCACGCACATGGTGATGGGCCCCACCTGCGGAATGATCCTGGCCGACCTCGGGGCCGAGGTGATCAAGGTGGAGCCCCCCGGCGGCGACAAGACGCGCAGCCTGCCGGGTCTGGGCATCGGCTTTTTCCGCAGCTTCAACCGCAACAAGAAGAGCGTGGTGCTCGACATCCAGACGCCCGAGGGGCTGGCGAGCGCGCGCGAACTCATCGGCGCGAGCGACGTGCTGATCGAGAACTTCCGCCCCGGGCTGATGGAGCGCCTGGGCCTGGGGCATGAGGCGCTGTCGCGCGACTTCCCGCGCCTGATCACCGTGTCGCACAAGGGCTTCCTGCCGGGGCCGTACGAGAACCGGCTGGCACTCGACGAGGTGGTGCAGAACATGGCCGGGCTGACCTACATGACCGGGCCGCCCGGCCGCCCGCTGCGAGCGGGCAGCAGCGTCAACGACATCATGGGCGGCATGTTCGGCGCCATCGGCGTGCTGGCCGCGCTGCGCGAGCGCGAGCGCACGGGCCGCGGCCAGGCCATCCAGAGCGCGCTGTTCGAGAACTGCTGCCTGCTGGCCGCGCAGCACATGCAGCAGTTCCAGATGACGGGCGAAGTGCCGCCACCGTTTCCCGCGCGTGTGTCGGCCTGGAGCGTGTACGACACCTTCGAGGTGGCGGGAGGCGACCAGTTGTTCATCGGCGCCGTGAGCGACAAACAGTTCCTGGCCTTGTGCGGCGTGCTGGGCCGCGACGACCTCGCCGGCGACCCGGACCTGGCCACCAACACGCAGCGCGTGGCGCGGCGCCCCGCGCTGCTGGCCGAGCTGGGCCGCACGTTGCGCGCGCACGCCATCGACGCGCTGTGCGAACGCCTGCAGGCCGCGGGCCTGCCGTACGCCCGCGTGGTGCGCCCCGACCAACTGGTGGCCGACGAGCACCTGCTGCAAAGCGGCGGCCTGGTGCCCATGGTGACGGACGACGGCGACACCACGCAGGTGGTGCTGCTGCCCTTGCTGATGGGTGGCCGCCGCCCCGGCGTGCGCCACCCCCTGGCCGCCGTGGGCGAACACACCGAGGAGGTGCTGGGCCGCCGCACGCCATCGCCCCGAGCATCACCCAACGCTTCACCCCAATCGGCCTGAGCGCACGCCCTGGCTTCACGCACCCCCAGAAGAGGAGACACACCATGCACCGCACCCCGACCCTGCGCCGCCGCCACGTACTGGCGCTGGCCGCCGCCGCCAGCCTCGGCGTTCCCGCGTTCGCCCAGGCGCCGTCCGCGCCGCTGCGCGTCATCCTGCCCCTGGGCGCCGGCTCGGGCGTGGACACCATCATCCGCACGACGCAGAACGCGTTGAGCAAGGCCCTGGGCGGGCAGGCGGTGGTGATCGAGAACCTGCCCGGCGCGGGCGGCATCACGGGCACGCACGCGCTGGTGCGCGCGCCGGCGGACGGCCTCACCGTGGCGGTCATCTCCAACAACCACGCGGTCAACCCCAGCGTCTACAAGAGCCTGCCGTACGACAGCCTGGCCGACATCACGCCCATCTGCGTGGTGGGCGGCTCGCCCTTCGTGCTGGTGGTGAACCCGGCCAAGGTGCCCGCCAAGGACGCGAAGGAGATGCAGGCCTTGCTCAAGTCGCGTCCCGGCCAGTTCAACATGGGCTCCTCGGGCAACGGCACCATCATTCACCTGGCGGGCGAGATGTTCGTGGACGCGCTGGGCGTGAAAGTGACGCATATCCCGTACAAGGGCATGGGGCCGATGATGGTGGACATCATCTCGGGCCAGGTGGAGTTCGGGGTGGGCGCGGTGCCGGCGGTCCAGGGTCACCTGGCGGCTGGGCGTATGCGCGCCATCGGCATCATGGGCGCGCAGCGCGTGGCCTCGCTGCCCGACCTGCCCACGATCGCCGAACAGGGTTTCCCCTCGGTGGACGTGGCAGGCTGGTTCGCCGTGGTGGGCCCCAAGGGCCTGCCCGCGGCTCAGGTGCGGCGCCTGCACGACGCCGTGGTGGCGGCCTTCGCCGACCCCGATGTCAAGGCGGCGATGGCCAAGCAGGACAACTTCATCCAGCCCATGAGCCCCGAGCAGTCCGCGGCCTTCCTCAAGACCGAGCAGGAGCGCTACGCGCGCCTGGTGGCCAAGGGCGGCATCAAGCTCGACTGAGCCGCAGGTGCCCGACCGGGCGGAAATCAGCATTCCCTGAACGAGGGGATGCCTGGGGTTTCGGGGGCTTGCCGGGCCCGGGGCCGGCGTGGATGATGCGTGGATGCCTCGCGCCAGCCACCCCACGAGCCCCACCCCCGCATGCTGATCGCCCAGGTGTCCGACCTGCACGTCTGTGCCCCGGGCCAACTGGCCAATGGGGTGGTCGACACCAACGCCATGGCCCGCGACGCCGTGCGCGCCGTGGCCGCGCTGCAACCCCGGCCCGACGCGCTGCTGCTCACTGGCGACCTGGTGGAGGCGGGCGGACCCGAGTCCTACGCCCACCTGCTGGAGTTGCTCGCGCCGATCGAGCTTCCCCTGTATCCCCTGGCAGGCAACCACGACGAGCGCGAGTCCCTTGCCCGGGCCTTCGAGGGCCGCATCGGCCCGCACACGGCGCGTCTGCCCGGCTTCTGGCAGTACGCGGCCGCCCTGGGGCCGTTGCGCCTGCTGGCGCTGGACACCGTGGTGCCCATGAAGGGCCACGGCGCCTTGTGCGCGCGCCGGCTCGACTGGCTCGACCAGCGCCTGACCGAAGACGCCACGCCCACCCTCATCGCCATGCACCACCCCCCGTTCGCCACCGGCATCGGGCACATGGACGAGATGGGCCTGCTCGAAGGCGCCGAGGCGCTGGAGGCCATCGTGCGGCGGCACGGCCAGGTGCAGGCCATCCTGTGCGGCCACCTGCACCGCAGCATCCAGGTGCGCTTCGGCGGCACCGTGGCCATGGTCTGCCCGAGCACGGCGCACCAGATCGCACTCAACCTGTTGGGGTCTTCAGCCGATGGATACGTCATGGAGACACCCGGATTTCAACTGCACCTGTGGCACGGCGGGCGGCTGGTGAGCCACACCGCGCCGATCGGCGACTTCGGTGGCACGAAGCCTTTTGCCTGAAGCCGCCACCGTGGACACCGACGAACCGCTGACCGAGAACGAGTTTTTCCGGCTCTCGCTCGTCGCGGCGTGTCTGACGCGCGCTCGCGACGGTCTGGTGGTCGACGTCAACGCCGCCTGGGAGGCGCTCTCGGGCATTGCGCGTGGCGACGCCATCGGGCGCACGACCGTGGAACTGGGGCACTGGGAAGACGAGGCGCAGCGCACCGCCGCGCTGGCCAAGGTGCCCGGCACGCTGTCGCCCACCACGGTGCGCTTCAAGGGCGGCGAGCCGCACATGGTGCGGATGCACACGATTCTGCTGCCAAGCTCGTCCCGACGGCCAGAGGCGCTGCTGCTGGTGCAGATCACGCACGCCGAACGCGAGGTGATGGCCGAGGCCGCGCGCGAGCAGACCGCGCAGGCACTGCAAGAGGCCAACCGCGAGCTGCAGCAGCGCGTGGAGCTGCATTCCCTGATGGAGCAGACCGCGCACGTGGGCTTCTGGACGAACGCCGAGAGCGAGCAGGAGGTGTCGTGGTCGCCCGGCCTCTACGCCATCACCGGCCTGACGCCGGGCAAGGGCCTCACGCGGGCCGTGGTGCGCAGCGGCATTCACCCGGACGACATGCCGCACTGGCTGGAGGCCCGCAACAGCCGCGACAGCCGCGAGGTGGAGTTCCGTTGGCGCCACCCCGACGGCCACATCCGCTGGTTCCGCACGCGCACCGGCCAGACCATGGTCAAGGGCAACCCGCAGACGGACTTCGGCGTGGTGCAGGACATCACCACCGAACGCGCGGCGCGCGAGCGCCTGGCCGAGCAGCTCAAGCTGCTGCAGAACATCGCGGCGCGCGTGCCGGGCATCTTCTACCAGGCCCGCCTCACACCCGATGGGCGCAGCGAGCTGGGCTACATCAACGACGCCGTGCGAGAGCTGTTCGATGAGGACGCCGAGGCACTCATGCGCGATCCGCGCAAGCTGTTTCGCGTGCTGCATCCCGACGACCGCGAGCGCGTGGTCAGCACGCTGGCGCGTTCCGCCAAACACCTGCTGCCCTGGCGCGAAACCTACCGCGTGATGTTGCCCAAGCTGGGCCTGCGCTGGCTCAGCCTGGAGAGCACGCCACAGCGCGAGCCCGATGGCAGCGTGGTCTGGCACGGGCTGGCCACCGACGTGACCGAGGCGCGCCTGGACGCGCAGCGGCGTGACCGGCTCAACCGCATGCTGGCGGCCATCACGCAGGCGCAGTCGGTGTTCATCGAGGCGGAGGACAAGCGCCGCGCCTTCGAGGGTCTGCTCGACGCCTTCCTCAACGTCACGGGCAGCGGCTACGGCTTCCTGGGCGAGGTGTTGCACGACGAACAGGACCGGCCCTACCTGCGCACGCACGCGATGACCGACATCTCGTGGGACGAGGCCTCCCGCCTGGCCTACGCGTCGCACGCCGACACCGGCATGGAATTCCGCAACCTGCACACCCTGTTCGGCCACGCGCTTCGCACCGGCGAAACCGTCATCGCCAACGAGCCGCGCCACGACCCGCGCGCGGGCGGCATGCCTGGTGGTCACCCCGGGCTGAACGCCTTTCTCGGTATCCCGCTGGCGGTGGGCGAGCGCCTGGTGGCCATGGTGGGTCTGGCCAACCAGCCGGGCGGCTACAGCGCCGACGACGTGGCCTTTCTGCAACCGTTGCTGGGCGCGCTGCGCCAGCTCGTGCTGGCCTGGCGCCACCACGGCGAACGCCTGCGCACCAGCGCCCAACTCGAGGCCACCAGCGCGCTGCTGGCCGAGAAAAGCGCCGCGCTGCAGGTGACGCTGGACAGCATCAACCAGGGCCTGGTGAAGATCGACCCCGAAGGCCGCGTGAGCGTCTACAACCGCCGTTTCCTGGAACTGCTGGACCTGCCCGACGAGATGATGCGCCAGCGCCCCATGCACGACGACGTGGTGGCCTACCAGGCGAAGCGGGGCGATTTCGGGCCCGATTTCGCCTGGGTCGAGCCGCAGGCGCGCGACTACGTGGCGCTTGACCCCCAGGCCGACCTGCCTCAGCAGTACTGGCGCCGCACGCGCAGCGGACGCACGCTGGAGATCCACACCTTCCGCTTTCCGCAGGGCGGCCTGGTGCGCACCTACGCCGACGTCACTTCGTACATCCAGACGCAGGAGGCACTGCGTGGTGAGCGCCAGCGCCTGGCCTGGGTGCTGGAGGCCACGCGCCCAGGCATCTGGGAGACCAACCTGGCCGACGGCAGCATGCAGATCAACGACCGCTGGGCGGAGATGCTGGGCTACACGCGCGCCGAACTGGAGCCCGTGGACCACAAGACCTGGTCCTCGCGCGTGCACCCCGAAGACCTGCCGCGCGCCGTGGCGGCGCGTGAGCGCCACACCTCCGGCGAGCTGCCGTACTACGAATGCGACCTGCGCCTGCGTCACAAGGACGGGCACTGGGTGTGGGTGAACTCGCGCGGACGCGTCCACCAGCGCGACGCCCAGGACCGGGCCCTGTACATGTCGGGCACGCACCTGGACATCAGCGAGCGCGTGGAAGCGCAGGAGCAGATCCGCGCGCTCAACACCGGCCTGGAGCAGCGCGTGCGCGAGCGCACGGCGGAGCTGGAGCGCTCCATGCGCGACATGGAGGCCATCTCGTACTCCATCGCCCACGACCTGCGCGCGCCGCTGCGTTCAGTGAACGGCTTCGCGCAGCTCCTGGCCGAGGAGGAACTGCAGCGCCTGAGCGAGAGCGGGCGCGAGATGTTCCTGCGCATCTCGCGCTCGGCGCGCAACATGGGCCAGATGATCACCGACATGCTGGAGCTGCTGCGCGTGGTGCAGGTGGAGCTGGAGCCGCGGCCGGTGGACATGACGGCGCTGGCGCACGCCGTGGCCGAGGCGCTGGGCCCACAGGCGCCGCAGGTGACGGTGGACGTGGGCGAGTTGCCCGAGGCGATGGGCGATGCGACGCTGCTGCGGCAGGTGCTGAGCAACCTGGTGGACAACGCCATGAAGTACTCGCGTCAGCAGGCCGAGCCGCGTGTGCGGGTGGGCTACGACCCGGCCCTGCACGCTTACTTCGTGCGCGACAACGGCATAGGCTTCGACATGGCGCGCTCGGCCAAACTGTTCGGGCTGTTCCAGCGCCTGCACGCCGACAGCGAAGTGCCAGGGATGGGCGTGGGCCTGGCCATCGTGTCGCGCATCGTCGAGCGGCACGGCGGGCGGGTGTGGGCGGAGTCGGCGCCGGGGCAGGGCGCCACCTTCTGGTTCAGCCTGCCCAGGGCTTGAGGTCTTACTCGCGCTCGGCCGGGTCTTCGGTGTCGGGTGCCGCTTCGGGTTCAGCGGCGGCCGGTTTGCCCACCGTCTTGCGCGCCGCCGCGCGCGCCTGGCGCACCGCTGCCTTGTCGCCCGCGCTGGCGAACTTGCTGTACTTGCCCGTCATGGCCACCAGCTGGCCATAGATCTTGGGGTTGGCGGCCACGCATTCCTTCTGCTCCAGGAAGTCGGGCTCGCCCGTGAAGTTGCCGATCAGGCCGCCGGCCTCGGTGACCAGCAGCGCCCCCGCCGCCACGTCCCAGGGCGACAGGCCCATCTCGAAGAAGCCGTCGGAGAAGCCCGCCGCCACATAGGCCAGGTCCAGCGCGGCCGAGCCCGGGCGGCGCACGCCGGCCACCTTGGGCATCACCTCGCCCAGCATCTGCATGTAGGTCTGGAAGGCGTCGCCCGGACGGAACGGGAAACCGGTTGAGAGCAGGCAGTCGCGCAGCGCGGTGCGCTTGGCCACGCGGATGCGGCGCTCGTTCAGGTAGGCGCCGCGCCCGCGCGTGGCGCAGAACAGGTCGTTTCGGGTGGGGTCGTACACCACGGCCTGCTCGATGCGGTTGCCCACCATGAGCGCGATGCTCACGCAGTAGACCGGAAAGCCGTGGATGAAGTTGGTGGTGCCGTCCAGGGGGTCGATGACCCACACGTGATCCTTTTCGCGGCCCTTGCCGGGCTGCTCGCCGGACTCCTCGGCCCGGATGCCATGGCCGGGGTAGGCGGTCTTCAAGGTCTCGATGATCGCGGCCTCGGCAGCGTGGTCGATCTCGGTGACGAAATCGTTGGTCTGCTTGGCCGACACCCGCACGGATTCGACGTCGAGCGCTGCGCGGTTGATGATGGCGCCGGCGGCGCGCGCGGCCTTGACGGCCACGTTGAGCATGGGGTGGGTGTTGGACGACATGGATTGTGACCTTCGCGCCGCGGCGCAATGGTGAAGAGCAGGGGGTGGATGCGCGCCAGGGCCCGGGCGATGCGGGCGGCGACAATGGCGGGCGATTTTACCCGCGCCCCTGAAAAAGCCGCTTGCCGCATGAAAACCCGCTTCATCCTCATCGAAACCAGCCACGCCGGCAACGTTGGCGGCGCCGCGCGCGCGCTCAAGGTCATGGGTTTCGACGACTTGGTGCTGGTGCGCCCGCGCTGGCCCAACGTGCTGCGCAAGGAGGAGACCATCCAGCGCGCCAGCGGCGCCAACGACGTGCTGGCGAACACCCGCGTGGTCGATACGCTGGACGAGGCCCTGGACGGCATCACCCACCTGTGCGCCACCGCCATGACGCCGCGCGACTTCGGCCCGCCCACGCGCGCGCCGCGCGAGCACTTCGCCGTACTGATGGCCGAACCCGAACCACCCGCTGGCGTGGCCTTCCTGTTCGGCAGCGAGCGCTTCGGCATGGCCAACGAGGACGTCTACCGCTGCCACGTGGCGCTGTCCATTCCCACCGCGCCGGGCTACGGCTCGCTCAACCTGGCGGCGGCGGTGCAACTGGTGGCGTACGACTGGCGCCAGGCCCTGGGCGGCTTCGCCGTGGCCTCGCCCGTGGCCGCGCGCCCCGCGGCCGACGCGGCCGCCGTGGCGGGCATGCTCGAGCACCTGCAGCAGGCCCTGGTGGCGGTGGACTTCCTGGACCCGGCCGCGCCGAAGAAGCTCATGCCGCGCCTGCACCAACTCTTCAATCGCGCGCAACCGAGCGAGGAGGAAGTCCACATTCTTCGCGGTGTCGCCCGCGCCATGCTGCAGACCGCCGCGCGCGCGAAACGATAGACTGCAACGCCCCCGTTACAGCCTGTCTCATGTTCGACCGCCTCCGCTCCGACATTCAGTGCATCCTTGAGCGCGACCCGGCCGCGCGCAGCACCTTCGAGGTGTTGACGTGTTACCCGGGTCTGCACGCGGTGGTGCTGCACCGGTCCGCGCATTGGTGCTGGAACCACGGCTTCAAGTGGCTGGGCCGCTTCATCTCGCACCTCGGCCGCTTCTTCACCGGCATCGAGATCCACCCGGGTGCCGTCATCGGCGATCGCGTGTTCTTCGACCACGCCATGGGCACAGTGGTGGGTGAGACCGCCGTCATCGGCGACGGCTGCACCATCTACCAGGGCGTCACCCTGGGCGGTACCTCGCTCTACAAGGGCACCAAGCGCCACCCCACGCTGGGCCGCGACGTGGTGGTGAGCGCCGGCGCCAAGGTGCTGGGCGGCTTCGAGGTGGGCGACGGCGCCAAGATCGGCAGCAACGCGGTGGTGATCAAGCCCGTGCCGGCCGGCGCCACGGCGGTGGGCATTCCGGCGCGCATCATCCCCAGCAAGAAGGGTGAGAGCGCGGACGTGACCGAGGGCGTGCCGAAGTTTTCCGCCTACGGCATCACCCAGGAAGACGACCCGCTGTCGCAAGCCATGCGCGGCCTGATCGACAGCACCGCCAGCCAGGAGCACCAGATCGCGCTGCTGTGGCAGGCGATCGAGAAGCTGGCCAACACCCGCGAGCGCGATTGCGTGCCCACTGACGCGCAGCGCGTGGAGCATTTCGAGGCGGACAAGCTCAATCAGCTCGTGGGCAAATGAATCCGCTGCCCGACGGGCAGCGGGCGGGGCAGGCAGCGGAATTGCCGGGAGACGGTCCAAAGCCCCCATTGGGGCCGTTTCAAGGAGGCACCCCATGCGATCGCACCCCCGATCCTCTGCCAGCCTGGGCGTTCTGTTCGCGCTCGTGGCCGCCGTCGCGCTGAGCGCCTGTGACCGCAGCGCGGCACCCACACCACCCATTACCACCGACCCCGCCGCCACCCCGCGGCCCGAAGACGAGCGCAACCGCGTGCCACCGGGCATGCAGCCCTCGCCGGGTACGCCGGGCAGCACGCCGGCGCCCATGGCCCCGCCGTCGCCGAGCGAGCCGCCGGCCACCCCGCCATCGCCCGGCGGTTCGGGCACGTCGCCCACGCAGTGATGGCCGCGTCGAGGGGCGACAAGGCCCTGCGGCGCTATCAGGCCAAGCGCGATTTTTCCGTCACGCCCGAGCCGGGCGCGGCGCTGGGCGAGGCCGGCCCCGCGCTGTCGTTCGTGGTGCAGAAGCACCACGCGCGACGCCTGCACTACGACTTTCGCCTCGAGCTGGACGGCGTAATGAAAAGCTGGGCCGTGCCCAAGGGTCCCAGCCTGGACCCGGCCGACAAACGCATGGCCGTCGAAGTGGAGGACCATCCCGTGGCCTATGCATCCTTTGAAGGCACCATCCCGCCCAAGCAGTACGGCGCGGGCGAGGTCATCGTGTGGGACAAGGGCCACTGGCAGCCGCGCGGCGACCCGCGCAAGGGTTTGCGCACCGGGAATCTGAAGTTCGAGATGACCGGCCACAAGCTGCGCGGCGCCTGGGCCCTGGTCCGCATGAAGGGCCGCGACGAGAAAAAACCGGCATGGCTGTTGATCAAGGAGCGCGACGATTTCGCGCGCCCGGCGGATGAGTTTGACGTGCTGCAAGCCGACCCGGACAGCGTGTCCGCGCTGGGCGTGCCGGCCCCGGCCGGCTGGCCAGCCGCCGCGGTGCCCGCCGGCTTGCCGGACACGCTCTCGCCGCAACTCGCCGTGCGCGCGGAACAGCCCCCGCCCGACGGCGGTGAATGGTTGTACGAACTCAAATTCGACGGTTACCGCCTGCTGGCGCGCATCGACGACCGTGGTGTGCGACTCCTGACCCGCAGCGGCCTGGACTGGACGCACCGCCTCAGGCCCCTATGCCGCGACCTGGCGGGCATGAAGCTGCCGCCGGGCTGGTACGACGGTGAGCTCGTGGCGTTCAACGACCGCGGCCTGCCCGACTTCGGTGTGCTGCAGCAATCGCTGGAGCGCGCCCGCCCCGGCGAGCTGGTGCTCTACCTGTTCGACCTGCCGTACGCCGCCGGCCACGACTTGCGTGCCGCACCGCTGGACGAACGCCGGACCTTGCTGGAGCGCCTGATCGGGCCCACACCGCCCGACAGCGTGCGCCTGAGCGCGGTCCTGGAGGTGCCTGGCCGCGACGTGCTGGCCTCGGCCTGTCGGCTGGGCCTGGAAGGCGTGATCGCCAAGCGCCGTGACGCGCCTTACCGCAGCCGCCGCAGCGAGGATTGGCTCAAGATCAAGTGCGGCCTGCGCCAGGAATTCGTCATCGGCGGCTTCACCGAAGGGCAGGGCACGCGCGCCGGTTTCGGCTCGCTCATGCTTGGCGTGTACGACCGCGACGGCGCGCTGCGCCACGTGGGCAACGTGGGCAGCGGCTTCGACACCCGCACCCTGGCCAGCCTGCACCGGCGCTTGAAGGCACTGGAGCGCCGCGCATCGGCGTTTGCCCGCACCGCCCGACCGACCACGCGCCCGCACTGGGTGGAACCGCGCCTGGTGGCCGAGGTCGCCTTCGCGGGTTGGACGCACGGCGGCCACATCCGCCAGGGCGTGTTCGTCGGCCTGCGCGAAGACAAGGAGGCCCGTGACGTGACGCGAGAAATCCCCAAGCCCACAGACCCGCCCGCACCCGTGCCGGAGCCCACCGAGCCCGTGGTGCCCGCCCAGCCGCCCACGGCCGGCGCCCGCAGCTTGCGCGTGACGAACCCCCAGCGCGTGATCGATCGCCGCAGCGGCCTGACCAAGCTCGATCTGGTGCGCCACTACGAGGCCGTGGGCGAGCTGATGATGGTCCACCTGCGCGAGCGGCCCGTGGCCCTGCTGCGCGCCCCGCGCGGCATCGCGGGCCAGCGCTTCTTCCAGAAACACATGGACAACGAGCTGCCCGGCATCGTGCAGCTCGACCCGGCGCTCTCGCCCGGCCACGCGCCGTGGATCGCCGTGGCCAGCGCGCGCGGCCTGCTGTCGGCCGCGCAGTGGAACGTGGTGGAGGTGCACACGCAGAACGCTTCGCACCGCCGCTTCGAGCAGCCCAACCGCCTGGTGTTCGACCTCGACCCCGGCGAGGGTGTGGCCTGGCCCCGCATGCAGGAAGCGGCACTCTTGATGCAGGCGCTGCTCGACCAGTTGGGCCTGGTCGGCTACCTGAAGACCAGCGGCGGCAAGGGCCTGCACGTGGTGGTGCCGCTGCGCCCGCAACACGGTTGGGACACGGTGAAGGGCTTTTCCAAGGCCGTGGTCCAGCACATGGCGCGCACCTTGCCAGACCGCTTCGTCGCCAAGAGCGGGCCGAGGAACCGCGTGGGCAAGGTCTTCGTGGACTACCTGCGCAACGGGCGCGGCGCCACCACGGTGAGCGCCTGGTCGGCGCGCGCGCGCCCGGGCATGGGCGTGTCGGTGCCGGTGGACTGGGGCGAACTCGACGCGTTGGAGGGCGGCGACCACTGGACGGTGCGCAACCTGCACGAACGCCTGGCCACGGGCAACGAACCCTGGGCCGACTACCCGCGCCGCGCGCGCACGCTCAGCGCCGCCATGAAGCGGCTGGGCTTCAAGCCTGAAGGGGACTGACATGGCATCCCGCGTCGTCTGGAAGGGCGCCATCAGCTTTGGCCTGGTGCACGTGCCTGTGGCCCTGTTTCCCGCCGCGCAGGAAACGGGCATCGACTTCGACTGGCTCGACAAGCGCAGCATGGACCCGGTGGGCTACCAGCGCATCAACAAGCGCACGGGCAAGCCGATCAAGAGCGCCGACATCGTCAAGGGCGTGAAGCAGGACGACGGCGAGTACGTCATCGTCAGCGACGAGCAGATCAAGGCCGCCTACCCCGAGTCCACGCAGACCATCGAGATCGAGGGCTTCGTGCGGGCCGCCGAGATCGCCTTTCCGCTGCTGGAGAAGCCCTACTACCTGGAGCCCATCGGCAAGGGCGGCAAGGTCTACGCGCTGTTGCGCGAGGCCATGCTGGAGGCGGGGGTGATCGGCATCTCGCGCGTGGTGATGCACACCAAGGAGCACCTGGCCGTGCTGGTGCCACTGGGCCCGGCGCTGATGCTCAACACCATCCGCTGGGCCAGCGAGATCCGGCCCATGGACGAGTTGAAGCTGCCGCCCGCCGGCCGCACGGCCCTGGGCCTGAAGGCGGCGGAGATCAAGATGGCCACGCAGCTCATCGCCGACATGACCGCGCCCTGGAAGCCCGAGGCCTACGAGGACCGGTTCGTGGACGCCGTGCAGGCCCTGGTGCAGCGCAAGCGCGAGGCCGGCGAGGTGGAGACCGTGACGCCGATCGAGGAGACACCACGCGCCGAAACGCCGAGCAACGTGGTGGACCTCACCGAGCTGCTGGCACGCAGCCTGTCGCAGCGCAAGGGGGGGCCGGCGCGGGCCTCGGCCAAATCGGCCAAATCAGCCAAATCGGCAAAGCCAGCCACAAGCACGGCACGGCGACGCGCCTGAAATGCCCCATCCCCTCGGGCATGGCGATTGCCGCAGCGCGGGCGCTGCCTGCCGGGCCCCGGCGCAGCGCCCCATCCACCCTCACGAGGAGCAAGACCATGACCCTATTCCCACGCATCCACAGGACCTGGCCGATGGCGGTGCTGGCGCTGGCCCTGGGAGGCGCCGCCAGCGCCCAGACGGGCGGCAGCAACACCACCGGTCCCGCGCAGACCCCTGGCGCGAACACGTCGCCCACGCCGGGCAATGCCTACCCCGCCGGGCGCGGCATGTACGGTTGGTCCGAAGGCAACTACTCGCTGATCCCGTACTCCAGCCACGGCTACATCGGCTTCAACGCCGGCACCACGGATTGGGACGCGCCCTGTGGCACGGGAGGGTTCGCCTGTGACGACAGCAACAGCGCCTTCCACCTCTACACCGGCGGCATGTTCAACCAGTACATCGGCGCGGAGATTGGCCTGATCGACTTCGGCCGCGCTGACCGGGGCGGTGGCCGCGTCAAGGCGCACGGCCTCAACCTGAGCCTGGTGGGGCGCATTCCCATGGGGCGCCTGAGTGTGTTCGGCAAGTTCGGCACGCTGTATGGACGCACCGATTCGGAGGTGTTGCCCGGGTCCGGCCTCACGGCCGGCAAGGACAGCGGCTGGGAAGGCTCCTACGGCGTGGGTGTGGGATTCGACTTCACGCCGCGCTCATCCATCGTGCTGGAGTGGAACCGGTTCGACCTGAACTTCGAAGGCGTCGGTCAGCGCAACATCACCACCACGAGCCTGGGCTACGTGCACCGGTTCTGACGCGCCGGCGTCACCGCGCCCGTGAGTTCAGTGGTGGTGGCCGTGCGCGCCGTGCGCATGGCCGTGCTGCACCTCTTCGGGCGAGGCCGCGCGCACATCCAGCACCTTCAGGGTGATGGTGAGGTCCTCACCGGCGAGCGGGTGGTTGCCGTCCAGGTGCACGGTGTCGCCCTTGATCTTCATCACCGTGAAGAGGTGGCGGCGGCCCTGCTCGTCGCTGCCTTCCAGTTGGCCGCCCACCTTGATGCCGGGCGGGAACTGGGTCTTGGGAATGGTGGTGACGAGCGACTCGTCGCGCTCGCCGAAGGCCAGCGAGGGTTGCAGGGTGATGGTGGTGGCGAAGCCTTTTTCCTGGCCCTCCAGCGCCACCTCGATGCCGTGCAGCGTGTTGCCGTAGCCGCCGTGCAGGTAGGCGCGCGCGGTCTTGCCGTCGTCCAGCACCTTGCCCTGAGCGTTCTGGATGCGCGCGTTGAGGGTGACGACGGTGTCTTTTTCAATCTTCACAAGGGTTCCTTTCAACGGACGGGGCGCTGGGCGTTCTTGGGTCGCCAGGCTTTGATGACTTCTTCGTGCGTCTCGATGTAGGGACCACCGATCAGGTCGACGCAGTAGGGCACGGCCGCGAAGATGCCGTTCACGCGCACCGAGCCGTCGGCGTTCTTCGCGCCTTCCAGCGTTTCGGCGATGGCCTTGGGCTGACCGGGCAGATTGATGATCAGCGTTTCGTCGCGCACCACCGCCACCTGGCGCGACAGGATGGCCGTGGGCACGAAGGCCAGGCTTACCTGACGCATCTGCTCGCCGAAGCCGGGCATTTCCTTGTGCGCCACGGCCAGCGTGGCCTCCGGCGTCACGTCGCGCTTGGCCGGCCCGGTGCCGCCGGTGGTGAGCACCAGGGCGCAGCCCATGTCCACCAGCTCGATCAGCGTGGCGCTGATGCGGTCCTGCTCGTCGGGGATGAGGCGGGCCTCGAAGCTGATGGGGTTCTTCAGCGCGCGCGTCAGCCAATCCTGCAGCGCGGGCAGGCCCTGGTCCTGGTAGACGCCGCTGCTCGCGCGGTCGCTGATGGAGACGATGCCGATGCGCACCGGGTCGTGCGCGGCAAGAGATTCGCTCATTCTGATTCGCCGGGTTCGTCGCCGTCGCCACGCGCCAGCGCGGCCTTGACGTGTTGAAAGATGTCGCGGTAGGCCTTGTCGTGGCGCTGCGCCTCGCCGGGGCGCTCCTTCACGGCCTGCGCGTCCTTGCGCGCCTGGCGGATGAGAGTGCGCAACTGCTGCACGTCCGCCTCGGCGTCAAGCGCGAGCCAGGCGGTGAGGGCCTCGTCGTCGGCGATCAGGCGGTCGCGCCATTGCTCGGCCTGGTGCAGTTGCAGCGTGGCCTCGGCCGAGGGGCGGTGCTGCTCCTCGATGGCGGTCTCGATGGCGGCGATGGTGTCTTCGGGCAGCTTGCGCATGAGCTTGCCGATGTACTGCACCTGCCGGCGCCGGCCCTCGAAGTTGGTGATGCGCCGCGCCTCGGCCAGCGAATCGACCAGGCGGTCGTCGAGGCCCAGGCGGTCGAACGGCCCGGCGGGCAGGGTGAGCAGTTGCTCGCCCAGGTTCTGCAGGCGCTCGCTGAGCTTTTTCAGGTCGGTCTTGCTCAGCTCGCCGCCCTTGGCGTCGCGCTTGAGTTCCTGGTCCAGCTCGCTGCCCTCGGCCACGAAGTGACCGCGAACGAAATAGCCTCGGGTGGGTTTGCGCGACATGGGGAATGTTGGGGCTTGTGCGTGGCGGCGGGCGCCGCGCAAAGGGGGCCCGTATCATAGCGGCCGCCATGTCCAAGACCGCCTCGAACACCCCCTTGCCCGGATTCCAGTACAGCCGCCACCAGTTCGAGGAACTGGTCGATCTGGCGCTCACGCACGCGAAGTCGCTCGGCGCGGCCGATGCGGCGGCCGAGGTGTCCGAAGGCGCGGGCCTCAGCGTCTCGGTGCGCAAGGCCGAGCTGGAGAACGTCGAGCGCAATCGCGACAAGTCGCTTGGCGTCACCGTGTACCTGGGCCAGCGGCGCGGCAACGCCAGCACCTCCGACTTCTCCGCCGCCGCCGTGCGCCAGACCGTGCAGGCCGCCTACGACATCGCCCGCTTCACCGCCGAAGACCCGGTGGCTGGCCTGCCCGACGCGCAGGACGTGGCCGCCGAGGCCGACCGCCTGCGCGATCTGGATCTGTTCCATCCCTGGGCCATCACCTCCGAACAGGCGGCCGAACTGGCCCTGGCCTGCGAGGCCGCGGCCTTCGCCACCAGCAAGCAGATCACCAACAGCGAAGGCGCCAGCGTCTCGGCGCAGCAGTCGCACTTCTTCGGCGCGCACATGCGCGGCGGCCAGCGCGGCGGCAAGGGCATCTTCAGCGGCGGCTACGCCAGCTCGCGCCACAGCCTGTCGGTCGCGCCCATCGCGGGCAAGGGCGCACAGATGCAGCGCGACTACTGGTACAGCTCCATGCGCGCGCCGCAAGACCTGGCCTCGCCCGAGGTGGTGGGCCGCTACGCCGCCGAGCGCGCGCTCTCGCGCCTGCGCGCCCGCAAGATCGCCACCACCGAATGCCCGGTGCTGTTCGAGTCGCCCCTGGCCGCCGGCTTGCTGGGCGCCTTCGTGCAGGCCATCAGCGGCGGCGCGCTGTACCGCAAGACCAGCTTCCTGGCCGACAGCCTGGGCAAGTCGGCCATGGCCGCGCACCTGGACATCGACGAAGACCCCTTCGTGCGCGGCGGCAAGGGCAGTTCGCCGTTCGACGACGAAGGCGTGCAAACGCGCGCGCGGCGCGTGGTCGACGGCGGCGTGGTGCAGGGCTACTTCCTGTCCACCTACTCGGCCCGCAAGCTGGGCATGCGCACCACAGGCAACGCGGGTGGCTCGCACAACCTCACCCTCACCAGCCGGCGCACCCAAGCCGGCGACGACCTCGACGCCATGCTGAAGAAGCTGGGCCGTGGCCTGTTCGTCACCGAACTGATGGGGCAGGGCGTCAACCCCGTCACGGGCGACTACTCGCGCGGCGCCTCGGGTTACTGGGTCGAGAACGGCGTCATCGCCTACCCGGTGCAGGAAATCACCATCGCCGGCAACCTGCGCGACATGCTCATGGGCATCGAGGCCGTGGGCGCGGACGCCTACAACTACGGGGCCAAGACGGTGGGCTCGGTGCTCGTCAATCGCATGAAGGTCGCCGGGAGCTGATCACATGCTGCGGCCCGAGGCGCTCGCGCTCGTGGCGGCCGCCTGCTGGGCCATCGCGGCGTTGTTCTCGGCCCCCGCCGCGCAGCGCCTGGGCGCCATCGCATTCAGCCGCTGGCGCATGTTCTTCGCTGCCCTGCTGCTGTGGACCATCGCGCTGGCCAGCGGTGGCTGGCGCAGCCTCGACGCTTCCGCCTTCGGTCTGCTCGCGCTGTCGGGCGTCATCGGCATTTTCATCGGCGACACGGCGCTGTTCGCCTGCATGAACCGCCTGGGACCGCGCCGCAGCGGCGTGCTGTTCGCCACCCACGCGGTGTTCTCCGCGGTGTTTGCCTGGATGTTCCTCGGCGAATCGCTGCTGGGCTGGGCACTGGTGGGCAGCGGCCTGCTGGTGGCGGGCGTCATGCTGGCCATCCTGCGCGGTCGGCGCGGCGACGAGGCCCACGCCTGGGAACAGACGCGTGGGCACCTGTGGGTGGGCGTGGCACTGGGGCTGGCGGCGGCGCTGTGCCAGTCGGTGGCCACGCTGATGCTCAAACCGCTCATGGCCAGTGGCATCGACGCCGTGGCCGGCTCGGCCATGCGCATGAGCACGGCCTTTGCGGCGCACGCGCTGCTGTGGGCCAGCGGTTGGGGCATCGCGCGCTCGCGCGAGCCCATGCGCTGGCGCGAGGCGGGCCAGATCTTCGGCAGCGCCGCCATTGCCATGGCCCTGGGCATGACGCTGATCCTGCAGGCCATGAAACACGGCCAGGCGGGGCTGGTGGCGATCCTGTCGTCGGTCACCCCCATCGTGGTGTTGCCGCTGCTGTGGCTGGTGTACCGGCGTCGCCCGGCGTGGGGCGCGTGGGCGGGCGCAGCGCTGGCGGTGGCGGGCACCACGCTCATCCTGGGCTGATTCGCCCGCGCGTGGCGGGTCGGGCGGCGCATCGGGCGGGGTACTCCCCTCCCGTTGTGCTTCGCAGCGGCGGCTGTAATGCCGCCCGTGAAAACCACCATCCCCTTCCTCTGCCCCATGGGCCTTGCCGCACGCGTCTCGCTGCCGGCGCTCGTCGTCGCCAGCTTGCTGTCCTGTCCGACCTGGGCCCAGTCGCCCGCCGACGCCGCCCAACGTGACCAATTCGAACAACGCCGTGCCGCCGAGCGTGAACGTCAGCAGCGCGAGGCACTGCAGCGCGGCACCGACGTGTTCGGCGGTGCCGAGGCCGCGCCGCCCCGGCAGGACTGGCCCGCGACCGAAACCCCGTGCGTCGCCATCGAACGCGTGCGCGTGCGCGGTGAAGCGGCCGACTCGTTCGGCTGGGTAGCGGACGCGCTCACGCAGGGACCCGACCCGGCCGTCGGCCGTTGCCTGGGTACCGAGGGCGTCTCCGTGGCGGTGGCGCGCGCGCAGCGGCACCTCACGGCGCAGGGCTTCGTCACCTCGCGCGTGATGCTGGAGCCGCAGGACCTCTCCCGCGGCACCCTTGCCCTGACGTTGCTGCCAGGGCGCATTGGCGCCATCCGCTTCGCGGAGGGCACCTCGTTGCGCGCCACACCACTCAACGCCGTGCCCGCGCGCGTGGGCGACATCCTCAACGTGCGCGACGTCGAGCAGGCGCTGGAGAACCTGCGCCGCGTGCCCACGGTGGAGGCCGACGTCCAGATCGTGCCCGGCGCGTCGCCGGCCGACAGCGAACTGCTCATCCAGTGGCGCCAGGCCTTTCCGCTGCGGCTGAACCTGTCTCTCGACGACGGCGGAGCCAGATCCACTGGCCGCTATCAGGCCAGCGCCACCCTCAGCGTGGACCACTGGTGGACACTCAACGACCTGTTCTATTTCACCCAGGGCCGCGACCTGGGCGGCGGCGATCCGGGCGATCGCGGCACGCGCAACACCAGCGTGCACTACTCGCTGCCCCTGGGCTACTGGGGGCTGGGTTTCAACGCCAGCCGCCACCGCTACTTCCAGAGCGTGGCCGGCCTGACGCAGGACTACCGCTACAGCGGCCGCGGCGCGCAGCAGGACATCACCCTATCGCGCCTGTTGCACCGCGACGCGGTGGCCAAGACCACGCTCAGCCTCAAGGCGTTCGCGCGCCAGTCCAGCAGTTTCATCGACGACACGGAAGTGGAGGTGCAGCGTCGGCGCACCGGCGGCTGGGAGCTGGGCGCCGAGCACCACCGCCAGATCGGCTCATCGCAGCTCGACCTGCGGGCCGCCGCCAAACGCGGCACCGGTGCGTTTGGCTCACGGCCCGCGCCCGAAGAGCCTTTCGGTGAAGGTAGATCACGCTTCAAGCTGTTCAGCATGGACCTCGCCTGGTCCCAGCCGTTCGAGCTGGCGGGACTGCGGCTGCATTGGAGCAGCCACTGGCGCGGCCAGCGTGAACGCACGCCACTCACGCCGCAAGACCGCTTCGCCATCGGTGGGCGCTACAGCGTGCGCGGCTTCGACGGCGAAAGCAGCCTGACTGGCGAGCGAGGCTGGCTGTGGCGCAACGAGCTGAGCCTGCTGCTGGGCGACAGCGGCCAGCGACTCTACGCCGGCGTGGACCAGGGCCGCGTGGGCGGCCCCAGCGCGCAGTGGCTGGTGGGCCAGCGCCTGGCCGGCGCCGTGCTCGGCTTGCGCGGTGGCTGGCGCGCGCTGCATTACGACGTGTTCCTGGGCGTGCCGGTGCACAAGCCCGAAGGGTTCCGCACGCCCCACGCGGTCGCGGGGTTCCAGTTGGGCGCCAGCTTCTAGTGGGCGTGCCCTGCGCTCGGCGGCACGTCGCGGCTCACCCCGCCAGCGCCGCCTTCACCGCCGCCGACACCTGCCCCATGTCGGCCTTGCCCGCCAGGCGCGTCTTCACCGCGCCCATCACCTTGCCCATGTCGCCCGGCCCCTTGGCACCCAGTTCGGCCACGATGGCCTTCACCTCCGCCGCCACCGCCTCGGCCGACAGGCGTTCGGGCAGGTAGGCCTGCAGCACCACCAGCTCGGCGGCTTCCTTGGCCGCCAGATCCGGCCGGTTGCCCTGTTCGAAGGCGGCGATGGAGTCCTTGCGTTGCTTGACCATCTTGTCGATCACGCCCACCACGGCGGCGTCGTCGAGCTCGATGCGCTCGTCCACTTCCTTCTGCTTGATCGCCGCCGTGAGCAGGCGGATGGTGGCCAGGCGCTCGGTTTCCTTGGCGCGCATGGCGGCTTTCATGTCGTCGGTGATGCGGACTTTGAGGCTCATGGTGGGCTCCGGTGGTTCGGCGGCGCGCGGCCGTCGCAAGAGAAAAAGGGTAGGGCAAAAGAAAAAGCCCGCTCTAGCGTCCTGGAGCGGGCTTTTCGGCCGGACACGCCGGCGGCGTTCAGTACAGCTTCTTGGGCAGCTGCATGGAGCGAACGCGCTTGAAGTGGCGCTTGACTGCGGCGGCTTTCTTGCGCTTGCGCTCGGCGGTGGGCTTCTCGTAGAACTCGCGGGCGCGGAGGTCGGTCAGCAGGCCGAGTTTTTCAATGGTGCGCTTGAAGCGACGCAGAGCCACGTCGAACGGCTCGTTGTCCTTGACACGGATGGTGGTCATGTATCGATCGATTCCTGAGAATGTGCGGCCAGAGGATGGCGGGGAAGATCAGGCCCGGCCTTCTTGGCTGCGAAGTGTCCCGTCTAAAACTAGTATTGGCCGACGGGAATTTGCCAGCAAAGCCCGCGATTATAGACATTTCCGCCGCGTTGGCTACCGCCGAGCCGCCGCCGGGCCGCACCAAGGCGGCTCAGCCCCCTCGGGGGGCAGCGACCCGCGCCGCGGCGGAGCGTGGGGGCTTGTGCTTACAGCGCCTGCGCGCAGGCATGGGCGGACGCCCAGGCCCACTGGAAGTTGTATCCGCCCAGCCAGCCCGTCACGTCCACCACCTCGCCGATGAAGTACAGCCCGCCCTGGCGCGATTCCATCGTCTGCTGGGACAGGGCCCGCGTGTCCACCCCACCGCGCATCACCTCGGCCTTGCGCCAACCCTCGGTGCCGGTGGGCACCAGCTCCCAGCGCTGCAATCGCTCGGCCAGGCGGGCCAGGGCACGGTCGCCGGTTTCCATCACGGGGCGCTGCCAGTCGGCATCCGTCGCGGCCCAGGCGTCGGCCAGGCGGGCGGGCACCCACTGGGCCAGTTCGTTGGCCAGCAGCTTGCGTGATCGGCGCTTGGCCTCGCCCAGGGCCTCGGCCAGGTCGGTGTCGGGTGCCAGGTCCAGGCGGATGGGCGCGCCCGGCAGCCAGTAGCTGGAGATCTGCAGCACCGCGGGGCCGGACAGACCCCGGTGGGTGAACAGCAGGTCCTCATCGAAGGCCATGCGCTCCTTCTTGCCGCCGGTCTCGATGCGCACAGGCAGCGCCAGCCCGGCCAGGCCGGCGTAGGGCGCCCAGGCGGCGCCGTCGAAGGTGAGCGGGACCAGGGCGGCGCGGGGTTCGATCACGCCCAGGCCGAACTGCGCCGCCAGGCGCAGGCCGAAGTCGCTGGCGCCGATCTGCGGGATGGGCAGGCCGCCGGTGGCCACCACCAGCTGGGGCGCGCGCACGGGGCCGCGGTCGGTGTCGAGTTCGTAGGTGCCGTCGCCGCCCTGGCGCACGGCCTGCACAGCGCAGGGCTGCCAGCGGGTCACGCCGCCGGCCTCGCACTCGCGCAGCAGCATCTGGATCAGGTCGTCGGCCGAGCGGTCGCAGAAGAGTTGGCCCTTGTGCTTCTCGTGCCAGGCAATGCCGTGGCGCTGCACCAGGGCGATGAAGTCGGTGGGCGTGTAGCGCGACAGCGCCGAGCGGCAGAAGTTCGGGTTCTCGCTGACGAAGTGCTTCTGCGGCGCGCGCGGGTCGAGGTCGCGATTGGTGAAGTTGGCGCGCCCGCCGCCGGAGATGCGGATCTTCTCGGCCACCTTGGGGCTGTGGTCGATGAGCAGCACGCGGCGCCCACGCTGGCCGGCGATGCCGGCGCAGAACAGGCCGGCGGCGCCGGCGCCGACGACGATGGCGTCCCAGGGCTTGTCGCTCAAGGCTCAGCCCTTCCAGGTGAACGGGAAGGCCAGTTGCCGCAGAAAGCCCTTGGGCACGTAGTCGCCCAGCACGCCGTAGCGCTCGGGCCACAGCTTCGGGCTGTTCACGGCGGTGCCGAAGAGGTGGTCCAGGAAGGCGTAGTGCGCGGCGTAGTTGCGGTCCAGCGCCTCCTGGTCCTGGCTGTGGTGCCAGTGGTGGAAGTTGGGCGTGACGATGAGGTAGCGCAGCGGGCCCAGGCGCACGCTCACGTTGGCGTGGTTGAACACCGCCTGGAAGCCCACCACGATGATGTAGGCGTCGATCACTTCCTTGGAGAAGCCCAGCAGGAACATCGGCCCCAGCACCAGGGTGCGGGTGATGAGCGTCTCTAGGATGTGCTGGCGCGAGCCGGCCATCCAGTCCATGTGTTTGGTGCTGTGGTGCACCGCGTGCAGGCGCCAGAGCAGCGGCACCTCGTGGTACGCGCGGTGCGTCCAGTACTGCGCCAGATCGGCCACCAGGATGCACAGCGGCAGGCCGGCCCAGAAGGGCAGGCCGGCGATCCAGCCGCGCACGCCGTCCACCGGCACCCAGCCGAACAGGCGGTGCACCAGCAGGTTGGTGGCCAGCAGCATGAAGCCCACCAGCATGTGGTTGACGATGAAGTGGTGGAAGTCGGTCTGCCACTCGGGGCGGAACACCGGCTGGTCCTTGCGCAGCTTGAAGAGCTTCTCGATGAAGATGAAGATCAGCGCCGAGCCCAGCAGGTCGAGGATGAACCAGTCCAGGCCGATGTAGGGCGTGTCGTCGGGAAAGTTCGGGTCCACCTCCACCGCGTGGCCACCGAGCAGGGCGCTCAGCCGCACCAGCGCGAAGGCCGCGCCGGCCAGCCAGGGCGCGCGACGGAAGACCAGGTTGGCCAGGCTCAGCGCCCCGGCCAGCACCAGTGACCAGAACAGGATCTGGCGCATCAGCGCCACGTCGTACTGGCGGCGCAGCTCGGGCGTGGTGAGGTACTCGGGAAAGTGGAAGGCCAGCACGCCCAGGAAGCACAGCACGGCCAGCACCAGGGCAATGACCCCGGTGACCAGGCCGCGCCCGGGGCGCAGCGCGCCGTGGCTTTCGGCGAGGTGGTTGAGTTTGTCGAGCATGCGGCCGCCTCCTGATCATGGGCCGCAGTGTAGGGGTTCACTGTCTTGCGTTGCGCTCCGCCAGAACGGCCGCCTTGCGCGTCAGCTCGTCGATCTCGGTGCTGATGTCCGACAGCACGTTCGCCACCACGGCGAACTCGCGGCCGTGCTGGCCGGCGCGCGCGGCCATCACCTGGGCGTTGAAGCTCACCACCTTGGCTTCCTTGGCCACGCTCTGGATGGCGCCGACGATGCCCGTGAGCTCTTTCATCATGGCGTCGGCGCGGGCCTTGGCGACCTCGTCGAAGGCGGTGGTGGCGGTGTTCAGGGCGTCCAGCACGCGGTCGGTGTGGGCCACCAGTTCGGCCAGCGTGGTGGGCGCGCGGGCGCTGCCGGACTCGATCTGGTCCAGCGCCTGGTTCATGAGCCGCATGAAGGCCTGCACCACCGGGCCCACGCCGCGCGCACCATGGTAGGTCTCGTCGATGCGGCGGGCACCCGCTGGCTCCAGGTGGCCGACGGTGGCCTGCAGGTGCTGCTGGCTTTCGGTGAAGGTCTGCAGGCTGCGCCGGGCGGCCTGCAGGCGCTCGGCGTCGCCCTGGGCGGCCAGCACGGTCTGCAGGACCATGCGCTGCGAGAGCATGCGCTGGCGCGCGGCCAGGTTGACCAGGGAGAGGCCGGCGATGTGGACGGGCACCGTGTCGGGGCGCGTGCCCGTGGGTGGGGCGGCAAGCGATGTCATGGCCCACACCAAGCAATCGCCGCGCCACCGCGAGGGCGGGTGCTGAAAAAAATGGAGCAGGCGTGCGCCAGTGGACGACGCCCGCGCGTCAGGCCGCGCGTCAGGCCGCGCGAATGGCAGGCTTGGATGCTTGCAGCGAGGCCAGGCCCCGCAGCACGTCGCCCACCACAATCACCGAGGGGCTGCCCAGCCCCTCGCGGTCGATGCAGCCGCGCAGGTCACCCAGGGTGCTGACGGTGTGGCGCTGCTGAGGCAGGGTGGCGTGCTGGATCACGGCCAGCGGCGTATCGGCCGGCAGCCCGGCGAGCAGGCCCGCCTCGATCTGCGCAGCCCCGCTCACACCCATGTAGATGACCAGGGTGAGTTTCGCGTCGCGCGCGGTGGCGGCCAGGGTGGGCCAGTCGGTGCCGGCGTCGCCGGGCTTGGCGTGGCCGGTGATGAACACCACGCCATGCGCGTGGTCGCGGTGCGTGAGCGGCACGCCCAGCGCGGTGAGGCCCGCCAGGCCTGAGGTGATGCCGTTGACCACCTGCACCGCGATGCCCTCGGCACGCAGGTGCTCCAGTTCTTCACCCCCACGGCCGAAGATGAACGGGTCGCCGCCCTTCACGCGCACCACCACCTCGCCCTCGCGCGCGGCCATGAGCATGAGGCGTTCGATGAAGGCCTGTGGCGTGCTCTTGCAGCCGCCGCGCTTGCCCACGTGCACGATGCGCGCGTTCGGGTTGGCGTGTTCCAGCACGGCCTCGTTCACCAGGTCGTCCACCAGCAGCACGGTGGCCGCGCCGATGGCGCGCACCGCCTTGAGCGTGAGCAGTTCCGGGTCGCCGGGGCCCGCGCCCACGAGGGTGACGGTGCCGGGCAGGAAGTCAGGCGTTGACGGTTTCATGGGCGTTCACCTCGGCGAGGATGCAGTCGGCCTGGCGCGCGATGGGCGCCGGCAGGGGGATGTGGCCGTCGAGCACGGCGCGGATATAGGCGGCCGTGGACACGGCGTCGATGGCGGGCAGCTCGGGCAGTCTGGCCAGTGGCCCGTCCTGCGCGGCGATGCGCTCGATGCGCTGGCCGTCGCGAAAGGCCTCGATGCGTGGCTGGCGGCGCGCATCGGCCACGGGCTCGCCCTCGGTGCCGCGCAGCAGCAGGGCGTGCGCGCCGGTGAGCGCGAAGGTGGCGGCCATGCTGAGGGCGTATTCGGGGTGGGTGTAGCTGCCCACGATCAGTGCGGGCCCGTCCACCGGGTTCATGAGCTTGACCAGACTATGCCCCGGGTTGCGCAGGCCCACGGCGCGGCGCACGTCGAGCAGGCGCTTGAGACCGGGCAGCAGCACCGGGGTGGGCACGAAGGCGCACGCTCCCGGGGCGATGGCCGCCACGTGCGCGGCCGGGGCCACGCCGAGGGCGTCGAACACCGCTTCGGCGGCGACCCGCTTGTCCTCCGTGGCCGTGCCGTGCACCAGCACCGCCGCGCCCCGGCGCGCCAGGTGCAGCGCCAGCAGGGGTGTGAGCAGCGGCAGCTTGCGCGCGCCGTTGTAGCTGGGCAGCACGACGATGGGTTTGCCGTTGCCGGGCACGCGCTTCAGGCGCGCGTGCGTGGCGTCCAGGAAGCCGGCCATCTCCTCGGGCGTTTCGCCCTTGATGCGCATGGCCAGGCAGAAGCCGCCCAACTCCAGGTCGCTCACGGCGCCGTCGAGCACCTGGCCCATCAGGTCGGCGGCCTGCTCGCGCGTGAGGGCTCGCGCGCCGTCCTTGCCGCGGCCGATTTCCTTGATGTAGTGGCTGATGCCCATGTTGGTGAGAGAGGCTGAATCGCGGGATTGTCCGGCAGGCTTGATGACTTGTCGTTATATGAAGACGGCGCCTGGCTCAGGCCGGCGTGGTGTCGCGCTCGCGCACCAGGCGGCGCAGTTCGGGCACGCAGGAGCCGCACTGGGTGCCGCAGCGCAATTGGGTCTGCAGTTGCGCCAGGCGTTCCTCGTCGCTGCCGTCCGCGCGCGCCAGGCAGGTGCGAATGGCGCTGTCGCTGACGTTCAGGCAGGTGCAGACCTGCTTGCCGCGCGGCGCCTGCTCCACCGGGGCGCTGGCGCCGGGCATGAGCAGGCGGCGGGCGTAGGCCTCGGCGGGGGCCTCATCCTGCAGCAGGGGCTTGAGCCAGGCCTCTGCGCGCGCGTCGCCGGCGAGCAGGAAGGCCTCCAGGCGCGCGCCGCGTTCCGGGCTGCGCGACAGGCGGGCGCAACGCCGCTGGCCCAGGCGGCGGTCGGCGTAGCGCTGGGCGTCGGGCGCGTCCAGGCCCAGCACGGCCTCAAGCCGGTCCAGCAGGGCAGGCGCGGGCGCGTCGTGCGCGGCGGCGCGAAACAGCACGCCGGTGCGCTCGCGCCCGAAGGGCACGCAACTGACGAAGGGGAATTCGCCCATCAGCGCGCGCAGCTCGGCCTGCGTGGCCAGGGCGCGGTCATCGGGCAGCCAGGCCACGGCCAGCAGGGTCCAGGGCAGGTCGGCCTTGAGCACCTTCACCGCCGCGTGCTTGAGTTCGGGCTGTTTCGATGAAGGGCAGTAGGCCGAGGTGGTGAGCGCGTTCACACCGGCCAGTGGCTCCCCACTGCTGCTCAGGCCGCTCAGGTACTCGGCCCCCCAGTGCATGGCGATGAAGGCTTGCGCGGGGGCGATCTGTTCGCTGGCCTGCGCGGGCAGCACGATGCTGCCGCGCTTGCTGGTGACGTGCACCAGGTCCCCGTCGGCCAGCGCCAGGCGCTCCATGTCGCGGGCGTTGAGTTGCACGGCCGGTTCGGCCACGTGGCCGAACAGGCGGCCCAGCGTGCCGGTGCGGCTCATGCCGTGCCACTGGTCGCGCAGGCGGCCGGTGGTGAGGGAGAAGGGGTAACGCGATTCGCGCGGCTCGGCCAGCGGCTTGTAGGGCAGGGCGGCGAAGCGGGCGCGGCCATCGGCGGTGGGGAAGACGCCGTCTTCGTACAGGCGGGCTTTCCCTTCGGACAGACCTTCACGCAGCGGCCACTGCTGCGGGCCTTGCTGTTCGAGCATCGCGTAGCTCAGGCCGGTGATGTCCAGGTCGCGCCCGCGCGTGGATTCGCGGTGTTCGAGCCAGATGGATTCGGGCGTGTCGTAGGGGAACAGCGTGTTGCCCGGGCGCAGGCGCCGCGCGAAGTCGACCACGATGCGCCAGTCGTGCCGCGCCTCGCCTGGCGGTGGCACGGCGGCGCGCACGCGGCTGATGCGGCGTTCGCTGTTGGTGACGGTGCCTTCCTTCTCGCCCCAGGTGGTGGCGGGCAGCAGCAGGTCGGCGAAGTCGCAGGTGGCGGGGGTGGTGAAGGCCTCCTGCACCACCACGAACTCGGCGCGCTGCAGCGCGCGGCGCACGGTGCGCTGGTCGGGCATGGACTGCGCGGGGTTGGTGCAGGCGATCCACAGCGCCTTCACCGCGCCGTCGGCGGCGGCTTCGAACAGCTCCACCGCGGTGAGGCCGGGCTTGTCGGGCACGCTCTGCACGCCCCACAGCGCGGCCACCTCGGCGCGGTGCGCGGGGTTGGCCAGGTCGCGGTGGGCCGAGAGCAGGTTGGCCAGGCCGCCGACCTCGCGCCCGCCCATGGCGTTGGGCTGGCCCGTCAGGCTGAACGGGCCAGCGCCGGGCTTGCCGATCTGGCCCGTGGCCAGATGCAGGTTGATCAGGCTCGCGTTCTTGGCGGTGCCGCTGCTGCTCTGGTTCAGGCCCTGGCAGTACAGGCTCAGCGTGGCGCCGCGCGCCTGTGGGTCGGTGCTGGCGCCGGTGGCGAACCAGCGCGCGGCGGTGAAGAGGTCTTCTTCGGTGAGGCCGCAAACCTGGGCCACGCGCTCGGGCGTGCACTCGCGCACCAGGGCCTTGAGCGCGTCGAAGCCGCTGGTGTGGCGCTCGATGTACGCCGCGTCGGTCCAGCCCTCCCACAGCATGATGTGCAGCAGGCCGTGGAAGAGCATCACATCGGTGCCGGGCTGCAGGGGCAGGTAGAGGTCGGCGATGCCGGCGGTGTCGGTGCGGCGCGGGTCGGCCACGATCACCTTCATGTCCGGGTTGGCGCGCCGCGCGTCTTCCAGTCGGCGAAACAGGACCGGGTGCGCGAAGGCCGCGTTGCTGCCCACGATGAACAGGCAGTCCGCGTGGTTCAGATCGTCGTAGCAGGCCGGGGGCGCGTCGGCACCCAGGGTGAGCTTGTAGCCGGCCACCGCGCTGCTCATGCACAGGCGCGAGTTGGTGTCGACGTTGTTGGTGCCGATGAGCCCCTTGGCGAGCTTGTTGAAGACGTAGTAGTCCTCGGTGAGCAACTGGCCGCTGATGTAGAAGCCCACGGCGTCGGGGCCGTGCGTGGCGATGGCGCCGTTGAAGCGGCGCGCGGCCAGGTTCAGGGCTTCGTCCCATGACGTGCGCACCGGCGCGGCACCGCGCGCGGGGCGTTGCATGGGGTGCAGCAGGCGCGTCTGGCGCGCCACGCTGTCGGCGGCGGTGAGGTGCAGGGTCTGGCCTTTGCTGCACAGGCGGCCGACGTTGGCCGGGTGATCGGGGTCACCGCGCACGCCGGTGATGCGCGTGCCCTCGCTTTCGATGATGACCCCGCAGCCCACGCCGCAGTAGGGGCAGGTGGAGCGGGTGTCGGTCATGGGGAGACGCGGCGCGTGGCCGGGCCGGCGACAGGGCGCGCGAGGTCGGTGGCGTGCGTGGCGAGTTCGCGTGCGTCCAGGTGCACCACGCCGTCCACCACCTGCACCGCGAAGCGTGGCGTGCAGCCCTCGTCGGGTGCCTGTGCGCAGCCGTCGTTCAGTCCGATGGTCCAGTTGTGCAGCGGGCAGGCGACGCGGTTGTCGAAGACGATGCCCTGGCTCAGCGGCCCGCCCTTGTGCGGACAGCGGTCGAGCAGGGCGAACACGCCGCCGTCGGCGTTGCGGAAGATGGCCACGTCCAGGCCCACGGGGCGGCGCACGGTGCGCGAACCCAACTCGGGAATCTCGTCGACGCGGCAGATGGCGGTCCATTGGCTGAGCAGGCTCATGCGGCGCTCCCTTCGACAGCCATGGACTGAATGGGAATGAACTGCCGGGTGTCCACCGCGGCTTTCTCGTGTTCGAACCAGGGGTCGGGCTCGCCGTCGAGCGCGAACTGCAGTTGCGCCCACAGCGCCTTGCGGCCCTCGGCGTCGTCCAGGATGCGCTTCTTCACGTAGTCCAGGCCCACGCGGCCCACGTAGTGCACGGTGCGCTCCAGGTACCAGCCCTCCAGGCGGTAGAGCTGCATGAAGGCGCCGGTGTACTCCAGCACCTCCTCGGCCGTTTTCAGCTTCACCAGGAACTCGGCCACCTCTGTCTTGATGCCGCCATTGCCGGCCACGTACATCTCCCAGCCCGAGTCGACGCCGATGATGCCCACGTCCTTGATGCCGGCCTCGGCGCAGTTGCGCGGGCAACCGCTCACCGCGAACTTCACCTTGTGCGGCGCGTACATGCGCCACATCGCGCGCTCCAGGTCCTTGCCCATCTGCGTGCTGTCCTGCGTGCCCATGCGGCACCACTCGCTGCCCACGCAGGTTTTCACCGTGCGCAGGGCCTTGGCGTAGGCGTGGCCGCTGGGCATGCCGATGTCGCGCCAGACGTTCTGCAGGTCTTCCTTCTTCACGCCCAGCAGGTCGATGCGCTGGCCGCCGGTGACCTTGACGGTGGGGATCTGGTACTTGTCCACCACGTCGGCGATGCGGCGCAGCTCGGCGGCCGTGGTCTCGCCGCCCCACATGCGCGGGATCACGCTGTAGGTGCCGTCCTTCTGGATGTTGGCGTGGCTGCGCTCGTTGATGAAGCGGCTCTGCGGGTCGTCCCTGGCCTCCTTGGGCCAGGTGCTGATGAGGTAGTAGTTGACGGCAGGGCGGCAGGTGGCGCAGCCGTTGGGCGTGCGCCAGCCCATGCCGGCGAAGACCTCGGCGGTGCTGAGGTACTTGCGCTCGCAGATGGCGTCGCGCACCGCCTGGTGACCGTGTTCGGTGCAGCCGCAGATGGCCTTGAGCTTGGGCGTGGCGGAGTAATCGCCGCCGGCGGTGAACATCAGGATCTGTTCCACCAGGCCGGTGCAGGAGCCGCAGCTCGCGCTGGCCTTGGTGTGCTTGCGCACCTCTTCCAGCGTGAACAGGCCCTTGTCCTTGATGGCCTTGCAGATGGCGCCCTTGTTGACGCCGTTGCAGCCGCAGACCTCGGCCTCGTCGGGCATGCTGGCGGCCTTGCTGTGGCCTTCATGGCCGGTGTCGCCGATGTTGGACTCGCCGAACATCAGCTTGTCGCGGATGTCGGCCACGCTGCGCCCTTCGCGCAGCAGCTTGAAGTACCAGCTGCCGTCCACCGTGTCGCCGTACAGGCAGGCGCCCACCAGTTTGTCGTCCTGGATGACGAGCTTCTTGTAGACGCCGCCGCCGGGGTCGCTCATCACGATCTCTTCGGTGTTGTCGCCGCCCATGAAATTGCCGGCCGAGAACAGGTCGATGCCGGTGACCTTGAGCTTGGTGGAGGTGAGCGAGCCGCTGTAGCGGCCGATGCCGAACTCGGCCAGGTGCGTGGCCAGCACCTTGCCCTGCTCGAACAGTGGCGCGACCAGGCCGTAGGCGATGCCGCGGTGCGCCGCGCATTCGCCCACGGCGTAGATGCGCGCGTCGGTGACGGTCTGCAGGGTGTCGCTGACCACGATGCCGCGGTTGACGTGCAGCTTCATCGATTCGGCCAGCGCGGTGTTGGGGCGGATGCCGACGGCCATGACGACCAGGTCGGCGGGGACTTCGCTGCCGTCCTTGAAGCGCACCGATGTCACGCGCCCGCCAGTGCCGTCGTTTTGATCGCCCACCAGCTCCTGCGTCTGCGCGCCGATGAGGAAGTTCATGCCGCGCGACTGCAGCGACTGCTGCAGCAACTTGCCGGCCACGTCGTCGAGCTGACGCTCCATCAGCCAGGGCGCCACGTGTACCACGCTCACCGTCATGCCGCGCTTCATGAGGCCGTTGGCGGCCTCCAGGCCCAGCAGGCCGCCGCCGATGACCACCGCGTGCTTGTATTTCGCGGCGGCGTCGATCATGGCCTGGGTGTCGGCGATGTCCCGGTAGGCCAGCACGCCCTCCAGGTCCTTGCCGGGGATCGGCAGGATGAAAGGGTTGGAGCCGGTGGCCATGATGAGGCGGTCGTAGGGCGCGCTGATCGCGTCGCCCGCGGCGTTGGTGGCGTGCACCACGCGCTTGACGCGGTCCACGCTGCTCACCTGCCAGCCCGCGTGCAGGGTGATGCCGTTGTCCTGGTACCAGGACCAGTCGTTGAGCACGATCTCATCCAGGGTCTGCTCGCCTGCGAGCACGGGCGAGAGCAGGATGCGGTTGTAGTTCGGGTGCGGCTCGGCACCGAAGACGGTGATGTCGTAGAGCCCGGGGGCGATCTTGAGCAGTTCCTCAAGCGTGCGCACCCCGGCCATGCCGTTGCCAACCATCACCAGCTTGGGTTTCTTCATCGTGGGAACTCCAGGACGTGTTTCGCGGAACGAGTGAACCGCCCGGCGCGGGGACAGGGCAGGGGGGCATGCGCCCCGCTCAGGCGGTGGGTGTTTCTTGCGCCGGTCGAACGACCGGGTGGGCGCGCGCCCTCGGGCGCTGGCCGCTGCCATGTCTGCGCGCGTCGTTGCACGCAGTGCCCCGGCTGGGCCGCCGGGGCGGGACGCCTCGTCGCGTCCGGGCGATTCAACGCAAGAGCCGTGCCACGGGCTTGCAGCGTCTTTCGAGGCCCCCGTTCTGGTGCACCATCGCGGGGTCGCGGGCGTGCCGCAGCGCCGCGACCTCGCCCGCTCTGCTGCGCAAGTGATTGATTCGCATGACTTCCGTGCTCGTTCTTCTCGATGGCGCCAAGGCCTCGCCGCTGGCGAAGGACCTGCAGGCCGCCGGCCTGCAGGTGCCCGAGGTGCTTGATGCGGTGCACCAATTGATGGCGGGCGTGGTCCGCCATGCACCAGATCTGGTGGTGGTGGACGCGCCGCTGCCCGGCGAGGCCCTGTTCCAGGCGCTGGCGGCCCTGGCCGGCACCGCGCCGCGCCCCGTGCTGGTGTTCACCGGCGACGTGGATGCGCAGAACATGGCGCGCGCGCTCGATGCCGGTGTGCAGGTCTGGGCCGTCAACGGCTACGGCGCGCCGCGCCTGCGCCCGCTCATTCATCTGGCGCAGGCGCGCTTCCAGCGCGAGCAGGCGCTGCGCGAGGAGCTGCGCGATCTGACGCAGCGCTTCGAGGAGCGCAAGCTGGTGGAGCGCGCCAAAGGCATCTTGATGCGCGCGCGGCAGATCCCGGACGAGGACGCCTTCCAGTTGTTGCGCGGCGCCGCCATGCAGACGCAGCAGCGCATGGGCCAACTGGCGCAGCAGATCATCCATTCGGCGCGCTACGCCGAGGGCGTGAACCGCGCGGGTCAGTTGCGCATGCTGTCGCAGCGCGTGGTCAAGCTGCACCTGCTGTGCCTGGCCGGCGTGGACGAGGCGCGCCACCGCGCGCTGCTCGACGAATCGGCCGCGCGCATCGACGCCAACCTGGCGCTGCTGCAACGCAACCTCTCGCAGCCCACCTTCGGCGACCTGATCGCCCCGCCGAGCGAGGCCTGGGCGCGCCTGAAGCCGCTGCTGCGCGGCGCGCCCGCCGCCGCGCCCGCGCAGGCCGATGCCCTGGCCGATGAACTACTGGCCAGCGCCGAGCGCCTGACCGCCAGCCTGGAGAGCGCGGGTTCCGTGGCGCCGCTGCGCGCGCTCAATACCGCCGGGCGCCAGCGCATGCTGTCGCAGCGCTACGCCAAGTGCGCGCTGCTGGCCTTGCTGGAGCCGGCCGCCGTGTCGCAACACGCACAGGCCATGGACGAGGCCCGCCAGGCCTTCGAGCAAGGCCTGGCCTACCTGCAGGCGGCGCCGCTGTCCACGCCCGAGATCCGCGCCGCGATGGACGCGGCCCTGGGCGCCTGGCAGCAGATGCTGGCCGGCGCCGCCCTGGCCGAGCGCGCCACGGGCCGCGAGCGCCAGAACCGCCTGGGCGCCTTCGCCACGGCCAGCGAGGCGGTGCTGGACGCCGTCGAGCGACTCACCGCGCAGGTGGAGCACAGCATGCAACTGTTGATGGGCTGAGGCAGCGCATGGCCGGCATCGACCTCGACATCGGCTTCTGGTGCCGCGCCGGCCGATGCCCGGTGAACGAGGACTTCTGCGGCGCGCAGTTGCCGCCTCCCGGCCAGGAGGCGCGCGGCAGCGTCGTCGCCGTGGCCGATGGCGTGAGCGCCGGCGGCCTGGGCCGCGAGGCCGCGCAGACCACCGTCACCAGCGTGCTGCGTGACTACCACGGCACGCCCGAGACCTGGGACACCACCGTGGCGCTGGACCGCGTGATCGCCGCGCAGAACGCCTGGCTGGCCGGCATGAACCGCCGCCGCGCGCCGGCCATGGGGCTCACCACGCTCACCGCGCTGGTGTTGCGCGGCCAGTCGTACACGTTGGCGCACGTGGGCGACAGCCGCTGCTACCTGCTGCGTGAGGGCGAGCTCACGCAGCTCAGCCACGACCACGTGGTGCCGCATCCGGACCTGCGCCACCGCCTGCTGCGCGCCGTCGGCCTGGAGGACCACGTGGTGGTGGACTACCAGCAGGGCGACCTGCAGGTGGGCGACACCTTCCTGCTGCTCACCGACGGCGTGCACGGCAGCCTGCCCGACCGGCGCCTGCGCGAATGCCTGGCCGGCCGCGAGGCGCGCGCCGCCGCCGAGACCGTGGTGGAGGCGGCGCTGGCCGCCGGCAGCGACGACAACGTGACCGCGCTGGTGGTGCGCGTGCGCGGCCTGCTGGAAGCCACGCTGCAGGACGCGCAGCGCCAGGCCCAGGCCTTGCCGGTGCCTCCCAAGTTGGCGGTGGGCGCCGCCATCGATGGCCTGGTGGTGACCGCGCTGGTGGCCGACAACGGCGTCAACCGCCTCTACCAGGTGCGCGACCCCGGCACGCAGCGCCTGTACGCGCTCAAGACGCTGCACCCCTCGCGCGCGCACGACGCCGACGAACGCGCCACGCTCGCGCACGAGGGGTGGCTGGCCGCGCGCATGGCCTCATCGCGCGTGGCCGAACACCTGGTGGCCCTGCACCCGTGGCTGCCGGGCGGTGGCGAGCGCACCGCCTTCTACCTGCTGTACGACTGGCACGCAGGCGAGACCTTGCAGCAGCAGATCGACCGCGGTGAGCGCCCCGGGCCCACCAAAGCGGTGGCCCTTGCCATGCAGGCGCTGCGCGTGTTGGGTCGCCTGCACCGCCAGGGCGTGGTGCACCGTGACATCAAGCCCGCCAACCTGCACCAGGGCGACGACGGCCTGCTGCGCGTGCTCGACCTGGGCGTGGCGCTGTCGGGCCGCGAGCCGGCCGCCACGCGCGCGCTGCACGCGGGCACGCCAAGCTTCATCAACCCTGAGCAGTGGGGTTTTCAGCTCGGCCCTGGCGAGGCCGAGCCCGCCGCGCCTGACGCTGGCAGCGACCTGTTCGCGCTCGGCGTCACGCTGTACCAGTTGCTCACCGGGCGGCTGCCGTATGGCGAGGTGCTGCCTTACCAGATGGGCCGCTACCACCGCGACCCCGTGGCGCCGAGCCGCCACAACCCGGAGGTACCGATCTGGCTCGACCACGTGGTGCTCAAGGCCGTGGCGCGGGATCGCGCCTTGCGCTTCGAGACGGCGGAGGAGTTCCTGCTCGCGCTGGAGCGCGGGGCGTCACGGCCCTTGAACGCGCCGCCGGCGTCACCGCTGCTGCGGCGCGACCCGGCGATGCGCTGGAAGCTGCTGGCGGGCGTGAGCCTGGTGTTCAACCTGATCCTGGTGGTCTGGTTGCTGTTTTTGCCGAGGTGAGCGCGGTCGCGCTCGGCCGGGACGCGTGTCCCGCACCCGCGCGCCAAGGACGTCCCCTCATCGGGCTGAGCGGGACGCACGTCCCGCGCGCGCGGTCCCACCACGGTGAATGCTGTGTCCCCGTCGATCCGACACCAGCCCACCCGAAAGGACACGCCATGCCCACCACCGCCATTGCCACCGACACCCCGCGCTACGCCAAGACCATCGAGGTCTCCAAGCGCATCCGCTGGGACATCGATCGCGACGTGATCCGCGAGCGCACCTTCGACCTGACCCACACATTCCTGCCCGACGGCCTGTCGCTGGCCGACGAGTTGGGCTTCCTGAGCCCGGCCGAGCACCGTTTCCTGAGCCAGGTGCAGGGCCGCACCTACGCCAACATGTTCGGCCTCGTCGAGCGCTTCATCGGCGCCAAGATGCTCGAAGTCAGCCGCGACCACTGGCTGGGCGACCAGACCGCGCTGGAGGCCATCGTGCGCTTCACCGACGAGGAGCTGAAGCACCAGGAACTGTTCCGCCGCATCGAGCGCCTGGTGGCGGCTGGCATGCCGCCCGGCTACCGCTTCGACGTGTCGCCCAACGACGTGGCCGCCTTCGTGCTGGGCAAGAGCACCTGGGCCGTGCTGGCGCTCACCTGCCACATCGAGCTGTTCTCGCAGGCGCACTACCGGGCCAGCATCGCGGGTGCCGAGGGCCTGTCGCCGCTGTTCAAGGACGTGTTCCTGTTCCATTGGCGCGAGGAGTCGCAGCACGCCATCATCGATGAGCTGGAGTGGGAGCGCGAGGACGCGCGGCTTGTCTCCGACGCCGAGCGCGACGCGGCGGTGGACGACCTGATCGCGCTGGTCGGTGGCGTGGACGGCATCCTGCAGGCGCAAGCCGCGGCCGACGCGGCGTACTTTCTGGACATCACCGGCGCGACGCGCGACGACGAGCGCGTGGAGGCGGTGCACGCCACGCTGCTGAAGGCCTACCGTTGGCAGTACATCGTCTCGGGCACGCTGGAGCCGCGCTTCCAGGCGCTGCTGGGCGGATTGGTCAGCGCGGCGCAGATGGCGCGCATCCAGGCCGCATTGGCGCCGCTCGCGTACGCCGTGCCGGCGAGAGCGGAGGCGGTGCGCGCCATGAGTGCGGCGGTGCACTGAGCGCGCGGACCGGCGTTCAGGCGCTGCGCGCCCGCCCGCCTTTCTCCGCCCAGGTCCGCGTCCAGCGGATCTGCATCACGCGCAGCATCAGCAGCATGGCCGCGGAGCAGGCCGCGAAGCTGACGAAGCCCCAGAGGTAGTCGCCGCTGTGCTGCTTGCTCAGACCCATGGCGTTGGGGATGAGGCCGCCGCCCAGGGCACCGATCTCGCCGATCATGGAGCCGGCCACGGCGGTGGTGAGCGGCCAGCGCAAGGGCACCAACTGGAACAGCGCGCCGTTGCCCGCGCCCAGCGCCGCGAAGCACAGCAGGAACAGCAGCATGGTGGCCGTGAGCGATTGCTGGGCGAAGCCACAGAGCACCAGCGTGACCGTGACGACCAGCAGCACGCCGGTGAGCGTGTTCACGCCGCCCCAGTGGTCGGAGATCCAGCCGCCGAAGACGCGCAGCGCCGCACCCATGAAGGCCGCCAGCATGGTGAGTTGGCCCGCCTGCACCTTGCTCACGCCGAACTGGTCGTAGAAGTAGCTGGGCAGGAAGGTGGTGAGGCCGATGAAGCCGCCGAAGGTGACGGCGTAGATCAGGCTGAAGGCCCAGCCGTCCTTTTCGAACAGGCAGGCGATGTGATCGCGAAAGCTGGCGTGCGCGGCGCGGTCGGGTGGCTCCTGCGCGCAGACGACCATGACCACCACGGGCAGCAAGACGCCGATGGCGGCGATGCCGTAGACCGTCTGCCAGCCGAAGGCCTGGGCCAGCGGTGGCGCCAGCAGGGCCGACACGGCCGTGCCCACGTTGCCCGCACCCACCAGGCCCATGGCCAGGCCCTTGTAGCGCGGTGGGAAGGAGCCCGAGCCGAGCGAGAGCGCCACGCCGAAGCTGGCGCCCGCGATGCCCAGCAGCACGCCCATGGCGAGCAGGTCGTTGAAGGATTCGACGAAGAAGTAGCCGAACAGCATCGCGATGGCGATGCCGCCCATCTCGACCAGCGTGGCGTTCTTGCGCCCCACGTACTGGGCCAGCACGCCCAGGGGAAAACGCATCAGCGCGCCCGCGAAGATGGGCACGGAGAGCATCAAACCCTTCTGCGTGGGGGTGAGGTTGTAGGCCTCGGAAATGAACGGCGCCATGGAGCCGTTGAGCACCCAGATGGCGCAGGAGAAGGCGAAGTAGAAAAAGGCCGCGCCCAGGGTCGGGGCGTGGCCGGCATTGAGGAATTGTCGGAAGTGGCCGGGCTGTGCCGCCATGGTGCAGTCCTTGAAATCAACGGGGGAGAAGGCTCCCGCATTGGTGCAAGAACCGCGCCAAGCTGGGGCGCACCGCCGGGGTGCGCCCGATGGCGTGTGTGTTGCGCCCTCAGGCGCTCAGGGCCTCCGGCGCCTTGCTCGCGCGGGCGCTGCGTGCCATCGGCTCCACTTTGCGCTGCTTCTCGTGCAGGAAGCTCAGCACCTCGTGGCGGTAGTGGTTGTAGCGCGCGTCGTCCGACAGGGCCAGGCGGTCGCGCGGGCGCTCGAGTTCGACGTCGAGGATCTCGCCGATGGTGGCCGAGGGGCCGTTGGTCATCATCACGATGCGGTCGCTCAGCAGCACGGCTTCGTCCACGTCGTGCGTGATCATCATCACCGTGTTGTGCAGCTCCGTCTGGATGCGCATCACCTCGTCCTGCAGGTGCGCGCGGGTCAGCGCGTCCAGCGCGCCGAAGGGCTCGTCGAGCAGCAGCACCTTGGGCTCCATGGCCAGCGCGCGCGCGATGCCCACGCGCTGCTTCATGCCGCCCGAGATTTCGGAGGGCAGGCGGTGCAGGGCGTGGCCCATGCTCACCATCTCCAGGTTGTGCAGGATCCAGTCCTTGCGCTCGGCCTTGGTCTTCACGCCACGGAAGGTTTTGTCCACCGCCAGTTCCACGTTCTGGTAGACCGTGAGCCAGGGCAGCAGCGAGTGGTTCTGGAACACCAGCGCGCGGTCGGGGCCGGGTTCGTTCACCTCGCGGCCGTCGACGATGACGCCGCCCGCGCTGGCCTTGAGCAGGCCGGCCACGATGTTGAGCACCGTGGACTTGCCGCAGCCCGAGTGGCCAATGAGGGAGATGAACTCGCCGCGCTTCACGTCCAGGTTGATGTGGCGCAGCACGGGGTTGACGGTGCGGCCCTTGGTGAAGGTCATGTCCACGCCGCTGATGCTGAGGTAGGCGTTGTCGCTCATGGTGGGGCTCCTGTGTTGCGAAGACGGGATCAGCTCGCGGCGGTGCCGCGCGTGACGAGGTGGCCGATGAAGGCGACGATGCGGTCGAGCAGGAAGCCGACGATGCCGACGCAGAAGAGCGCGAGGATGATGTCGCTGATGCGCGAGCTGTTCCAGGCGTCCCAGATGAAGAAGCCGATGCCCACGCCGCCGATCAGCATCTCGGCCGCGACGATGGCCAGCCAGGACAGGCCCACGCCGATGCGCAGCCCCGAGAAGATGAAGGGCGCGGCGGCGGGCAGCATGATCTTGCCGAAGTACTCCACGCCGTTGAGCCGGATCACGCGCGCGACGTTGCGGTAGTCGTCGGGGATGTTGCGAATGCCGATGGAGGTGTTGATGATGATCGGCCAGATGGCGGTGATGAAGATGACGAAGATGGCCGAGGGGTGGCCGTCGCGGAAGCCGGCCAGGGAGATCGGCAGCCAGGCCAGCGGCGGCACGGTGCGCAGCACCTGGAACAGCGGGTCGAGCCCGCGCAGCGCCCAGGTGGACTGCCCCACCAGCACCCCCAGGCTGACGCCGGCGATCACCGCCAGCGTGTAGCCGTAGGCCACGCGCTTGAGGCTGGCGAGCATCTGCCAGGCCAGACCCACGTCGTTGCCGCCGTTGTCGTAGAAGGGGCTCACGATGAGCTCCCAGGTGTCTTGCACCACCTTGCTCGGTGGCGGCAGCGCCGCGCCCGGGCGCGAGCCCAGCAGCTCCCAGATGACCAGCAGCAGGCCGATGATCACCAGCGGCGGCAGCACGTGCGTCATGAAGCCGCGCGCGGCGGCCTTGATCCAGTTGGGCAGGGCGGCCGGGGGTGCGGCGGGCGTGGCCAGCCGGATCGGCTCGAGGGTTTCCGTGGTGGTGTTCATCGCGGGGACTCCTGGTCTACGGGGAATTGCGGGCTCGGCGCGGGCGGGGCGCGCGTTCAGGCGGCCTTGACGGTCTTGATGGCCAGGCTGTCGAGGTACTTCTTCGGGTTGGCCGGGTCGAAGACCTTGCCATCGAAGAAGGTCTCCACGCCGCGCGAGGTGGACGTGGGGATGTCCTTGGCGGCCACGCCCAGGTCCTTGGCGGCGGCGCGCCACAGGTCTTCGCGGTTCACCTTGGCGATGAGGGCCTTGGTGTCCAGGCTGGTGGGCAGGTAGCCCCAGCGCATGTTCTCGGTCAGGAACCACAGGTCGTGGCTCTGGAAGGGGTAGCTGGCCTGGTCTTTCCAGAAGCGCATCTGGAACTTGCTGTTCATCTCGACGCGGCCGGTGCCGTAGTCGAAGTCGCCCTTGACGCGGTCGATCACGTCGGCCACGGGGGCGTTGATCCAGCGCCGGCGCGAGCAGATCTCGGCCACCTCGGCGCGGTTGGCCGGGTCCTCGCACCACATCTGCGCTTCCATCACGGCCTTGATCAGCGCCTGCGTGGCGTTGGGGTTGGCCTGCACGTAGTCGGCGCGCATGGCGAAGGCCTTCTCCGGGTGGTTCATCCAGAGTTCGCTGGTGGTGATGGCCGTGTAGCCGATCTTCTGGTTGATGAGCTGGCGGTTCCAGGGCTCGCAGACGCAGAAGGTGTCCATGCTGCCGACCTTCATGTTGGCCACCATCTGCGCGGGCGGCACCACGATGGTGGAGATGTCCTTGTTCGGGTCCACGCCGCCGGCGGCCAGCCAGTAGCGGATCCACAGGTCGTGCGTGCCACCGGGGAAGGTCATGGCGGCGTTGACCGCCTTGCCGCTGCCGCGCTTGGCCGCCAGGGCCTTGCCGAAGGCCTTGGTGTCCGTGCCCACCTTCAGGTTGGCGTATTCGGCGCCCACCGAGATGCCCTGGCCGCCCAGGTTCAGGCGCGCCAGGATGTTCATGGGCACCGGCACGTTGTTGGGCGTGACCGCGCCGGTGGTGATGAGGTAGGGCATGGGCGTGAGGATGTGCCCGCCGTCGATGCCGCCCTTGGCCGAGCCGAGCACGAGGTTGTCGCGCGTGGTGCCCCAGGACGATTGCTTGAGCACCTCCACCTCGGTCATGCCGTGCTTCTTGAAGAAGCCCTTCTCATCGGCCACGAACAGGGGCGCGGCGTCGGTGAGGGCGATGAAGCCGAGCTTGGCGGCCTTGGTTTCCAGTGCGGTGGCGGCTTGCGCGCGGGTGCCGAGCAGGCTGCCGGCGAGGGCGACGGAACCGAGGGCGCCGGCCCGCTGGATCAGGTGGCGGCGGGACAGAGGGGTCGAAGGCATGGTCGTGGACTCCTGTGAGGCGAATGACAAACCGGAACCCCAAAAGCACAACGGCGCCCATTTCCAGGCCCGCGACGCGCGGGAAGGAAATGGACGCCGTTGTCCGTGTCTGGGGAGACTGCTCAGCTCACGGCCGCCGTTGGCCGCGGGCTGTTCTGCTCTCATGAAGCAGAGAGCGTGCCAGCAAGAGGTGATTTTCTAAGTAATTGATTTATAAAGAAGTATCGAGGCTGGCCGGCGCGCGCTTGGTGCGTTCGATCGATTCTTGTGCACCGCAGCAGTGCGTGTTCACCGGGGTGGAAGTACCTCGGCCATGCTCAGCAGCGCCTCGGCCACGTCCACCAGTCGCCGGTTCTGGTTCATGGCCATCTGGCGCAGGGTTTTGTGCGCCTCCGGCTCGCTGAGTTGGCGGTGCGCCATGAGCAGGCCCTTGGCGCGCTCGACGATGCGGCGTTCGTTGAGACTGGCGCGCACGGCCTCCAGTTCGTCGGCCATGGCTTGCAGGCGGCGCGCCTGGTCGTGCACCAGTTCCAGCACCGAGCGGTCCAGCGGCAGGCCGAAGCCCTGTGCGCCCACAGGGGGCGCGGCGGCGCTGGCGTCGGCCGGTGCCAGGTAGAAGCTCAGGGGGTCGGGCGCGGGCTGGGCGGCCAGGGCGCCGTAGGTGGCCAGTTCGGCCTGGGCGTGCGCGATCTTCTCGCCGCACAGGGCGCGCAGGTCAGCGGTGAGCCGGTCCTCCACCAGCTTCATGGCGTCCATGCGGGCGCTGCAGACGTCGAACCAGGTCTGGCTCAACTCGGGCTTGAGCGCGGCGCCGTGGGTGGCGGTGTAGAGCACGCGGCGCAGACGCTCCAGCTCGGCCAGGGGCGCGCTGGTGTGTGGGGCTGTCCACAGGGCGCGGGCGGAGGTGGGCGCGAAGCTCTCGAACAGCTCCAGGCAGCGCTCCTGCGATTCGATCAGGTGCAGCAGGCGCTGCTGGCCGGCCGCGTCGGCCTGGCCCTGCGCGAACAGGGCCGCACCGGCGGCGCGCTCCTGGCCCGCGAACTCCTTGCCCTGCATGAAGTTGAACAGCGCCACCAGACGGCGCGAGACCTCGGGGTCGCTGGCGCTGTCGGCGGCCTCGAACACCACCGCCAGCAGCGCGGCCACCAGGTGCACGTAGGCCTCGGTGGCGCGGGCGGTGTCCCAGGCCCGGTCGTCGAGCTGGGCGCGCAGCGCATCCAGGCCGTCCAGACCTTGCAGCACGTAGGCGATGCGGCTGAACAGGCGCGCGCCGTGCCCAGCCTGCGCGGTCCCGGCGTCCACGCGCTCGAACTGCGCGCGCCACTCGGCCTCCACCTGGCGCGAGGCCGCCACCTGCGCCGCGCGCGCCTCGGCGAAGCTGCGACCCTGCGAGCCCAGGTACAGGTTCGTCAAGCCCCGCTCACGCTGCAGGCCGTGCACCAGCCGCGCGGTCACGTCCACCAGGGTGGCGGTAAAGGCCAGGCGTTGCAGGCCATCGATCTCGCAGCGCTTGGCGGCCAGCAGGAAGTCCAGGCCCGTTTTCATCTTTCACCTATCCGATGGCGTATCTCCACAAGGGCGGAGCAACAAACGTGCCGCGCTTAAACTCCCGCCCCTCATGCGCATCCTCGGCATCGAATCCTCCTGTGACGAAACCGGTGTGGCCCTCGTGGACGCGGGCAGCGAGGGCGTGCCGCGCCTGCTCGGTCACGCGCTGCACAGCCAGATCGAGATGCACCAGGCCTACGGCGGCGTGGTGCCCGAACTGGCCAGCCGCGATCACATCCGCCGTGTGCTGCCGCTGACCGACGCGGTGCTGGCGCAGGCCGGACTCGCGCTGGCCGACGTCGACGCCATCGCCTGCACCCGCGGCCCCGGCCTGGCCGGCGCGCTGCTGGTGGGCACGGGCGTGGCGCACGCGCTGGGCGTAGCGTTGGGCAAGCCGGTGCACGGTATCCATCACCTGGAAGGGCACCTGCTGTCGCCCTTCCTGAGCGCCGACCCGCCCGAATTCCCCTTCGTGGCCTTGCTGGTGTCGGGCGGGCACACGCAGCTCATGCGCGTGGACGGGGTGGGGCGTTACGAGCTGCTGGGCGAAACCATCGACGACGCGGCCGGGGAGGCCTTCGACAAATCGGCCAAGCTGCTGGGCCTGGGCTACCCGGGCGGGCCGGCGCTGGCGCGGTTGGCGGAGCAGGGCGACGCCGCCGCCTACAAATTCCCCCGGCCGATGCTGCACAGCGGTGACCTGGATTTCTCCTTCGCCGGCCTCAAGACGGCTGTGCTGACCCAGGTGAAGCGCCTGGCGCGCGCCGCCCCCGAAGGCCCGGCCACCAGCCGGCTGGCCGATCCGCTGAGCGAGCGGGAGAAGGCTGACGTGGCCGCCGGCGCGCAGGCGGCCATTGTGGAGGTGCTGGTGAAGAAGTCGCTGGCGGCATTGAAGGCCACGGGCCTGCGCCGCCTGGTGGTGGCCGGTGGCGTGGGCGCCAACACCCACCTGCGCGCCCAGTTGAACCAGGCCGCCGCTGAGCGTGGCCTGCGCGTGCACTACCCCGAGCTGGCGCTGTGCACCGACAACGGCGCCATGATCGCCCTGGCCGCCGGCCTGCGCGCCCAGGCGGGCCTGTTGGCCGCCGACGTGGGCGCCGGCCGCTTCGACGTGGCCCCGCGCTGGCCGCTGGCCGATCTGGCTCCGCTGTTCTGAGCTTCGCATGACCGACGGATCAGCGGCAGGTGATCGGGATAATTATGAATTAGAGTACTTATCTGTCGCGCAGGCGACAGTGACGGGCCGCATCCTCCTTTCGACGGCCCGCAGTTTCACCACGGAGTTGTTCATGACCCTGATTTCCCGTCGCGGGCTGGCCACGCTGGCCGCTGCCGTCTTGTCCCTTGCCGTCGTGTCGCCCGGCCAGGCCCAGGCCCCCGCGCCGCGCGGCGAGCCCATCCGCATCGCCATGATCGAAGGCCTGTCCGGCCCCTTCGCCAACACCGGCGAGGCGGTGTTCCGCAACCTGCTGTGGGCCACCGAGCGGGTCAATGCGCGCGGCGGCGTCAAGCTGCCCGGTGGCGCGCGGCCCCTGCTCATCGAGCGCTTCGACAGCAAGAACCAGGCGGAAGAGGCGCTGGCCTCCCTGCGCCTGGCCAACGATCGCGGCATCACCATCGTGGCCCAGGGCAACTCTTCTGCGGCGGCCAGCGCCATCATCGAGGCCATCAACAAGCACAACGAGCGCGAGCCGCAGCGCCGCCAGCTCTTCCTCAACTACTCGGCGGTGGACCCGGTGCTCACCAACGAGAAGTGCAGCCCCTGGCACTTCCGCTTCGACGCCCACGCCGACATGCGCATGACCGCGCTCATGAGCGTGCTGCGCGAGGACAAGGCGCTGGAGCGCATTTACCTCATCGGCCAGGACTACAGCTTCGGCCAGGGCGTGCTGCGCGAGGCGCGCCGCCAGCTCGGTGCCCAGCGGCCCGACGTGAAGATCGTCGGCGACGAGCTTCACCCCATGGCGCGTATCAAGGATTTCCTGCCGTACGCCACCAAGATCAAGGCCAGTGGCGCGCAGGCCGTGCTCACGGGCAACTGGGGCAACGACCTCACCCTGCTGGTGAAGGCCGCGCGCGAGGTCGGCTTCGACGGCCGCTTCTACACCTTCTACGGCAACGCCCTGGGCGCGCCAGCGGCCCTCGGCGACGCCGGCATCGGCAAGGTGGTGGCCGTGGCCGACTGGTTCCCGAACGTGCCCACGGCCGAGAGCGAGGCCTTTTACAAAACCTTCCGCGAGCGCTTCCCCAAGCCCGAGGAGGACTACGTGCACATGCGCATGCAGCTCATGATCGAGGCACTGGCGCAAGCCATCGAGCGCGCGGGCACGGTGGAGGCGGGTGCCGTCGCCACCCAACTGGAAAAGGCCGATGTGGGCCTGGCGGGCCAACGTGGGCGCATGCGCGGTGCCGACCACCAGTTCCAGCAGAGCCTGGCCGTGGCCGTGATGGACCGCCAGGGCACGCCCGGCGTGAAGTTCGACGTCGAGGGCTCGGGCTACGGTTTCCGCGTGATCCGCAGCCTGACCCCACAGCAGGCGGAGCTGCCGCACGCCTGTAGCATGCCCCGCTTCTGAATTGAAGACGGAGCCAGCGCATGCGTAAGGTGGTGGCGGGCCTGGAAGGCTCGCGCATTCGGGAGGTTGCCAACGAGGGCATCGGCCGCGAGGGCGTGCTCAAGTTCTGGTTCGGCGAAAGCGACGAGGTGACGCCCGAGCCGATCCGCCAGGCGGCCATCGCCTCGCTGCAGGCCGGCGAGACCTTCTACGCGCATAACCTGGGCCTGCCCGAGCTGCGCGAGGCCATCGCCGGTTACACCGAGCGGCTTCACCCGGGGCGCGGCCCTGCGCACTGGTTCGGCCGAATCGCGGTCACCTCGGGCGGCGTCAATGGCCTCATGCTGGCGGCGCAGGCCCTGGTGAACGCGGGCGACGAGGTGGTGGTGCTCACGCCGGCCTGGCCCAACCTGGTGGCGCAGCCGCAGATCCTGGGCGCGCGTGTGCGCAGTGTGTCGCTGGTGCCGCGCGGCGGCGCCTGGACGCTGGACCTCCACGCGCTGCGCCAGGCCGTCACGCCGGCCACGCGGGCGCTGATCATCAACGCGCCGGCCAACCCCACCGGCTTCACGCTCGCGGCCGACCAGCAGCGCGCCATCCTGGCCCACTGCCGCGCCACCGGCACCTGGATCGTGGCGGACGAGGTCTACGAACGCCTGTATTTCGAAGGTGATACCTCGAACGGCGCGGCACCCAGCTTCCTGGACGTGGCTGAGCCCGACGACCGCCTCATCGTCGCCCACAGCTTTTCCAAGAGTTTCCTCATGACCGGTTGGCGTCTGGGCTGGCTGGTGTTGCCGGCCGCGCTCATCGAGGCGGTGGGCAAGCTCATCGAGTTCAACACCTCCTGCGCGCCGGTGTTCGTGCAGCGCGGCGCCATCGCCGCCATCGCGCACGGCGACGCCGTCACGCCCGCCCTGGTGGCTCACCTGCGCCGCTGCCGCGACACCCTGGTGCCGCTGCTGCAGGCCCTGCCTGGGGTGGAACTGGCCACGCCGCGTGCCGGCATGTACGCCTTCTTCCGTCTGCCTGGGCAGGCCGATTGCCTGGACGTGGCCAAGCGCCTGGTGCGCGAGGCTGGCCTGGGCCTGGCGCCGGGCAGCGCCTTCGCGCCCGAGGCGGCCGGCTGGCTGCGCTGGTGTTTCGCCAGCCAGGATGTGGCGCGGCTGGAGGAGGGCGTGCGGCGGCTGCGCGGCTGGCTGGACAAGCAGGGCAAGAACTAGCCAGCCTCGGTGCCACTTCGGCTAGAATGCGCGGTTGCCGTTCCGGTTGGAGCGGCTCCACGCCCGTCGCGGCGGGGTCTCACCCCAAGGTCACCCCACAGGGTCCGGCCCATGCTGCAGCGGGACGCAAGTCCACAGGAAACATTGAAATGATCGATCAGCAAGTCAAAGCCGGCGTCATCGCCGACAACGCCCGCGGTGCCAACGACACCGGCAGCCCCGAAGTCCAGGTCGCCATCCTGACGGCCCGCATCAACGAACTCACCCCGCACTTCAAGACGCACGCCAAGGACCACCACGGTCGTCGCGGCCTGCTGCGCATGGTGAGCCGTCGCCGCAAGCTGCTGGATTACCTGAAGGCCAAGGACGCCGACCGCTACCTGGCCCTCATCCAGAAACTGGGCCTGCGCAAATAAACCGAGCCGGGTGTGCCCGATCGAAAAGCCTGAGTTGGTTCGCTGGCTCGGGCTTTTTGCGTTTGGCGCCCCCGCTCATCCAGTCCGGAGTTCACACACCGAGCGAAGCTGTGTCATTCCAACGGGGTTGCGGTCGGCGCAATCCCTCTGGAATGGCATCGTCTTGCGGGTGCGTTCTCCGGGTCCGTGCAAGGCATTGCACGCCAAGCAGTCCCCGTTGAACGGGGCGCACACAGGAGAACACACATGAGCATGTTCAACAAAGTCACCAAGACCTTCCAGTGGGGCCAGCACACGGTCACCATGGAAACCGGCGAAATCGCCCGCCAGTCCAGCGGCGCCGTGCTGCTCGACATGGACGGCACCGTGGTGCTGGCCACCGTGGTCGCCAAGAGCGAGGCCAAGGCCGGCCAGGACTTCTTCCCCCTGACGGTCGACTACATCGAGAAGACCTATGCCGCCGGCAAGATTCCCGGCAGCTTCTTCAAGCGCGAAGGCCGCCCGAGCGAGCTGGAGACGCTGACCAGCCGCCTGATCGACCGCCCGATCCGCCCGCTGTTCCCCGAGGGCTTCTTCAACGAAGTGCAGGTGGTCATCCACACGCTGTCGCTCAACCCCGAGGTGGACGCCGACATCGCCGCGATGATCGCGACCTCGGCCGCGCTGTCGATCTCCGGCATCCCGTTCAACGGTCCCATCGGTGCTGCGCGCGTGGGCTACGTCAATGGCCAGTACGTGCTCAACCCGGGCCAGACCGAGCGCAAGGGCTCTCAGATGGACCTGGTGGTGGCCGGCACGCAGGCCGCGGTGCTGATGGTCGAATCCGAGGCGCTGCAACTGTCCGAAGAGGTCATGTTGGGTGGCGTGGTGTTCGGCCATGAGCAGGCCAACATCGCCATCAACGCCATCAACGAACTGGTGCGCGATGCCGGCAAGCCCGAGTGGCAATGGCAGGCGCCCGCGCGCGACGAAGCGCTGATCGCCAAGGTGGAAGAGCTCGGCGGCGACAAGCTGCGCGCGGCCTACCAGATCCGCAACAAGCAGGCCCGCACCCAGGCCTGCCGCGAGGCCTACGCCGCCGTGATGAGCGGCCTGAAGGCGGCCGGCATCGAGTTCGATAGCGTCAAGGTCGAAGGCCTGCTGTTCGACATCGAAGCCGGCATCGTGCGCGGCCAGATCCTGGCCGGCGAGCCGCGCATCGACGGCCGCGACACGCGTACCGTGCGCCCGATCGAAATCCGCAACGGCGTGCTGCCGCGCACCCACGGCTCGGCGCTCTTCACGCGCGGCGAGACGCAGGCCCTGGTGGTCGCCACCCTGGGTACCGACCGCGACGCGCAGCGCATCGACGCGCTGGCTGGCGAGTTCGAAGACCGCTTCATGCTGCACTACAACATGCCACCCTTCGCCACTGGCGAGACCGGCCGCGTGGGCAGCCCCAAGCGCCGCGAGATCGGCCACGGCCGCCTGGCCAAGCGCGCCCTGGTGGCTTGCCTGCCCACCAAGGAAGACTTCCCCTACACCATGCGCGTGGTCTCCGAGATCACCGAATCCAACGGCTCGTCGTCGATGGCGTCGGTGTGCGGCGGTTGCCTGGCGCTGATGGACGCTGGCGTGCCCATGAAGGCGCACGTGGCCGGCATCGCCATGGGCCTGATCAAGGACGCCAACCGTTTCGCCGTGCTGACCGACATCCTGGGTGACGAAGATCATCTGGGCGATATGGACTTCAAGGTCGCGGGCACCACCAACGGCATCACCGCCCTGCAGATGGACATCAAGATCCAGGGCATCACCAAGGAAATCATGCAGGTCGCGCTGGCCCAGGCCAAAGAGGCGCGCATGCACATCCTGGGCAAGATGCAGGAAGCCATGGGCGAAGCCAAGACGGAGATCAGCAGCTTCGCGCCCAAGCTCTACACGATGAAGATCAACCCCGAGAAGATCCGCGACGTGATCGGCAAGGGCGGCGCCGTGATCCGCGCGCTGACCGAAGAAACCGGTTGCCAGATCAACATCGAGGAAGACGGCACCATCACCATCGCGGCCACCGACGGCGCCAAGGCCGACGAGGCCAAGCGTCGCATCGGCGAGATCACGGCCGAGGTGGAAGTGGGCAAGGTCTACGAAGGCCCGATCACCAAGATCCTGGACTTCGGCGCCCTGGTCAACCTGCTGCCCGGCAAGGACGGCCTGCTGCACATCAGCCAGATCGCGCACGAGCGCGTGGAGAAGGTCACCGACTACCTCCAGGAAGGCCAGATCGTGAAGGTCAAGGTGCTCGAGACCGACGAGAAGGGTCGCGTCAAGCTGTCGATGAAGGCACTGCTGGAGCGCAGCGGTGGTGGCGATCGCGAGCCGCGCGAGTTCCGTGAACCGCGCGAACCGCGTGAGCCCCGCGAAGGCCGCGAGCAACGCGACCAGCGCCCCGCCGCGACGGCCGACGAGGCCGCCCAGCAGCAACAGCAGCAGCAATAAGCCGCGCGCGATGTCGAGCATGCAAGCGGTCGAGATCAACGGCTTTGGTGCGCCCGAGGTGCTGCGCCTGGCCGAGCGCCCGCGCCCCGTGGCGGGCGCCGGGGAATTGCTGATCCGCGTGAGCGCGTCGGGCGTGAACCGTCCCGATGTGCTGCAGCGCACCGGCAACTACCCGGTACCGCCCGGCGCGTCCGACATCCCGGGGTTGGAAGTGGCCGGCGTCATCGAATCGGGTGACGCCGACGCGCTGGCGCAGGCCGGTCTCAAGATCGGTGACCGTGTCTGCGCGTTGGTGGCCGGTGGTGGCTACGCCGAGTGGTGCGTGGCGCCGGTGGGCCAGTGCTTGCCCGTGCCCAAGGTGCTCGACGACGTGGCCGCGGCTTCCTTGCCCGAGACCTTCTTCACCGTCTGGAGCAACGTCTTCGATCGCGGCCGCCTGCAGGCCGGTGAAACCCTGCTCGTACAGGGCGGCACCAGCGGCATCGGTGTCACCGCGATCCAGATCGCCAAGGCCCGGGGCGCGACAGTGATCGCCACCGCCGGCAGCGACGAGAAATGCGCGGCGTGCAAGGCGTTGGGCGCCGATCACGCCATCAACTACCGCTCGCAGGACTTCGTGGCCGCTGTGGCCGACATCACCGGCGGCCGGGGTGTCGACGTCATCCTCGACATGGTCGCGGGCGGCTACGTGGCGCGCGAGGTCGATTGCCTGGCCGAGGACGGCCGTCTGGTCATCATCGCGGTGCAGGGCGGCGTCAAGGCCGAATTCAACGCCGGCCTGGTGCTGCGCCGCCGCCTCACCATCACAGGCTCCACACTGCGCCCGCGCCCCGTGGCCTTCAAGGCCGCCATTGCGCGTTCGCTCAAGGAACACGTTTGGCCGCTGCTCGAATCGGGCGCGGTCAAGCCCGTCATCCACCAGGTGTTCGCCCCTACCCAGGCGGCCGAGGCGCACACCCTCATGGAATCGAACCGCCACGTCGGCAAGCTCGTGCTGAAGTGGTCCTGATGTCATGACGATCAAGAAACTCATCGCCGGCAACTGGAAGATGAATGGCGGCCTGGCCGCCAACGAGGCGCTGTTGCGCGCGCTGCTGACCGGTGTTGGCCAGCCCTCGGCCGACGTGGCCGTCTGTGCGCCCGCGCCGTATCTCGCGCAGGTGCAAGGCTTGCTCGCCGGCAGCCCGATCGACTGGGGTGCGCAGGACATGTCCGCGCACGAACAAGGTGCCTACACCGGTGAGGTGTCGGCCGCCATGCTCAAGGACTTCGGCTGCCGCTACGCCATCGTGGGCCATTCCGAGCGTCGCCAGTACCATGGCGAAACCGACGCCCTCGTCGCGGCCAAGGCGCAGCGCGCGCTGGCTGCAGGCATCACACCCATCGTGTGCGTGGGTGAAACCCTGGTCGAGCGTGAGGCTGAGCAGACCGAGGCGGTTGTCAAGCGCCAACTGGCCGCAGTCATCCACGCCGTGGCCCATTGCACGAGCGAGATCGTCGTGGCCTATGAGCCCGTGTGGGCCATCGGCACCGGCAAGACGGCAACGCCCGAGCAAGCCCAGCAGGTGCACGCCGTGCTGCGCGCCCAGCTCGCCGCGGCCACCAGCCACCCCGAGCGCGTGCGCATCCTGTACGGCGGCAGCATGAACGCGGCCAACGCCGCCAGCTTGCTCGCCCAGCCCGACATCGACGGGGGACTGATCGGTGGAGCCTCCCTCAAGGCGCCCGATTTCCTGCAGATCGTCGCCGCCGCCCACTGAACACAGCATCGAACCGATCGCGCCCAGAAGGCGCTGATCGAACCAAACGGAGAACCTGATGAATGTCCTGTTGACCCTTCTGCTCGTGGTGCAGATCCTCGCTGCGCTCGGCATGATCGGCCTGATCCTCATGCAACACGGCAAGGGTGCCGATGCTGGCGCCGCGTTCGGCGGCGGCGGTGCCGGTTCGGCCAGCCTGTTTGGCGCCTCCGGCGGCGCGAACTTCCTCTCGCGCACCACGGCCGTGCTGGCTGGCGTATTTCTCGCCTGCACGCTGGGCCTGGCGTATTTCGGCAACCTGCGCGAGGCACCGAGTTCGGGCAGCGTGCTTGAGAACGTGCCCGCCGCGCCGGCCAGCCCAGTGCAGCAGATTCCGGGTGGTGCCACGGCGCCCGCCGCGCCCGACACCACGCCGGCACCGTCCGGCACTCCCGCGCCCACCGGCGCCGGGCAGATCCCTTCCAAGTGATCGGGCAAGCCTGCCTTGCGCGGGCCTGACGCCTTGGGGACGCCCATGAAAAAAGGATGGGCCACTCCCCAGATGGGGGAGGCGATTCAGGGTAAACTCTATGAGTTGTCCGCAGTGCTCAGTGTCCCTCTTGAGCACGGCAACTCAGACCCAAGCCGACGTGGTGAAATTGGTAGACACGCTATCTTGAGGGGGTAGTGGCGAAAGCTGTGCGAGTTCGAGTCTCGCCGTCGGCACCAGATCGTTGAAGACAAGGCCAGCAGGCCTTGTCAACGGAACCGCCCCACCATGAGCCTTGACCAGTACCTGCCCGTGCTACTGTTCATCGTCGTGGGCATCGCGGTCGGCATCATTCCCCAGGTCCTCGGCTACATCCTCGGCCCGAACCTGCCGGACGCCGAGAAAAACTCCCCTTACGAATGCGGCTTCGAAGCCTTCGAAGACGCGCGGATGAAGTTCGACGTGCGCTACTACCTTGTGGCCATCCTCTTCATCCTCTTCGACCTCGAAATCGCGTTCCTCATCCCCTGGGCCGTGGCCTTCTCCGACATCGGTTTGACCGGCTTCGTCGCCGGTGTCGTGTTCCTGGCCATTCTCACGGTGGGTTTCGCCTACGAATGGAAAAAGGGCGCCCTGGACTGGGAGTGAGTTCACTCCCGCTGCGGGCGCGCTTCGGAGCAGCACATGATTGAAGGTGTCTTCAAGGAAGGCTTCGTCACCACCAGCTACGACGCGGTGGTGAACTGGGCCAAAACCGGTTCGCTGTGGCCCATGACTTTCGGTCTGGCCTGTTGCGCGGTGGAGATGATGCACGCGGCCGCCGCGCGCTACGACATCGGGCGCTTCGGCTCCGAGGTGTTCCGCGCCAGTCCCCGCCAGTCCGACCTCATGATCGTGGCCGGCACCCTGTGCAACAAGATGGCGCCGGCCCTGCGCAAGGTCTACGACCAGATGGCCGAGCCGCGCTGGGTGCTCTCCATGGGCTCGTGTGCCAACGGTGGCGGCTATTACCACTACAGCTACTCGGTCGTGCGCGGCTGCGACCGCATCGTGCCGGTCGACGTGTACGTGCCTGGCTGCCCGCCCACGGCGGAAGCGCTGCTGTACGGAATCATCCAGCTGCAGCAGAAGATCCGGCGAACCCAGACCATCGCCCGCGCCTGAGTCACAGCACAACACCGAGCCCCACGACATGACCGACGCATCCCCCTCCCACCTGGTCGCACCCGAGACCCTGCAGGCCAGCCTTCAGGAATTGCTCGCCGGCCGCGTGCGCGCGGTCGATCTGGAGCGTGGCGAGGTCACGGTCACGGTCGACGCCAGCGCCTACCTGGACGTCATGCAGACCCTGCGCGACGCTCCGCAAGCGAGCTTCGAGCAACTCATCGACCTGTGTGGCATGGACTATTCCGCCTATGGCGATGGCCGCTGGGAAGGCCAGCGCTTCGCGGCCGTCTCGCACCTGCTCTCCGTCAGCCTCAACCAGCGCGTGCGCGTGCGCGTGTTCTGCGCCGACGACGATTTCCCCGTGCTGCCCTCGGTGAACAACCTCTGGAACAGCGCCAACTGGTACGAGCGCGAGGCCTTCGATCTCTACGGCATCGTCTTCGAGGGCCACACCGACCTGCGCCGCATCCTCACCGACTACGGCTTCATCGGGCACCCGTTCCGCAAGGACTTCCCGCTCTCGGGTCACGTCGAGATGCGCTACGACGCCGAGCGCCAGCGCGTCATCTACGAACCCGTGACGATCGAGCCGCGCGAGGTCACGCCGCGCGTGATCCGCGAAGACAACTACGGCGGTCTGCACTGACATGGCTGAGATCAAGAACTACACCCTGAACTTCGGCCCGCAGCACCCGGCCGCGCACGGCGTGCTGCGCCTGGTGCTCGAGCTCGACGGCGAGGTCGTGCAACGCGCCGACCCGCACATCGGCCTGCTGCACCGCGCCACCGAGAAACTGGCCGAGCACAAGACTTTCATCCAGTCGCTGCCCTACATGGACCGTCTCGACTACGTGTCCATGATGAGCAACGAGCACGCCTACTGCCTGGCGATCGAGAAGCTGCTCGGCATCGATGTGCCGATCCGCGCGCAGTACATCCGCGTGATGTTCTCCGAGATCACGCGGATGCTGAACCACCTCATGTGGCTCGGCTCGCACGGCAACGACTGCGGCAGCTCCACCATCCTCATCTACGCCTTCCGCGAGCGTGAGGACCTGTTCGACATGTACGAGGCGGTGTCCGGTGCGCGCATGCACGCGGCCTACTTCCGCCCCGGTGGCGTGTACCGTGATCTGCCCGACACCATGCCGCAGTACCAGGCGAGCAAGGTGCGCAACCAGCGCGGCGTGGACGAACTCAACAGGAACCGTCAGGGTTCCCTGCTCGACTTCATCGACGACTTCACCAAGCGCTTCCCGACCTATCTCGACGAATACCACACACTGCTGACGGACAACCGCATCTGGAAACAGCGCACGGTGGGCATCGGCGTGGTGCCGGCCGAGCGCGCGCTCAACCTGGGCATGACCGGCCCCATGCTGCGCGGCTCCGGCATCGCCTGGGACCTGCGCAAGAAGCAGCCGTACGAGGTCTACGATCGCATGGATTTCGACATCCCGGTCGGCAAGACCGGTGACACCTACGACCGCTACCTCGTCCGAATGGAGGAGCTGAAGCAGTCCAACCGCATCATCAAGCAGTGCGTGGACTGGCTGCGCGCCAACCCGGGCCCGGTGATCACCGACAACCACAAGGTGGCGCCGCCCGCGCGTGAGGCCATGAAGGCCAACATGGAAGAGCTGATCCACCACTTCAAGCTCTTCACCGAAGGTTTCCACGTGCCCGAGGGCGAGGCCTACGCCGCCGTCGAGCACCCCAAGGGCGAGTTCGGCATCTACCTCGTGAGCGACGGTGCCAACAAGCCCTACCGCCTGAAAATCCGTGCGCCCGGTTTCGCGCACCTCGCCACGCTCGACGAGATGGCGCGTGGCCACATGCTGGCCGACGCGGTCGCCATCATCGGCACCATGGACATCGTTTTCGGGGAGATCGACCGATGAGCACCCCCGTGCCCAGCACCCCTGTGAGCTTCTCCGCCGCGACCATCGCGCGCTTCGACCGCGAGGTCGCCAAGTACCCGGCCGAGCAACGCATCTCGGCCGTCATGGCCTGCCTGGCCATCATCCAGCAGGAGCAGGGCTGGGTGAGCACCGAGGCCGAGGCCGCATTGGCCGCCTACATCGGCGTCGAGCCGATCGCGGTGCACGAGGTCACGACCTTCTACAACATGTACAACCAGCGGCCGGTGGGCAAGTTCAAGCTCAACGTCTGCACCAACCTGCCGTGCCAGTTGCGCGATGGCCAGAAGGCCTTGCACCATCTCGAGCACAAGCTCGGCATCGAAATGGGCGAGACCACGCCCGACGGCCTGTTCACCCTGCAGCAGAGCGAGTGCCTGGGCGCCTGCGCCGACGCCCCCGTGATGCTGGTGAACGACCGCCACATGTGCAGCTTCATGAGCCACGACAAGCTTGACCAGCTTGTCGATGGCCTGCGCGCCGCGGAGGGCCAGTCCTGATGAACGCCCAACAGATCATCGGCCAGTTCGCCGCCACCGGCGTGCAAACCTGCTTCCACGGCCGCCACATCAGCCCGCAGATCTACGCGGACCTCGATGGCAAGAACTGGTCCCTCAAGGACTACGAGGCGCGCGGCGGCTACAAGGCCCTGCGCAAGATCCTCGGCAAGGACGGCGGCGAGCCGCTCACGCCCGACCAGGTCATCGCCACCGTCAAGGAATCGGCCCTGCGCGGCCGTGGCGGCGCCGGCTTCCCCAGCGGCCTGAAATGGAGCTTCATGCCGCGCCAGTTCCCGGGGCAGAAGTACCTCGTCTGCAACTCCGACGAGGGCGAGCCGGGCACTTGCAAGGACCGCGACATCCTCATGTACAACCCGCACATCGTCATCGAAGGCATGGCGATCGCGGCGTACGCCATGGGCATCAGCGTGGGCTACAACTACATCCACGGCGAGATCTTCGAGGTGTACGAGCGCTTCGAGGCCGCGTTGGAGGAGGCCAGGGCGGCCGGCCTGCTCGGCGACAAGATCCTGGGCTCCGACTTCAGCTTCCAGCTGCACGGCCACCACGGCTTCGGCGCCTACATCTGCGGTGAGGAAACCGCGCTCCTCGAATCGCTGGAAGGCAAGAAGGGCCAGCCGCGCTTCAAGCCACCGTTTCCCGCCAGCTTCGGCCTCTACGGCAAGCCCACCACCATCAACAACACCGAGACCTTCGCGGCGGTGCCCTGGATCATCCGCAACGGCGGCCAGGCCTACCTCGAGATCGGCAAGCCCAACAACGGCGGCACCAAGATCTTCTCGGTCAGCGGCGACGTGGAGATGCCCGGCAACTTCGAGATCCCGCTGGGCACGCCCTTCAGCAAGCTGCTCGAACTCGCGGGCGGCGTGCGCAAGGGCCGCCAGCTCAAGGCCGTGATCCCCGGCGGTTCGTCGGCCCCCGTCCTGCCCGCGCACATCATGATGGAGTGCACGATGGACTACGACTCCATCGCCAAGGCCGGCTCCATGCTGGGCTCGGGCGCCGTCATCGTGATGGACGACTCGCGCGACATGGTCGAGTCGCTCAAGCGCCTGTCCTACTTCTACATGCACGAAAGCTGCGGCCAGTGCACGCCCTGCCGCGAAGGCACGGGCTGGCTCTGGCGCATGGTCGATCGCATCGACCGTGGCCTGGGCCGCCCAGAAGACATGCAACTGCTGGACAACGTGGCCGAGAACATCATGGGCCGCACCATCTGCGCGCTCGGCGATGCCGCGGCCATGCCGGTGCGCGCCATGATCAAGCACTTCCGCCACGAGTTCGAGGCCAAGATCAACGCCGCGCAGGCCGACACGCGCAACAAGGCGGCCACGGCCTGAGAGCACGAGGAACACGGACATCCCCATGATCGAAATCGAACTCGACGGCAAGAAGGTCGAAGTGCCCCCGGGCAGCATGGTCATGCATGCGGCCGAGAAGGCGGGCACCTACATCCCCCACTTCTGCTACCACAAGAAGCTGTCCATCGCGGCCAACTGCCGCATGTGTCTGGTCGACGTGGAGAAGGCGCCCAAGGCCATGCCGGCCTGCGCCACGCCCGTCACGCAGGGCATGATCGTGCGTACCCAGAGCGACAAGGCCGTCAAGGCCCAGAAGTCTGTGATGGAGTTCCTGCTCATCAACCACCCGCTCGACTGCCCCATCTGCGACCAGGGCGGCGAATGCCAGTTGCAGGACTTGGCCGTGGGCTACGGCGGCTCCGGCTCGCGCTACCAGGAAGAAAAGCGCGTCGTCTTCCACAAGAACGTGGGCCCGCTCATCTCCATGGAAGAGATGAGCCGCTGCATCCACTGCACGCGCTGTGTGCGCTTCGGACAAGAGATCGCGGGCGTCATGGAGCTCGGCATGAGCCACCGCGGTGAGCACGCCGAGATCGAAACCTTCGTGGGTCAGTCGGTGGACTCCGAGCTCTCGGGCAACATGATCGACATCTGTCCCGTGGGTGCGCTCACCAGCAAGCCCTTCCGCTACAGCGCGCGCACCTGGGAACTCTCGCGCCGCAAGAGCGTGAGTCCGCACGATTCCACCGGCGCCAACCTCGTGGTGCAGGTCAAGAACCACCAGGTCATGCGCGTGGTGCCGCTCGAGAACGAAGCGGTCAACGAATGCTGGATCGCCGACCGCGACCGCTTCTCCTACGAAGCGCTCAATGGCCCTGACCGACTCACCCAGCCCATGCTCAAGCAGGGCGGCGAGTGGAAGACCGTGGACTGGCAGACCGCGCTGGAGTACGTGGCCAACGGCCTCAAACAGGTCAAGGGTTCGCACGGTGCCGGTGCCATCGGCCTGTTGGCCAGCCCGCACGCCACCGTGGAAGAACTGGCCCTCGCTGGCGCGCTGGTGCGCGGCCTGGGCAGCGAAAACATCGACAGCCGCCTGCGCGCGGCCGACGCCGCTGCCGTGGCACCCAAGGGCCAGGCGCGCTGGCTGGGCCGGCCCATTGCCGAACTCTCCACGCTGCAGCGCGTGCTCGTCGTGGGTGCCAACCTGCGCAAAGACCACCCGCTGTTCGCGCAACGCATTCGCCAGGCCGTGCGCCGTGGCGCTCAGCTCAGCGCGATCACCGAGACCGCGCCCGATTGGGCCATCAAGCTCAAGAACAGCCTGCTGTCCGACAGCCGTGACTGGGCCTCCGCCCTGGCCGGCGTGGCCGCTGCCGTGGCCGCCGAGAAGGGCGTGAACGCGCCCGTGGCCGCCACGCCCAGCGACGCGCAGCGCGCCATCGCGACCTCGTTGCTGGGCGGCGAGCACAAAGCCGTGCTGCTGGGCAATGCCGCCGCGCACCACGCGCAGGCCGCCAGCCTGCTGGCTCTTGCCAACTTCATCGCCGAGCACACCGGCGCCAGCGTGGGGTACCTCACCGAGGCCGCCAATACCGTGGGCGCGCAGCTTGTGAATGCCGTGCCGGGGCAGGGCGGGCTGGACGCCGGCCGCATGCTCGGCGGCGCGCTCAAGGCCGCGCTGCTGCTCAACGTGGAGGCCGAGGACACGGCCGTTGGACTTGATGGTCTGCGCCAGACCGACATGGTCGTCACACTGAGCCCGTTCAAGACCAACCTGGACTTGAGCGACGTGCTGCTGCCGATCGCACCGTTCAGCGAGACCTCGGGCAGCTTCGTCAACGCCGAAGGCCGCCTGCAGAGCTTCCACGCCGTGGTGCGCCCGCTGGGCGACACCCGCCCGGCCTGGAAGGTGCTGCGCGTGCTGGGCAACCTGCTCGAACTCCCGGGCTTCGACGCCGACTCCTCGCAGGCCGTGCTCGCGCGCGCGTTGCCGGGTGTCGAATCGGGTGCCGTGGTCGCGGCCGATCGCCTGAACAACAAGGCTTCCGGCGCAAGCATCGACACCGCAACCGCCAGTGCCGCGCCCTGCGTGGCCAGCATCTACCAGCTCGATCCGCTCGTGCGCCGGGCGACGTCGCTGCAACTCACCGCCGACGCGCGTCGTGCGCACGCGAAGCAGAGCGCCCAGGAAGGGGTGGCAGCGTGATCGACGCGATGTACAACGGAGGCCTGGGCCTCATCAACGCGCCGTGGTGGACGGCAGCGGCTTGGCCCGTGCTCTGGGCCCTGATCAAGATCGTCGCGGTGCTGGCGCCGCTGATGGGCGCGGTCGCCTACCTCACGCTGTGGGAGCGCAAGCTGCTCGGCTGGATGCAGGTGCGCCACGGTCCCAACCGCGTGGGCCCCTTCGGTCTGCTGCAGCCCATCGCGGACGCGTTGAAGCTGCTCACCAAGGAACTGATCCGCCCGAGCGCGGCCGCCAACGGCCTGTTCCGCCTCGGCCCGGTCATGGCCATCATGCCGGCGCTGGCCGCGTGGGTGGCCATTCCCTTCGGCCCCGAGGCCGTGCTGGCCAACGTCAACGCGGGCCTGCTGGTCATCCTCGCCATCACCTCCATCGAGGTCTACGGCGTGATCATCGCGGGCTGGGCGTCCAACTCCAAGTACGCCTTCCTGGGCGCGCTGCGTGCGTCCGCGCAGATGGTGAGCTACGAGATCGCCATCGGCTTCTGCTTCCTGGTGGTGGTGATGACCGCCGGCAGCCTGAACCTGGCCGAGATCGTGAACTCGCAGAGCCGTGGCATGGGCGCGGGCATGGGCCTGGACTTCCTCTCCTGGAACTGGCTGCCGCTGCTGCCCATCTTTGTCGTCTACCTCATCTCGGGTGTGGCCGAAACCAACCGCCACCCCTTCGACGTCGTCGAGGGCGAGGCCGAGATCGTGGCCGGCCACATGGTCGAGTACTCGGGCATGGGCTTCGCCATCTTCTTCCTGGCCGAGTACGCCAGCATGTGGCTGGTGTCCATCATTGCCGTGCTGATGTTCCTCGGCGGCTGGCTGCCACCCGTGGCCTTCCTCGACTTCATTCCGGGCTGGATCTGGTTGGGCATCAAGACCGTCTTCGTGGTCTCGATCTTCATCTGGATCCGCGCCACCTTCCCGCGCTTCCGCTACGACCAGATCATGCGTCTGGGCTGGAAGATCTTCATCCCTGTCACGCTGGTGTGGCTGCTGCTCGTGGGTGCGCTCATGAAGTCGCCGTGGAACATCTGGCAGTGAGGAGGGCATAACGATGACCACCACGACCGCCGTCGCGCCGTTCAGCTTCCGCGACTTCTTCAAGAGTTTCATGCTCGTCGAGCTGGCCAAGGGCATGGCCCTGACCGGCCGCTACGCCTTCCGCCGCAAGGTGACCGTGCAGTTCCCCGAGGAAAAGACGCCGCTGTCGCCGCGCTTTCGTGGCCTGCACGCGCTGCGCCGTTATGAGAACGGTGAGGAGCGCTGCATCGCCTGCAAGCTCTGCGAGGCCGTGTGCCCCGCCGTCGCCATCACCATCGAAAGCGACGTGCGCGCCGACGGCACGCGCCGCACCACGCGCTACGACATCGACCTGACCAAGTGCATCTTCTGCGGCTTCTGCGAAGAAAGCTGCCCGGTCGATTCGATCGTCGAGACCCACATCTTCGAATACCACGGCGAAAAGCGCGGCGACCTGTACTTCACCAAGGAAATGCTGCTCGCCGTGGGTGACCGCTACGAACCCCAGATCGCCGCAGCCAAGGCCGCCGACGCGAAGTACCGCTGAGCCCATCCAGACATCCCATGGACTTCACCACCGGTTTCTTCTACCTCTTCGCGGCGGTGCTGCTGTTCGCGGCCTTCCGCGTCGTCACCTCGCGCAACGCCGTGCACGCGGTGCTCTACCTGATGCTCTCGTTCTCGCAGGCGGCCGCGCTGTGGCTGCTGCTCAAGGCCGAGTTCCTGGGTATCACGCTGGTGCTGGTCTACCTCGGCGCCGTCATGGTGCTGTTCCTGTTTGTGGTGATGATGCTCGACATCAACATCGAGACGCTGCGCCGCGGCTTTTGGCACCACTTTCCGCTGGCGGCCATCCTCGGCCTGGTCGTGGCCGGCGAACTGATCGCCGTGCTGTGGGCTGGCTTCCCCACCATCGCCACCAACGTCCCGGCCGTGGCGCCCGACGTGTCGAACACCGGCGAACTGGGCAAGCTGCTGTACTCAGCCTACCTCTACCCCATCCAGGTCGCGGGCTTCATCCTGCTCGTGGCCATGATCGCGGCCATCGCGCTCACGCTGCGCCAGCGCAAGGACAGCAAGGCCATCAACCCGGGTGATCAGGTTCATGTGCGCGCCCGCGACCGCCTGGTCGTCGTGCCCATGGCGGCCACCAAGCCGGCCCCGGTGGCCGTTCCCCAGAACGCCGAGGAGGGCAAGGCATGAGCAGTCTCTCGCTGGGTCATTTTCTGTCCGTCGGCGCGATCCTCTTCGCGATCTCCGTCGTCGGCATCTTCCTCAACCGCAAGAACCTGATCGTGCTGCTCATGGCCATCGAGCTCATGCTGCTCGCGGTCAACATGAACTTCGTGGCCTTCTCCCATTACCTGGGCGACCTGCACGGCCAGGTGTTCGTGTTCTTCATCCTCACCGTGGCGGCCGCCGAGTCGGCCATCGGCCTCGCCATCCTCGTGCTGCTGTTCCGCAACAAGTCGTCGATCAGCGTCGAAGAACTCAACACGCTGAAGGGCTGACCGGAACATGAGCAACACGCTATCCGCCTCCACGCTGCTCGCCGTGCCGCTGGCGCCCCTGGTGGGCTCGCTCGTGGCTGGCATCCTGGGCACCGCCTTCGGTGGCAACGTCATTGGCCGGCGCGCCTCGCACGGCGCCACCATCCTTGGCGTGCTGATCGCGATGATCCTCTCGGTCATCACGCTGTGTGACGTGATCGAGGGCGCGCGCTTCAATGCCACCATCTACGAATGGATGGTCATCGGCGGCCTGAAGATGGAAATCGGCTTCCTCGTCGACGGCCTGACCGCGATGATGATGGTGGTCGTCACCTTCGTCTCGCTCATGGTGCACCTCTACACCATCGGCTACATGGCCGACGACGACGGCTACAACCGCTTCTTCGCCTACATCTCGCTGTTCACCTTCTCCATGCTCATGCTGGTCATGAGCAACAACCTGCTGCAGCTCTTCTTCGGCTGGGAGGCGGTGGGCCTGGTGTCGTACCTGCTGATCGGCTTCTGGTTCAACAAGCCTTCGGCCATCTTCGCCAACATGAAGGCCTTCCTGGTCAACCGGGTGGGCGACTTCGGCTTCATCCTCGGTATCGGCCTGATTGTGGCTTACACCGGCACGATGAACTACAGCGAGATCTTCGCCAAGGCCGGCGAACTCGGCGGCCTGGGCTTCCCGGGCACCGACTGGATGCTGATCACCGTGATCTGCATCTGCCTGTTCATCGGCGCCATGGGCAAGAGCGCGCAGTTCCCGCTGCACGTGTGGCTGCCCGACTCCATGGAAGGTCCCACGCCGATCTCCGCGCTGATCCACGCCGCCACCATGGTGACGGCCGGCATCTTCATGGTCGCGCGCATGAGCCCGCTCTACGAGCTGTCCGACACCGCGCTCAACTTCGTCATGATCATCGGCGCCATCACCGCGCTGTTCATGGGCTTTCTGGGCATCATCCAGAACGACATCAAGCGCGTCGTGGCGTACTCCACGCTATCGCAGCTTGGCTACATGACGGTGGCGCTCGGCGCCTCGGCCTACTCGGTCGCGGTGTTCCACCTGATGACGCACGCCTTCTTCAAGGCCTTGCTGTTCCTCGCGGCCGGCTCGGTCATCATGGGCCTGCACCACAACCAGGACATCCGCTGGATGGGCGGCGTGCGCAAGTACATGCCCATCACCTGGATCACCTCGCTGCTGGGCACGCTCGCGCTCATCGGCACGCCGCTGTTCTCGGGCTTCTACTCCAAGGACTCGATCATCGAGGCGGTGCATTTCAGCAACCTGCCGGCCGCGCACTTCGCGTACTTCGCGGTGCTGGCTGGCGTGTTCGTCACCTCGTTCTATTCGTTCCGCCTGTACTTCCTGGTCTTCCACGGAAAAGAGCGCTACGACCAGAACCCCGACGCGCACCACCACGACGACCATGGCCACCACGGTGACGGCAAGCCGCACGAGTCGCCCTGGGTGGTGACGCTGCCCCTGGTGCTGCTGGCCATCCCGTCGGTGATCATCGGCTACCTCACGATAGAACCCATGGTGTTCGGCGACTTCTTCCGCGACGCCATCACCATCAACAGCGACGCGCACCCCGCGCTGTCGAAGTTCGCCGAGATCTTCCACGGCCCGCTGTCCATGGCTGGTCATGCCTTCAGCACGCCGCCGCTGTACCTGGCGCTGGCCGGCTTCGTGAGCGCCTGGTACTGCTACATGGTCAACCCGGCCGTGCCGGCGGCCATCGCGCGCGCGCTGCGTCCCATCGTCGTCGTCCTCGAGAACAAGTACTACATGGACTGGTTCAACGAGAACGTGCTGGCCCGCGCCGCGCGCGGCCTGGGCACCGGCCTCTGGAAGGGCGGTGACCGCGGTGTCATCGAGGGCGGGATCGTCAACGCCAGCTGGAAGATCGTCGGCGCCATCGCGGCGGTGGTGCGCCGCGCGCAGACCGGCTATCTCTACCACTACGCGCTGATGATGCTCGTGGGGGTGATGCTGTTCATGACGTACTTCGTCTGGCTCGCGAAATAAGACAAGAAAGAGAAAGCCATCATGGGTTTGCTGAGCCTTGCCATTTGGACGCCGATCGTTGTGGGCGTCGTGCTGCTCGCGCTGGGGCGTGACGAGCAGGCGGGCATGGTCCGCTGGATCGCGCTCATCGGCGCGCTGGTCGGCCTGGCCGTCACCGTGCCGCTGTACACCGGTTTCGAGGTCGGCAGCTCGGCCATGCAGTTCGTCGAGAAGAGCCTGTGGATCGAGCGCTTCAACGTGCACTACCACCTGGGCGTGGATGGCATCTCTTTGTGGCTGGTGCTGCTCACCGCTTTCATCACCGTCATCGTGGTGATCGCGGGTTGGGAGGTGATCACCGAGCGCGTGAACCAGTACATGGGCGCCTTCCTGATCCTCTCGGGCTTCATGATTGGCGTGTTCGCCGCGCAGGACGCGATGCTGTTCTACGTGTTCTTCGAAGCCACGCTGATCCCGATGTACCTGATCATCGGCATCTGGGGTGGCCCCAACAAGATCTACGCGGCCTTCAAGTTCTTCCTGTACACGCTGCTGGGCTCGCTGCTCATGCTGGTGGCGCTGATTTACCTGTACGTGAAATCGGGCGGCAGCTTCGCCTTCACCGACTGGTACGCGCTGCCCCTGGGCGGCACCGTACAGACACTGCTGTTCTTTGCGTTCTTCGCGGCGTTCGCGGTGAAGGTGCCGATGTGGCCGGTGCACACCTGGCTGCCCGACGTGCACGTTGAGGCGCCCACGGGCGGCTCGGCCGTGCTGGCCGCCATCATGCTCAAGCTGGGCGCCTACGGCTTCCTGCGCTTCTCGCTACCCATCCTGCCCGACGCCTCGCACGAGTGGGCCTGGCTCATGATCGCGCTGTCGCTGATCGCAGTGATCTATGTGGGCCTGGTGGCCATGGTCCAGCAGGACATGAAAAAGCTCGTCGCCTATTCGTCCGTGGCGCACATGGGCTTTGTCACCCTGGGTTTCTTCATCTTCAGTGACCTGGGCATCAGCGGAGGCCTGGTGCAGATGGTGTCGCACGGCTTCGTGTCGGCGGCCATGTTCCTGGCCATCGGCGTGCTGTACGACCGCGTGCACTCACGCGAGATCGCCGACTACGGCGGCGTGATCAATACCATGCCGCGCTTCGCCGCCTTCGCGCTGCTGTTCACCATGGCCAACGCTGGCCTGCCCGGCACGGCCGGTTTCGTGGGCGAATGGATGGTGATCATCGCCGCCGTCAAGGCCAACTTCTGGATCGGCCTGCTGGCCGCCACCGCACTGATCTTCGGTGCCGCCTATTCGCTGTGGATGTTCAAGCGCGTCTACCTGGGCGAGCCCGGCAACGACCACGTGCGCGCGCTCAGCGACATCAACGCGCGCGAGTTCCTGGTGATGGCCTTGCTGGCAATCGCCGTGCTCGCCATGGGCGTGTACCCCAAGCCTTTTACCGACGTGATGGACCCGGCCGTGGCCGAGTTGCTGCGCCACGTCGCGAACTCCAAGCTGAACTGACAAGACCGAGAAGAGCCCATGATCGACAACCTCAGCTGGGTCGCGGCCTACCCGGAAATCATGCTGGCGGTGATGACCTGCGTCATCGCCCTGGCCGACCTCGCGGTGAAAACACCGCTGCGCGGCGCCACCTACGCGCTCACGCTGCTCACCCTGGCCGTGGTGGCGGGCCTGTTGGCCATGGCCGGCGCGTCCGGCCGCACCATCGACGGCTTCGGCGGCATGATCGTGAGCGACCCGATGGGCAACTGGCTCAAGTGCTTCGCCGCCATCGCTCTCATGGTCACGCTGATCTACGGCCGTGCCTACGCCGGCGCGCGCGACATGTTGCGCGGTGGCGAACTGTTCAGCCTGAGCCTGTTCGCGCTGCTGGGCATGTTCGTGATGATCTCGGGCCACAACTTCCTGGTCATCTACCTGGGCCTGGAACTGCTCACGCTCTCCAGCTACGCCCTGGTGGCGCTGCGCCGCGACGACATCGCCGCGACGGAAGCGGCCATGAAGTACTTCGTGCTCGGCGCGCTGGCCAGCGGCTTCCTGCTCTATGGCCTGTCCATGGTGTACGGCGCCACCGGCTCGCTCGACATCGGCGAGGTGATGGCCGCCATCGCCGGCGGCGAGGCCACGCTCAAGGGCTCCACGCAGGTGCTGGTGCTGGGCCTGGTGTTCGTGGTCGCGGGTCTGGCCTTCAAGCTCGGCGCCGCGCCGTTCCACATGTGGGTGCCCGACGTCTACCACGGCGCGCCTACCTCCATCACCCTGCTCATCGGTGGCGCGCCCAAGCTGGCCGCGTTCGCGATCGTGATCCGCCTGCTGGTCGAGGGCCTGGCGCCCCTGGCACTGGACTGGCAGCAGATGCTCGCCGTGCTCGCCGTGCTGTCGCTGCTGGTGGGCAACCTGGCCGCCATCGCGCAGAGCAACCTCAAGCGCATGCTGGCCTTCTCCACCATCGCGCAAATGGGCTTCCTCATGCTCGGCCTGCTGGCCGGCGTGTCGGGCGGTGACGGTGCCAACATGGCCAACGCCTACGGCTCGTCCATGTTCTACGTGGTGACCTACGTGCTCACCACCCTGGGCACCTTCGGCGTGATCATCCTGCTCTCGCGCGCGGGTTTCGAGTCCGACACCATCCAGGACCTGGCCGGCCTGAACCAGCGCAGCCCGCTGTACGCTGGCGTCATGGCCATCTGCATGTTCTCGCTCGCGGGTGTGCCGCCGCTGGTGGGCTTCTATGCCAAGCTGTCGGTGCTGCAGGCGCTGCTCGCCTCGCCCAGCGCCTTCAATGTGGGTCTGGCCGTGTTCGCGGTCGTCATGTCGCTGATCGGCGCGTTCTACTACCTGCGCCTCGTCAAGGTGATGTACTTCGACGCCCCGAGCCAGACCGCGCCCATCGAGGCCGGCCTGGACGTGCGATCGGTGCTGTCGGTCAACGGCGCGCTGGTGCTGGTGCTGGGCATCGTGCCGGGCGGCCTCATGGCTCTGTGCGCGCAGGCCGTGGCGGCCCTGTTCGCCTGAGGCCGCACCGCGCGGAACCCCCGCGCGGGCGCTGGCTCACACCGTCACCATGAACCAAACCGCCTTCGTCTGGCTGGTGCTGGTGGCGGCCCTGGTGGCCGCCAACCTGCCCTTCGTCAACAACCGCTGGCTCGCGCTGATTCCGCGCGCGCAACCCAAAACGCTGTGGATGCGCCTGCTCGAACTCGTGCTGCTGTACTTCGCGGTCGGTGGCTTGGGGCTGGCGCTGGAGCACCGCGTCGGCCAGATCTATTCGCAGGGCTGGGAGTTCTACGCCACCACGGCGAGCCTGTTCGTCACGCTGGCCTTCCCCGGCTTCGTGTACCGCTACCTCTACAAACGACGTGGATGACGCGCACCTGACCGAAGTGCCCCTGGCGCGCACCGAGCTGCTGCGCGGGCACTTCCTGCACGTGGTGCGCGACACCGTGCGCCTGCCCACGGGCGCCGAGGCCACGCGCGAATTCGTGCTGCACCCCGGCGCGGTGATGGTGATCCCCCTGCTCGACGATGGTCGCGTGGTGCTGGAGCGCCAGTACCGCCACCCCATGCGCTCGGTCATCGTCGAATTTCCCGCCGGCAAGCTCGACGCGGGCGAGGGCAGTCTGGCCTGTGCCCGCCGCGAACTGCACGAGGAAACCGGCTACGCGGCCCGGCAGTGGGCCTTCGCGGGGCGCCTGGCACCCACCATCGCGTACTCCGACGAGGTCATCGACATCTGGTTCGCGCGCGGCCTGAGCCTGGGCGAACGCGCGCTTGACGACGGCGAGGCGCTGGACGTGTTCGCCGCCACGCCCGACGAACTGCAGACCTGGTGCCGTGAAGGCAAGGTCATCGACAGCAAGACCCTGGCGGGCATGCTGTGGCTGCAGAACGTGCTGTCGGGCCTGTGGGTACTGGACTGGCAGGATAATCCCGCGCCATGAAGGTGCTCGATCTGCAATGCGCCCACCAGCACGTGTTCGAAGGCTGGTTCGGCTCCGAAGACGATTTCCACCAGCAACTGGAACGTGGGCTGGTGAGCTGCCCGCTGTGCGGTGACCTGCGCGTGGAAAAGAAGCTCTCGGCGCCGCGCCTGAACCTGCGCGCGGCCCGCGAGGAATCGTCCGCCACCCGGCCCGAAGGCGTCACCCTCAGCAACCACCCGGCGCAGGCCGAGCTGGTGGAATTGCAGGGCCGTATGCTCAAGGCCATGCGCGAGATCATGACGAGCACGGAAGACGTGGGTGAGCGCTTCGCCGAACAGGCCCGCGCCATGCACCACGGCGAGATCGAGCGCCGCAACATCCGCGGCCAGACCAGCGCCGCCGTGGCGCTGGAGTTGCTGGAAGAGGGCGTGGAGGTGATGCCCCTGCCCATGCTGCCCGCGGTGAAAGACACCCTGCAGTAGCAGGGAAGTCAGGGGTACAAGCCGCGCAGGTCGCGCGCGTGCAGGATGCGCTGGCACGCGATGATGAAGGTGGCCGTTCGCAGGCTGACTTTGTGGTCCTCCGAGACCTGCCACACGGCCGAGAAGGCGTCTTTCATGATCTTCACCAGGCGGGCGTTGATCTCGTCCTCGGTCCAGAAGAAGCTGGAGAAGTCCTGCACCCATTCGAAGTAGCTCACCGTGACGCCACCCGCGTTGGCGATCACGTCGGGCAGCACCAGCACGCCACGGTCGTGCAGGATGTCGTCGGCCTGCGGGGTGGTGGGGCCGTTGGCGCCTTCGATCACCATGCGGGCCTGGATGCGGCCCGCGTTCTTGTCGGTGATCTGGCCTTCGAGTGCGGCGGGGATGAGGATGTCACAGCTCACGCCCCAGAAGTCCTCGTCGGGAATGACCTCTCCGCCCGCAAACCCCGCCACGGAGCCGTGCCGGCCCACGTGGTCGAGCAGGGCGGGCACGTTCAGGCCGGCGTCGCTGTAGACCGTGCCGCCATGGTCTTGCACGGCCACCACGCGGGCACCCGCCTCGGCGAACAGCTTGCCGGCCACGCCGCCCACGTTGCCGAAGCCCTGCACCGCCACACGCGAACGCGCAACGTCCAGCCCGATGCGGCGCGCGGCCTCGACGCCGACCGTGAAGACGCCCCGGCCCGTGGCCTCGCGCCGGCCCAGCGAGCCACCCAGGTCGACCGGCTTGCCGGTGACCACGCCGGTGGCGGTGGCGCCTTCGTTCATGGAATACGTGTCCATCATCCAGGCCATCACCTGCTCGTTGGTGTTCACGTCGGGCGCAGGAATGTCCTTGCTCGGGCCGATGATGATGCCGATCTCGCTGGTGTAGCGGCGCGTGATGCGCTCCAGCTCGCCGCGCGAGAGCAGCTTCGGGTCGACGCGGATGCCGCCCTTGGCGCCGCCGTAGGGCACGTTCACCGCGGCGTTCTTGATGGACATCCAGGCTGAGAGGGCCATCACCTCGGACAGCGTCACGTCCTGGTGGAAGCGCACGCCGCCCTTGCCCGGGCCGCGGCTGGTGTTGTGCTGCACGCGGTAGCCCTCGAAGTGGGCAATGGTGCCGTTGTCCAGGTGGATGGGCACGTCGACGATGAGCGTGCGCTTGGGGCGTTTGAGGGTGTCGACCCAGCGGCCCAGCTTGCCGAGGTAGGGGGCGACGCGGTCGACCTGCTGCAGGTAGATGCCCCAGGGGCCGAGGTGGTTGGGATCGAGGTAGGAGGGCAGCGCCTGGGTGAAGACGGCGGGAGGGGTTTGCGACGACATGGTGGGTCCTTCGTTTGGACGTGGCCGCTGTGTGGGCCACGGCGAAAAGCACTGTACGCAGCCGTCCCGCGCTTGTCCAAGGCGGGCTCAGGATGGCTCCATGCCCGGGGCGCATGGCCTGCCCGGCGGCGGTGCTAGCATGCGCCGGCCTGCAAATGGAGGGAGGCACCATGAAGATCATCGACACACCCGACGGTCGTTTTCCGGGCGCACAGGACGCGCGCCCACCCGTACAGACGCTGCCGATCCGCTTCACCGGATCGGGCAGCGAATACTTCCGCATCTGGATCGTCAACCTGCTGCTGATCCTGGTGACGTTCACGCTGTACTGGCCCTTCGCGCGGGCGCGGCGCATCGCCTATTTTCAGAACAACACCCTGGTGGGCGACGACCCGCTGGGCTTTCACGCCAATCCCTGGAAGATGTTCCGCGGCTACCTGCTGGTGGCGGGCCTGGGCCTGGCCTACGCCATCGCCTCGGAAACGGCGCCGGAGGTAGCCGGGGTCATCATGTTGGTCTTCGCGTTGCTGTGGCCCGCACTGTGGCGCGCCTCGCTGCAGTTCCGCCTGCGCAACACCAGCTGGCGCGGCGTGCGCCTGGCGTTCGAGGGCGACCTCAAGGGCGCCTACCTGGCCTATGCGCCGCTGTTGCTGCCGGTGCTCGCGCTCGTGGCCGTGGGCCTGAGCGCGTCGGCGATGGTGCCCGCAGAAGAGGCCACGCGAGAGGACCGTCAGTTCTTCGCTTTCCTGTACTTCGGCGCCCTGCTGCTGTTCGCGCTCGTGTTGCCCTGGAGCTTCGTGCGCCTCAAGCAGTACCAGCACGGCGGCTACCGCTTCGCCGGTGAACGCACCGAACTGCGCGCGGGGTGGCGCGAGTTCTATGGACTGGGCCTGCGCGCGGGTGGCGTGCTGCTGCTGGTGGTGCTGGTCCTGGGTGGGCTCGCAGTGGGTGTTGCCATGGCCGCACGCGGCATGGCCAGTGGCGTGGTGGCGGTGTTCGGCATCGTGGCGCTGGGCTACATCGCCGTGCCGCTGATCCTGGTGCCTTTCGTCACCGCCCGGCTGCAGAACCTGGTGTGGGCGAACACGCGCAGCCGCAACACCCGCTTTCGCAGTGAGCTGCGCTTCGGCACGCTGGCGCGCGTGAACGCCCTCAACTGGGCGCTCATCATCGTCACGCTCGGCCTGTACTGGCCCTTCGCCCAGGTGCGCCTCACCCGCGTGCGGCTGGAGGCCATGGCCCTGCAGGTCAAGGGCTCGGTGAACGACTGGCTGGCCAACGCCCAACAGCGCGACGTGGGCCCGCTGGGCGACGCCGCCGGCGACTTCTTCGGCATCGACCTGGGCCTGTAAGCCAGCCATGCGCCTGCCCCTGCGCACCCTCTGGTTCGACGGCCGCAGCCCGCGCGGGCGGGCGGTGCGCGTGCACCTGGACGGCGACGAATTCGTGCTGCAGCCGCTGGACGAAGCGGCCGATGGCCCCGCGCGGCGCTACCCCCTGCGCCGCGTGCGCTGGCCCGAGCGCCGCACCCACGGCCAGCGCCAGACCGACCTGCCCGACGGCAGCCTGATCCAGCACGCCGACGCGCCCGAGTGGGACGACTGGTGGGCCGGGCAGGGCTTGAGCGAATCCTGGGTGGTGGGCTGGCAGCAGAGCTGGTGCGCCACGGTCTGGGCGGTGGTGGGTGCCGTGGCCGTGGTGCTGGCCAGTTGGCTCTGGGGGGTGCCCGCCGCCAGCCAATTCGTGGCGCAGCGCCTGCCGATGGAACTGGACGAGCGCCTGGGCCGCGACAGCCTGGAGCAACTGGACCGCGTGCTGCTCAAGCCCACGCGCCTCGACGAAGCGCAACAGCGCGAGGTCGAGCAGCGCTGGAAGTCCTTCGTCGAGCGCGCCCACGTCGAAGGCGACGAACCCGCCTGGCGCCTGTCGTTCCGCCACGCGCCCGACCTGGGCCCCAACGCGCTGGCCCTGCCGGGCGGCCACATCATCGTCACCGATCAACTCGTCGAGCTGCTGCGCGACCGGCCCGACGCGCTCACGGGCGTGCTGGCGCACGAGCTGGGCCACGTGCACCACCGCGACGGCCTGGACATGCTGGTGCGCGCCAGCCTGCTCAGCGCCATCGTCGGCGTCGTCTTCGGCGACGCCAGCACCTTCATCGCGACCGTGCCCGCCGCGCTGCTCACCCAGTCGTACTCGCGCGACGTGGAGCGCCGTGCCGACGCCTACGCGGCCGAGCGCCTGCACCGCGCCGGCCTCTCGCCGGCCGTGATGGTCACGCTGTTCGAGCGCCTGGCGGCCGTGCGCCAGAAAGAAGGCGAGCGCGGTGGCGTGTTGCCCATCGCCCTGGCCAGCCACCCGGCCGACGAGGACCGCATCCGCTACTTCCGCGAGTGGACGCCCGAGCGCTGAAGCCGCGCCGCCCGCTCAGGCGTTGAACTGCAAGGCCGCCAGCCCCGCGTACACCCCGCCGCGCGCCACCAGCTCCGCGTGTGTGCCTTGCTCCACCAGGCGCCCGTGGTCCAACACCACGATGCGGTCGGCCCGCTGCACCGTGGCCAGCCGGTGCGCGATCACCAGCGTCGTGCGGTCGCGCATCGCCGCCTCCAGCGCCGCCTGCACCACGCGCTCGCTCTGCGCGTCCAGCGCGCTCGTGGCCTCGTCCAGCAACAGCAGCGGCGGGTTCTTCAGCATGGCCCGCGCAATCGCGATGCGCTGACGCTGCCCGCCCGACAGGCGCACCCCGCGCTCGCCCAGGAAGGTGTCGTAGCCCTCCGGCAGCGTCGAGATGAACTCGTCCGCGAAGGCGGCGCGCGCGGCGGCCTTCACTTCCTCGTCGCTCGCGCCCGGCTTGCCGTAGCGGATGTTCTCCATCGCACTGCTGGAGAAGATCACCGGCTCCTGCGGCACGATGCCGATGCGCTCGCGAAGATCCTGCAGTTGCAGCGCGTTGATCGGCGTGCCGTCCAGCACGATGCGGCCCTGCTGCGGGTCGTAAAAGCGCAGCAGCAGCGAGAACACCGTCGTCTTGCCCGCGCCGCTGGGCCCCACGATGGCCACCGTCTGCCCCGGCTCCACCGTTAGAGAAAACCCGTCCAGCGCCGCCTGCGCCGGGCGCGACGGGTAGTTGAAGTGCACGCCCTCGAACGCCAGCGCGCTGCCCCCCGCCGGCAGCGGCGCGGCCAGCGCCTGCGGGGGCGACTTCACCGGCGATTCGCTCGCCAGCAACTCCACCAGCCGCTCGCTCGCGCCCGCGGCGCGCAGCAGATCGCCATACACCTCGCCCAGCACCGCCACCGCGCCCGCGAAGATCACCACGTAAAACACCGCCTGGCCCAGTTGCCCCGGCGAGAGCTGGCCATCAAGCACCGCCTGCGTGCCCTGGAACATGCCCCACAGAATGAGCGCCGCATTGGCGATGATGATGAACGCCACCAGCACCGCGCGCGCCTTGGTGCGGCGCACCGCCGTCTCGAATGCATGCTGCGTGGACTGGTCGAAGCGCTGCGACTCGCGCCCCTCCGCCGCGTAGCTCTGCACGGTGGGAATCGCGTTCAGCACCTCGGCCGCGATCGAGCTCGAATCGGCGATGCGGTCCTGGCTGGCGCGCGAGAGCCGGCGCACCCGCCGCCCGAACCACATGGCCGGCAACACCACCAGCAGCACCGTCGCCAGCACCAGCACCATCACATACGGGTGCGACCACACCAGCATCACCAGCGCGCCGATGCCCATCACCGCGTTGCGCAGCCCCATGGACAGCGACGACCCCACCACCGTCTGCACCAGCGTCGTGTCCGCCGTCAGGCGCGACAGCACCTCGCCCGTCTGCGTCGTCTCGAAGAACTGCGGGCTCTGCCGCAGCACATGGCGGTACACCGCGTTGCGCAAGTCCGCCGTGATGCGCTCGCCGATCCAGCTCACCAGATAAAAGCGCACCGCCGAGAACAGCCCCAGCGCCACCGCCACCCCGAACAGCGCCGCGAAGTGCTCGCGCAGCGCCAGCACCTGATCGCCGCGCCCCGCCGGCACCAGCCCGTCGTCGATCAGCAGCCGCAGCGCCACCGGAAACGCCAGCGTGGCCGCCGCCGCCAGCACCAGGAACAGCAGGGCCAACCCCATCTGCAGGCGGTAGGGGCGCATGAACGGCAGCAGCCCGGTGAGCGAACGCGGGCTTTTGCCCGAGGGGCGGTCGGAGGCGGTGGGGCTTGGGGGTGGTTCTTTTACAACTTTCCCAGGCCACCGGGACCCTGGGCCTCT
>NZ_CCAE010000014.1 GCF_000723405.1 Hydrogenophaga intermedia | reverse complement strand
CCCGCACCGCGTCCGGCACCACCGCCTCCCCCTGCGCCCGCCCCCGCGCAACAGCAGGCCGACATCGCCACGCAAAAGGCCAAGGAAAAAGAGAAGCAGGAACGCGAACGCGCCGAGCGGCTGGCGGCAGAGAAAAAACTGGCAGCGGAAAAGGCCGCGGCCGAGAAAGCGGCAGCCGAGAAGAAAGCCGCGGCGGAGAAGGCCGCGGCCGAGAAGAAGCGCGCCGAGGCCGAACGCCAGGAGAAACTCGCCGAGGAAAAGCGCGAGGCCCAACGCAAGGCCGCGCAGGAAAAGCGCCAGGCCGAGCTGCAGGCACAACTGCGCAAGGAACAGCTCGATCGCATGATGGGCCAGGCCGGCGCCAGCGGCTCGCCGCAGAGCACGGGCGCGGCCCAGCAGTCCAGTGGCCCCTCGGCCAGCTACGCCGGCAAGGTGGCCGCGCGCATCAAGCCCAATGTGGTGTTCACCGAATCCGCGCCGGGCAACCCGCGCGCCGAGGTCGAGGTGCGCGTTGCCCCTGACGGCACCATCACCGGCCACAAGCTCGTCAAGAGCAGCGGCAACGCCGCCTGGGATGAGGCCGTGCTGCGCGCCATCGACCGCACCGCTACGCTGCCGCGCGACGTCGATGGCCGCGTGCCCCCATCGCTCGTGATCGGCCTTCGGCCGCTGGATTGATCGCGCCGCGCATCGACGTGCGCGCCAGACGAAGCGGCGGCGAGCACGCCGCCGCCTCCCGTCAATCGAACACGATCTCCGCCCGCTGCTCGTGCGCCTGCGCCGTCCAGCTGGCCAGCGCCGCGTCGGTGGGGAAAAACAGCGCCCGGTCGTCCAGTTGCAGTTCACAGCGCGCCCCGTCGCGCTGCAGCGCCAGGCGCACCGGCAGGCCGCGCACGAACTCGCCCTGATCGCTCATCTCGCGCTTCGGCGGGAATTCGCGCACCAGTTGCGCCACCGACGGCGCGTGCCCGTTGACCGCCACGCGCAGGTACTTGCCGAAGCGGCAGCGCGCGCTGGCCAAGTCCCACACCTGCTGAATCTTCAGCCGCAGGCCACCCGAGAAGCGGTCCGGCTGCGCCACCGCCTGCACCACGATCAGCTCGTCGTCCTTCAGCAGCGCGCGGTGCGCGTTGATCAGGTTCTCGTCCGCGCTGGTCTCCAGCACGCCGGTCTTGTCGTCGATCTTGAACAGCGCGAGCTTGCCGCGCTGGCCGTTGATGACGCGGAAGTCGGTCACGATGCCCGCCAGGATCACCGGGTCGCGGCTGTCCACCACGTCCACCAGGCGCGTGCGCGCGAAGCGGCGCACCTCGCGCTCCACCTCGTCGAACAGGTGGCCCGAGAAGTAGAAGCCGATGGCACTCTTCTCGAGCGTGAGTTTTTCCTTCACGCCCCAGGGCATGGTCGCCACCAGGTCGGGCTCCTGCGTGCTGGAGCCATGGTCGTCACCGCCCAGCATGTCGAACAGGCCGCCCTGGTTGGCGTTGGCCTGCGTGGTGGCCGCGTACTCGAAGGCAATGTCCAGCGTCGCCAGCAACTCGGCGCGGTTCAGATGCAAGGCGTCGAACGCCCCGGCCTTGATGAGCGCTTCCACCGTGCGCTTGTTGATGCGCGTGCGGTCCACGCGCAGGCAAAAGTCGAACAGGCTCTTGAACGGGCCCGTCTCCTGGCCATTCGGGCCTTCGCCCCGGCCCTCGCGCGCGGCCACGATCGCCTCGATCGCCTGCTGGCCCGTGCCCTTGATAGCGCCCAGGCCGTAGCGGATGAGCTTGTCCGTCACCGGCTCGAAGCGGTAGACACCACGGTTCACATCGGGCGGCTCGAAGGCCAGGCCCATCTTCTGCGCGTCCTCGAACAACACCTTGAGCTTGTCGGTGTCGTCCATCTCCACGGTCATGTTCGCGCAGAAGAACTCGGCCGTGTAATGGACCTTGAGCCAACCCGTGTGGTACGCCAGCAGCGAGTACGCGGCCGCGTGCGACTTGTTGAAGCCGTAGCCCGCGAACTTCTCCATCAGGTCGAAGACCTCGTCGGCCTTGTCCTGCGGGATGTTGTGCGTCTTGAGCGCACCGGCGCGGAATTTCTCGCGGTGCTCGGCCATCTCCTCGGCCTTCTTCTTGCCCATGGCGCGGCGCAGCAGGTCGGCGCCACCGAGCGAGTAGCCGCCCAGGATCTGCGCCGTCTGCATCACCTGCTCCTGGTAGACCATGATTCCGTAGGTCTCGCTGAGCATGTCGGCCACGGCCGGGTGCGGGTACTCCACCACCTCGCGCCCGTGCTTGCGCGCCACGAAGCTGGGGATCAGGTCCATCGGGCCCGGGCGGTAAAGCGCGTTCAGGGCGATCAGGTCCTCCAGGCGCGTGGGCTTGGCGTCGCGCAGCATGCCCTGCATGCCGCGGCTTTCAAACTGGAACACCGCTTCCGTCTGGCCGCGCGAGAACAAGGCGTAAACCTTGGGGTCGTCCAGCCGCACGTCCTCGAAGCGAAAGTTCTCCTGCCCCTTGTGGCGCTTGACGATGAACTCGCGCGCGATCTCCAGGATGGTGAGCGTGGCCAGGCCCAGGAAGTCGAACTTCACCAGGCCGATGGCCTCCACGTCGTCCTTGTCGTACTGGCTCACGGCCGATTCGCTGCCCGGCTGCGCGTACAACGGGCAGAAGTCGGTGAGCTTGCCCGGCGCGATGAGCACGCCACCGGCGTGCATGCCCACGTTGCGCGCCATGCCTTCCAGCTTCTGCGCCAGCTCGATCAGCGTCTTGACGTCCTCTTCCTGGCGCACGCGCTCAGCCAGCACCGGCTCCATCTCCAGCGCGTAGTTGTTCTTGTCGCCCTCTTTCTTGGGCACGGGCGGGTACTGCAGCGTCACGCTCATGCCGGGCTTGTTGGGCACCAGCTTGGAGATGCCGTCGCAGAAGCCGTAGGACAGGTCGAGCACGCGGCCCACGTCGCGAATGGCGGCGCGCGCGGCCATGGTGCCGAAGGTGGCGATCTGGCTCACCGCGTCCTTGCCGTACTTCTGCTTGACGTAGTCGATGACCCGGTCTCGGTTGCCCTGGCAGAAGTCGATGTCGAAGTCGGGCATGGACACCCGCTCCGGGTTCAGGAAGCGCTCGAACAGCAGGTTGTATTGCAGCGGGTCGAGGTCGGTGATCTTCAACGCATAGGCGACCAGCGAGCCCGCGCCCGAGCCGCGGCCCGGTCCCACCGGGCAGCCGTTGTTCTTGGCCCAGTTGATGAAGTCACCCACGATCAGGAAGTAGCCCGGGAAGCCCATCTTGAGGATGGTGCCGATCTCGAACTCCAGGCGCTCCACGTAGCGCGGGCGCTGCTTGTCGCGCTCGGCGGCGTCGGGGTAGAGGTGCGCCAGACGTTCTTCCAGCCCCTCGAAGGAGGACTGGCGGAAGAAATCCTCCATCGGCATGGGCACGCCATCGATGAGCGGCGTGGGAAAGTTGGGCAACTGCGGTTTGCCCAGCACCAGCGTGAGGTTGCAGCGTTTCGCGATCTCGGCCGTGTTGGCCACGGCGGATGGCAGATCGGCGAACAGCGCGGCCATGTCGGCCGCGGGCTTGAACCACTGCTCGCGCGTGAATCGGCGCACGCGCCGGTTGTTGGCCAGGATCTCGCCCTCGGCAATGCACACGCGCGCCTCGTGCGACTCGTAGTCGTCGGGCCCCAGGAACTGCACCGGGTGCGTGGCCACCACCGGCAGGCGCAGGCGTGCGGCCAGTTGCGCGGCGGCCACCACGTGGCGCTCGTCATCGGCGCGGCCGGCGCGTTGCAGCTCGATGTAGAAGCGGTGCGGGAACATCGCCGCCAACGTCAGGGCGTTGTCGCTGGCGCGCTGCGCGTCGCCGGCCAGCAGCGCCTGCCCCACCGGGCCAGCCTGCGCGCCAGCCAGCAGGATCAGGCCCGCGCTGAGTTCCTCCAGCCACTCGCGCTTGAGCACGGCCTGGTCGCGCACCACGTTGCGCGTCCAGGCGCGCGCCAGCAGCTCGCTGAGGTTGAGGTAGCCCTGCTTGTCCTGCACCAGCAGCAACACGCGCGGCAGCGGTGGCTGGTGGGCGCCGGGCATGGCGTTCGGGGTCTCGTCGGTGAAGCCCTGCAGCAGCACCTCGGCGCCGATGATGGGCTTGACGCCGGCGTCGCGCCCGGCCCGGTAGAACTTGACGGCGCCGAAGAGGTTGTTGAGGTCGGTGATGGCCAGCGCGGGCTGGCCGTCGGCGGCCGCAGCGGCCACGACGTCGTCGATGCGGTTGGTGCCGTCGACGATGGAAAACTCGGTGTGCAGGCGCAGGTGAACGAACATGCACCCGATTCTAGAAGGGGCCTTCTGTCCCCCTTTCAGTGCCCGATCAGTCCTTGAGGATGTGCAGCACCTCGGAGCGGAACTCCCGGCTGTAGAGGATGGCCGCCACCACGGCGGTGGCGATCACCATGGCCAGCGGCGAGACGAACCAGCCCAGCAGAGCAAACGAAAAGTAGTAAGCGCGCAAGCCATCGTTCATCGTTTCCGCGGCCGAGGCCACCAGCGACGCCGCCCGGTCCACGTAAGCCACGCGTTCGAACTGGCCGGAGGCGAAGTCCTCCGGCGGCGGCATGGAGCCGATCACCAGGGCCACGAAGGTGTACTGCCGCATGGACCAGGAAAAGCGGAAGAACGAGTACACGAAGATCGCCACCAGCACCAGGATCTTGAACTCGAAGACGATCAGCGTGGTCGCCTGAGCGAAGGGGATCTCGCTCATCAGCTCCGTGGCCTTGTCGGTGGTGCCCAGCAGCGCGAACAGGGCACCGACGATCAGGATCGAAGTGGAGGAGAAGAAGGCCGGCGTGGTCGACAGGTTCTGCGTGATGATGCCGTCGAGCATGCGCGGGTCGCGCGCGATGGCCTGCTCCATCCAGTAGCGGCGGTAGCGGTTGGTGGTGCGCAGCAGCGAAGGCCGGGTCTTGGCCCAGGCTTTCGCGAAGAAGGCGTAGCCGATCCAGATGGAAAAAAAGCAGACCAGCGCGAGCCAGTCTGCCCAGGGGAGGATGCTGATGATCTTCATGAGGGCGCGATGCTACGCCTCATGAAGACCGGCGCTCAAGCCTTGAACCGCGCGGCAATCGCCGCCACCCGCTCACCGAACAGGCGCGCCGTCTCCAGGTCGCCCGGCAGCATGTCGTTCGCGCCCGCGTCCGAGGGGCTTTGCGCGATGGCGCCGCTGTACGACACGAGGTAGTTCACGTCGTTGCGCTGCGCCCCCTTGGTGTTGGCGGGCATCAGGCCCTGGCTCACCCAGATCATGCCGTGCTGCATGGCCAGGGTGAACAGGGTGTTGAGCGTGGCCTGCTTGTCGCCGTTCATGCCGGCGCTGTTGGTGAAGCCGGCGGCCAGTTTGTCCTTCCACTTCTGCGCGAACCAGGCCTTGCTGGAGGCATCGGCGAACTTCTTGAACTGCCAGCTCACGCTGCCCATGTAGGTGGGCGAGCCGAAGACGATGGCGTCGGCCGCGTCCAGGGTGTCCCAACCGCCTTCGGGCAGGTTGCCATCGGCGTCGATGGCGATGAGCTCGGCCCCCGCGCCGTCGGCCACCGACTGCGCCATGCGCTGGGTGTGGCCGTAGCCGGAGTGATAGACGACAACTACTTTGGTCATGGAATGGTTCGCTCAGGAGGCGGTAGGAAGGATCAGTTGCCGCGCTTGGCGTCCATGCTGAATGCTCCGGCGCCGTGGGCCGCGATGGCCAGCAGGCCGCCGACGATGGCGATGTTCTTGTAGAACATGAGCGACTGCATCATCTGCGCCTCGGCCGGCATGGACCAGAAGGCGTGGAAGAAGAACGAGGCCACGAGCGTGAAGATCGCCAGCACCAGCGCGGCCGGGCGGGTGAACAGGCCAATGATCAACAGGATCGACGCGCCGACCTCCACCAGGATCGCGATGGCCGCCCCCACCTCTGGCATGGGCAGCCCCACCGAGCCGATGTAGCCGGCCGTGCCCGCGAAACCGCCGATCTTGGAAATGCCGGCGGGCAGGAACAGCAGGGCCATCAGCAGGCGGGCCAGCAGGGCGAGGGGGTTTTGCAGTGCGGTCATGGAAATTTCTCCAGGGTTGAGGGAACAGGGGGGAAATCAATGAGCGAGGTCGAACACCAGCACTTCGGCGTCGGTGCCCTTCGCGAGGGTAAGCGAGGTTTCACCGTCCAGCACGGCCGCGTCGCCACCAGACAGGCGCTCGCCATTGACCTCGAGCTCGCCGCGCACCAGGTGCACGTAGGCCTTGCGTTGCGGGTCCAGCGCGATCTGCGCCGATTCGGCGCCGTTGAACAGGCCGGCGTACATGGCGGCGTCGGCGTGGATGGTGACGGAGCCGTCCTGGCCATCGGGTGAAGCCACCAGGCGCAACTGGCCGCGCTTCTCGGCATCGGCGAAGCCTTTCTGCTCGTAGCTCGGCGGGATGCCGCGCTGGTTCGGCTCGATCCAGATCTGCAGGAAGTGCGTGGTGTCGTTGGGCGCGTGATTGAACTCGCTGTGGCGCACGCCCGTGCCCGCACTCATGCGCTGCACGTCGCCGGGCGGGATGCCCTTGACGTTGCCCATGCTGTCCTTGTGCGCCAGGTTGCCTTGCAGCACGTAGCTGATGATTTCCATGTCGCGGTGGCCGTGCGTGCCGAAGCCGGTGCCCGGGGCGATGCGGTCTTCGTTGATCACGCGCAGGTTGCCCCAGCCCATCCAGGCGGGGTCGAAGTAGTCGGCGAAGGAGAAGGAGTGGTAGCTCTTGAGCCAGCCGTGGTCGGCGTAGCCTCGGGCGTCGGAGCGGCGGATCTGCATCATGGCGGTCGTCCTTTCTGCGTGGGGCCAGCGGGGCTGGCATGGGCTGAATTCTGGGGACGGCGACCCTCTCGCGGGCCGCAGGGTTTTGATGGCATCATTCAAATTCTTTGAATACAAACACCCCCTGATGCCTCCTCCCATCTCCGCCCGCAGCGCCCTGTCCGCCGAGAACCTCGCCCTGGTGGAGGCCGTGGCGCGGCTGGGCAGCATGGCCGCCGCGTCGCGCGAGTTGGGCATGGTCCCCAGCGCCCTCACCTACCGCATCCGCCAGATCGAGGACGCACTGGACGTGCTGCTGTTCGACCGCAGCGCGCGCCGCGCCATGCTCACCTCGGCCGGCGAGGAGTTGCTGCGCGCGGGCGAATTCCTGCTCAACGAATTCGACGCCGTGGCGCGGCGCGTCAAGCGGGTGGCCACCGGCTGGGAGCCGCAGTTCACCATCGCCGCCGACGCACTCATCTCGCGCGCCACGCTGTTCGAGCTGTGCGAGGCCTTCTACGCCACCGGCGCGCCGACGCGACTGCGGCTGCGCGCCGAAACGCTCTCGGGCACGCTGGAGGCGCTGCAGAACGGCCTGGCCGACCTGGCACTGGGCGTGGCGGCCGACTCGGTGGGCCCGGGCCTGCATGCCGCGCCGCTGGGCACCGCGGGCTTCGTCTACGCCGTGGCGCCGCACCACCCGCTGGCGCGCCTGGAAGGCACCCTGACCGAAGAACACATGCGCCAGCACCGCGCCGTGGCCGTGGCCGACAGCACCCAACGCGGGCGCGGCGTGAGCCACAACCTGCTGCCCGGCCAGGACGTGCTGACCGTGCCCACCATGCAGCACAAGCTGGAGGCGCAACTGCGTGGCCTGGGCGCGGGCTTTCTGCCCACGCCGCTGGCCCAGCCTTACATCAACGCCGGGCGGCTGGTCGTCAAGCCCGTGCAGCAGGGCGAGCGCAGCTTTCGCGTGGCCTACGCCTGGCGGCAGACGCGGCCCTCGGTGAACAACGCGCGCGCGCTGCACTGGTGGCTGGACCACCTCAAGCACGCCGGCACGCGCGAAGCACTGCTCGCAAACCACCACCAGACTTAGGAAGCACCCCCGCCGCGCTGCGCGCGACCCCCTCAAGGGGGCGGCGCCTGCGGCCCGGCAAAGCCGGTTCCGCGGCACCCCTGGAGCGCTGCTACATTCGCCGAATGACTTCACGCCCCGCTCCATCTTCGCGCGCTCCCTTGCATGTCGCCGTGGTGGGCGCGGGCATGGCGGGCGTCACCGCCGCGCGCACGCTGCTGCAGGCCGGCCACCGCGTCACGCTGATCGACGCGGCCTCCACCGTCGGTGGGCGCATGGCCACGCGGCGCACCGAGTTCGGCGGCTTCGACCCCGGCGTGCAGTACTTCACCGTGCGCGATGCGCGCTTCGAGCTGGCGCTGCGCGCCACCGCCACCCGCGCCGTGCGCGCCTGGAGCGCCAGCACCGTGCGCGTGCTCGACGAGTTCGGCCACGTGCTGGCCAGTGCTCCGCCTCCCACAGAACCGCACTTCGTGGCCGCGCCGGGCATGAACGCCCTGGTCGCGCTGTGGGCGCAGCCGCTGCTCAAGCCCGAAGCGAACGGCATGCCGGGTGCGCAGGCGCTGCTGGACACGCCGGTCTCGCACATCGAACGCGACGCCCTGCACCCCGAGCAATGGCAACTGCGCACGGCCGACGCCGACGGCGGCCAGCGCGTGCTCGGTGGCTTCGACCGCGTGGTGCTCGCCATTCCGCACCCGCAGGCGCATGCGCTGCTGCTCGCCTCAGGCCTGGCGCCCGAGCTGCGCCAGGCGCTTGCCCCCGTGCACGTGGCGCCGTGCTGGACGCTCATGGTCGCCTTCCCTCAGGCCATGCAGCCCGGCCTGTACCACCTGGGCCCGCAGTGGAGCGCGGCGCGCAGCACGCACCACCGCATCAGTTGGCTCGCGCGCGAATCGAGCAAGCCCGCGCGCGAGCCCATCGAGCGCTGGACGGTCCAGGCCAGCCCGGCCTGGTCCACCAAACACCTGGAAGACGACGCCGAGCGCGTGAAGGCCAAGCTGCTCAAGGGTTTCGCCGAGATCACCGGCATCCGCGCCACGCCGCCCTTTGCCGAGGTGCAGCGCTGGCGCTACGCGCAGACGCAAACGCCGCTGGGCCAAAGCCACCTGCTCGACGCCGCGCTGGGCATCGGTCTGTGCGGCGACTGGTGCCTGGGTCACCGGGTGGAAGACGCCTTCGTCTCGGGGCTGGAGCTGGCGCTGGCGCTGGCCTGAGGCGCGGCCTGCGGCCCGCGGCGGCGCCGGCCGATGAGGGTTTGCAAAGGAATTGGCCCACCCAGGGTGGCACCAAGCGTGCGTCCCGCCCTGGCCACCGGGACCGTTCACGCTCCGCGACCGGCCCACGCGCCCCCGATCCCGGCACCATGCATCCCTTCGGCAAAGACTCCACCAGAAGCAGCAGAACCAAGTCGATCTCGACGCCCCTCAACCCGGGCGGCGGCGACACCTCAGGTGCCACGGCCACCAAGCCAGGAAAATTCAACCAGTTCCTGGGCTCCATCGGCATCAACCCGGCCGAATCGCTGCACCTGCCCAGTCGAAAGGGCCCCGTCATTGCCGACCTCGTGCAATGGGGCCTCACACAAGTTCAGGCAGAACGCATCGCCAGCCAGCCTGGCTATCTTGCTGCCCACAGCCCTGCGCTGGCCGACGAGTCGTGCTGCATCGACATGGCGAAGACACCCTGGACGCCCACCACGCGCACACTCCTGCGGGCAGACGAGAAGAACCTGCTCACCGTCTGCCTGGCCTGGGCGGCAGTGGCGCCCGGCAAAGCGTGCCAACTGATCAATGCGGCATTGCCCTTGCTGAAGGACCCGGCACTGGCGCGCAGCCTCCTCGTCGAGCGCGCCGATCAACTCGCCGAGGGCATCGACCCCAGGAACGCCGAACAGATCGGCGAGGCCATCGTGAAGCTGGCCGAGGGCGGATGGGCCACGCCGAACAGTCGGGGGTTCGTGCCGGAGGACGTGCGCGTCACCCTTGCGGCGCTCGCCAACCACATCCATCCGCTGGAGGGCCTGCGGGTGAAACTGCAAGACGCGCGGCTGCGCGTGGAGAGTGCCTCACTCGACCAACTGCCCGACCTCATGGATGAGCTGCTGGAGCACAGCGCCCAGGCCATGCAGAAAAGCCACAAAGACGTTCCAGGCCTGCTGATCGACATCCGCAACCTCGCCGATCGTGTGGCCCAACGGGCCGATACGCCAACCCTGCGTGACAAGGCCCGACAACTCAATGCCGATGCCCAGCGGTGGCGTGTCCGGCGGGCAGAAAAGCACATGAAGGACTGGTTGAGCATCGAAGCCGGCCACGACCTCCAGACCGGCGCGCCGACGGTGAAGGTGACGGTCAACGCCCACAGCCCGCTGTTGAAGGACAACAAGTCCAGAGACGGCGCCCAGAAGTGGTTTCGCGAGTGGCTGCGTGCGCAACTGGAAATGCCCGAGGACATCGGCCTGTCCTGGACAGCGCTGATGCACGATGTGATCCACCCCGTCGCCGGTGATCCACCCGGCGACGCCTGGCTCAGCGCCGAGCACTGGGTGGAGTTCAAGCTGCGGCAGGCCCAGCGCGGCGGAGACTGGGCACGGGTCAGTGACCACCTGGGCAGCGCCCGGGCCGGCGCCATCGGAACGAAACCATTGCAGCAGGTGCTGAAGAAGCTCCCCGAGTGCGTGGACCCGGCGCCGCGATCGGCGATGCTCAAAGCCATGCTCCCGCACTTGCCCCCTCAGAAATCCGACCCGGCGTTGCACGCGCAATTCCTGGGTGAGCTGTGGCACCTGGCCAGCGCCCAGGCCCCCGCAGGCGGTGAACTCTGGCAAAGCTACCTGGGCCGCTACCCGCTGCAGGCGGTCGACACCGCGGGCCCGTTCGCCGAGTACGTGATCGGCCTCCTGGAAGACGCCCAGACCGGTACCGCCGAACAGCGCCAGGTGGCGGTCATGAAGTGGCTCCTTCGGGAGTTTCCCAAGCCCCGCGCGGGCACCCAATGGCTCACCTGGGAGCCCGCCTGCCGCGCCCTGCTGGACGCCGCGATCGCGCAGGTGCAAGACGCGAACGTGATCGCCGACCTGCTGCTCCGCTGGCTCCCCCTGATGGCCCAGGTGCCGACGGAAACGCGCCTGGCCGACACCGAGCGGCAGTTCACCCTGTTGCGCCACGCATTGCAGCGTGTGCCCATCAACGCCCGGACCGCCCTCCTAACGCGCATGGACGCCACCCTCACCGAGCAATGGAAGCTGTGGCGGGAGAATCGATCGGCCCGCAAGGAAAAGGAACTTCCGCCCTTCGAACTCATGGCACTGCACGGGGCTGTCCGGGCGCAGTTGCAACGGCCAGACAGTGGCGAGCCCTCGCGGGAAGAACGCGAGTGCCCGGTGAATCGGCTGGTGGCCTTCTTCGTGCGGTGGTCCAAGGGCCTGGAGTTGCGCGCCAATGGCCAGAAAGAGGAAGCGACAGCGGTGATGACGGATGCGAATACGATGTTCCGCGTCGACTCGCTGCAGGAGTACGGCGACATTCCAGTCGCGGCGCGCGAGAAGTACCAGCAACTCAGCGACGAGTTGAAGGCAGCCAGGAAGCGGCATGAGTATTGAAACCACCGAACTGGCCCGCCTGCTCGGCACCGAACCCGGCTTCACCGCCGACGCCGACAGCGGGTCGTCAATGGTCAGCGGCCTGCTCGACCGCCACCATCCCATGGCATGGCGCTGGCTCGACAGGTTCGGGGCCATCGAGACCCTCACCCTGTTCCCGTCCCTGCCGGTCGAGGCGGGCGAGCTGCCGCCGTGGCGCGACCCGGGCTGGTCCGTTGAATGGCGCGACTCGCCCGATGGCGACGCCCTGACCCTGTGGTGGCACGCCGCCCGGGGCGAGGCCATGCTGGTCTCGCAGATCCCGTTCGGCGAGCTGCGGGCCGACACCGTGGCGCGCACGCTGCGCCTGCACCGCGACGGGCTCGGTGTCTGCCGACTCCGCACGCGCGACACGGAGTCCGCGCCGGCGCAGCCGCTGCGGGAGGTGGCCTGGCCACAGGCAAGGGCCATGCACCTGGGCTTCGCCTGACGCACCCCTTGCACGCGCCCCCCTCGCGACACCACCCCATGCCCTACCGCGGACGCTTTGCCCCCTCGCCCACCGGCCCGCTGCACGCCGGCTCGCTGGTGGCCGCGCTGGCCAGTTGGCTCGACGCCCGCGCCCACGGCGGCACCTGGCTCGTGCGCATCGAAGACGTGGACACCCCGCGCTGCATCCCCGGGGCCGACCGGCTCATCCTCGACCAGCTCGCCGCCTGCGGGCTGGTGAGCGACGAACCCGTGGTGTGGCAATCGCAGCGCGACACGCTGTACCAGGCGGCGCTGGACCGCCTCATCGCCCAGGGCGCCGCCTACCCCTGCGCCTGCTCGCGCCAGGACATCGAACGCGCCTTGCTGGCCAGCGGCGCGCCGCGCGAGCGCCACCACGCGGCCGTGTACCCCGGCACCTGCCGGCCCGAGAACGGCGGGCTGCAGGGCCGCTCGCCGCGCGCCTGGCGCCTGCGGGTGCCCGACGCGGCGCGGGTGGACTGGACCGACAGCCGCCTGGGCCCCCAGTCGCAGGACGTGGCCCGCGACGTGGGCGACTTCATCCTGCGCCGCGCCGACGGCCTGTGGGCCTATCAGCTCGCCGTGGTGGTGGACGACGCGGCGCAGGGCATCACGCACGTGGTGCGCGGCGAGGACCTCGCCGACAACACGCCGCGTCAGATCCTGCTGCAGCGCGCGCTCGGCCTGCCCACGCCCCTCTACCGGCACACGCCGCTGGTGCTGGGCGACAACGGCGAGAAGCTGAGCAAACAGAACGGCGCGCAAGCGCTGGACCTGAGCGATCCGCTGGCGGCGCTGAACGCGGCGGCGCGGGTGCTGGGGCTGCCGGCGCGCGCGGGCACGGTGGGCGCCGTCGATGCGGTCCTGCGCGATTGGACGGCGGACTGGGCCGCGCTCACCGCGCGTGCACCCCGACCCTGAGCCCACCACAGCACCGGTAGTGAACGTTCGATGAGGATTGTTTGCGCGCGCGCAGCGCACACAGCCGCGTCCTCCCGCCACGCGCACCCGACATGAGCAACAAAAACACCACCACCCAGAACATCAGCGCGCGCAGCTTCTCGCGCAACGTCCTACCGGACCCGCAGACCGGCACCCGCCGCACCGTGAAAAGCACGCCGACCCGAGAGGTGGCCAAAATCTCCGCCCAGCGGATCCAAAGGCTGCTGCAGAACGACCCGCCTCCGTTCTCCCAACTGCCGGCGACGCAGGACGAAGCCCCCCTACTCGCCATCGACAGGGATCTGGACGACATCTGCCTTCAGATCGACAAGCTCCCGCGCGAGCAACTCATCGGGGGAGTAGGCGTGAACCTGGCGCAGCGACTGCTGGACCTGTTCGATGCGGCCAGACGCACCTCACAACCCGATCTGATGCGCAAGGCAGCCGGCCTGGCGCAGCAGTTGTCGCACGTGATCGGCCCCGACCCCCGTGGCGCTGCGGCTGTGGTGCCAGCAATGGTCAACCGCATCGCGTCCGCCCTCGCCCACATCGAGCGCCACACGGTCGGCGACTGGCTCGAGCTCCAGGTGGACGGCGATCCCGCCGACGGGGCTTGCACCCTGGTGGGCATCCAGCTATCGCTCGACACCCCGCAACTGGCCAAAGACGCCGGCCGCCAGCGCGCGCGCGTGATGTTCGAGGCCTGGGTGGATGCCCACCTGCGCGACCCCAACGGCCTCACCTGGAAAGAACTCCTCCAGGTGATAGGGACGGTGGAACGGGGGCTGGGCTGGACGTTCGACACGCAGCAGTGGCTGCGCCTGCAGACGATGGAAGCGCGGCGCAGCCAGGACATCGGCCTGTTGCTCGCGTCGTTGACCGCGTGGAACGCTGGTCCCATTGACGCCAACAGCCTGCACAACGTGCTCGAACTCTGTCGCACCGCCGGCCTGCCCGACACAGCCCGGGCCGAACTCATCGAATGCCTGCTGCCCTTGCTGCCCCACCCGGGCGCCGATGTCGCGATCCATGACGAGTGCATTTCTGCCATACAGCGCGTTGACAACGAGACCACGCGCGGGCAATTGATCAAGAAACACGCCGAGCTGCACCCGTCCAGCGTGCCCACGCGCCTGCCCCGCGCACTCAACGGTCCCTGGCGCAAGCGGTGCCAGGACCTTGTCGGCGCGCTGGCGCACCAATGGACGCAGTCGCCCAACAGCGCGCCGGACATTCTGGCGACCGTGCGCCGCCTCTCTGCCTTCGTGGACGGCAACGACGCCAACACCGTGGAACGCCAGTTCCTGTTACTGCGCGACCTGTTGAACTCGCTCGACCCCAGCCAGCGCGCCGCCTGCCTGGCCGATCTGCAAGCCGCGTGCGAGGACGCCATCCAGGACGCCCGCATGCCGTCCTCCGGCCACTGGTCAACCGCCACGCCACCCGTTCTCGCGGGACTGCGCGGCGCCCTCCAGGCGCTGGCCGTCATCCATCTCGGGTCCGACATCCCGGACCGCCTCGACGAAGCCCTCCTGACCGAGTGGATGGTGGCCCTGCACGTCGAGTCCTTCCAGCCGGAGCAAGCCTCCCTGCTGTTTCGCCGCATCCGCTTCGCGTACCGCACGAACGTGCCCTCGACCGTGGCCGATCAGAACGCACCGCCACTGAGCCCGCTATTGCGCGAGCTGTTCGCCCTGCACGGCCTGCCAGAATGAATGGCGCCGGGCGGGCCACCTACAATCCCCGCCCGACCATGACCGACCCCCGCCACGCGCAGCCGCGCACTCCCCCCAGCGACGTGCCCTTCCTGCGGCAGGTCAAGAGCTACGTGCTGCGCGCGGGCCGCACCACCGCCGCGCAGGCCAAGGCCTATGAGGTGTATGGCCCGCGCTTCCTGCTGCCCTACGCGCCCGACCAGCGCTTCGACGCCAAGGCCGCTTTCGGTCGCACGGCCCCGCTGGTGCTGGAGATCGGCTTCGGCATGGGCGGCGCCACCGCCCACATCGCCAGCGTGCGACCGCAGGACGACTTCCTCTGCTGCGAGGTGCACGAGCCCGGCGTGGGCGCGTTGCTCAAGCTCGCGGGCGACGGCGGGCTGCAGAACATCCGCATCCTGCGCCACGACGCCGTCGAAGTGATGGACCACATGCTCGCCGACGCCAGCCTCGACGGCGTGCATGTCTTCTTCCCCGACCCCTGGCACAAGACCAAGCACCACAAGCGCCGCCTCATCCAGGGCCCGTTCGTGAACCGGCTGGCGCGCAAGCTCAAGCCCGGCGGCTACCTGCACCTGGCCACCGACTGGCAGCCCTACGCCGAGCAGATGCTGGAGGTGCTGCGCGCCGAGCCCTTGCTGCGCAACACCGTGGGCGACGAACACGGCGGCTATGCGCCCAAGCCCGACTACCGCCCGCTCACCAAGTTCGAGAACCGGGGCCTGAAGCTGGGCCACGGTGTGTGGGATCTGGTCTGGCGCCGGGTCTGAGCGAGAGGCTCATCATTCTTCCGTGAGGACTCCCGCCATCCCGGCAGGCGACTCACGGCCATGAGAAGTAACCTGTTCAGCACCAGTCCCGGCAAGCCCGTCATCGGGTCCGACAAGAAGCCAGCGGCGTCCCACGGTACCCCGGCTCAGTCCACCCCTCCGGCGCGTCCCACCACACCGCTGCCCCCCACACCGCGCTGCAAGGGCGCGACCGCTTCGTCGCGCTTCGCGGACAACCCGCTCCCGTTCAGCCTCTCCAACCATTCACCCGCCCGCCCGGCATCAAGCGCGCAGCCACCCGACACGCCCAAGCCTGTCGACGCTTCGCCGGCCCGGGTGTCGCCCCTCCAGGGCTTGTTGAACGGCATCCGGTCGACAGGGGATCTGGACCCGCTGATTCAATGGCTGGACCGTTCATGGCTGCTACCGAGCGACATCGACGCCCTGCACCAGTTGAGCGACCCGGACCTGCGGGCCATGCTGCAGGTCTGCGTCGACACCCGATTCAGCGGGTTCGATCGCCGGGTGCTGCTGCTTCACGCCTTCCACGTACTCGCCTTGCTGCCGGGCGCCGCAGGGCTTCGCCCGGACTATGAAGAGGCCATCCGGCGCTTATTCGGCGTCGACGCGGAGGGCATGGTCACCGCGAACCGCACCCTGGCGCATCTGATCGAGCTGCGGTTCACCGAGGCGGCCATGCGGTGCCTGGAGCCCCAGGTCTGCGCGCCGTACCTGAATGCCTATCGCGCCCTGTTCCACGGCGACCCAGCCGCCATGAAGCAACAGGGCACGGGAGCCGGCCTGAGGTTCACGCGCCTGAAGGCCCGCTGGAGCAGCGCGGAAATCGAGGCCCTCGAAATGGTGTGCGATTCCTGGGCCAAGGCCGGGCCCGAAGGCGTCGGTTTCGCGCTGACCCTGCTGCATGCGGTGACGGTAGAGCTGCCGGCGCAGGAGCAGCAACTGCCCTTGCTGCAGCAATGCCTGTCACTGCGCGAACGGCTGCAACCCAACGCCGACACCTCCCTCTCGGCCGCCAGCGCCCGCAAGCGCTCGGCCCTGTTCTGGTTGTCCGTCAAGCCGACGCCCGATGCCACGGGCCGCATCACGGACTTCGCCCCTCGGTTGATTGGCCGGCCACAGGACATCCAGCGCGCCCGCGACCGACTGCTCGACTGGATCCACAGCGAACTGCTGAACCCGCTGGGCGCGAGTTGGGAGGCATTGCAGGCGGTGATTTCCACAGTGGACACTGCGCTGCAACTGGACATACGCCAGGACTACCGGCTCTGGCTCGACCTGGCCTGCGGGGAGCTTCGGCGCGGCAATGGCTCGCCATTGAAGCGCTTGCTGCCCAAGCTCGACAAGGAGTGGCTGGACGAGAAAGCGCTGCTGGAGGTGCTGGACGCCTGGTGCTCGCAGCCATCGCTCCAGCCGGTGGATCGACTGGTGATGTTCAAGCTCATCATTGCCCTGCTGCCGGCCTACCCCGAGAGCGACAGCGCACACGTGGCTTGCCTGCAAGCCATGCGCCGGTTGATTGATACCGACATGCACGCCGATGCACAGCGCTTTTACCTGCAGACCCATTTCCCCCAGGGAATGGCCGCGCAATCGCCACTGGCGCGCCTGATGTGAAGCAGCCTCCACGCAGGCCATGAACCCCGTCCCCAGCCCCCTCCCCCCCGACCTCGCCCCCTGGCTGCAGGCCGAGCCCGAGCTCTTCAGCGACGCCCGGCTCGAGGACGAGGTGGTCAGCGGCACGCTCGGCCACGAGCACCCCATGGCCTGGCGCAGCCTCAGCGGCCTGGAGGCCGTCGAGGCCCTGACCCTGGTGGCGCCATCGCCCGCCGAACTCGACGCCATGCCAGACTGGCGGGACCCGGGCTGGTCCGTTTCGATGCCACACGTGGTCCACGGCGAGGCCATCACGCTCTGGTGGCACGCGGCCACGCAACAGGCCATGCTGGCGTCGCGCATCGCATTCGGCGAACTGGCACACGCGGCCGTCGCGCGCACGCTGCGTCTGCACCACGAGGCGCTGTTGCTGTGCCGGCAGCTCGCACAAGAGGCCTGGGCCGCCGCGAGGCCGCCGCAGGCAATCGCTCTGACAATCGCAGGCACCACACCGATGCTGCCCTTCGCCTGAGCCCGTGACCCACCGCCCGAAGAACCCGCTGATCCCCACGCGCGACGGCGTATCGCCCAGTTGCGTGGCCGTGCCCTTCACCAAGCCCCTGCCCTGGGCCTCGGCACTGCAGTTCCTGAGCGAGCGGCTGCCCGTGGTCTCGCCCGCCGAATGGGCGCAGCGCATGGCCCGCGGCGAGGTGCTGGACGACCACGGCCAGGCGGTGACGCCCGATGCCCCCTGCACGCCCGGCGCGCGGCTCTACTACTGGCGCCACCTCGACGACGAGGCCGAGATCCCGTTCGAGCCCGGCATCCTGTTCCAGGACGAGCACCTGCTGGTGGCCGACAAGCCGCACTTCATGCCCGTCACGCCCACGGGCCGCTACGTGCGCCACAGCCTCATGGTGCGGCTCAAGCAGCGCACGGGCATCGACACGCTCAACCCCATCCACCGCATCGACCGCGAGACCGCCGGTCTGGTGGTGTTCAACCTGCGCCCGCAGGACCGCAACGCCTACCACGCGCTGTTTCGCGAGCGTGCGGTCGTGAAGACCTACGAGGCCATCGCGCCGCACGACCCCACGCTGGCCATGCCGCTCACGCGCCTCAGCCGCATCGAGGAAGACGTGGAGGCCTTCTTTCGCATGGTGGAGGCCGAAGGCGAGCCCAACAGCGAGACGCGCATCGAGCGGCTGGAGGTGCGCGCTGCCTGGGCGCGCTATGGGCTGGCGCCGCTCACCGGCAAGCGCCACCAGTTGCGCGTGCACCTGGACGCGCTGGGCCTGCCCATCGCGGGCGACCAGTTCTACCCGCGCGTGCGGCGCGGCCCCGGCGAGCCCGAGGACTTCGCCGAACCGTTGCGCCTGCTCGCGCGCGCCATCGCCTTCACCGACCCGGTGACGGGCCGGCCGCGGCGGTTCGAGAGCGCGCGGGCACTGGACTGGCCACCGGACTGACCGGCAGTCGCCCACAGACGCAAGCGATCCCCTGAGGGGGAACCCAGGGTCAAGAAAGCATCGAACCTGCCGACGTGAGTGGCAGGCCGCTCTCGCCTTTTTGTCCGCTGTCGCGCTTTCGTCTTACATGCCCCGCACCACCATCGACACGCCCCCCGCCGTCGTGCAGGCCCTCAACCACGACGGTGCCGTTCTCCCGCCGCGCAGCTCCTGCGACGTCTTCTCCAAGGCCGAGGCCAAGGTGCAGTGCATGGTCTGCATCGCGCCGGCCATGAAGCGCTCCGCGCCCCACGTGGTGGTGGTGCTGATGGGCGCCGACCGCCACGACCAGCGCGAGGCGGCCACGGTGCTGCAACGCCTGCTCGGCGAAGGCTCGCCCACCCCGGTTGCCCTGCGCATCCTGCAGTCCGGTGGGGTCACGCTGATGCTGGCGCCCTGGACCGCGCGCGAACTGGTGCGCGGCGTGGCCGACTCGGTGTCGGCGAGCTGGCACCCGCAGCGCGTCACCGTGGACAGCGCCCGGCTCGACAGCGGCGGCGTGGTGGTGGTGCCCGGCCCGGGCTCGCAGGGCGACATGGCGGTGGAAATCCGCCAGGCGCTCGAGGATTTCGTGGCCGACACCGGCACCCTGTGGGAACACGCGCGGCGACTGCTCTCCAGCAAGGCCGAGCCCAAGCGCTGGGCGCTGCCGCTGGGCTGCAGCGTGATCGAGCGGCACGAGGGCCGACAGGTCTGCTGGGACATCGGCTTCGAGGACGTGAACAAGCTCGAACGCGCGGTGGCGCTGGTGGACGCGCGCCTGGCCATGGGGCGCGATCACCTGCTGCGCACCTGGGCCCCCGCCCACGAGGACGCCATCGAAACCTGCCTGCCCTCGATCTCGCTCATGGCGCTGACGCCTTCGCGCGATGCGCGCGCCCAACTGGCGCGCCTGCTGCGCAACGTGCTGTTCCAGATCGGCCGGCTGGGCTTCGTGGCCTCGCGCCCGGCCGACATGGTGGACACGTCGGGCCAGCCGGGCTGAACCCCCGGCACGAGAACCGGACACCGACCTCAGTCGTCCAACTGCCGCGCCAGCAGCCGGCTGACGTGAATGGCCTCGCGCTGCGCGCCGTCGTGGATCTGGTGGCGGCAGCTCGTGCCATCGGCAACCACGATGGCGTCGGGCTGCGCCCGCACCGCGGGCAGCAGACTGAGCTCGGCCATCTGCATCGACACCGCCTGGTGCGCGGCCTCGTAGCCGAAGCTGCCAGCCATGCCGCAGCAACTGCTCTCGATCAGCGTGGGCTGCGCGCCCGGCACCCAGCGCAGCACCTCCATGACCGGCGTGACGGCGTCGAAGGCCTTCTGGTGGCAGTGGCCGTGCACCAGCACCGGCTGCGACAGCGGCTGCAGCCGTGACTTGAGCGCCTCCAGCCGGCCGTCGCGCGCCTCCTGCGCCAGGAACTCCTCGAACAGCAGCGCCTTGTCCGCCACCACCTGCGCGCCCTCGCCCAGTCCCATCACCAGCAGCTCGTCGCGCAGGGTGAGCAGGCACGACGGCTCCAGCCCGACGATGGCCAGCCCGCGTTCGGCCAGCGGCTGCAGGCTGGCGAGCAGTTCACGCGCCTTCTCGCGCGCGGCGTCGACCATGCCGGCGGCCAGGTAGGTGCGTCCGCAGCACAGGTGACCAGCCGGCGCGCCAGGTTCCCCGTGTTTCGCGGCCACGTGCACCGTGTAGCCCGCCGCCTGCAGCACGCGCACGGCATCGCGCGCGTTCTCGTCCTCGAAGTGGCCGTTGAAGGTGTCCACGAACAGCACCACGCCGCGCTCGGCGGCCAGCACCTCCTCGCGGGTGGCCGTGCGCGGCGGATGGTTGAAGAAGTGGCGGCGGCGCCAGGCGGGCAGGCTGCGCGCCGCGCTCAGGCCCAGCCAGCGCTCGCCCAACGCGGCCAGCCAGGGCCAGCGGTTGCGCAGATTGAGCAGCGGCGCCAGCGGCGCCACGCGGTGCGCGTAATCGGGCAGGTGCGCGATGAGCCGGTCCTTGAGCGAATGGCCATGGCGTGCGTGGTGGTGGTGCAGCCACTCGGTCTTCATGCGGGCCATGTCCACGCCCGTGGGGCAGTCGCGCTTGCAGCCCTTGCAGCCCACGCACAGGTCCATGGCCTCGCGCACCGCGTCGCTGGTGAAGGCCTCGGGCCCCAAGAGGCCGTCGAGCTGACCGCTGAGGGCCAGGCGCAGGGTGTTGGCCCGCCCGCGCGTGAGGTGCTGCTCGTCGCGCGTGACGCGGTAGCTCGGGCACATGGTGCCGGCGTCGAACTGGCGGCAGTGCCCGTTGTTGTTGCACATCTCCACCGCCTTGGCCAGGCCCTGCGCCGGATCGCCGCCGGTGCCCGGCGCGCTGGTCTGCTCGCTCACCGGGTCGGTCTGCACGTTCCAGGCGCTCCAGTCCAGCGCGGTGCGGATCGGCACCACGCGGTAGCTGGGCGGAAAACGCATCAGCCGGGTGTCGTCCATCTTCGGTGGGTCGACCATGCGACGCGGGCACAGCAGGCCCTGCGGATCGAAGCGCTGCTTGATGGCGCGAAAGGCCTCGTTCAGGCGCGGGCCGAACTGCCATTCGATCCACTCGCCGCGGCACAGGCCGTCGCCGTGCTCGCCGCTGTAGGCGCCCTTGTAGCGGCGCACCAGCGCGCTGGCTTCCTCGGCGATGGCGCGCATCTTCGCAGCGCCACCCTGCGGGCCGTCGGTGCGCATGTCGAGAATGGGCCGCACGTGCAGCGTGCCCACCGAGGCGTGCGCGTACCAGGTGCCACGCGTGCCGTGCCGGCGGAACACCTGCGTCAGCGCGTCGGTGTACTCGGCCAGGCTCTCCAGCGGCACCGCGCAGTCCTCGATGAAGCTCACCGGCTTGCCGTCGCCGCGCAGGCTCATCATGATGTTCAGGCCCGCCTTGCGCACTTCCCACAGGCTCTTCTGCGGCGCGTCGTCGACCATCTCGACCACGCTGCCGGGCAGGCCCAGCTCGCCCATCAGCTCCACCAGCTCGCGCAGCTTGTGGCGGATGACGTCCTTGCTCGGGCCGCTGAACTCGACGAGCAGCACGGCGTCGGGCCGACCGCCGTTGATGTGCGGCGACAGCGCGGTGCGGATGGTGGGCGCGAAGGCGGGGTTCTTCAGCGACAGCTCGATCATGGTGCGATCGACCAGCTCGACCGCCGTGAGCTGGCCCACCGGCATGTTCTCGCCCAGCTTCACGATGTGCTGGGCGCTGTCCATGGCCTTGTAGAAGGTGGGGAAGTTCACCACCCCCAATACCTTGGCCTTCGGCAGCTCGCTCAGGCGCAGCGTGAGCGAGCGCGTGAGCGCCAGCGTGCCTTCGCTGCCGATGAGCAGGTGCGCCAGGTTGACCGAGCCGTCACCGGTGTAAGGCCTCGGGTTCTGGTTGCGAAAGACGTCGAGGTTGTAGCCGGCCACGCGGCGCAGCACCTTGGGCCAGTGCGCGTCGATTTCGCCGGCGTGCCGCGCCGCCAGGTCACGCACGAAGTCGCCGATGGCGCGCGCCTCGCCGCTGGCCTTGTCGTAGGCGCCGAAGTCCAGCAGTTGCCCGTCGGCCAGCCAGGCCTGGGCGCCCAGCACGTTGTGGACCATGTTGCCGTAGGCGATGGAGCGGCTGCCGCAGGAGTTGTTGCCCGCCATGCCGCCCAGCGTGGCCTGCGCGCTGGTGGACACGTCGACCGGGTACCACAGGCCCAGGGGCTTGAGCCGCGCGTTGAGGTGGTCGAGCACGATGCCCGGCTCGACCGTGGCGGTGCGCGCCTCGGCGTCCACGGCCAGCACGCGCCGCATGTGCTTGCTGTGATCGATCACCAGACCCGTGCCCACCGTCTGCCCGCACTGGCTGGTGCCGCCGCCGCGCGGCACCAGAGGTACGCGCAGCTGGCGGCACACCCGCAGCGCGGTGGCCACGTCGTCGGCAGTGGTGGGCACGAACACGCCCACCGGCATCTGCTGGTAGATGGAGGCGTCGGTGGCGTAGCGACCGCGGTCGGCGGGCGAGAACAGCACCTCGGCCTGCGTGTGCTGGCGCAGCTCGCGCGCCAGTTGCCCCGCCACCTCGCCGCCGACGCGCGCGGCCTGTTCGTAGGAGCGCTCGGCGTCGGCGCGGTCGAGCGCGAGGGGATCGGGTGCGTTCATGTGGGACTGGCGTTCTGGGCAGCGCGAATCTGCTCGATGACCACGTCGCGTTTGTGGTGCAGGTGTTGGGTCAGCACGCGCGCCAGGGCCGCGCCGTCACGCGCCTTCAGCGCGGCCACCATGGCCTCGTGTTCGGCCACGGCGCGCTGCCACTTCTCGCCGTCCTGGTTGGAACGGAAGCGCAGCGCCTGCAGCCGCGCATTGACCTGGTTGTAGGTGCTGGTGAGCACCGGGTTGCCCGCGGCCACGTTGATCGCGCGGTGGATGGCCGCGTTGAGCCGGTAGTAGGTGGAGAGGTCGCGCCGCGTGTAGGCGGCCAGCATCTCGAAATGCATGGCCTCGATCTCGGCCACCTCGGCGGCGCCGATGCGCTCGGCCGCCAGTTGGCCCGACAGGGCCTCGAGGCCCGCCATCACCTCGAAGGTGTGCCGCACATCCTCCTCATCGAGCTGCACCGCGACCGAACCGCGATTGGGCAGCAGCTCCACCAGGCCTTCGGCCGCGAGCATCTTGATGGCCTCGCGCAGCGGCGTGCGCGAGATGCGCAGCGCCTCGCACAGGGCGCGCTCGTTGAGCTTGGCGCCGGGCGCGATGTCGCCCTCCACAAGCATCTGGCGCAGGCGCGCGGCCACCTGTTCGTGCAACACGGGGCGGGGAATGCTGGGGGCCTGTTGGCTCATGAGTGAAATTTTGTATGCAAAAAATCAGCCGTCAATCCGGAGATTCCAGGGTGATTTTAGGGTGATCGCCATTGACATTTGCATTTTGAATACAAAAAATGGCCGCAAACCTGTCAACCGGCTTTCACCATGTTCACCACCGACGCCCACCCCACCGGCCGCCACTTCCTGCAGATCCCCGGCCCCTCGCCCGTGCCCGACCGGATCCTGCGCGCCATGAGCCTGCCCACCATCGACCACCGCGGCCCCGAATTCGGCCGCCTGGGTCTGAAGGTGCTGGCGGACATGAAGGCGATTTTCAAGACGCGCCACCCGGTGATGATCTATCCCGGCTCGGGCACCGGCGCCTGGGAGGCGGCCCTGGTCAACGTGCTGAGCCCCGGCGACCACGTGCTGATGTACGAGACCGGCCACTTCGCTTTCCTGTGGAACCAGCTCGCCACGCGCCTGGGCCTCAAGACCGAGGTACTGGGCCTGCCCGGCGCTGAAGGCTGGCGCCATGGCGTGCACGCCGACCGCATCGAGCAGCGCCTCAAGGCCGACAGCGCGCACAGCATCAAGGCCGTGTGCGTGGTGCACAACGAAACCTCCACGGGCGTGACGAGCGACATCGCCGCCGTGCGCCGCGCCATCGACGCCGCGAAGCACCCGGCGCTGCTGCTGGTGGACACCATCTCCGGCCTGGCCGGCGCCGACTACCGCCACGACGAGTGGGGTGTGGACGTGTCCATCAGCGGCTCGCAGAAGGGCCTGATGCTGCCGCCCGGCATCGGCTTCAACGCGCTCTCGCCCAAGGCCATCGAGGCCAGTGCCAAGGCCACCATGCCGCGCGCCTACTGGGGCTGGGCCGAGATGATCGAGATGAACAAGACCGGCTACTGGCCGTCCACGCCCAACACCAACCTGCTCTACGGCTTGAGCGAGGCCTGCGACATGCTGCTGGCCGACGGCCTGGAGCGTGTGTTCGCGCGCCACCAGCGCTGGGCCGCCGGCGTGCGCGCCGCCGTGCAGGCCTGGGGCCTGCCGATCCAGTGCGCCGACCCGGCCGTGTACTCGCCCATCCTCACCGGCGTGATGACGCCCGAGGGCGTGGACGCCGATGCGGTGCGCAAGCTGATCTACGAGCGCTTCGACTGCTCGCTGGGCACCGGCCTGGGCAAGGTCAAGGGCCGCATGTTCCGCATCGGCCACCTGGGCGACAGCAACGACCTGACGCTGGTGGCCACGGTGGCCGGCTGCGAGATGGGCCTCAAGCTGGCCGGCGTGCGCCTCGCCGGCTCGGGCGTGCAGGCCGTGATGGACCACTTCTCGGCCCATCCGGGCGGCCTGTTGCAAGGCACGCCCGCTGCAAAGGAAAAGGCCCAGCCCGCGATGGCCTGAGCCCGGACGACAGCGGCCCCGCAGCGTCCGTGGGCGGGGCCTGGCGCATTCAGCGGACGACAACCACACAGGAGACAAGCATGCCAACTCGCCACCGTTCACTTGCGGTCCTCACGCGACGGGCCGTCGCCACTGCACTCGGCGCCTCGGCGCTGCTGCTGGCCAGCGGCGCCGCGCACGCGCAGATGGAGATCAAGCTCGGCCACGTGGGCGGGCCCGGCTCGCTGTTCGAGCGCTCGGCCAACGAGTTCGCGCGCCTGGCCAACGAGCGCCTCGGCAACAAGGCCAAGGTGGTGGTGTTCGGCTCCAGCCAGCTCGGTGGCGACACGGAGATGATGCAGAAGCTGCGGCTGGGCACGCTGGAGCTGTCCATCCCCTCGACGGTGATGTCCTCCACCGTGCCGGCTTTCGGCATGTTCGAGATGCCGTACCTCGTGAAGAACCGCGAGCACATGATGGCCATCGAGAAGGCCGTGGTCTGGCCCGCGCTGGCGCCCATGGCCGACGAGAAGGGCTACAAGATCCTGGGCGTGTGGGAGAACGGCTTCCGCAACGTGACCAACAACGTGCGCCCCATCAACAAGCCCGAGGACCTGAAGGGCATGAAGCTGCGCGTGCCGCAGGGCGTGTGGCGCGTGAAGATGTTCCAGGCCTACGGTGCCAACCCCTCGCCGATGGCGCTGTCCGAGGTGTTCGTGGCGCTGCAGACCGGCGTGATGGACGGGCAGGAGAACCCGCTCACGCAGATCTACTCCTCCAAGTTCCAGGAGGTGCAGAAGTACCTCTCCATGACCGGCCACGTGTACACGCCGGCCTACCTGGCCGCGGGTTCGCGCAAGTTCGCCTCGCTGCCCGCCGATGTGCGTGCCGTGCTCGAGAAGACCGCCAAGGACGTTCAGCCCTTCGTCTACAAGACCGCGGCGGAGCTCGACAAGGAGCTGGTGGACAAGATCAAGGCCGCGGGCGTGCAGGTGAACGATCCCGACAAGAACGCGTTCATCGCCGCCAGCAAGGCCGTGTACGCCGACTTCGGCAAGGAAGTACCCGAGGGCGGCAAGCTGGTGGACACCGCGGTCGAACTGGGCGCGAAGTTCTGAGGCCCGCCCCATCGTGCTGAGATCACTGCGACTCGCGTTCGAACGAACGCTCACGGCCTTCGTCATCCTGCTGCTGGGCTCGCTGGCGGTCATCGTCCTCATGGGCGTGGCCTACCGCAAGCTCGGCATCCCCATGGTCTGGTACGACGAGGTCGCCTCGATCGCCCTGGCCTGGCTCACCTACTACGGGGCCGGACTGGCGGCGCTCAAACGCTCGCACATCGGATTCCCCGGGCTGGTCAACGCCATGCCGCCGCACCTGCGCGTGCCCCTGGTGCTGCTGGGCGAGGGCATCGTGATCCTGTTCTTCGCGCTGCTCGGCTGGTTCGGCTACGAGGTGCTGGTCATCCTCGAAGGCGATGCCATGGTCAGCCTGCCCTGGGTGCCGACGCGGGTGACGCAATCGGTCATCCCGATCGGCTCGCTGGTGTTCATCGTGGCGCAACTGCTCACGCTGCCCGAGCTGCTGCGCCAGGCGCGCGGCGAAGGCGTGATCGATGCCGAGAAGCAGGAAATGCAACGCGAAATCGAAAAGGCAATGCAATCATGATGGCGCTCGGCATGTTCGTCGGCCTGCTGGCCCTCATCCTGATCAACGTGCCCATCGCCGTGGCGCTGGGCGCGGTGGCCATGGCCGCCATGGTGTGGCACGGCGGCATGGAATCCCTGCTCGGCGCGGCCATCACCATGTTCAACGGCGCCACCAGCTTTCCGCTGCTGGCGATCCCGCTGTTCGTGCTGGCCGGCGCCATCATGAATTCCTCCAGCCTGTCGCGCCGGCTCATCGCCTTCGCCTCGGCGCTCTTCGGCTTCATCAAGGGCGGCCTGGCGATGGTCAACATCGGCACCTCGCTGTTCTTCGCCGAGATCTCCGGCTCGGCCGTGGCCGACGTCGCGGCCATGGGCTCGATCCTGGTGCCGGCGATGAAGAAGAAGGGCTACCCGAAGGAGTTCGCGGCGGCGGTCACCTCGTCGTCGGCCACGCTGGCGATCATCATCCCGCCGTCCATTCCGATGATCCTGTACGCGGTGATGGCCGAGGCCTCGGTGGTGCAGCTCTTCGTGGCCGGCATCATCCCCGGCGTCCTCGGCGGCGGCGGCATGATGGCCCTGGCCTACTGGTATGCGCGGCGCTACAACTACCCGGTCGAGGAGGTGTTCAGCTGGCAGCGCGTGCGGGCCACCTTCAAGGACGCGGCCTGGGCCTTCCTGCTGCCCATGATCATCCTGGGTGGCATTTTCGGCGGCGTGGTCACCGCCACCGAGGGCGCGGCACTGGCGGTGCTGGCGGCCCTGTTCATCGGTGGTGTCATCTACCGAGAGCTCAACTTCAAGCACCTCTACGAGTCGATGGTGGAGGGCAGCATCCAGACCGCGGTGGTGATGCTGCTGGTGGCGTCCTCCGCGCTGCTCGGCCACCTGCTCACCGAGCAGCAGATGCCGCAGCAACTGGCGGCCTGGATCGCCTCGCTGACCGACAACAAGTGGGCGGTACTGGCCATCCTCAACATCTTCTTCCTGGTGGCGGGGCTGTTCCTGCACTCGGCGGCGGCCATCATCCTGGTGGTGCCGATCGTGATGCCGCTGGTCAAGGCCGTGGGCATCGACCCGGTGCACTTCGGCCTGATCGTCACGCTCAACCTGGGCATCGGCCAGCAGACGCCGCCGGTGGCCAGCGTGCTGGCCACGGCCTGCTCCATCGCCAAGGCCGACATGTGGAAGGTGACACGCGTGAACCTGCCCTTCATCGGCGTGCTCATGGCCCTGCTGCTGCTGGTGACCTACGTGCCGGCGGTGCCGATGTTCCTGGTGGACGTGTTCTACCGATGAGCGACAGCGACGACAGCGGCCGCGTCGCGCTGCGCATCGAGGACGGCATCGCGACCCTGGTGTTCGACCGCCCCGCCGCGCGCAACGCCATGACCTGGCGCATGTACCAGCAGCTCGGTGAGGCTTGCGAACGCCTGGCGAACGACGCCAGCGTGCGTGCCGTGCTGATGCGCGGCGCCGGCGGGCAGGCCTTCGTGGCGGGCACCGACATCGCGCAGTTCGCGGACTTTCGCGGCGGCGAGGACGGCATCGCCTACGAGCGCCAGATCGACGCCGGCATCGCCCAACTGGCGGCCCTGCCCATGCCCACCATCGCGCTGGTGGAAGGCTGGTCCGTGGGCGGCGGCCTGGCCATCGCCACCGCCTGCGACTTCCGCCTGGCCACACCGGGCGCGAAGTTCGGCGTGCCGATCGCGCGCACCCTGGGCAACGGCCTGTCGGTGGCCAACATCGCGCGGCTGCGCGCCGCCTGGGGCCACGAGCGCGTCAAGCGCATGCTGCTGCTGGCCGAGATGGTGGGTGCCGACGAAGCACTGGCCTGCGGCTACCTGCACGCGCTGGTGGCGCCCGAGGCGCTGGGCGACGAGGGCCTGGCGCTGGCGCGGCGCCTGGCCGCGCTGGCGCCGGTGACACAGCGCGTGAGCAAGGCCGCGCTGCAACGCCTGGCGGTGCACGACCTGCCCGAAGGCGACGACCTCATCCGCGCCGTCTACGGCAGCGCCGATTTCCGCGAGGGCGTGCGCGCCTTCCTCGACAAGCGCTCCCCCGTGTGGAAAGGACAGTGAACATGCAGCGGCCTGTTTCCGCCGGCCCACTGGCCGGCCTGCGCGTGCTTGAACTCAGCCAGATCATGTCCGGCCCCACCTGCGGCCTGCTGCTGGCCGACCTGGGCGCCGAGGTGATCAAGATCGAGAAGCTGCCCGGCGGCGACGATTCGCGCGGCTACCGCGACCCGCAGGTCAATGGCGTGTCGGCGCCGTTCATGATGTTGAACCGCCACAAGCGCGGCCTGGCGCTCAACCTCAAGCTCGAGCGTGGCCAGCAGGTGCTCAAGCGCCTGGTGGAGAACGCCGACGTGCTGGTGGAGAACTTCCGTCTGGGCACCATGGACAAGCTGGGCCTGGGCTACGACACGCTCTCGGCCATCAACCCGGCCCTCATCTACTGCGCCATCACCGGCTACGGCCGCACCGGCCCCTACGCCGACAAGGGCGGCTTCGACCTCATCGCGCAGGGCTTCGCGGGGCTGATGTCGGTCACCGGCGAACCCGGCCGCCCACCCGTGAAAGGCGGCAACGCGGTGTCGGACATGAACGCCGGCATCCTCGCCACCGTGGGCATCCTGGCCGCGTACATCCACCGCCTGAAAACCGGCCAGGGCCAGATCGTCGACACCTCACTGGCCGACGCCGCGCTGCAGCAGACCTACTGGCACGCGGCGGTGTGGTTCGCCACGCAGCGATCGCCCCAGCCCACCGGCTCGGCCCACCTGCTGACTGCGCCCTACCAGGCCTTCGAGGCCAGCGACGGCTGGATCAACATCGGCGGCGCGAACCAGGCCAACTGGGAGCGCATCTGCGAGGTGCTGGGCCACCCCGAGTGGCGCGCCGACCCGCGCTTCGCCAGCAACAGCGAGCGCATGGCGCACCTGGACGAACTGGTCGAACGGATCAATGCCGTGGTGCGCACCCGCAGCCGCGCCGACTGGCAGGCCGCCTTCGACGCGGCCGGCGTGCCGGCCGGCCCGGTGCACACCATCGGCGAAGCCCTGAGCCACCCGCAGACGCTGGCGCGCGGCATGGTGGTGGAGACCGTGCACCCGCAGGCCGGGCCCACGCGCGGCGTGGGCTGTCCGATCCACTTCAGCGCCACGCCCACGCCGGCCAGCACGGCGGCACCGCTGCTGGGCCAGCACACGCGCGACCTGCTGCGCGAGGCCGGCTACGGCGACGCGCAGATCGATGAACTGATCGACGAAGGCGTGGTGGCGCAGGCGGCCTGAGCCGCCCGGCGGATCAGACCCGCTCGGCCACCCAGCCCTGCACCGAGGCCAGGGCCTTGGCCAGGCCACTGGCGTCGGTGCCGCCGGCCATGGCCATGTCGGGCTTGCCGCCGCCCTTGCCGCCCACCTGCTGGGCGACGAAGTTCACCAGCTCACCGGCCTTGACCTTGCCCACGCTGTCGGCCGTGACGCCGGCGGCGAGTTGCACCTTGCCGCCGTCCACCGCCGCCAACACGATGGCCGCGCTCTTGAGCTTGTCCTTGAGTTTGTCCATGGTGTCGCGCAGGGTCTTGGCATCGGCGCCGTCCAGCGTGGCGGCCAGCACCTTCAGGCCTTTCACGTCCACCGCGCGGCCCATCAGCTCGTCGCCCTGGTTCGAGGCCAACTTGCCCTTGAGCGCGGCGATCTCTTTCTCCAGCGCCTTGATCTGCTCCAGCGTCTGGCCCACGCGTGTGGTGAGTTCGGCCACCGGCGCCTTCAGCGCGCCCGCGGCCTGCGCCACGGTGCTCTCCAGCGACTGCAGGTAGGCCAGCGCGTTCTCGCCGGTGATGGCCTCGATGCGGCGCACGCCGGCGGCCACGCCGCCCTCGCCCACCACCTTGAACAGGCCGATGTCACCGGTGCGCTGCACGTGCGTGCCGCCGCACAGCTCGCGGCTGGTGCCGATGTCGAGCACGCGCACGGTGTCGCCGTATTTCTCGCCGAACAGCATCATGGCGCCGGTCTTCTGGGCCGCTTCGATGTCCATCAGGCGCGCCTGCGTGGCCGCATTGGCCAGGATCTCGGCGTTCACCAGGGCCTCGATGCGGCGGATCTGCTCGTCTGTCACCGGCGCGTTGTGCGCGAAGTCGAAGCGCGTGCGCTCGGCGTTCACCAGCGAGCCCTTCTGCTGCACGTGATCGCCCAGCACCTCGCGCAGGGCCTTGTGCATCAGGTGGGTGGCGCTGTGGTTGCGCACCGTGGCGGCGCGCAGGGCGGTGTTGACGCGCGCGGTGACGGCGTCGCCCACCTTCAGCGTGCCCTGCGACAGGCTGCCGTGGTGGCCGAACACGTCGGCCTTGATCTTTTGCGTGTCGGCCACGTCGAAGCGCGTGCCGCTGCCGGCCACGATCTCGCCCTGGTCGCCCACCTGGCCGCCGGCCTCGGAATAGAAGGGCGTGCTGTCGAGCACGACCACGCCGGCCTGGCCCGGCCGCAGCTCCTGCACGGCCGCGCCTTCGTGGTACAGCGCCACCACCTTGGCCGGCGCTTCCAGCGCCTCGTAGCCCACGAACGCATTGCCCGCGCCCGTGTACTCCAGCGCCTTGTCCATCTTGAACTTGCCGGCCGCGCGCGCCTGCGCCTTCTGGCGCTCCATGGCGGTGTCGAAGCCGGCCTCGTCCACCGTCACGCCGCGCTCGCGGCAGACGTCGTTGGTGAGGTCCAGCGGGAATCCGTAGGTGTCGTGCAGCTTGAAGGCGACCTCGCCCGGCAGCACCTTCTGATCGCCCGCGAGCGCGGCGTCGAGGATTTCCATGCCATTGGCCAGGGTCTCGTAGAAGCGCTCCTCCTCGGCCTTGAGCACCTCGGTGATGCGCTGCGCCTGTCTGGCCAGGTTCGGGTAGGCCGCGCCCATCTTGTCCACCAGCACGGGCACCAGCTTGTGGAAGAAGGGCGTCTTCTGGCCCAGCTTGTAGCCGTGGCGGATGGCGCGGCGGATGATGCGGCGCTGCACGTAGCCGCGGCCTTCGTTGCCGGGGATCACGCCGTCGCTCACCAGGAAGGCGGTGGCGCGGATGTGGTCGGCGATGACCTTGAGCGACGGATTGGCGAGGTCGGTGGTGTGCGTCTCTCGCGCGGCGGCGCCGATCAGCGCTTCGAAGATGTCGATCTCGTAGTTGCTGTGCACGTGCTGCAGGATGGCGGCCAGGCGCTCCAGGCCCATGCCGGTGTCCACGCAGGGCGCGGGCAGCTTCACCACGCTGCCGTCTTCCTTCATGTCGAACTGCATGAACACGTGGTTCCAGATCTCGATGAAGCGGTCGCCGTCTTCGTCCGGGCTGCCCGGGGGGCCGCCGGGGATGTGCGGGCCGTGGTCGTAGAAGATCTCCGAGCAGGGGCCGCACGGGCCGGTGTCGGCCATCATCCAGAAGTTGTCGCTCTTGTACTTGCCGCCCTTGTTGTCGCCGATGCGCACGATGCGGTCGGCGGGCAGGCCGATTTCCTTGTGCCAGATGTCGTAGGCCTCGTCGTCGTCGATGTAGACCGTGGCCAGCAGGCGCTCCTTGGGCAGCTTGTAGACCTCGGTCAGCAGCTCCCATCCCCACTTGAGCGATTCGCGCTTGAAGTAGTCCCCGAAGCTCCAGTTGCCCAGCATCTCGAAGAAGGTGTGGTGGCGCGCGGTGTAGCCCACGTTCTCCAGGTCGTTGTGCTTGCCGCCGGCCCGCAGGCAGGCCTGCACGGAGGCCGCACGCACGTAGGGGCGCTTGTCGGTGCCCAGGAACACGTCCTTGAACTGCACCATGCCCGAGTTGGTGAACATGAGCGTGGGGTCGTTGCCCGGCACCAGGGGGCTGGACGGGACCACGGTGTGACCCTTGGAAGCAAAGAAGTCCAGGAAGCTCTTGCGGATGTCGGCGACGGAGACGGGGGCGGTCATGGGGGCCTTTTCTGGCTGCGGGTGTCGGGCGCGTGCCGTGCACGCGAACCCGGTATTTTCCAACATGCCGAAGGACTATGCTGATGCCCCGAACAGGCGCACAATCGCCCCGATTTATTTAATAAGTTAAATTTCCAGTTTTCCCGCAGCCAAGCGACCCGACGGAGACCCCCATGGACATGAAAACCTCCCCCCTGGCCCAGCTGAACGACCCCAGCCTGCTCAAGACCGACGGCCTGATCAATGGCCAGTGGGTCAAGGGTGGCGCCCGCTTCGACGTGAACGACCCCGCCACCGGCCAGAAGCTGGCCGACGTGGCCAACCTGGGCGCGGCCGACGCCGAGGCCGCCATCGCCGCCGCCGACAAGGCCTGGCCGGCCTGGCGCGCGCGCAGCGCCAAGGAACGCGCCAACCTGCTGCGCAAGTGGTACGACCTGCTGATGGCCAATCAGGAAGACCTGGGCCGCATCCTCACCGCCGAGCAGGGCAAGCCCTTCGCTGAAGGCAAGGGCGAGATCGCCTATGGCGCCAGTTTCGTGGAGTGGTTCGCCGAGGAAGCCAAGCGCGTCAACGGCGAGACCCTGCCCACCTTCGACCCCAACCGCCGCCTGTTGGTGCTCAAGCAGCCCATCGGCGTGTGCGCGGCCATCACGCCCTGGAACTTCCCGCTGGCCATGATCACGCGCAAGGTGGCACCGGCCCTGGCCGCCGGCTGCCCCGTCGTCATCAAGCCGGCCGAGCTCACGCCCCTCACGGCGCTGGCAGCGGCCGAGCTGGCGCTGCGCGCGGGCATCCCGGCCGGCGTGCTCAACGTCATCACCGCCGATTCGCAACAGAGCATCGCCGTGGGCAAGGCCCTGTGCGCCAGCGACACGGTGCGCCACCTGAGCTTCACCGGCTCCACCGAGGTGGGCCGCATCCTCATGGCGCAGTGCGCGCCCACGGTGAAGAAGCTGGCGCTGGAACTCGGCGGCAACGCGCCCTTCATCGTCTTCGACGACGCCGATGTCGATTCGGCCGTGGAAGGCGCGCTGGCCAGCAAGTACCGCAACGCGGGCCAGACCTGCGTCTGCGCCAACCGCTTCTACGTGCAGGCCGGCGTGTACGACGAGTTCGTGAAGAAGTTCGCCGCCAAGGTCAAGGCCTTCAAGGTGGGCAATGGCTTCGAGGACGGCGTGGTGCAGGGCCCGCTGATCGAGGACGCGGCGGTGGAGAAGGTGCAGCGCCACGTGGATGACGCCGTGGCCAAGGGCGGCACGGTGGTCGCCGGCGGGAAGAAGCTGCAGGGCCAGTTCTTCGAGCCCACGGTGGTGGCCGGCGCCACGCCCGACATGCTGTGCGCGCGCGAGGAAACCTTCGGCCCCTTCGCGCCGGTGTTCAAGTTCGAGACCGAGCAGGAAGCCATCGACGCCGCGAACAACACCGAGTTCGGCCTGGCCAGCTACTTCTACAGCCGCGACGTGGGCCGCATCTTCCGCGTGAGCGAAGCGCTGGAGTACGGCATGGTCGGCATCAACGTGGGCATCCTGGCGACCGAGCACGTGCCCTTCGGCGGCGTCAAGCAGTCGGGCCTGGGCCGCGAGGGCTCGCACCATGGCATGGACGACTACGTCGAGATCAAATTCCTCTGCCTGGGCGATGTGCTGAAGTAACCCCCCGCGCCGGCCTTCGGCCGTCACCCCCCAGGGGGCGGCTGCTGCGGACCGGCAAAGCCGGATCCGCGCAGCCCTCGGTTCCGGGGTCTGTTGTCCACCGTTTCCTTCTCTCATGCAATTTCACTGGAACAACCCCTACCCCGTCTCTCGCGCGCCGGTGATGGCGCGCAACGTGGTTGCCACCACGCAGCCGCTGGCCGCGCAGGCCGGGCTGCGCATGCTGCTCAAGGGCGGCAACGCCATCGACGCGGCCATCGCCACGGCCGCCGCGCTAACGGTGGTGGAGCCCTGCTCCAATGGTTTGGGCAGCGACAACTTCGCCATCGTGTGGGACGGCGAGCAGTTGCACGGCATGAACTCCTCGGGCGTGGCGCCCGCGGGCTGGAGCACGGACTACTTTCAGCGCAAGCACGGCGGCCAGATGCCGCTGCGCGGCTTCGACGCCGTGACCGTGCCGGGCGCGGTGGGCGGCTGGGCCGCGCTGTCCGAGCGCTTCGGTGCCCTGCCCTTCGCCGACCTGATGGAGCCCGCCATCGAACTGGCCGAGCGCGGCCACGCGGTGGCGCCGGTGATCGCGCACAAGTGGGCGCAGGCCGTGCCCCTGCTGCACGACAAGCCCGGCTTCGCCCAGGCCTTCCTGCCGCACGGCCGCGCGCCGCAACCCGGTGAACGCTTCAGCTTTCCCGACGCCGGCCGCGCGCTGCGCGCGATTGCCGAGACACGCGGCGAGTCCTTCTACCGCGGCGAGATCGCCGCCGCCATCGACGCCTTCGCGCGCGAGCACGGCGCGCAACTGCGCGCCAGCGACCTCGCCGCGCACCAGGCGCAGTGGGTGCAGCCCATCGACGTGGCCTTCGCCGGCCACACGGTGCACGAGCTGCCGCCCAACGGCCAGGGCATCGCCGCGCTCATGGCGCTGGGCATGCTGGAGCAGCTCGACATCGGCCGCTTCGAGCCCGACAGCGTCGAGGGCCAGCACCTGCAGATCGAGGCGATGAAGATCGCCTTCGCCGACACCTACCGCTGGGTGGCCGACGAGCGCTTCATGACCGAGGTGCGCGCGGCCGACCTGCTCGACCCCGCCTACCTGCGCGAGCGCGCGAAGCTCATCGACCCATCACGCGCCATCGACCCTGGCCCGGGCCAGCCGCCGCGCGGTGGCACGGTCTACCTCACCACCGCCGACGCGCAGGGCCGCATGGTCAGCCTGATCCAGTCCAACTACCTGGGCTTCGGCAGCGGCGTGGTGGTACCCGGCTGGGGCGTGAGCCTGCAGAACCGTGGCCACGGCTTCACGATGCAGGACGGCCACCCCAACCAGGTGGCGCCGGGCAAGCGGCCCTTCCACACCATCATCCCGGGCTTCGTCACGCGCAACGGCCAGCCCGTGATGGGCTTCGGCGTGATGGGCGCCAACATGCAGCCGCAGGGTCATGTGCAGACGCTGGTGCGCATGCTGGTGCACGGCCAGCAGCCGCAGGCCGCCAGCGACGCCCCGCGCTGGAAGTGGAGCAAGGGCCTGGACGTGGACTTCGAGACCACCATGGCCCCCACGCTGCGCGACGGCCTCAAGGCCCTGGGCCATCGCTTCGAGCCCACCGCCGACACCTACCTCGACTTCGGCAGCGGCCAGTTCATCGCGCGGCTGAGCGACGACATCGAGGACGGCTACGTGGCCGCGAGCGACTCGCGGCGGGATGGGCAAGCGGTGGGGTTTTGAGCACCCCAGCCTTCTGCGCCATCGACTTCGGCACCTCCAACTCCGCCATCGCCCTGCCGATGCAGGGGCGCGTCGAGCTGATCGAAGTGGAACCCGGCCGGCGCACCATGCCGACCGCGGTGTTCTACCGCGTGGAGGGCCTGGCGGCGCATGAGGAGCCGCAGCGCGCCTACGGCCGCGACGCCCTGGCCGCCTACATGGAAGGGCACGAGGGCCGGCTCATGCGCTCGATGAAGAGCATCCTCGGCTCCAGCCTGGCCGAGCAGAGCACCGAGGTCGGCGCCGGCCGATCGGTGCGTTACCTCGACGTGGTCTCGGCCTACCTGCGGCACCTCAAGACGCTGGCCGAGCAGCAAGCGGATGCGCCACTCGAGCGCGCGGTGCTGGGTCGGCCGGTCTACTTCGTCGACGGCGACCCGTTGCGCGACGCGCAAGCGCAGCAGGCGCTGGAGAACGCGGCGCGCGCCATCGGCCTGCGCGAGCTGAGCTTCCAGTACGAGCCCATCGCCGCCGCGCTCGACTTCGAGCAGAGCACGACGCGCGAGCAACTCGTGCTGGTCGCCGACATTGGCGGTGGCACCTCGGACTTCTCGCTCGTGCGCGTCGGGCCCGAACGCCGCCAGCGACTGGACCGGCGCGACGACATCCTGGCCAACCACGGCGTGCACATCGCCGGCACCGATTTCGACCGCAGCATCGAACTCGCCAGCATCCTGCCGCTGTGCGGCTACAAGGGCCTGGGCCCCGCGCGCCCCGGCGAGACGCCGCGCGAGGTGCCCAGCCGCGTGTACTTCGATCTCGCCACCTGGCACCTCATCAACACGGTGTACAGCCCGTCGCGCGTGGCCGAGCTGCGTCGCATGCACTCCTTCTACGGCGATGCGCAACAGCACCAGCGCCTGATGACCGTGGTGAACGAGCGCCTGGGCCACGCCCTCGCCGGCCAAGCCGAGGCGGCCAAGATCGCCGTGGCCCAGGGCGGCACCACCCGCATCGACCTGGACCGGCTTGAGCCGGACCTGCACGCCACGCTCGACGAGGCCCAGGCCGTGCGCGCGCTGGACGCGCAGTTGCAGCGCATCGTGGTGGCAGCCGATGAAACCCTGCGCGCGGCCGGCGTGCGCGCCGACGCGGTGGACGCGGTGTACTTCACCGGCGGCTCCACCGGCTTCAAGCCGCTCACCGACCGCATCGCCGCCCACCTGCCGGCCGCTACCGCCGTGCACGGCGACCGCGACGCCAGCGTGGCCCGTGGCCTGGGTGTGCACGCGCAGCGGCTGTTCGGATGAACGCTCCTCGCCCATGAGCGCGCGGCTCGCTCGCGCGAAGCGATATCGCGTATCGCGCTGAGCGATGCGCCTGCGCCACCCGGGCCCGTAGACTGCCGCGTTCCCCCTCACGACGCAGCAGACCATGAACACCAGCCAGGACGGACAAGGACCCACGGTGGTCCTGAGCCACGCACTCGCCCTCGACCGCCACATGTGGGACGAGCTCACGGCCCTGCTCGCTCCGCGCTACCGCGTGGTCCGCTACGACCACCGCGGCCATGGCCAGGGCCCCTCGCCTGATGCGCCCTACAGCATCGACGACCTCGCCGACGACGCCGCCACCGTGATCCGCTCGGTCTCGTCCGGCCCGGTGGTGTTCGCCGGCCTGTCGCTCGGCGGCATGGTGGGCCAGGCCCTGGCGGCGCGCCACCCTTCGCTGCTGCGTGGCCTGGCGGTCATCAATTCGGCCCCGCACTACGCCGACCGCACGCTGTGGGACACGCGCATCCAGGCCGTGCGCACCACCGGCATGCCCGCCGTGGCCGACGCGTCCATCGACCGCTGGCTCACGCCCGCCTTCCGTCAGAGCGCCGACGGCCAGGCCGTGGCGGCGCGCCTGCGCCAGAGCCTGCTCGACACGGACTCGCTGGGCTACGTGCGCGCCTGCGAGGCCATCGCCGCCATGGACCTGCGCGCTGGCAACCGGCGCATCACCACACCCACGCTGATCGTCGCGGGCCGCCACGACCTCGCCACGCCGCTGGCGCAATCGCAAGCCATCGCCGACGGCATCGCCGGCGCGCGCATCGTCGAGGTGGAGGCCGCGCACATCAGCGCGGCCGAATGCCCGGGTGAGCTGGCCCGCGTGCTCGACGGCTGGATGCAAACGCTGCCCGCCGAGGCGAGCTGATCCTCAGCCCCGTGGCGCGTTCGCCGCACGGCCGTTGCGGTCATACGCCCGCGCCTGCAAACGCGGGAACTCGCGGATCAGCGCCTGGCGCAGCCACTGGTTGGCCGGGTCCGTGTGCGCGCTGCGGTGCCAGTACAGGTTCGCTTGAAACGTGGGTGGTCGAAACGGCAGTTGCACCTGCCTGATGCGCGGGTGGTCGATGATGAAATCGGCCAGGGCCTGCGGCACCACGGCCACCGCGTCGCTTTCGGCCACGATCACCGGCACGCTCATGAAGTGCGGCGTGCGCAGCACCACGTCGCGCTGCAACTGGCGCCGCTGCAGAAATCGGTCGAACACCTCCTGGCTGCGGCCGGTGGCCTCCACCACCACGTGCGGCAGGCGCGCGAACTGCTCCGGCGTCATGCGCTCGCCCAGCTCGGGGTGGCGGGCGGCCGCGATGCAGGCAAAAGAGTGCAGCGCGATGCGTCGGTGCATGAAGGCCGAGCCCTTGATGTCGGGGTAGAAGCCGGCGGCCATGTCCACCTCGCCCGCGGCCATGGCCTCCTCCAGTTCGCGCGGCGACATGAACACCGAGCGCAGGCTCATGCGCGAGGCGTTTTCCTTCAGTGCCCGCAGCGCGATGGGCAGGTAAATGCCCTCGGCGATGTCGGTGAGCGCGATGCGGAACTCGCGCGTGGAGGTGGTGGGGTCGAACACCGGCGGCTTGAGCACCTCGGCGTCCACCGATCGCATGATCCCGCGCACCGAATCGGCCAGGCTGCGCGCGCGGCTGGTGGGCTCCATGCCGGTGGCGCCGCGCAGGAACAGCGGGTCCCCCAATTGCCGGCGCAGGCGCGCGAGTGCGGTGCTCAGGCCGGGCTGGCTCATGTTCAAGGCCTGTGCGGCACCGCCGACGCTCTTTGCTTCGTACACCGCGAGAAACACCCGCAACAAGTTGAGATCGAATCGGGGGCCGGCGTCTTGTCCCATCTGCATTCCAGATATCGCTGATCGCCTTCATCTTATCGACTTATGGTCAGCGCGTCCCTAGCATCCGCAGCTCTGATCCCTTCGAGCCCCCACGAGACATGGAAACGACCCCTTGCGATCTGCGCTGGCCCGCCGGCGGCGCCACACGCGTGCCCTACCGCGTCTTCTCCGACCCCGCCATCTACCAGATGGAGCAGGAGAAGATCTTCCGCGGCCCGATCTGGCACTACCTCTGCCTCACGGTGGAAGTGAAGAACCCCGGCGACATCCGCACCACCTGGATCGGCGACACGCCCATCATCGTGACGCGCGACGAGAACGGCGAGCTGCACGGCATGGTCAACCGCTGCGCGCACAAGGGCGCGCTGGTGTGCCTGAAGGAGCGCGACAACAAAAAGTCGCTGACCTGCGTGTACCACGCCTGGAACTACAAGCTCGACGGGCAACTGCGCGGCGTGGCCTTCCAGAAGGGCGTGAAGGGCAAGGGCGGCATGCCCGAGGACTTCGATGTCTCGAAACACCGCCTGCAGCCCATCCGCGTGTCGGTGGTCGCGGGCATCGTGTTCGGCACGTTTTCGGACGAAGCGCCGCCGCTGGAGGAATTCCTGGGTGACCGCATTACCGCCTTCCTCAAGCGCAACATGGACCATCCGTTGAAGATCCTCGGCACGCACAGCCAGATGATCCACAACAACTGGAAGCTGTACGCCGAGAACGTGCGCGACTCGTACCACGCCACGCTGCTGCACACCTTCTACACCACCTTCAAGGTGAACCGCCTCGACATGGACGGCGGCATCATCCTGTCGGAGAAGAAGTGGCACCACATCAGCTACAGCAAGCGCGCCACGCTGGACGCCGCCGCCGAATACACCAGCGCCGAGGTGCACTCGGCCAAGTACAGCTCCGAGCTCGACGGCCCGCAATTGCTGCAGGCCTGGGACGGTTTCGACGACCAGATCACGCACAGCATCCAGACCATCTTCCCCACGCTGGTGAGCCAGCTCACGCTGAACTCGCTGGCGGTGCGCTTCGTGGTGCCGCGCGGCGTGGACAAGACCGAGCTGTACTGGGTCTTCCTGGGCTACGAGACCGACACGCCCGAGCAGGAAAAGATGCGCGTGATGCAGGCCAACCTCACCGGCGCGGCGGGGCTCGTCGCGCTGGAGGACGGCTGCATCAACTCTTTCGTGCAGCGCGGCACGCGCGGCTCCGACGACAAGGCCTCGTTCATCGAGATGGGCGGCAAGCTCGCCGAGTCGAATGAGTCCTCACGCGCCACCGAAGCGGCCGTGCGCGGCTTCTGGCACGGCTACCAGACCATCATGGGGTTCCACGAATGAGCAGCAACGCCGACCAGATCGCCGACTTCCTGGAGCGCTACTGCCACACGCTCGACGATGGCCTGTTCGAGGACTGGAGCGCCTACTTCGAGGAGGACGCCAGCTACCTCGTGACCACGCGCCAGAACGTCGAGGCGAACATGCCCATCGGCATCGTGCTGTGCGAAGGGCGCGGCATGATGGACGACCGCATCAAGGCGCTGCGCATCGCCAACATCTTCGAGAACCACACCCACCGCCACGTGGTGGGGCGTCCGCTGATCGAACCGAAGCCCGACGGCCAATGCGCCGTGCGCTCGTCCTTCGTGATCTACCGGACCATGCACACCGGCCAGACCGAGGTCTTCGCGACCGGTCGCTACGACGACGTGCTCAAGCCGGGCCCCCAGGGATGGCGAATCGCGCAAAGACGCGTCGTGCTGGATTCGCGGATGGTCGACACCTTGATGGTCTATCCGCTCTGACCGCCCCTACAACACTCCGGAGACAAACCCCATGACACCCACGCTCTCGCGCCGCCTCGCGGCACTGGCGCTGCTCGGCGCCGGCCTATCGATCACGAGTCCCTTCGCACTCGCCAATGAGCCCTGGCCGACCAAGGCCATCCGCATCGTCGTGCCCTACGCGCCCGGCGGCATCGGCGACATCGTCGCGCGCATGATCCAGCCCGCGCTGCAGGACGGGCTCAAGCAGCCGGTGATCATCGAGAACAAGCCGGGCGCTGCGGGCAGTCTGGGCACCGAGTACGTGGCCAAGGCCGCGCCCGACGGCTACACCCTGCTGCTGGCCCTGGCCGCGCCGCAGACGCTGAACCAGTACATCTTCAAGGTGGGCTACGACGGCGTAAAGGACTTCGCGCCCATCACGCTCATCAACACCAACCCGCTGGTGCTGATGGTCAACCCCTCGCTGCCGGTGAACAACTTCCAGGAGTTCGTGGCCCACGCCAAGGCCAATCCGGGCAAGCTCAACTTCGGCGGCGCGGGCGGCCTCACGCAGTTCGCGGGCGAAATCCTCAAGCACCAACTGGGCCTGAAGATGGTGCACGTGCCCTACCGCGGTGGCGCACCCGCCGTGGCGGCGGCCGCGGCCGGCGACGTGCACATGAGCTTCGCCAACTACTCCGACGCGCTGACCTGGATGCAGTCGGGCAAGTTGCGCCCCATCGCACTCACCAGCGCGCGCCGCTACCCGCAGACGCCCGACATCCCCACCATCGCCGAGTCGGGCGTGCCCGGCTTCGACGTCACCGGCTGGAGCGGCCTGTTCGCACCCGCCGGCACGCCGCCCGCCGTGGTGGAGCGCATCGCCAACGTGCTGCGCCCGGCCCTGCAGACGCCCGAGATGCGCAAGCGCATGGAGACCGTGGGCGCCGAGCCCGGCGGCAATTCGCCGGCCGAGTTCGGCAAGCAGGTGGCCGACGACGCGCGCAAGTGGTCGGAATTCGTCAAGACCAGCGGCATCCAGGTCACGCAGTAAGCTCGTCGGATGCGCCACGAACCCGATCACCACGAAGCCGCTCCCGGCAAGGGCGTGCGTTCATGAACCAGCGCCTGCTCCCGCTCACGGTGGGGCTGGCCTTCTTCATGGAGCAACTCGACTCCACCATCATCGCGCCGGCCATTCCGGACATCGCCGCCAGCCTGGGCGTCGATCCCCTGAGCCTGAACCTCACGATGACGGTCTACCTGCTGTGCAGCGTGGTCTTCATCCCCACGGGCGACTGGCTGGCCTCGCGCTTCGGCACGCGCACCGTCTTCCAGGCCGCGCTGGGCATCTTCGCGCTCAGCTCGCTGATGTGCGCGCTGTCCACCAGCCTGCCCATGCTGGTGGCGGCGCGCGCCATCCAGGGCGCCTCGGCCGCGCTGATGGTGCCGGTGGGCCGCACGTCCATCGTGCACGTCACGCCCAAGCCGCAACTGGTGAACGCGCTGGCCTGGATGATCACGCTCGCCATGGCGGGCCCCATGCTGGGCCCGCCGCTGGGTGGCCTGCTCACCACCTGGCTGTCCTGGCACTGGATCTTCCTCATCAACGTGCCCATCGCGCTGCTGTGCCTGCTGGGCTCCCTGCGCGCCTTCCCGCAGATCCGCCAGAGCGCCGACGGCCGCTTCGACGCGCTGTCGTGGCTGCTGCTGGGCGGCGCGCTGGCCATCGTGGTGGTGGTGCTGGAGGGCGTGCGCGAAGGCCGCCTGGGCCTCTTCGTCTGGCTGCTGCCGATGGCTGTGCTGGTGCTGGCCTACGGATACCGCAGCCGCCGCGCCCGCCTGCCCATGCTCGATTGGTCGCTGCTGCGCGTGCCCACTTTCGCGGCCTCGTTCTGGTCGGGCTCGCTGCTGCGCGTCGGCTACGGCGCCCTGCCCTTCCTGCTGCCGCTGATGCTGCAACTGGGCCTGGGCTACACGCCGGTGCAGAGCGGCCTGGTGCTGCTGGCCAGCGGGGTCGTGTCCATGCTCACCAAGACGCAGACCACGCCCATGCTGCGCCGCTGGGGCTTTCGCCGGGTGATGCTGGTCAACGGCTCGCTGTGCGTGGCGGGGCTGGTGGTGTGCGCGCTGTTCCGCGACCACTGGGGCCTGGGCGCCATCGCGCTGGCGGTGTCCATTGCGGGCTTCTTCCGCGCGGTGCAGTTCAACGCCGTCGCGGCCATCGCCTATGCCGAGCTGCCACCGGCGCGCATCGGCGCGGCCACCACGCTCAACACCATGGTGTGGCAGCTCGCCATCATGGTCGGCATCTCGCTGTCGTCCGTGGTGGTCACGCTGGCGGCGCGCGGCGCCGGCCGGGCCGAGGCCGTGCCGCTGGACTACGGGCTGGCCTTCCTCGTCCTGGCGTTCATCGGCGCCCTGGCCACGCCCGCCTGCCGGCGGCTGCCGCGCGACGCGGGCAACCAATTGAGCGGCCACAAGGCCTGAACCCCTTCTCCCCATGAACCACACCACCCTCCACACCACCCTCCACACCACCCTCATCAGCACCAGTGAACTCGCCAGCGCCCTGCAGTCGGCCACGCCCCCGGTCGTGCTCGACTGCAGCGGCGACACCAGCGACCCAGACATCGGTCGCCGCGCGTACGACGCGGGCCACCTCCCCGGCGCCCATCACGTGCACATGGGGCACACCCTGTCGGGCCCACGCACCGGCGACAACGGCCGCAACCCGCTGCCCGATGCGCTGATGTTCCTGCAGGCCATGAGCGCGCTGGGCGTGAGCACCGACAGGCCGGTGGTGGCCTACGACAACAGCGGCGGCCTGTACGCCGCGCGCCTCTGGTGGATGCTGCGCTGGATCGGTCATGAGAACGTGGCCGTGCTGGACGGCGGCCTGGGCGCCTGGAAGGCCGCCGGCCTGCCCCTCACCGCCGAGGCGTCGCCGCGCCCCACGCCTGCGCCGCTGAAGACCCGGCCCTCGCTGTCGAAGGTGGTGGGCCACGAGACACTGCGCGCCAACATCGACGAGCCACGCTGGCTGGTGCTGGACGCACGCGGCGCCGACCGCTTCCGCGGCGAGAACGAAACGCTCGACCCCAAGGGCGGCCACATCCCCGGCGCGCGCAACCGCCCGTTCCGCGACAACTTGCAGGCCGATGGCCGCTTCAAGCCCGCCGCGGTGCTGCGCGCCGAGTTCGAGGCACTGCTCGACGGCCGCCCGCCTGAAGCGGTGGTGAACCAGTGCGGTTCGGGCGTGAGCGCCTGCCACAACCTGCTGGCGATGGAGGTGGCAGGCCTGGGTGGTGCGGCGCTCTACCCGGGGTCGTGGAGCGAGTGGTGCGCGCGGCCGGGTGCGCCCATCGCTACCGGGACGGACTGAGCGCGGGGCGCTAGAATCCGCCCCTGCTGCGGGTGTAGTTCAATGGTAGAACGGCAGCTTCCCAAGCTTCATACGAGGGTTCGATTCCCTTCACCCGCTCCACGCCTCCCTGCGCGAACGCCTCTGGCCATCCTCGATCGCCGCCGTTCGCCGCCACCCGCCCAAGGAGGACCGACATGAAGATGAAGTCTCTCGCCATCGGCGCCGCCGTGCTGGCGACCCTGGGCCTCGCGGCCTGCCAAAGCCCGACACCTCCCACATCAGCTGGCCCAGCCGGCGCCTGCCGCCCCGACGCCGCCCAGGCGCTCGTCGGCAAGGCCGCCGTCAGCGACGCCGAAGCCCGGCGGCTCACAGGCGCCACCCTCGTGCGGCAGATCCAGCCCGGCCAGGCCGTCACCATGGACTACCGCCAGGAACGGGTCACGATCGAGACCGACACCAAGACGGGCAAGATCGTTCGCGCCGCCTGCGGCTGAGGCTCCACAGGCCAGGGTTCGGCCGCGCCGCTCAGTCCCACGCGGGCGCCAGGCCCTCCGGGTCCACCTCGCGCCCATTGCGCTCCAGCGCCACAATGCGCGCCATGTCATCGTCGTCCAGCCGCAGTTGCTGCGCCAGCAGGTTGCTGGCCAGGTGTTCGCGCTTCGTGGACGAGGGAATCACCGCGTAGCCCAGCCGCAGCGCCCAGGCCAGCGCCACCTGGGCGGGCGTGGCGCCGTGCTTCGCGGCGATGGCCGTGAGCACCGGGTCCTTGAGGACCTTGCCGTAGGCCAGGGTCATGTACGAGGTGGGCGTGATGCCCTGCGAATGCAGGAAGGTGGCCAGCGCGCGGTTCTGCAGGTAGGGGCTCAGCTCGATCTGGTTGGTGGCGATGGCATCCGCACCGAGCACCTCGATCGACAGCTGTGTCAGCGCAATGTTGAAGTTGGAGACGCCGATCTGGCGCGTGAGGCCTTGCGCCTTTGCATCCGCCAGCGCCGCGAGCGTCTCCTCCAGCGGCACGCCACTGCCCGGCGCCGGCCAGTGGATCAGCGTCAAATCCACCTGATCGGTGCGCAGCTTGCGCAGGCTCTCACGCAGGCTGGGCACGAGCTTGTCCTTCGCGGCGTGGTCCACCCAGACTTTGGTGGTGATGAAGACCTGCTCGCGCGGCACGCCGCTGTCGGCGATGGCCTGGCCGACCTCGGCCTCGTTGCCGTGGATCTGCGCGGTGTCGATGGCGCGGTAGCCGAGTTCGAGCGCGGTCCGCACGGAATCGATGACGGTCTGGCCCTTGAGACGGAAGGTGCCAAGGCCGAAGGCGGGGATGTTCATGGCGGTGTCCTTGTGAAAAGAAAGATTCATGCGCAGGCCGCTTGCGCCTGGGGCAAACGGCGGTCCAGCCGGCCACTCAGCACCGTCAGGCCATAGCCCGCGAAGGTCACGACCGCCGCGACCCAGGGCGTGTGCCCCAGCCCCAGGTGCGCGATCACCTGGCCGCCGGCCCAGGCACCGCCGGCGATGCCCAGGTTGAAGGCCGCGATGTTGAAGCCGGAGGCGACGTCCACCGCCTCGGGCGCGAAACGCCGGGCCTGCTGCACAACGTACACCTGAAGCCCCGGCACGTTGCCAAAGGCCACAGCGCCCCAGGCCAGCACCGTCAACACCACCAGCCAGGGGTGAGGCGCCGTGAAGTTGAGCACCAGCAGCACGGTGGCCAGCAGCAGGAAGATGGTCTTGAGCGCGCTCACCGGCCCTGCGCGGTCGGCCAGGCGGCCGCCCCACACGTTGCCGACGGCCACCGACGCGCCGTAGAGCAGCAGCAGCGCGCCCACCATGGACGGGCTGAAGCCCGCGATGTCCTGCAGGATGGGTGCGAGGAAGGTGAAGGCGATCATCGAACCGCCGTAGCCCACGGCCGTCATGGCGTAGACCAGCAGCAGGCGCGGCTGCAGCAGCACGCGGGCCTGGCGCCGCAGCGGCGCGGGCGGCGCCTGCTCGATGCCGCGCGGCACGAAGGCCAGCGAACCGATCAGCGCCACCAGGCCGAACAACGAGACCACGAGGAAGGTGGCGTTCCAGCCGAAGCGCTGGCCGATGAAGGTGCCCAGCGGCACGCCGGTGACGAAGGCCACCGTGAGGCCGCTGAACATGGTGGCGATGGCGCTGGCCGCCTTCTCGCGCGGCACCAGGTTGGTGGCGATGATTGACGCCACCGAGAAGAACACCCCGTGCGTGAGCCCCGTGAGCACCCGCGCCAGCACCAGTGTCCCGTAGCCCGGCGCTTGCCAGGCCATCAGGTTGCCCAGGGTGAACAGCGCCATCAGGCCCACCAGCAAAGCCTTGCGCGGCACGCGGCCGGTGAGCGCGGTGAGCACCGGCGCGCCCACCGCCACGCCCAGGGCGTAGAGGCTAACCAGCAGGCCGGCCGATGGCACGCTCACGCCGAGGTCGGCGGCGATGGTCGGTATCAGGCCGACGATGACGAATTCGGTGGTTCCGATGGCGAAGGCGCTGATGGTCAGCGCCAGCAAGGCAAGGGGCATGGAAGGCTCCGCGAGTGGGTGAGGAATGGCGCGCAGTCTCTCCTCTTTGCGTTTGCACATAAAGCCGTCTATAAGCCAAAGAATCTTGATCTGGAATCAACAATGAAAACCACCCTCGACGAGATGCAGGCCTTCACCCGCGTGGTGGACACGGGCTCGATCACCGCCGCTGCCGATCAACTGGGCCAGACCGTCTCGGGCGTGAGCCGCGCGCTCGGCCGCCTGGAGCGCAAGCTGGCCGCCACCTTGCTGCGGCGGACCACGCGACGCCTGGAGCTCACCGAAGAAGGCGAGGCCTTCCTGCAGCACGCGCGCGCCATCCTCGCCTCCGTGGACGAGGCCGAGGAGCAGATGGCTGCACGCCTGGAACAGCCCTCGGGCCGCCTGCGCGTGGACGCCTCCACGCCCTTCATGCTGCACGTCATCGCGCCCCTGGTGGACGACTTCCGGCAGCGCCACCCGCAGGTGACGCTGGAGCTGCACAGCAACGAGGGCTTCATCGACCTGATCGAGAAACGCACCGACCTGGCCTTTCGCATTGGCGCGCTGAAGGATTCCACGCTGCGCGCGCGGCCCCTGGGCACCAGCCGGCTGCGCGTGCTGGCCAGCCCGGGCTACCTGCAGCGGCAGGGCACGCCGACCAAGGTGGCGCAACTCGCGCGGCACTCACTGCTGGGCTTCACCCAACCCGAGTCGCTCAACGACTGGCCGCTGCGCGACGGGGACGGCAACACCCTGCACATCCGCCCCACCATCGCCTCGTCCAGCGGCGAGACCCTGCGCCACCTCGCGCTCGCCGACGCCGGCATCGTCTGCCTGTCCGACTTCATGACGCGCGAGGACCGCCAGGCCGGCCGGCTGGTGCAATTGTTTGCGCGCCAGACGCTGGACGTGCGCCAGCCGGTCAACGCCGTGTACTACCGCAACACGGCCCTGGCCTCGCGCATCTCCTGCTTCATCGCCCACGTGGTCGAGCGGCTGGGCCCGCGCGCCTTCGACGACTGAACGCCATCAGGCAGCCGACGAAGCATGAGCCAGACGGCCATCGGTATGCCCACGGGATGACCGGTACCAGCAGCGCGTAGCCCTGACGCGGATCAAGCCGCGATCGGCACCATGGCCGTGTCGAGAAGGCACATAGCACACCTTGGACCCCCGATACCCCAATGACCATCAAGGGGGAGCCCTACGGCCAAATGGCTGGGCCCGTGCATGCCAGTCATAGGCTGTCCGGCGAATGGCGTGTGTCCACCGCTTCGCATGCAATGGCCTGTGCTACTCGTTTCTCAAGGGACCCTCGACATGGATACGTTCAAGCGGCGCCTGGCTGTCGCGCTGATGGGAACGCTCGCCGGCCTTCTCTTCGCCTGTGGAGGTGGCGGGGGAGGCACCACCTCGGCCTCTTCTTCCCCGCCAGCCCCTTCGGCCGCCACACTGAGCCTGGTGCTTCAGGGCACCAAGACCTTCCACTTCAGCTGGGCGCCCACTAGCGTCGCCACAGGTTACGTGCTGCTCGAAGACGCCGATGGCAGCTCCGACTACACGCCCGTGGCCAGGCTGCCCGCCGAGGCGAGCGCCTATGACCACGAGGTGTTCCTTCCCGCGCGCGTGAACGCGCGCTACGTTCTTCAGGCCTGCAACGTCGGCGCGTGCGCCGACTCCGCTGCCGTCAGCGTCTCGGGCACGCTCGCAGGGGCCGTCGGTTATGTGAAGGCATCCGCCCAGGAACTGGACGGCGGCTTCGGCGTCAGCGTGGCGCTCTCGGGCGATGGCCGCACGATGGCGGTGGGCATGCCGCTCGATGACAGCAACGCCAGGGGCATCGGCACAGGTGGCGATGCGGCCAACAACGGTGCCGAGAACAGCGGAGCGGTGTACTTGTTCGCGCGCACCAGCGACGGCTGGTCGCAACAGGCCTATGTGAAAGCCTCCAACACCGGTGCGCACGACCATTTCGGCGAGCAAGTGGACCTGTCGGCCGACGGCAATGTGCTGGCCGTGGGCGCCCGCAATGAAGACAGTGGCACCACAGGCGTCAACTCCCAGGGCCAAAGCAACGACGGCGCCGCGCAAAGCGGGGCGGTCTACCTGTTCAGGCGCCATGGCGCTGCCTGGAACCAGGAGGCGTATGTGAAAGCGCTCAACACCGAGGCGGGTGACCAGTTCGGCGGCAGCCTGGCCCTGGCGGCCGACGGCAAAACCCTGGCCGTTGGCGCCCCCTTCGAAGACGGCGCCGGCCGCGGCCTGGGTGGCGACGAGGCCAGCAACGGCGCGGCAGAAAGTGGTGCCGTGTACGTGTTCATGCACAACGGCATTGCCTGGATGCAACAGGCATACATCAAGTCATCCAACGCCGACGCTGGCGACCACTTCGGCGCCGATGTCGCCTTGTCGGCCGACGGCAAGTTGCTGGCGGCGAGCGCCGTCGGCGAAAGTGGTTTCGCCGGCAACGTCAGCCCCAGCAACCCCGCCGACAATGCCGCCCCCGCTGCGGGCGCGGTCTACGTGTTCAGGCGCAGTGGCGCCATCTGGACCGAGGAGGCCTACCTCAAGGCACCCAACGGCGAGGCCCATGACGCCTTCGGCACCCGCATCGCCTTGTCGGGCGACGGCACCACACTGGCCATCGGGGCCGATGGCGAAGACGCCTTCGCCCAGGGCGTCAATGGCGATGGCTTCAACAACGCCGCCCTGGACAGCGGCGCCGTCTATGTCCTCACGAACACAGGCGCCGGCTGGGCGCATCAGGCCTACCTCAAATCGTCCAACGCCGAGGCCGGCGATCGCTTCGGTACGGGCCTTGCCCTCTCGTTCGATGGCAACGCGCTCGCCGTGGGCACCTCCACCGAGAGCAGCCTTGCCCCGGGCCTCAACGGCAACCAGAGCGACAACAGCGCCTCGGCCAGCGGCGCCGCATATGTGTTCGTTCGCCGTGGGGGCACGTGGTCGCAGCAGGCCTACGTGAAGGCGCCCAACCCAGGGGCCAATGACCAGTTCGGCGCCAGCGTGGCGCTGGGTGGCGATGCGGGCCAGGCGCTGACCTTGGCGGTGGGCGCCGGGGGTGAAGAAAGCCAGGCCACCGGCATCAATGGCGATCAGACCGACAACAGCCTGCGCAGTGGCGCGGTGTACCTCTACTGACCGACGGCGCGCACGCACCCGGCAGGTGCCTTCTCCTTTTCTCTCAACAGGATCGTTGACATGAACTTCTTCAGGAAATGTTCAGCTCTCGCGGTAATCGGCATGACCGCCTGCGTTCTCGCCGCCTGCGGCGGGGGCGGTAATGGCGTTCTCGACGGTGGGGGTCTCGGTGACGGCAGCGGCGGCAGCAGCGGCGGCGGTAGTGGCGGTGGCGGTGCTGCCACGCCATCGGCCCCCACGCTAACCCTGATGCCGCAGAGCACCAAGGTCCTTCATTTCAGTTGGGCATCGGTGAGCGGCGCGACACACTACGTGCTGCTCGAAGACCCGGATGGCGCATCCGGCTTCAAGCCCGCGACAGACGACGACCTGCCCGCCGCCGCCAGCACCTACGACCACGTGATCTTCCTGCCGGCGCGCGTGAACGCGCGCTACGTGCTGCAGGCCTGCAACGCCGCAGGCTGCGCCGACTCCGCTGCCGTCAGCGTCCCCAGCCAGCTCACGGCAGCCATCGGCTACGTGAAGGCGTCCGCCCAGGAGCTGGACGGCGACTTCGGCAGCAGCGTGGCGCTGTCGGCCGACGGCCTGACGATGGCGGTGGGAATGCCCGCGGAGGACAGCGACGCCACGGGTGTGGGCACAGGAGGCGACTCGGGCAACGAACTCGCCAACGCCAGCGGAGCGGTCTATGTGTTCGCGCGCAGCGGCGACATCTGGCTGCAACAGGCCTATGTCAAGGCTTCCAACACCGGCGCGGGCGACCAATTCGGCAAGGAGGTCGCCCTGTCCGGCGACGGCCATGTGCTCGCCGTGTCCGCTATCGGAGAAAGCGGCAACGGAACAGGCACCACCGGAGACCCCGGCAACGACGGCGCCCCCGGCAGCGGGGCTGTGTACGTGTTCCGGCGCGGCGCCAGCGCCTGGACCCAAGAGGCGTACGTGAAGGCGTCCAACACGGGAGCGAATGATGGCTTTGGCAGAAGCCTCGCGCTGTCGGCCGATGGCACCACCCTTGCCGTGGGCGCCAACGCGGAAGACAGCAGCGCCACAGGCATCAACGGCGACCAGGCCGACAACAGCGCCGTGGACAGCGGTGCCGTCTATGTCTTCGCGCTCTTTGGCAACGTCTGGGCGCAACAGGGTTATCTGAAAGCCTCCAATGCCTCCGCGGGCGACCGCTTTGGCTCAAGCCTCGCGCTGTCGGCCGATGGCGGCACCCTTGCGGTGGGCGCCCATCAGGAAGACAGCAACGCCACGGGTATCAACGGCGACCAGTCAAACAACAGTGCCACGGACAGCGGTGCCACCTATGTCTTCACGCGCAGCAACGGCAACTGGAGTCAGCAGGCCTATCTGAAGGGCTCCAACACCGAAACGGGCGATGCTTTTGGCGCGTCCGTCGCCCTCTCCGCCGATGGCAATACCCTGGTGGCGTCGGCCCCTTTTGAAGACAGCAATGCCACAGGCATCGACGGCGACCAGTCAAACAATGCGGCGGGCGTCAGCGGAGCGGTGTATGTGTTCACGCGCAGCGGCGGCGGCTGGGCACTGCAAGCGTATGTGAAGGCCTCCAACACCCAGGCGCTCGATCGCTTCGGCTACAAGATCGCCCTCTCGCCCGAAGGCAATACCCTGGCGGTGAGCGCCATCTGGGAAGACAGCAGCGCCACGGGCCTCAACGGCAACCAGGCCGACGACAGCGCCGTGAACAGTGGCGCCCTCTACCTGTTCGTTCGCCGCGGCGACCAATGGACCCAGCAGGCCTACGTGAAAGCCCCCAATGCTGACGCGGGCGACCAATTCGGCGGCGGCAATGGGACGGGCCTCGGAAGCGTTTTGACGGGAGGCTTGGCGCTCGGCGGCCAGGACAGCGCACCGACCCTGGCCGTGGGCGTGCCCAACGAAGCGAGCAGCGCCACCGGCATCAACGGCAACCAGGCCGACAACAGCCTGCGCAGCGGCGCGGTGTACCTCTACTGAACGCCCGGCAGCGTGTTCGCGCCCCACAGCGCGAACACCCCCAGCGCCGCGAAGATCAGCGCGGCCACCGCGTGCACCGCCTTGATCGGCACGCGCCGCGTGATCGCGTCGCCGAAGAACACCACCGGCGCGTTCGCGATCATCATGCCCAGCGTGGTGCCAATCACCACCGCGAACAGCGGCTCGTACTGCGCACCCAGCGCGATGGTCGCGATCTGCGTCTTGTCGCCCATCTCGGCCAGGAAAAAGGCCCAGGTGGTGGCAACGAACACGCCCAGTCCGCGCGAGGCCTTCACCTCGTCGGCGTCGAGCTTGTCGGGGATCAGCATCCACACCGCCATGGCGATGAAAGACAGGCCCAGCACCCAGCGCATCACCACCGGGCCCACGGCCGCCATGATCCAGGCGCCGGCCGCGCCCGCGAGCGCGTGGTTGAGCAAGGTGGCGACGAGAATGCCCGCGATGATGGGCCAGGGCTTCCTGAACCGCGCGGCGAGCACCAGCGAGAGCAATTGCGTCTTGTCGCCCATTTCGGCAAGCGCGACGATGCCGGTGGACAGGAGGAAGGCTTCCAAGGAAAACTCCAACGGCCGGCGTAAAAAACCAAAGACCGCAGCGCCTCCCCGGCGCGTGCGGAGGCGGTGCGGTCAAAGGTCTTGCCAGGCTGGAAGGCTGTTCGCGCCATGGCCGGCTGGCCAAGTGTGTTGACGCGAACCCCGGCGCGTGGCGCGCCGGGCGGCTACTCCCCAATGACGGGTGCGGGCGGCAGTATACCCGCCACCCGTATCAGACCAAGGTCACCCCGGTCTTGGACTGGATGAACTCGCGCGTGACGCCGGGCGCCAGTTCCACGAGCTTCAAGCCCTGCGGGGTCACGTCCATCACACCCAGGTCGGTGATCACGCGGTCCACCACGCCCACGCCGGTCAGGGGCAGCGTGCACTTGGGCAGGATCTTCAGGTCTTCGGTGCCGTCCTTCTTCTTCGCCACGTGCTCCATCAGCACGATGACGCGCGGCACACCGGCCACGAGGTCCATGGCGCCGCCCATGCCCTTGACCATCTTGCCGGGGATCATCCAGTTGGCGAGGTCGCCCTGCTCGCTCACCTGCATGGCGCCCAGGATGGACAGGTTGATCTTGCCGCCGCGGATCATGGCGAAGCTGTCGTGGCTGCCGAAGATGGACGAGCCCTTGATGGTGGTCACCGTCTGCTTGCCGGCGTTGATGAGGTCGGCGTCGACCTCATCCTCCGTCGGGAAGGGGCCGATGCCCAGCATGCCGTTCTCGCTTTGCAGCCACACCTCTTTGGTGCCGGTGTGGTTGGCCACCAGGGTGGGAATGCCGATGCCGAGGTTGACGTAGAAGCCGTCCTCGAGCTCTTGGGCCGCGCGCGCGGCCATCTGGTCTTGGGTCCAGGGCATGGTCAGGCCTTTTCGGTGATGGTTCGTTTCTCGATGCGCTTCTCCGGGCTCGCGTTGTGCACGATGCGGTGCACGTAGATGCCCGGCAGGTGGATCTGGTCGGGGTGGATGTCGCCGGTCTCGACGATCTCCTCCACCTCCACGATGCAGACCTTGCCCGCCATGGCCACGGCCGGGTTGAAGTTGCGCGCGGTGTAGCGGAACTGCAGATTGCCGCTCTTGTCGGCGCGGTGCGCCTTCACCAGCGACACGGCGGGCACCAGCGAGCGCTCCATCACGTAGGTCTCGCCATCGAACTCGCGCAACTCTTTGCCCTCGGCCACCAGGGTGCCCACGCCGGTCTTGGTGAAGAAGGCCGGAATGCCCGCGCCACCGGCGCGCAGCTTCTCGGCCAGCGTGCCCTGGGGCGTGAACTCCAGCTCCAGTTCACCAGCCAGGTACTGGCGCTCGAACTCCTTGTTCTCGCCCACGTAGCTGCTGATCATCTTCTTGATCTGGCGCGTGTCGAGCAGCTTGCCCAGGCCGAAGCCGTCCACGCCCGCGTTGTTGGAGATGACGGTGAGGTTCTTGACGCCGCTGTCGCGCAGGGCGTCGATGAGGGCTTCGGGGATGCCGCACAGGCCGAAACCGCCCACGGCCATGAGCTGGCCATCGGCGACCACGCCCTGGAGCGCGGCGGCCGCGCTGGGGTAGATCTTGTTCACGGGGATTGCCTCCGGAAGGTCTTGCTTGCTGGGGATGCGGGAAACCGCAACGATACTACGTAGCGGCTTACGTAGTATTTCGTAAAGGGCAACCACGATGGACATCGACTACCGGCTGGCGTTCGACCTGGCGCCCGTGGGACTGGCGCTCTCGCGCGAGCGCTACATGGTGGACTGCAACCAGGCCCTGTGCGAGATGTTCGGCGCCACGCGCGAGCAGTTGGTGGGCCAGAGCTTCCAGATCCTCTACCCCAGCGCCGACGAGTACGAGCGCCTTGGGGCGCGCATGGCGCCGCTGTTGGGGCGCAGCGGCACGTATGCGGACAACCGCATCATGAAGCGCGTGGGCGGGCGGCAGGCGGGCGAGACCTTCTGGTGCCACGTGACGGGCCGCGCGGTGGACCGCGCCGCGCCGCACGCGGCCGGCATCTGGAGCTTCGAGGACCTGAGTTCGCACCGGCCGGTGCGGGCCTCGCTCACGGCGCGCGAGCGGGAGGTGGCGGCGCTGATCATGGACGGGCTCACGAGCAAGCAGATCGGCAAGCTGCTGGCGATCAGCCACCGGACGGTGGAGGTGCATCGGGCGCGCTTGATGCGGAAGTACCAGGCGCACAGCACCCCCGATCTCGTTCATCGCTTGATGGCGGGGTGAGTTGGCTCGCCAAGCAGGCACCAGGCCACGAAACTCACCGCCCCGCCGGCACCCTCCCCACCAGCTTCTCGATCGCCATCCCCAAAGCCACCAGCCTCCGATCGCTCCCCGCCGGCCCATCCAGCTCCAACCCCACCGGCAAGCGCGACGAAGCCCCCAGACCAACCGGCACCTGGACACCAGGAAGCCCCGCGTTGCTCCCCGGGTCGGTGTTCTGGATGAACAGGCCGAAGGTCTCCACACTGCTGCTCTGTGGCCCCGCGTCGGCCGCCACGCGCGGCACCGTGGGGAAGACCAGCGCGTCGATGCGGTGCTGAGCGAAGGTGTCGGCGTACAGCTTGACCAGCGCCGGCCGGTGCGTTGCCATGGCGGCGCGGTACACCGGCTCGGTGTCGGTCAGCCCCGTGGGCGCGGGCAGCTTGCGCGGCACCACCAGGGCCTCATACGTGCCCTTCACGTCCGGGCTGGCAATGCCCGCCACCAGTTGCTGCAGCGTCACCCCCGTGCCGCGCTCGCGCAGGTACTTCACCATGTCGTCGTGCGCCTCATACATCGCCACGGGGAAGCCCACCATGCCGTTCAGTTGCATCAGCGTGGGCATCGGCACGTCCACCACCGTCACGCCTGCGCTGCGCAGGCGCGCCAGCGCGGCGTCGAAGGCCGCCTTGGTGTCCGCGTCCAGGTTGGCCAGGAACTCGGGCGCCAGGCCGAGCCGCACACCGCGCAACTCGGCCGCGCCCACCGCCGGCCCGCCCGCGATCACGCGGTCCATCAGCTCCACGTCGTTCATCGACACCGCCATCGGCCCCGCCGTGTCGCGCGTGTGTGAGATCGGCGCGATGCCCGTCTGCGCATAACGCCCCATGGTGGGACGCAGCGAGGCACAGCCATTGAGCGCGCACGGCAAACGCACCGAGCCGCCGGTGTCAGTGCCCAGGCCTGCCGGCGCCATGCGGCTGCCAATGGCCACCGCCGTGCCCGACGAGGAGCCACCCGCCATCTTCGACGGGTCGTAGGCGTTGCGCACGCCCGGCTGAGGGCCGGTGTTGTACGCCGGGTTGAAACCCGAGATGCCGAAGGCCAGTTCGTGCATGTTGGTCTTGCCCAGCACCACGGCGCCGGCCTCGCGCAGCTTCGCCAGCACGGGCGCGTCGGCCTTGGGCACGAAGTTCTTCAAGGCCGGCGTGCCCGCCGTGGTCGGCAGGCCGGCGGCCTCGATGTTGTCCTTCACCACGATGGGCACACCCTGCAACGGCAGGCAAGGCGCGCCGCTCGCCCGGCGCGCATCGGCCGCGCGCGCCGCCGCCAGGGCGCCGGCCTCGTCGAGCGTGACGAAGGCGTTGAGCGCCGTGCGCGCCTTCGCGCGCTCCAGGTAGGCGCGGGTCAGGGTTTCGCTGCTCACTCGGCCATTGCACACCGCGGCGGCGGCTTCGGTGGCGGTGAGCGTGGTGAGGTCTGGCACGGGGCCTCCGGTGCTGGCACAGCCGGCGAGCGCGGCGGCCAGGGGCAGTGAGGACAAGAGCGGAAAGCGGCGCATGGCAAAGGCTCCGGAAATGGACGACATGGCCGCCGACTGTGCGCCCGCGCGGCCCCGCCGTCTGTCCTGAGGATTGATGACACACCCTCGCCCGGCATGGCACTTGCACCGCCCCCCACCGGGGCTTGCGCCTGCACCCGTGGCCGCCCCCTCACTTGCCCCGATTGACCCGCCCTGCCCCACGCGCTACGTTCGCGCCACGCCACCGCCCATCACCATGCACCTGTCGCCCGCCGAACAAGGCCAGCTCGCCGCCTGCTTCGCCCTGCTCGCGCAGGACCTGAACGAGCGCGACATCCGCGCGCGCCTGGGCGAGCAGTTGCTGCGCCTGTTCCGCGCCGACCACTTCGCTTCCTACGTGTGGGACGAAGCCTCGGGCCGCTTCGAGCACGGCCTGGCCATCAACATGGACCCGGCCAACCTGGGCCGCTACGAGGCCTGGTACCAGTTCCGCGACCCCATCACCTTCCACCTGCAGCAGCGCCGCCAGGCCACGCTGGTGAGCGAGGTGATGCCGCGCGCCGAGCTGCTGCGCTGCGAGTTCTTCAACGACTTCCTCGCGCGCGACGGCCTGCACTGGGGCATCAACCTGCACGCCTTCGACGGAGCCCGCGCCCTGGGCGACCTGCGCATCTGGCGTGGCCGCCAGGGCCGCGAGTTCGGCGCGCACGAGCGCGAGCTGCTGCAGTTCATTGAGCCCGCCTTCTCCGCCGCGCTGCGCCGCGCGCGCCACGCACGCCGGCCGGACCCCGTGGTGAGCGAGGCCGCGCTGGCCCTGCTGAGCCCGCGCGAGACCGCTGTGGCGCGCTGCGTGGGCCAGGGCCTCACCGACAAGGAGATCGCGCGCGAGCTGGGCATTGGCCTGCCCAGCGTGCGCACCTACCTGCAGCGCGTGTTCGAGAAGCTGGGCGTGCACCGGCGCGCGGCGCTGGCGCGGGTGGTCGACCGGCTGTGAGGCCGGGGGGCTCACGGCCGGCCTGCGCCAGCCGCTGGTGCATCACGGCTGGAACTGCTGTGCCAGGGCATCCGCCTGCGCAGTGGACAGCCCCATCTTCGCGGCGCGCTCTCGCGCCTTCTCCGCTCCGTCGGACAGCAGCTTGGTATAGGCCTCCTCCACCTTCTCGGGCTTCACGTCCTTGCCCAGGGCCTTCAGGATCTCCGCCTTCTGCGCCGCATCCGGCTGCAGGGCGGCCACGCTGTCGTCCAGGTAGGCGTTGAAGCGCTTCGTGACCTCGGTCGAGGGCAGGTTCGCGGGCAGTTCGATGCCCAGGTCGCCCAGGGCTTCGCGCTGCTGCGCCACGGTGAGCACGCCCAACTCCTTGCCCGTCATCTCCAACCGAAGCGCCTTGAGCAGACCGTCGCGCGCTTCCTCGCGCAGCGAGTCCACGGCGGCCGTGACGGCGGCCGCGTCCTGCACCGCGGGCTCACGCAGCAGTTGCATTGCCAGCGGTTGTTCGCCGGCCTGGAACTGGCGCGCCAGGGCCAGCAGGTCCACGGTGGTGGCGGCCTCGGCCTCTTCTTCTTCCACCGGCGCCGCCCTGCGGTCCACGTCCATGCCGAAGGAGGTCACCACCTCTTTCCAGCGGCGCGCCTTCGTCAGGTGGGGTTTGAGGCGCGCGCTGAGCGCGTACGGGTTCTTCACGCGATCGCCCTGCTTCTCGGCCTTGGCCGCCGCCGCGTCGGCTGCGGCCTTCTCGGCGGGCGACAACAGCGCGGCCATGTCCTTCTTCGCGGTGTCGTGCTCCGCCTGCGCCGTCTTCTGCTCGGCCAGGAAGGTCTTCTCGCTCTCGGCCTTCTTCTGCTCCTTCTGCTTCGCGGTGAGCGTGGCATCGGCGTCGATGTCGGCGTCGCGCTTGGTGCGCTCGGCCTGGGCCTTGCGCTCGGCCTCGGTCGCCGCGAAGTCCTTCTCCTGCGCCAGCACGCGCTTGTCGGCCTTGTCCTTTGCGTCGGTCAGGCGCTGGTCAATGGCTTGCACGCGCTCGGTGTAGTCCGCGGGCCGCGGGTTGAGCTTGTTCAGATCGGCCAGCTCCTGGTCGTGTGTGCGCTCGGCCTCGGCCTTGGCGCGCTCGGCATCGGCTTTCACCCGCTTGGCGTCGGCCTCGCGCTGGAACGTCGCCAGGTCGGTGTCGGCCTTGAGCTGGCTATCGCGCTTGGCCGTCTCCATGTCGGCCTTGGCCTGCGCCTTGTCCTTGTCGGCCTGTTCCTGCAGCGTGGCTTTCTCGGCGTCGGTCTTGCCCACGCTGTCCTGCGCGAGCTTGTCCTGGATGTCGCGCGTCTTCTTCAGGTAGTCGCGGTCCGCCTGGTCGTCGGCGGTCTGGCGCTGTGCCGCCACGTTGTCCTTGTCCTGCTGGAGCTTGGCGTCGGCGTCGGCCCGGGCCTTGCGCTGGTCGTGGTCGGCCTTGGCCACGGCCTGGGCGGCCTGCCTGTCCTCGCCGGCCTTCGCTTCCATGGCCTTCTTCGCGTCGTCGCGAGCGGTCTCGCGCTGTTTGAAGCGGTCGTCGATGGCCTTGCGCTGCGCCGTCTTCTCGGCGTCCGTCGCGCTCGGATCGATGGCGTCGATGGCGGCCTGTTTCTCGATGTCGTCGCGCGCCTTCTGTTTGGCCTCGACCGCGGCGGCATGGTCCTTCGCGGCCTGCTCGCGCGCCTCGGCCTGCTGGTCGGCCACCTGCTTGAGCTTGTCGGCCTTCTGTGTGCCGCTCAGGCTGTCGTCGCGTTGGATGGCCTGCTGTTCGCGGGCGGCGTCACGGTCGGCCTTTTCCTTCGCGGTGCGCTCATCGGCGTCGAGTTGGGCGATGGCTTTCTTGTGCGCCGCGTCCTCGGCCGCCTTGGCGATGTCGATCGCCTTGCGGTCCTCCAAGGCCTTCTTCTGATCGTTCTTCGCGTCGACGACGCCCTGATCCTCCTCGCGGTCCTTCTTCGCCTTCGCTTCGTCCGTGTCGCGCTTGGCCTCGGCCTTGGCCACGTCCTGGTCGGCGGTCTTCTTCGCGTCCGCCTTGCCTTGTTCGGCCGTCTTCAACGCGTCGGCCTTGGCCTTGTCGGCCACCTTCTGGGCGTCGGCCTTGCTCTTGTCGGCCACTTTCTGGGCGTCGGCCTTGGCCTTGTCCGCCACCTTCTGGGCATCGGCCTTGCTCTTGTCGGCGGCCTTGGCGGAGCCGGCCTTCGCCGCGTCGAGCTGGGTCTGCGCCTTCGCCACGCGCTGGTCGTGCTCGGCCTTGATGGCGTCGCGGCGCTTGTCGGCGTTCTTGCGCGTGGCGTTGCGGTCGGCCTGCGCGGTGTTGTTCGTCAGCTTGGTGGCGGTGTTGGTGTCCTTGCGGTCCTGCACGCGCTGGGCCAGGTCGCTGTCGGCCTTGGCCTTGGTGGCGGCGTCGCTGCCCACGTTGGCCAGCTTCGTCTTCGCCGAATCGGCCGCGTTGGAGATCGCCGTCGTGGCGTTGCCCACCTTGTTCTTCAGGGTGTTGGCGGCGTCGCTGTCGCGCACCTTCTGCACCGTGTCGCTCACTTCCTTGCGGGTCTTCTTGCCGGGCACGATGACACCCACGCTCACGCCCACGTTGGACTTGGTGGATTGGTCCACGTCCTGGCGCTGCTCGATGCCGACGCTGGCGCCGTTCAGGTTGGTCTCGCCGGCCTTGATGACACTGCCCACGTTCTCGATGTTGGCGCCGGCGATCTGGATGCCGCCCGCAGCCTTGATGTCGGCCTTGCCACCGATGTTGAGCGTGGCGTTCTGGTTCTTCACCTGGTTGGTGTCTTCGTAGGCGCCTTCCATCTTGAAGCTGCCCTGGCCGCTGCCTTGCTTGGCGTTGCCCTTGGCACCCACCTCCACCGCGGTGTTGTCCACGGTCTTGGTGTAGGTGCTCACGGCCGACTCGATCACCAGCGAGCCTTTGCCGGTGTCGATGCTGGCGTTCTCCGTCACGTCGACCTGCGTGCCCTCCAGGCGCGCACCGTTGCCGGCGTTGATGGTGAGGTTCTTCGCCGACAGCGAGCCACCGGTACGGGTGGTGCCTTGCTCGTTCTCGTCCGTGCGCGAGCCGGCCACCTTGGCGCCGCCACCGGTGGCGCCGGCCTCCAGGTCCACCTGGCCCGACTGGCCTTGCGCGGTGCGGCTGTAGGTGCTCTCCACCGCCTTGAAGTCGAGCTTGCCTTCGGTCTGGATGGTGGCGCTGTCGGCCGCCGCCACGTTCGTGCCTTCCAGGGTGATGTCGCCCTTGGACTTGAGCACGATGTTGCCCGCGCTCAGTGAGCCGGCCTTGCCCGTGGAACTCGACTCGCGCGTGGACAGCTCGCCGCCGCCACCGCCCACGCTGCCTTCCTTGCCCGTGACGTTGGCCGAGAAGCTGGCGTTGGCGTTCATCTCGTCGCTGCTGGCGCTGCTGGTGTCGCGCGCGGCAAGGAAGTCGATCTTGCCCTCCTTGGCCTCGATGCTCGCGGTGCCGCCGGCCTCGAGGTTCGTGCCCACCAGGGTCACGTCGTCCTTGGCGGTGATGTTCATGTCCTTGCCGGCCTTGAAGCTGGCGGCCTGCTGCGTGGTGCTGCTGGACGACTCGGTCTTCTCGCTGCCCGAGCCGGAGCCCGAGAAGGTGCCGTCGGCCGAGACACCGATGGTCACGCTGGCATCCGTCGTGCTCTTGCTCGATTGGCTGGCGCTGTCGGCGGTGAGGATCTTCACGCTGCCCTTGTCGGCGCTCACGTCGATGGAGCCACCCGCCTCCACGTTGGTGCCGTGGAAGGTGGCATCGCCCTCGCGCGCCTTGAAGCTGGTGTTGCCGCCGCTGGTGAAACCGGAGGCCACCGCGTCGTTGCCGCTGGCGCTGGTCTTGGTCTTGCTCACCGACACGCTCAGCTCGGCCTTCACCGAGCCGGCGTCCGGCACGTCCAGGCCGTTGAGGCCTTCGCTCGCGGCGGCCATGTCGAAACCGGCCTTGTTGGTCTTGTCGTCGACGAAGGCACCCACCACGCCGCCCAGCCCGGTCTCGGCCTTCACGCCGATGCCCACGCTCACCGAGAGCGACTCGCCGGTTTCGGTGTAGGTGTTCTGCGCGGCCAGGCTGGTGATGCTGTCGGCCTCCACTTTGATGTCGCCACCGGCGGCCACCTGCGTGCCCTGCTCGGTGAAGTCGCCACCCGCGTTGATGTCGATGTTGCCGCCCGCGCTCAGGCCGGACACCTGGGCCGTGGTCTGCGTGGCCGAGCCGCTGGACTCGTCGTACTGCGCGCCGATGCCTGCCTCGGCGCCATCGATGGAGGCCGAGGTGCTTACGTTGAGCGAGAAGCTCTCACTGGTCTGGTTGACGGTCGTCTTGTCCTCGGCGGCCAGGATGTTGATGTTGCCGCCGGCCGCCAGGTTCAGGTCGCCACCGGTGGCGATGTTCGAACCGGTGATGTTGACGTCGCCCTTGATTGCGTCGCCGCCCGCATTGAGGTTGCCGCCCACCGCGATGCCCGAGCGCAGGTGCGTGGTGGAGTCGATGTCGACCGTTTCCTTGGACGAGCTGTACAGCGTGGCGCTGGCCGTGGCCTTGCTCTCGGTGATGTTCTTGCCGGCCTCGGCCTTGGCCTCGCCGCCAAAGAAGCTGCTGGTCTTGGTGGTCTGGGAAACGGTGGTCTTCTCTTCGAAGGTCGTGACGTTGAGGTCGCCGCCGATCTTCTCCACGTTCAGGTCGCCGCCGACGGCGATCTGCGAGCCCTTGATGTTGGTGTCGTTGCCCGACGAGATGGCCAGGTTGCCGCCGAAGTTGAGTGAGCTGGCCGCGCCCGTGGTGCGCTTCACCTCGGTGTCCTGCTCGTAGTTGCTGTTCCAGCTGCGCGTGGCGGTGGTGGTCGTGGTGTCGGTCTGTTCGGCCAGGGCGGTGACATTGATGTCGCGGCCCGCGTCGAGGCGGCCGTTGCCCGCCACGTCCACGGAACTCGCCTCGACGTTGATGTCGCGCGCGGCCGTGGCGTCGAGGTTGCCGCCCACGGTCAGGCCGGAGCCCACTTGGCGCGTGGAGTTGGTGTTGGTGATCGTCGTGGTGCTGTGGCCGTCCGCGCCGGAGCTGCTGTACTCGCTGGTGAAGGTCTTGCGCTCGATGGCGGTCAGGGTGATGTCGTTGCCGGCCTTCAGCGTGGCGTCGCCACCGGCGGTGATGTCGCCGCCGCGCGAGACGATGTCCTGCTTCGCGTCCAGGGTCAGCTTGCCCGTGGACTGGATGCTGGCCGTGTTGCCGAGGTAGGTGACCTCGCCCGCGTCGCCGAAGGCCACGTCGCGCTTCAGGGTCTCGTTGACGATGGAGCCCTCGGTCGAGGTCAGCGTCACGTTGCCCCCGCTGATGGTGCCGCTCTGGTTGAGGATGTCGCCGGTGGCCTCGATGCTCAGGCCATTGGCCGCCACCAGCGTGCCCTGGCTGTTGGTGAAGGTGGTGCCGGCCTTGAGGTCGATGTTGTTGCTCGCGACGAAGGCGCCGCTGTTGCTGATCGCGCCCTCGGTCTTGACGTTGATGTTGCTGGCAACGAAGCGCGCGCCCTCGGCCAGCTTGGCTTTGGTCGCGTCCGACAGGTAGAGCTGGGGCACCAGCGCCTTCTTGCCGTTGACCTCGGTCTCCACCATCCAGACGATGTCTTTCTGCAGGTTGGCGATCTGCTCTTTGGTGAGCGCCACGCCCACGCGCAGCTGCAGGTCGTCCTTGGCGGCGACGGCGTTCTCCATCAGCAGCTTGAACTGCTCGTTCTCGCCGGCCATGCCGTCGGCAATGAAGAGTTGCCCCGCCTCGGCCAGCAATTGCTGGCGCAGCAGTTGCTGTTCGAAGTACGGGTCACCCACGCGCAGGTAATCGGTTGGGTCCAGGCCCAGGCTCTTCAAGAACAGGTCCGAACCGTAGAGGCCTTCCAGGCTCATGAGGCGCGGATCCGTCTCGAACAGGAAAGGCGAGGCCGGGTCGCTGCTGGGCACGAAGAAGGGGCTGCCCGTGAGCGAGCCGATGCCGCTGCCTGGTGCGCCGCCGGGGTTGCCCGAGGTCTGGCCCGTGCCCGCCGGCGCCACGAAACCGCCACCGGTGCGCTCGCCGTTGTCGCCGCTGTTGTGGTTGCCCACGCGCGCGAGGTTGATGTTGATGGTGCCGCGCGCCTGAACCGTGGAGGCCATGCCCACCGTGTAGGTGCTGAGCGTGCCGGGCGAGATGTCGGCGAAGCGCTTCTTCTTGTGAAGGCCATCCTCCATGAAGCAGCGGTTGAACACGCCGTCGGTGTAGCACTCGCCGGCCGGGTTGCTGCTGGTGCCGCCGTTCTCGTAGCGGTACATCAGGGTGTTGCGGTCGTGGCGCAGTTCGATCGCGCGGTTCTCGAAGCTGCCGGTGCCCTGGATGTCGATGTTGTTGCCGGCCGAGATCAGGCTGATGTAGTTGAGCGCCTCGCTCTCGATCCACGCGTTGAAGTTGTTGCCCGCGATGATGCGGCTGCGCGGCGAGGTGTCGGGATTGACGAGGTACTGCGAGCGCGTGTCGTACCAGACGGCGCAGATCTTGCCCGTCACGTCCTTGTCGAAGTGGTCGTCGTACGTGCCGCAGTTGGAGAAGGCCTCGATCGAGGGCGTGGCGGGGTTGTCGTCGTGGTCGAACCAGCCGTAGTGGCGCGTCCAGTTGCCGTCGGCCACCGTGGGGGCTGCGGCGTCGGTGGTGTTGTAGAGCCTGCTGGCGTTGATGGTGATGTTGCCGACGCGCGCTTCGATGTCCGAGTCGATGTTGCTGACGGTGATGTCCTGCGGGGCCGCCGTCACGGCGGCCTGGTTGATGCCGCCGATCAGCACGTCGCCGTTGTTGGCGAACACGTAGCCCTTGCGGCCGGCCGACTTGCGGTTGACGAATTCGCGCGACACCTCCACGTCCACACCATTGCCGCCAAACAGCAGGCCGCCGTTGTTCTGCACCGACTGCGTGCCCACCGCGCCGCTGCGGGAGTCGATGTCCAGCTTGCCGTCGCGCGACACGATCTTGGCGACGTGCGCGGCCGATGACTGGTTGCTCAGGGTGTTGTTGCCCGTGATGTTCAGGTTGCCGATGGCGTAGATCTCGGCCAGGGCGTTGGCGGCGTCGTTGCTGATGCTCGCCACGTTGAGTGTCATGGCCGCGCCGGACTCGACCACGCTGCGGTTCGTCAGATTCGTCGCGGTGATGTTCAGGCCGGTCGCGCCGAAGAGCTTGCCGGTGTTGGTCACCGTGGTGCCACTGCCGTTGATGGTGAGGCCCGCGTCGCTGGCCACCAGGCCGGCGTTGGTGAGCGCGGCGGTGGTGATGCCCACGGCGCCCTTGCCGCGCAGGCCCTTGGTGCCGTTGGCGTGGCTGGCCGCGTCCACGTCCACCGAGGCGGCGCTCACGTTCAGGGTGTTGCCGCTGAACAGACTGGAATTGTTGATGTCGAGCGCGCCGCCCACGGTGACGCTGGTGCTGCCTGCGGTGGGATCGACCCCGTCGGCCTCGCCCATGAGCGTGGCGTTGTTCAGCGTGAGGCTGGAGCCGTTGACCGCGAGGCCGCGGTTGGCCTGCACGGTACCGCCGGTGACGGTGATCGCGCCGGAGCCGGTGAGGTTCAGGTTCTGCCCCGCTTCGCGCTGGCCGCCGATGCTCTCAAGCGTGCGCCCGCTGATGGCGAGGTCGGTTCCCGCGACGGTCTTGCCGCCGTCAAGGCGCACGTCGCCGCCCTGCACATTCACCTGGCCGCCCGCGCTCACCTGTGCATTGAGCAGTTCGATCTCGTTGCCGGCGACCGAGGCCACCTGCGTCGAGCGGATGTTGAGGTTGCGCTGCGCGCCGACCACGTTGTCCTTCAACGTGATCTGGCCGTTCACGTCCAGGTCGATGTCGCTCACCGACGCGGCCACGTTGCCCAGCAGACGCACGCCCACGCCGGCTTCGGTACCGATGAGCGAGATGCGGCCCGCGTACATGCCGCCCAGCGCGGAGGAATCGAGCGAGAAGACCGGCACGTCGCCCGCGGCGCGGGCGGTGGTGGCCAGGGTGGCGTAGTCCACGTCGTTGCTGCCCAGGCGGAATGACAGATCCCTGGCGTTGACCTGACCGTTGAGCACGGCCGAGCGCGTGATGATGTCGAAGAAATCCGCGCCAGTGGCGTTCAGGCCGCCAGGGCCCACGAGCACGTCGCCGCCGCTGACGCCGAAGCCGGTGAGCGCGCCGTTGTTGAACTGCGGCGCGCCCGTGGTGAGCGTGGCGCGCGGGAAGTTGATGAAGCCACAGCCGTCGCAGGTGATGCCGTTGGGGTTGGCGAGGATATAGGCCGCGCGCCCGCCGAGCAGTTCCTGCGCGCCCTGCAGAAGGGAGCGGTTGCCGCTGGTGACCTCATTCAGGATGAGCCGCGCCTGGCCACCGGCCAGGTTGGGGTTCGCCACCACCGCGCCGCCGATCTGCGAAACGGCATTGACGGCCGAGTTGTTGATGACCAGGCCCGGCGTGCCGACGTTGAAGCTGCTGAACTGGTTGTGCGACAGGCCGCTGGCGTTGGGCGCGGCGATGTTCTGCACCGGCGTGCCGTTGAGCGACTGCGCCATGGTGGACTGCTTGCCCGCGGCGGCGGTGGGGTCCACCACCTGCTGCTGCGCGTGCGTGACCTGAACCACCGGGATCATGCCCAGCGCGGCACCCGTGAACGCTGCCTTCAGCGTGGCTTTCATCGCGATGGTCTTCATGTGTCGTACTCCCCTGGAAATCAGAAACTCAAGCTCGCCCGCGCGTACACCGCGTGGCCTTCGATGGAGCCGCGCGCCTCGACCGATCGGGAGGCGTAAATGGGCAGGCCGAGGCCCACGTCGAAGCCGATGGGGCCACCCACCGCGCGCACGCCCACGACCATGCCGGCCAGGCTGCCGGTGATCTGGCCTTCGCGGCCGAAGATGCGCCCGACGTCCACGGCCACGTAGGTCTGCAGCCGCCCGATCCAGCGCGCGGAGCTCTCCTGCGGCGGTGGCAGCGTGAAGGCGATGTCGTTGCGCCAGTACAGACCACGCTCGGCCGACAGCGAGGTGCCGTCGAAGCCCCGCACCGTGAACAGTCCACCCACGGACATCTGCTCGGAGCCGTAGAGGAAGTGCGGGCTGGTCTGCATCTGCAGGCTGCTCGACCAGGTGGCATCGACGCCTTTGAGCGGCAGGGGCCGGAAGTAGGAGACCGCCGCGTTGTAGCGGGTGCCGAAGGGCGTGGGCACGTTGCCGGTGCCGGCCTCGGGCAGCGCCACCACGCCGAAGGCCTTGATGCCGCGCGCGGCCGAGGCGTCCAGCGTCCAGGAGCCCGCACCGGCCACGAACACCGAGGTCAGACCGATCTGCACGTCGGTGAGCTTGGGGCTGCTGGTGCTGAGCAGGCTGCCTTCGATGTAGTTCTTGGAGTCCTTGTGCGTCACGCCGGCGTTGAGCGTGAGCTTGCTGGTCTGGCCCCGGCTGAGCACGCGCTGAACGCCCAGGTTGTAGGTCTCCGTGTTGCCGTCGGTGCGAAAGCGCTGCGTGAGCGAGCTGATCATGCTCACGTAACGGCTCTTGCTCAGGTTGAGGCTCCAGTTCCAGTAGCCGTAAGCGAAGTTCGCGCCGATCAACGCGCTTTCGCTCAGGCGCTCATCCGAATCGGCGTCGAGGTTGCGCGAGAAGCTGCCGAACCAGGCGTCGTTCAGGCCCATGGGGTTGTCCACGGACAGGTTGAGCGTGCCGCGCAGGTCGCCCGTGGAGGGGCTGCCGTAGTTGTCCAGCGTGAGCCCGCCGCTCACGCGGTGGCGGGGCTGGTTGCGGATGAGGATGTTGGTGAGGCCCGGGTGCTCGCTGGGCTGCAGCTCCATGGTGGCGCTGTTCGATCCCAGGCGGTTGATCTGGTCCAGGCCCTGCTCGATGTCGCGGATGTTGAGCACCTTGCCCTTCAGGCCAGGAAAGGCCGTGGCCAGGTACACGCCGGCCTGGTCGTCGCTCAGGCCGATCTCGCCCACCTTGCCTTCGAGCACCAGCAACCGCAGCAGGCCGTTGGACATGTCCTGCTGCGGGATGTAGACGCGCGTGGTCACCAGCCCCATCTCGACGTAGCGGTTGGTGATCTCGCGCATGAGCTCGCGGATCTCCTTCAGGCCCACACACTGGCCAATGAAAGGGCGCGCAATGTCGGCCTGCGTGGCGGCGTCCAGGCGCGCGGCGCCTTCCAGCTCGACGCGCTGCACGGGGAAGCACGGGCCTCCGTCGGGCCCGTCGGGCAACTCGGGCGCGGTATCGATGCCCACGCTGCCGGGCAGGCGGCGCGCCGGGTCCTGCTGGCGCAGCAACTGCTCGCGGCGCTGCTGCTCGTCGCGCTGCAACTGCTCCTGCTGCTGGCGGATCTGGTCGATCTGTTGCGGCGTGGGCGCCACGCCTTGGGCCTGGGCGGCCAGCGCCGCGACCCACAGGCCGACGGCCAGCACCAGTGATTGCCCTCCCGATCGCCCAGCCCTGAGGCGGGGCCCTGCCTTGTCCGTCACGCGCGCTCCTTCTTGTTCGAGGCTCTTCCCCAGGGGAGCGTGGCGGAACGCGCACACCTCCGGCTGGCGGAAAAAGCTGGCGCGCAGTCTCGGCGCGGACGGGGCCCGGTGATATGGGACCAAAGTCCCAAGTTCACCCGTCAGGTGAGAACTCCGTCACAAATGAAGCAACAATATGCGTCTTTCGCGGTATTGCCCATCAAGTTTCATAGCAGCCTGCCGACCGTTGACGCCACGTACAGCGCCGCCTGTCCCAGGGCGCCACGCCACCACACCACCGGGATGACCCAGACCACCAGGACCCTGCTCGTCGTTGACGACCATCCGCTGATGTTGGAGGGTCTGTCGCAGATCGCGTCGCAGGCCCTGCCCGATCACGGCGTGTTGCAGGCCGCCAGCTTTGCCGAGGCGCGTGGGCACGCGCTGAGCGATGAGCCGCCCGAACTCGTGCTGCTGGACCCGGGCCTGCCCGACCTGCACGGCCTGTCGGCGATCCAGGGCATGGTGAAGGCACTGCCGGCCGGTGCGGTGGTGGTCATCTCCGCCAACGACCAACCGCAGGACCAGGAGGCCGCCTGGGCCGCGGGCGCGCGGGCCTTCATCTCCAAGTCGGCTCGGCCCGAGGATTTGATGACCGGGCTGCAGGCCGTGGCGCGGGGCGAGCGTGTGCTCATCACGCGCCAGCAAGGCAGGGTGGAGCCGCCTCCCACGCCGTCCAATCAGGCGGGCCTGAGCGCGCGCCAGCTGGAGGTGCTGGCCGCCATGTGCGCGGGCGACTCGAACAAGCAGATCGCCCAGCGCCTGCAGATCGCCGAGAAGACCGTGAAGGCGCACGTGGGCGCCATCTTCGACAAGCTCGACGTGGTCAACCGCACCCAGGCCGCGCTGGCGGCGCGGCGCCTGGGCCTGGTGACGGACGAGCCTCAGCCCCCGTCGGCCTGATCGGCTGTATCGGCTGCAGCGGCCACCCGCGTGGCCAGCAGCGTGGCCACGCCTCGCTGCAAGGCCTCGGGCTGCACCGGCTTGTGCAGGATGGTGCAGTCGCCGGCCAGCACCTCGCGCAGCACCTCGGCACCGGTATCGCCAGTGACCACGAGGGCGGGGATGGCCTCGTTGAACTCGTCGCGCAGGCGCTCGACGAGCTGCAGGCCGGTGGCGTCGGCGCCCAGGCGGTAGTCGCTGAGCACGAGGTCGGGCGCGCGGGTCAGCGCGGCGGCCCGGCTCAAGGCCTCGGCGGCGGACGAGGCGCTGAGCACCTGGCAGCCCCAGGACTCCAGCAGCGCCGTCATGGCCGCGCGGATCTCGGCCTCGTTGTCCACCACGATCACCATGGCGCCGGCCAGCCGGTCCGTTGCCGCGGGGTTCACGCCCCGCTCGGGCAAGGCCTTCTCGCGCGCGGCGGCCAGCCGCACCGAAAAGCGGCTGCCCCGCCCGGGTTCGGAGCGCAGCTCCAACGGAATCTTCAGCAGCCGCGTGAGGCGCTCCACGATGGCCAGCCCCAGACCCAAGCCCTTGGAGCGATCGCGCTCAATATTGCCCACTTGGTAGAAGGCCTTGAAGATCGCGCGCTGGTTCTCTGGCGCGATGCCGCAGCCGCTGTCCCACACCTCCACGCGCACGCCACGCCGCGTGCGCCGCGCAGCCACCAGCACGCCGCCTCGGCGCGTGTAGCGGATGGCGTTGGACACCAGGTTGCCCAGCAGCGACGCCAGCAGGTGGTCGTCGGAGCGCACCACCGCGTCGGTGGGCCGGAAGCGCAGGCCGATGCGCTTGGCCTCGGCCTCGCGGCGGAACTCGCGCTCCAGCCGCGCGAACAACTCGCCCAGCGCCACCGGGCCCTCGCGCACCGGGATCACGCCCGCGTCCAGGCGCGACATGTCCAGCAGCGCGTCGAACAGGCCCGTCATCGAGTGAATGGAGCCGCGCATGCCACCCAGCAGCTTGCGCTGCGCGGAGCCCAGCTCGGTCTTCTCCAGCAGGTGCGTCTGCAGCGCCAGCGCGTGCAGGGGCTGGCGCAGGTCGTGGCTGGCGGCGGCCAGGAACATCGACTTCTCGCGGCTGGCCTCCTCGGCCTGCTCCTTGCGCTCGATCACCTCGCGCAGCAGGTCGAGGTTCTCGAAGCGCAGCCGGAAGGATTCGCCCACCAGCCGACTGAGGTTGTGCGCGAAGGCGCCGATGACCGGCAGATAGCCCAGGCCGATGAGGCCCAGCACCCGCAGCATGGACGTGTCCTGCAACAGCATCCACACGCCCAGCGGCACGATGGTGGGCACCGCGAAGGCGTAGAACGCCGGCAGGTAGGACGCCGAGGCGATGGCCGACAGCGAGCCCATGCTGGCGATGAGGAAGAGGTAGAAGAGCTGGTAGCCGGCGTGCTCGGCCGGAAACACCAGCCAGCCGCCCAGCCCCCAGAAGCAACCCGACACGCCCGAGCCCAGCAGCGCGTACAGCGCCCATCGGCCGGTGTCCTCCACGCCCGGCTGGCGGCGTTGGTAGGCGCGCCACAGCAGATGCCGCCACAGCGCCTGCGACAGCATGAGCCCGCCCCACAGCAGCCACTGCCAGGTGGGCAGCACCGGGTAGGCCGCCAGCAGGTACCCCACGGACGCGAGCACGCTGCCCAGGTACGAGGCGGGCATGCTGGCGTAGAGGGACTTGATCTGCTCGGCGCGGATGCGGTCGGGGATGTCAGGGGTCATGGGCGGTGGCGCGGTCGCTTGCCGCGCGGCTGGACGTCGAGCACGGGTTCGACGGCGTCCTCGGCATCGGCACCGGATTCGAAGGCCTTTAGCACGGCGGCGGCCACGCGCCCGGCCAGCACCTCGTCGTCGAACACGGCCGGGAAGGTCTTGCGCAGCTTGCCGCTGACGCCCTGGTTCTGCTGTATCGATCGGATGATGGTGGCGTAGTGTTCGCTCGTGCCTTCGACCAGTTCCTTGAGCGCGGTTTGTGCGCGGTCATAGGCCTGCAGGTACAGCGCTTCATCGAGCAGTTCGACCTGCACGGAACGTGCGATGACGTCCAGCAGATACCTCGACTGCAGCGTGAGATCGGGGTAGCGCCAGGTGGCCATGGGCCAGCGCCAGTCGCGCACGACCAGGTTGGACTCGACACCATCGGCGTAGCGCCGCCGCTCGCCGAAGCCAATGGACTCGCCGAGGCGGCGCATCAGCGGCCGCGACAACAGGTCCAGGCTCTGCATGTAGCCGTGCCGTGAGCTGGCATTGGCGCTGATCACCACCGACACGGGCAGGATCAGCGGCGGCGCGATCACCCCGTCGCGCAACAACGTGTCGTTGATCAGGAAGCGCGAGAGGCGGCCGTTGCCGTCGCTCAGCGGGTGGATGTAGACGAAGCCATACGCGATGGCAGCCGCGCGCAGCAGGGCGTTCTGGCCGCGCGTTCGCGCCGCCGCCGCGCGCAGGCCATCCACCATGCCTTCCAGCGCTTCGTGCGGCGGCGCGAGGTAGTCCACCACGTTCTGCAGGCCGCTGACATGTCCCACGAACACCGGCGAAGCGCGCAGCCCGCGCGCGATGCCGGTGTGCGCCTCGCCCAGCACAGCGTCCTGCACGCGCCGTATCGCTTCATCGCTCAAGGGGTCGTCGAGCCGGCCGCAATGCTCGGCCATGCAGCGCGCGAAGCGGGCGATGCGGTCTTCCTCCTTGCCCTCATGCTCGATGACGAAGCTCGCGCGGCTTTCCTTCACGCTGAGCCAGGCCACCGCGCGCTCGATGGTCTCGGGTCCGAAGCGCCGGTAGAGGCCGTCGAGCTGCTCCTGGATGGCCTCGGGCTGGAGCAACCCGTCCCAGCGCTCGATGGTCGGGCAGAACGCGGGCGTGCCCGGCAGGTTGTCGTTCACGCGCCAGCGCCGGATCTTCTGCGGCGTGGTGGCCACGAGGTAGGCCGACGGGTCCAGCGCATCGACATAGTTGCCCGACGGCGGGCGGGCCATGGCCGGCACCTCGCTGCCCGTGAGCCACTCATAGAAGAAGCCCACGCGGCGCGCGTAGGCGCTGGTGGGCTCGCGCGCAATCCATTCGCTGATGAACGCGCCATCGCTGGCCTCGAACAGGCGCGCGAGAAATTCGAGCGCCACGCCCTCGTGCTTGAGCGCGAAGGTCAGGTGCCCGGCGAGGCTGGGCTCGGGCTCGCAGGCCCTGGGGTAGGTGCGGTGCTCATGCGCCCCATCGACCTGCACCTCCCGCACCTTGCCCACGGAACTGGTGCGGCGAAGGGGCTGGACCGGCTCGATGCCGGTGTGGCGGGACAGCCAGAGATACCCCAGAGGAGCGCTGCTATTTTCCATATTCGAGCGCCAAAACGATTAGATTTAGCGATTCGAACACAAAAATTCATACAGCTCCAGGCCCTGGGCGCCCGACCCGCCCACCTCACTGCGGCTGGTACCCGCTGTCCTTGATGATGCGCGCCCACACCTCGCGGTAGGCGGCTTCGCGCTTGCCCAGCTCGGCGCCGCTCATGTGGCCCACCGTCAGGCCCATGGCCGAGAGCTTCTCGCGCACGTCGGGCAAGGCGATCACTTTGCGCACCGCCGCGCCGAGTTTGTCCACCGCCGCCGCCGGCGTGCCGGCGGGGGCGAAGAGGCCGTAGTACGGCACGTCCTCGAAGCCCTTGATGCCGAGTTCGCTGAAGGTGGGCACCTCGGGCAGCGCGGCCTGGCGCTGCGTGCCCATCACGGCCACCACGCGCAGCTTGCCGGCCTTGTGGTTCTCGATGAAGTCGGGCACGGAGCCCACACCGGCCGGGATCTGGTTGCCCAGCATGTCGCCCATCATGGGCGCGCTGCCGCGGTAGGGCGCGGCCACCAGGTCCAGGCCGTATTGCTTGCCGATCACCTGCACCGCGAACTGCGGCGTGGAGGCCGGCGCGGGAATGCCCACGGTGCTCTTGCCGCCGGCGGCTTTCACGCTGTCGATCCAGCTTTTGAAGTCGCGCGCGGGCGTGCCGCCCGACAGCGCCACGGCGTTCACGAAGGTGGCGAAACCGGCCACGGGCACGAAGTCCTTGGCCGGGTCGAAGCCCGGGTTCTTCATGGTCAGCGGCAGGATGCTCACGCTGTGGTCGTGGCTGAGGAAGACGGTGCTGCCGTCGGCCGGCGCGGCCTTCAGCGCCTGGCCCGCGAGCTGGCCGCCCGCGCCGGGCTTGTTCTCCACCACCACCGAGGTGCCCAGTTCGGTGTGCAGCTTCTCGGCCAGGATGCGCGCGATGGCGTCGGTGCCGCCCCCGGGCGGAAAGCCCACGAGGATGCGGACGTTGGACTGCGCGTGCGCGAAGCCGGCGGCCAAGGCCAGGGTGGCGGCGATGGCCGCGCGGCGGGACAGGATCGGGTTCATTCGGTGGGTCCTCCAGAAAAAAGAATCGGTCGTTTGCTCAGGTGCCTTCGCCATCGACGACGCTGGCGGCGGTACGGAAGGCCTCCACGGCGGTGGGAATGCCGCAGTAAGCCGCGGCGTGCAGCAGCACCTCTTGCAATTCCTGGGCCGTGGCGCCGTTGTTGAGCGCACCACGCACGTGCCCTTTCAGCTCGTGCTGCTTGCCCAGCGCGGCCAGCATGGCCACGGTGATGAGGCTGCGCGTCTTCAGGTCGAGCACGCCGCGCTGCCACACATCGCCCCAGGCGCGGCGCGTGATGTGGTGCTGCATGGGCTCGGTGAACGGCGTCATGCCGCCGAAGGCCTTGGCGACAAAGTCGTCGCCCATCACTTGCGTGCGCATGGCCAGGCCACGCTGGAATTCGGGGTCGTCGGGCAGGTTCATGGAGAAGGCCTCGCGGCGGATGTTTCGATGACGGGCGCAACGATAACGCAGGCCTGGCCGATACTTGGCGCTGGCCACATCCAATGATCAGGAGACACACCCATGCCGCAGAAGAACCGCTACCCGCTGCCCGAACTCAACGCCCTGCCCGAGGACATCCAGGCCCGCATCCGCGAGGTGCAGGACAAGTCGGGCTTCATCCCCAACGTCTTCCTCGCGCTGGCGCGCCGGCCCGAGGAATGGCGCGCCTTCTTCGCGTACCACGACGCGCTGATGCTGAAGGAGACAGGCAGCCTCACCAAGGGCGAGCGCGAGATGATCGTCACCGCCACCAGCGCGGCCAACGGCTGCCTCTACTGCGTGGTGGCGCACGGCGCCATCCTGCGCATCTACGAGAAGAAGCCCCTGGTGGCCGACCAGGTGGCGGTGAACCACCGCAAGGCCGACATCACGCCGCGCCAGCGCGCCATGCTCGACTTCGCGCTCAAGGTCTGCCTGCGCTCCAACGAAGTGGACGACGCCGACATGGACGCGCTGCACGCGCACGGCTTCGACGACGAGGACATCTGGGACATCACGGCCATCACCGCTTTCTTCGGGCTCTCGAACCGCATGGCCAACGTCACGGGCATGACGCCCAACCCCGAGTTCTACCTGCTCGGACGCGTGCCCAAGGCCAAGTCGGCCGCGTGAACCCACCCCTGTAGGACAAGGCCGCCTTTACGGGCCGACACGGCCGAACCACCCGAAAAGGCGGCACGATCGGCTACGCCTCGATCGAACGAGGGCTTCAACTTTGGAGGTTCACCATGTCCAGCAGCAACAAGTCCCGCATCCACGCTTTCCTCATCGCCTCGGCCATGGCCCTGAGTGTCGGTGTCGTCCACGCGGAAGATATGAAGGGCCGCATCCAGTCCATAGACAAATCGGCGCGCAGCTTCACCATCGCCAGCGAGGTGATCTACGTGACCGACAAGACGGACTACGAGAACGACTACGAGCGCTTCGAAGACCTGCGCGAGGGCCACTACGTGGAAGTGGACATCGACCGCCGCGATGGCCGTCTCTACGCCGACGACATCGAGTTCAAGAAGAGCAAGCAGTAAGCGGTAAGCCGCGGCGGCGGCCGGGCGGCGCTCACGCGTTGACGCGCAGCAGCCGCCCGCTGTCGGTGAGCAGGTACAGGCGCCCGTCCGGGCCCTGTTGCACGTCGCGGATGCGCTCGCCCAGCGAGGTCAGGAAACGCTCGCGGCCCACCACCACATTGCCGTCGAGCTGAAGCCGCCACAGGGCTTGCCCCGCCAGCGCACCCACGAACAGGCTGCCCTGCCAGTGCGCGGGCCCGGTGCCAGTGAAGAAGGCCATGCCGGCCGGCGCGGTGGAGCTTTTCTGACCCGACACCCAGGGCGTGCCATCGATCTTTTCCCACACCGACACCGGCTGCTCCATGCCGGCCTTGGCCGAGCCTTCGCCCCACTGGGTGGTGGTGCCGTACTGCTGGCCGTGGCTGATGACGGGCCAGCCGTAGTTGAGCCCGGCAAGCACGCGGTTGATCTCGTCGCCGCCCTGCGGGCCATGTTCGCTGATCCACAGCTCGCCCGTGCCCGGGCGCAGCGCGGCACCCTGCGGGTTGCGGTGGCCGTAGCTCCAGAAGCTCGCCTGAGGACCGACGGCGAAAGGGTTGCCGGGCGCGGGATCGCCATTGGTGGTGATGCGCGCGACCTTGCCGTTGCCGCGCGAAAGGTCCTGAGCGAACGGGGCCTGGTCGGCGTTCTGGCGGTCGCCCAGCGTGACGAACAGGTGGCCGCTGCCGTCGAACACCAGGCGCGAACCGAAATGCCCGCTGCTGGCCACCTTGGGCAGTTGGCGGTAGATGACGGTGAGGCCGACCAGGCTGGACGAACCCACGTCGAGTTCCGCGCGCGCCACCGCCGTGCCATTGATCGACGCATTGCCAGCGTCGACCTCGGAGAACGTGAAGTAGACGCGCCGGTTGCTCGCGAAGGACGGGTCGATGGCGACGTCAAGCAGGCCACCTTGCCCGCCAGTGGACAAGCCGGTGGGCAGACCGGTGATGGTCTGCCGCGTGCTGCCGTCTGCGGACAGCAACAAGAGCTGGCCCAGGCGGCCGGTGATGAGCATGCGCCCGTCCGGCAGGAAGGCCAGGCCCCACGGGCTGGACAGACCCGCCACCACTTCGGTCACGGTGACCGGTGTGGTGGTGGGAATGAAGGCCGGCGAGTTGCCCGAACCCGGCGAGTTGCCCCCACCGCTTCCACCCGAACCACCGGCATCCCCATCCCCGCTGCCCCCGCCACCGCAGGACAGCAGCACGCCGCACACACCCAGCGCCACGAGAACGCGGCTCAGGCTCGGGAGGTGCGGCTGGACCATCGGGCCATGCTAGGGCGCATCGCCGCCCGGGGGTGCAAGCATTTGTGACCCGTCGCGGGGCGTCAGGCGTCGAGGTGCTGGCGCAGCAAGGGCGGGATGGGCGCGGACCTTTGTTGCGGGAAATTGACCCACACCGTGGTGGCGCCGCCCGAGGCGTAGACCGTGTCGGGATCGTCCGCGCGCGTGAGCGTGCACCAGCTCTCGAAGCTGCTGCGGCCGGTGTCGCTCACGTACATGGTGGCGATCACCTCGCCCGGGAACTCGAGTTGTTTGTGGAAGGTGCAGAAGGCGTTGATGATCACCGGGCCTTCGCCGCGCGGGTCGGGCTCGCAACCGATGGAATGCATCCAGTCGATGCGGATGGTTTCCAGGTAGCGGAAGTAGACCGTGTTGTTCACGTGGCCCATGGCGTCCATGTCACCCCAGCGGATGGGGATGCGCATCTGGTGGACCTGTTTCTTCTTCTCGGGCAGTTCGAATTTCATCGGTGGGCGCGAATGGAGGCAAGGATGCCCAGCACGAACAGCGCGCACGCCAGCCACTGCACGGCGGCGGGCCACTGCCCATTCCAGGCGAAGGTGTAGAGCAGGCCGAAGACGGTCTCGCTCACGATGAGTTGGCCCGCGAGGCTGGCGCTGAGCCGCCGGCTGGCCATGTTCCACAGCACCGACGCGACCCAGGCCGCGCCAATGCCGGTGACCAGGCTCACCGCCACGAACAGGCCGAAGCGCGGCTGCGCCATGAGTTCAGTGGGCGCGCTGCCCGCCACCGCCGCGATGCCGATGGCGCCCAGGCCCGCGGCCACGCCCAGCCAGTTCGCCCACAGCGTGGAGTTGACCTCGGGATGGCGCGCCAGCCAGCGCGCGTTGAGCAGACCGAAGGCCGTCCACGAAGCCGTGGCCAACGCCGCGAGCAACACGCCCATCCACAGATTCGAGCCGGCGCCGCCCCCGCCGCCGTGCGCGCTGGACCGCATCATCAGCGCGATGCCCGCGGCCGTGAGCACCAGCCCCGGCAACAGCGCGCGCCAGCGCAGGCCCTGCGGCTTGCCCAGCAGCATCACCCACAAGGGAATGGTGCCGATGATGAGCACCGGCAACGCAGCGCCCGCCGCCTGAATGGCCAGCACCAGCAGCAGGTAGTAGCCCGTGTAGCCCAGCAGGCTCAGGCCCAGCGCGGCCCAGGCCTGCGGCGCCGAGGGCCAGCGCGCCTCGCCGCGCAGCGCGGCCCACAGCAGCAGCACCAGCGACAGCAGCCCGCAGACGAGGAAGCGGCCCACGGTGAGATCGACCGTGCCGAACGCGGGCACGACCAAAGGGGCAACAAACGTGGTGCCCCAAAAGGCGCCAGCCCCGAGGCCAGCGAGGACCCCCAACCCAGAAACACCGCGGAACGGGCTTTGCCCGGCCGCAGGTGTTGCCCCCTGGGGGGTGACGCCGAAGGCGGCGCGGGGGGTGCTCATCTACGCGCCGAAGCCGTCGTCGGCCGCGATCACGGCGCCGTTCACGAAATGGCTTTCGTTCGAGCACAGCATCACCAGCAGCGCGTCCAGGTCGCTGGCCTGCCCCAGGCGCTTGCGCGGCGTCATTTCGATGAGCTTCCTGCCTTGCTCGGTCTTCCAGTGCTCGTGGTTGAGCTCGGTGTCGATGTAGCCGGGGCAGATGGCATTGACGTTGATGCCGAAGCGGCCCCACTCCAGCGCCATGGCCTTGGTCATCTGCACCACGGCGGCCTTGCTCATGCAGTACACGCCGATCTGCGGCAGCACCTTCAGCCCCGCCATCGACGCGATGTTGACGATGCGCCCCCCAACGAACGTGCCCGGTGCCGCGCCCTTGGCGCGCGCGATCATGCGCTTGCCCACCTCTTGCGCCACGAAGAAGGCGCCCTTGGTGTTGGTGTCGAAGACGAAGTCGTAGTCGGCCTCCGTCACGTCCTGCAGGCGCTGCGTGGTGCTCACGCCCGAGTTGTTGATGAGGATGTCGATGGGGCCGACCTCGGTCTCCGCGTGCGCGATGGCGGCCTTGATCGAGGCCAGGTCCGTCACGTCCAGCGCCACCACGTGTGCCGCGCCGCCTTCGGCCTCGATGTGCGCGCGCAGGTTCATCAGGCGGTCGGTGCGACGGCTGGCCAGCACCACGGCCGCGCCGGCCTGCGCCAGCGTCTTGGCGAACTGCGCGCCCAGGCCGCTGGACGCGCCGGTGATGAGGGCCACGCGGCCCGAGAGATCGAGGGTGTAGGCCATGCTGAGGCTCCCAAATGTGAACGGTCGTTCGATTTTGTGCGGTCGCCGCATAAAATGCGGTCCACTCCGGGACAAGAGCCCTTCGCAAAGGAGAGCGGCCGGAGGTTGTCAAACATTATGAGCGAGACCCCCCATGACGCATGACGAGATCCTGGCCCGGTTCGGCCCCCGCGAAGCCATGGAATACGACGTGGTCGTGGTCGGCGCCGGCCCGGCCGGCCTGTCCACCGCCATCCGCCTGAAGCAACTGGCCGCCGAGAAAGGCACCGAGGTCAACGTCTGCGTGCTGGAGAAAGGCTCCGAGCCCGGTGCGCACATCCTCTCGGGTGCGGTGATGGATCCGCGTGGCATCAACGAGCTGTTCCCCGACTGGAAGGAGCGCGGTGCGCCCTTGAATCAGCCCGTCACCGGTGATGATTTGCTCATGCTCAGCGAGACGGGCTCCAGCCGCACGCCCGACTTCCTGATGCCGCGCAACTTCCACAACGACGGCTGCTACGTCATCAGCCTGGGCAACGTGGTGAAGTGGCTGGCCGAGCAGGCCGAGGCCCTGGGCGTGGAGATCTTCCCCGGCTTCACCGCCGCCGAGATCCTCTACAACGACGACGGCTCGGTGAAAGGCGTGGCCACGGGCAATCAGGGCATCGGCAAGGACGGCGAGCCCACCGAGGCCTTCCAGCTCGGCATGGAGCTGCACGCCAAGTACACCGTGTTCGCCGAGGGCGCGCGCGGCCACCTGGGCAAGCAACTCATCGGCAAGTTCGACCTCGACAAGGGCAAGGACCCGTCGAGCTGGGCCATCGGCGTGAAGGAGCTGTGGGAGATCCCGGCCGACAAGGCCAAGCCGGGCCTGGTGGTGCACACCGCCGGCTGGCCCATGACGGACGACACCTTCGGCGGCGGCTTCCTCTACCACCTGGAGGACAACAAGGTCACGCTGGGCTTCGTCATCGGCCTGGACTACAGCAACCCCTGGCTCTCGCCCTTCGAGGAAATGCAGCGCTGGAAGACGCACCCGGCCATCAAGGCGCACATCGAGGGCGGCAAGCGCCTGGGCTACGGCGCGCGCGCCATCAACAACGGCACACCGCAAGCCATGCCCAAGACCGTGTTCCCCGGCGGCGCGCTGGTGGGCTGCGATGCGGGCTACCTCAACGCCGCGCGCATCAAGGGCAGCCACGCAGCCATCAAGAGCGGCATGCTGTGTGCCGAGGCCGCTTACGAGGCCGTGACCGCCGGGCGTTCCAGCGACGAGCTCTCGGCCTACCCCGCGGCGTTCGAGAAGAGCTGGCTGCACGAAGAACTTTGGCAGACGCGCAACTTCAAGGCCTGGTTCAAGAAGGGCCCCCTGATGGGCAAGCTCATGACCGGCATCGAGCAGTGGTTCCTGCCCAAGATCGGCGTGAGCGCCCCGCCCTGGACGCTGCACCGCGACAAGCCCGACCACGAGTACCTGAAGCCGGCCGACCAGATGCCCAGGATCGCCTACCCCAAGGCCGACGGCGTCATCACCTTCGACCGCCTCTCCAGCGTGTTCGTCTCCAACACCAACCACGAGGAGAACCAGCCCGCGCACCTGACGCTGAAGAACAGCGCGGTGCCGGTGCAGGTGAACCTGGCGACCTATGCGGGCCCCGAGAGCCGCTACTGCCCGGCCGGCGTGTACGAGTTCGTGAAGACCGACGCCGGCGAGGACCGCCTGCAGATCAACGCGCAGAACTGCGTGCACTGCAAGACCTGCGACATCAAGGACCCGACGCAGAACATCGTGTGGGTGACGCCGGAGGGCGGGGGCGGACCGAACTACGCGGGAATGTGAGCCTCGCGCGGCAAGCCGGAAGGAGACTGGACGTGCCCTACATCGACTGCTACCTGGTGCCGGTGCCGCGCGCCAACAAGGCCGCATACGAGCGCATGGCGGCCACGTCGGCGCGGGTCGTGCGCGCGTGCGGCGCGCTGCGGGTGACGGAGTGCTGGCTGGACGAATCCGGTCCCGATGCCTCCACCTACCATGGTGACGCCGTGCGTCAGGCCGCCGACGCCTACACCGGCTTTCGCCAGGCCGCTGGCGCGCGCGAGGACGAGACCCTGGTGATGTCCTGGGTGGAATGGCCCGACAAGGCGGCCAGGGATGCGGGAATGGCCAAGGTGACGAGCGACCCGCGCATGCAGTTCGAGGGACAGGTCCCCGTGTTCGACGGCGTGCGACTCATCGCGGGAGGGTTCCTGCCGATGCCTCTGCCACTGGCGTGAGGTCCCTCACGCACTGCCCCATCAGCCGCCCACGGGCGGCTTTTTTGCGCCCGCTGTAACGCAACCGTCATCCGGCCTGCCCAGAGTGCTGCGTATTCTGCAGCAACCCTGCGACACGCCATGCTCATCAAGACCGACAAGGGCCGCACCGAACTCCTGCCGGGCCAGCGCACGCTGGGCCAGCGCGAGCGCGCCATCCTGCTCGTGGCCGATGGCCGCAAGTCCACCGACTCGCTCAACGCGCTCTTTCATGGCGAAGGCCGTGCGATGGTGCAGGCGCTGCTGGCCGGCGGGTACCTCATCGAACAGACGCCGGCCGCGCCGCCCGCCCGCCCGGTGCCGCCGCCACCCACCGCAGGCTCCGTCGACACCTTCAGCGGCCCGCGCTCGCTGGCCAGCGCGCGCATGTTCCTGTTCGACCTGTCCGATCGCATGTTCGCCGCCCGTGACCGCGCCCTGGCCGATCGCTTTCGCAACGCCCTGCGCGAGGCGCGCGACGCCAGCAGCATGATGCTGGTGGGCCGGGAGATGCTCACCGAAGTCGAGCGCCTGGCCGGGGTGGAACGCGCCGCCTCCATCAGCGAGCGCCTGGCCAAGGTGCTGCCCGAGTCGGCGCTGCAAGCCGCCTGATCCCTGAGCTGGCGATGGCGATGCGACGGATCGTCGCCGCCCCGCGCGAGCTTCCCGGCTAGAATCCGCCGCATTGTCAGGAGAGCGTTCCTTCGAGGAACCGCCGAAGGCGCAGGAGGCTGGAACGGCCCCGAACGCTCAGGCAAAAGGACTGGCAAACGCCCGCCGAACGGCAGGCGATCCCCCCTGGAGAGAGGCCCCACCCGATGGGGTCCACCGAAGGAGCAAGCGCGGCATCGCCCGCGTGAATCTCTCAGGTAAAGCGGACAGTGGGGCAGCGCACGGGTGACCCCGTGTCCCGCCCCACGAGGGGCCTGCCCCCGCCAGCGAGTCCGCCTTGTCCTCCTCCGACGCTTCCACCGATCTCCTCCAGACCCCGCTGCACGCGCTGCACCTCGAACTGGGCGCGCGCATGGTGCCCTTCGCGGGCTACAGCATGCCGGTGCAGTACCAGGGCCCGGGCATGGGCCTGATGGCCGAGCACCTGCACACGCGCAGCGCCGCCGGCCTGTTCGACGTCTCGCACATGGGCCAGTTGCGGCTGATTGGCCCCGACGCGGCGGCCGCCTTCGAGAGCCTGATGCCAGTGGACGTGATCGGCCTGGCGCCCGGCAAGCAGCGCTACGGGCTGCTGCTCACCGACGAGGGCATGGTCATCGACGACCTGATGTTCGTGAACCGCGACGTGGCGAACGGTGGTGACCTGTTCGTCATCGTCAACGGCGCCTGCAAGCACGGCGACCTCAAGCACATCGTCGACCGCATCGGCGCACGCTGCACCGTAGAGCCGCAGTTCGACCGCGGCTTGCTGGCGTTGCAGGGCCCGCAAGCCGTGGCGGCGCTGCAGCGCCTGGTGCCCGGCGTCGAGAAGCTGGTCTTCATGACGGGTGGCGCCTTCTCCTGGCAAGACAAGCCGCTCTTCGTCACGCGCAGCGGCTACACCGGCGAAGACGGCTTCGAGATCTCCCTGGCCGCCGCCGATACCGAGGCCTTCGCACGCGCCTTGCTCCAACAACCCGAGGTGAAGCCCGTGGGCCTGGGCGCGCGCAACTCGCTGCGCCTGGAGGCCGGCCTGTGCCTCTACGGCAACGACATCGACACCACCACCACGCCGGTGGAAGCCGCGCTCAACTGGGCCATGCAGAAGGTGCGCCGCACGGGCGGCGCGCGCGCCGGCGGCTTCCCCGGTGCGGACCGCGTGCTCGCGCAACTCGACGGCAGCCTGCCGGTTCAGCGCGTGCGCGTGGGCCTCATCGCGCAGGAGCGTGTGCCCGTGCGCGAACACACCGAGCTGCACAGCGAAGCCGGCGAACGCCTGGGTGAGGTCACCAGCGGCCTGCTCGGTCCCAGCATCAACCAACCCATCGCCATGGGCTACGTGCCACCGGCCTTCGCCGCCGTGGGCACGCGCCTGAACGCCATGGTGCGCGGCAAGGCCGTGCCCATGCAGGTATCCGCCTTGCCCTTCGTCCCCAACCGTTACCACCGCGGCTGAACGCCCAGGAGATCAACCATGACCGTCAAGTACACCCCCGATCACGAGTGGATCCAGCTCGAGGACCACGAGGCCGCCGTCGTCGGCATCACGCTGCACGCGCAGGACGCGCTGGGCGACGTGGTCTTCGTCGAACTGCCCGAGGTGGGCCGCACCTACGCCAAGGGCGAGGTGGCTGGCGTCGTCGAGTCGGTGAAGGCCGCCGCCGACGTCTACATGCCGCTCGACGGCGAAGTGACCGAGGTCAACGAGGCCCTGCGCGCCGACCCGTCGCTGGCCAACAGCGACCCGCTGGGCAACGGCTGGTTCTTCAAGGTCCTGATCAAGGACATGGGCCAGTTCGACCCATTGATGGACGAACCGGCCTACCAGAAGTTCGTCAAGGACAACGCCTGACCTTTCCCCGCCACCGAGGCCCTGCCATGCTCATGCCCTCCGTCAAGCCCCTGGGCGAACTCGAAAACGCCAGCGAGTTCGTCGCGCGCCACATCGGCCTCACCGACGCCGACGAGGCCCACATGCTGTCCGTCATCGGCGAGGCCTCGCGCCGCGCGCTCATCGACAGCATCGTGCCGCGCGCCATCGCGCGCCGCCAGGGCATGCAGTTGCCCGCGCCACTCACCGAGGCCGCCGCACTGGCCGAGCTCAAGGGCATCGCGGGCAGGAACAAGCTGCTCAAGAGCTTCATCGGCCAGGGCTATCACGGCACGCACACGCCGGGCGTCATCCTGCGCAACGTCCTGGAGAACCCGGCCTGGTACACCGCCTACACGCCCTACCAGGCCGAGATCTCGCAAGGCCGCATGGAGGCGCTGGTCAACTTCCAGACCATGGTGACCGACCTGACCGGCATGGCCATCGCCAACGCGTCCATGCTCGACGAGGCCACCGCAGCCGCCGAAGCCATGACACTGGCCAAGCGCTCGGTGAAGGCCAAGGGCAACGCTTTCGTGGTGTCGGGCGACGTGCACCCGCAGACGATCGAGGTGATCCAGACGCGCGCGGCCCCACTGGGGCTGGAAGTGCGCATCGCCATGTCGGGCGAGGAATGGGATGCGATGCTCGCAGCCGACGATTACTTCGCCGCCTTCACGCAGTACCCCGCGTCCAGCGGCTGGCTGCACGACTGGACGCAGGACGCAGCCACCGTGCACGGCAAGGGCGCCGCCTTCGTCGTGGCGGCCGACCTGCTGGCGCTGACATTGCTGAAGCCGCCCGGCGAAATGGGCGCGGACATCGTCGTCGGCACCACGCAGCGCTTCGGCATGCCCATGGGCAACGGCGGCCCGCACGCCGCCTACATGGCCTGCCGCGACGAGTTCAAACGCAGCCTGCCCGGCCGGCTGGTGGGCGTGAGCGTGGACGCGCACGGCAAGCCCGCCTACCGCCTGGCCCTGCAGACGCGCGAGCAGCACATCCGCCGCGAGAAGGCCACCAGCAACATCTGCACCGCGCAGGTGCTGCCGGCGGTGATCGCCAGCATGTACGCCGTGTACCACGGCCCGCGGGGCTTGAAGCGCATCGCACAACGCGTGGCGGCCTACACCGCCATCCTGGCCAAGGGCCTGGCGCAACTGGGCTACAGCAACACGCACCACGGCGAACAGGGCGTGTTCGACACGGTCTGCCTGCACACCACCCAGGCGAAGGTGGACGCCATCGCCGCGCGCGCCGTGGCCCACGGCGCCAACCTGCGCAAGGCCTGGGACGAATACCTCATCGTCACGCTCGATGAAACCACCACGCGCGAAGACGTCGCACTGCTGTGGACCATCTTCGCCACAGACGGCCAGACCCTGCCCTCGTTCGAGGCCTTCGAGAAGGGCGCCGAGCCGCTGATCCCGCAGGGGCTGCGCCGCACCAGCGACTTCCTCACCCACCCGGTCTTCAACACCCACCACAGCGAAACCGGCATGCTGCGCTACATCCGCATGCTGTCGGACAAGGACCTCGCGCTGGACCGCAGCATGATCCCCCTGGGCTCGTGCACCATGAAGCTCAACGCCACCAGCGAGATGATCCCCATCACCTGGCCGGAGTTCGCGAACGTGCACCCCTTCGCCCCGGCCGACCAGCGTGAGGGCTACACCCTGCTCGACCAGCAGTTGCGCGACTGGCTGTGCGAGGCCACGGGCTACGCCGGCATCAGCCTGCAGCCCAATGCGGGCTCGCAGGGCGAGTACGCGGGTTTGCTCGTCATCCAGGCGTACCACCGCTCGCGCGGCGAGGGCCACCGCAACATCTGCCTGATCCCCAGCAGCGCGCACGGCACCAACCCCGCCAGCGCGCAGATGGTGGGCATGCAGGTCGTCGTCACCAAGTGCGACGAGAACGGCAACGTGGACCTTGCCGACCTGAAGGCCCGGTGCGAGCAGCACTCGAAGAACCTGGCCGCGGTGATGATCACCTACCCCAGCACGCACGGCGTGTTCGAAACCCAGGTGAAGGAGCTGTGCGCCCTGGTGCACCAGCACGGCGGGCGCGTCTACGTGGACGGCGCCAACATGAACGCCCTGGTGGGCGTGGCCGCGCCGGGCGAGTTCGGTGGCGACGTGAGCCACCTCAACCTGCACAAGACCTTCTGCATCCCACACGGCGGTGGCGGGCCGGGCGTGGGCCCGGTCTGTGTGGTGGAAGACCTCGTGCCCTTCCTGCCGGGGCACGCGGCCGGCGGCCTGCCAGTCAATGGCGTGGGGGCCATTTCCGCGGCGCCGCTGGGCAACGCGGCCGTGCTGCCCATCTCGTGGATGTACATCCGCATGATGGGCGCCGACGGCCTGCAGCGCGCCACCGAGGCCGCCATCCTCTCGGCCAACTACATCAGCACCCGCCTGGCAGACCACTTTCCCACGCTGTACGCCAGCGAGGGCAAGGAAGGAAGGCTGGGCCACGTCGCGCACGAGTGCATCCTGGATCTGCGCCAACTGAAGGACACCAGCGGCGTGATGGCCGAGGACGTGGCCAAGCGCCTCATCGACTACGGCTTCCACGCGCCCACGCTGTCCTTCCCCGTGGCCAACACGCTGATGGTGGAGCCCACCGAAAGCGAAACGCTGGAGGAGATCGACCGCTTCATCGAGGCCATGATCGCCATCCGCGAGGAAATCCGCCGCATCGAGAAAGGCGAATGGCCTCAGGACGACAACCCCCTGAAGCACGCGCCGCACACCGCGGCCAGCCTGCTCAAGGGCGAGTGGACGCACGCCTACCCCCGCGACGCGGGCGCCGCGGTGCTGGACACGCGCGCGCACGCCAAGTACTGGCCGCCCGTGGGCCGCGTGGACAACGTCTACGGCGACCGCAACCTGTTCTGCAGCTGCGTGCCGCCGGGGGATCTGGCGGACTGAGGGCGGCGCCTCAGCGCCCCTGACCCCACTCCTTGCGCCAGATCGCGTTCAGTTCGGCCAGCAGCGGCCCGGGCGGCGAGCCAAAGCCCTGCATGCGACCCTTCTGCTGCAACAGGCCAAACACGCGGCCCTGCGCCGCGTCGTACAGCAGCACGGCGTTGTTGTCGCCGCAGTCGTGCGGCTGGCAGAACGCCGCCACCGTGTAGTCCACGCCGCCGATGCGCTGCTGCCTCAGGTCGGGCGCGGGGCCGTTCATCTCGCCCAGCCAAGGTGTTCGCGACAACGGCCCGAGCGCGCGCCGGTAAGCGGGCTTGAAGCGCGGATCGCGGATCAGCTCCGAGGGGTGCTTCGCTGTGCCCGGCGCCACGGGCGCGCGGGCCGCTGCTTCGGCCTGTTTCGCGGCCTGCTGGTCGGCCACGGCCTGGCGGTTGGCGGCCTCGTTGCAGTGGCGGAACTTCGCCTGGCCCAGGGCGCCCAGGTTCGCCATCACGGTGCGGTCGCCATCAAGCGAGAGGTACTGCCCCTTGCCGTCGGCGTTCACCAGGGCAATCACCTCATGCCGCCCCTTCACCTGGCCCAGCAGCGCCACGCGAAAATCGGGCGGTGGGTTCTGGCCGAAGTAGCTGAACGCCGAATCGAGCGTGCCCACGGTGATGCGTTGGTTGCCCTGCTCGATGCGCATCTGTTGCGCCTCGACCAGCACGCGCGGCGAGTCGGCCTTGGCGCAATCCAGGGCATAGCGGCCCCCGAACATCGCCAGGGCATCGGGCCGCAGGCCCTGCGCACCAGCGGCACCGGCCAGCGCCAGCCCCAGCATGGCCAGCAGAAATCCGGACAGTTTCGACATGGTCCACCTCCAGAAGCGCCATGCTAGGCCGGCGCACGGGCAAGCGTCCACTCCCAAACGAGGGCCGGGCGCCCCGCCGTACACTGCCCGCCGACCCCACGCCTTGCCATGACCGCCTCCGCCTTTCGCGTGCTCAGCGTCATCCCGCCGATGACGCAGCTCAACACGCCCTACCCCTCCACCGCCTACCTCACGGGCTTCCTGCGCTCGCGCGGCATCGACGCGGTGCAGACCGACCTGGCGCTGGCCCTGGTGCTCAAGCTGTTCACGCCTGCGGGGCTGGACGCGATACGTGACCGCGCCCTGGCCCTGCCCGAAGCGAAGCGCTCGGCCAGCGTGCATGCCTTCCTGGACAGCTTCGCGCGCCACCGCCGCGCCATCGCGCCGACCATTGCCTTCCTGCAAGGGCGCGACAGCACGCTGGCGCACCGCATCGCCGCGCGCGAACTGCTGCCCGAAGGCCCGCGCTTCGCCGCGCTGGAGCAATACGACCACCTGAACGAAGAAGACGGCGGCGACCCGCTGGGCTGGGCCTTCGGTGCCCTGGGCACGAACGACCGCGCGCGCCACATCGCCACGCTCTTCCTCGACGACCTGGCCGACGTGGTCCGCGACGCGGTGGACGAGCGCTTCGCCTTCGTGCGCTACGGCGAATCGCTGGCCAGCAGCCAACCCACCTTCGAACCACTCGCGCAGGCCCTGGCCGCGCCGCCCACGCTGGTGGACGACACACTGCAGGCGCTGGCCGTCGCCGCGGTGGAGCGGCACGCACCGCAATTGCTGCTGCTCTCGGTGCCGTTTCCAGGCGCGGTGTACGGCGCGCTGCGCATCGCGCAGGCCGTCAAGGCGCGCTGGCCGGGTCTGCCCATCGCGCTCGGTGGCGGCTACGTCAACACCGAACTGCGCGAGCTGAAGGAAGCGCGCCTGTTCGACTTCGTCGACTACGTGACGCTGGACGCGGGCGAGCGACCGCTGCTCGCGCTCATCGAGCACCTGCAAGGCCGGCGCGGCCCGCAAAGGCTGGTGCGCACCTTCCTGCGCGACGAAACCGGCGCGGTGAAGTACCTCAACCTCGCCGAACCCGACGTGCCCTTCGAGGACGTGGGCACGCCCACCTGGGACGGCCTGCCCCTGCACGACTACCTGAGCCTGCTCGACATGCTCAACCCCATGCACCGGCTCTGGAGCGACGGGCGCTGGAACAAGCTGACGGTGGCGCACGGCTGCTACTGGAAGAAGTGCAGCTTCTGCGACGTGGGGCTGGACTACATCGGCCGCTACGAAACCGCCGAGGCGCGCACGCTGGTGGACCGCATCGAACGCATCGTCGACGAAACCGGCCAGACGGGCTTTCACTTCGTGGACGAGGCCGCGCCGCCCAAGGCCCTGAAGGCCCTGGCCGAAGAACTGCTGCGCCGCGACCTGGCCATCAGTTGGTGGGGCAACATCCGCTTCGAGAAGACCTTCACGCCCGAGCTCTCGCAGTTGCTCGCCGACAGCGGCTGCATCGCCATGAGCGGTGGCCTGGAGGTGGCCAGCGACCGCCTGCTCACGCTGATGAAAAAGGGGGTGACGGTGGACCAGGTGGCGCGCGTCACCAAGGGCTTCAGCGACGCAGGCATCCTGGTGCACGCCTACCTGATGTACGGCTTTCCCACGCAGACCGTGCAGGACACGGTGGACGCGCTGGAGTACGTGCGCCAGCTCTTCCTCAACGGCTGCATCCAGAGCGGCTTCTTCCACCGCTTCTCGTGCACCGTGCACTCACCGGTGGGCCTCAACCCGCAGGACTACGGCATCGAGTTGATTCCGCTGCCGCCGGTGAGCTTCGCCAAGAACGACATCGGCTTCATCGACCCCACCGGCGTGGACCACGACGCGCTGGGCGTCGGATTGCGCAAGGCGCTCTACAACTACATGCACGGCACCGGGCTGGAGGAAGACGTGCGGGCGTGGTTCGAGCATCTGCCGTTTCCGGTGCCGAGGACGACCGTGAAGAAGCACCGAATCACGCGGGCGCTGACTCAGCGGGAGACGGCTTGATCGCCGAACGCAGCAACTCGGCCATGCGCTCCAGCCCCGCCCCGCGCGCCCGCTTCAGCCGCACCTGCAGCTCACCCCAGGCCGGGTCGCCCTGTTTTGCAGCCTGCTCGAACAGCGCGCTGTAGGCCTCCAGGCGGCTGCGGCGAAACCAGTCCTGCAGCTCGGGGCGCTGCGCCCAGGCCAGTTGGTTGCGCGCGGTGTTCAGGTGCATGCGCAGCCAATCGAGCGGCTCGTTGGGCACCGGCACGGGCGCGCTCAGGGCGTTGCGCTGCGCGTCGTCCAACGGGCTGAGCGCCAGGTGCGCGACGAAGGCGGCGCTGAACGTGGGCGAGCAGCGCCGCACGTACTGCGGCACGATGCGCGCGCCCTGGAAGATGGGCTCCATCGGCCCGCGCGGCAGGCCGGCCGCGCTGCAGTGCACGTGCACCTGCGACGGCGAGGTGGCGATCTCGCCGCGGTCGAGCACGATGTGGTCGCGCTCGATGGCGCGCACATGACCCAGGCGCACCACGCGGCGGATGCGGCGCAATTGCGCCAGCTCGGCCTCGCTGAGGATGGCGCAGCGGTACATCGTGGGTGCGACACTGGTGTCGATGCGCTGCAGCAGGCGCGCCGCTTCGAGCCGCTCGAACAGCTCCGGCAACGAGCCCGCGTCGCGCGCGATCTCCAGCTCGCTCACCATCGCGGCCAGGGTCGGCAATGCGAACGGCGCGGCGGGCTGCACATTGGCGCGGTTCAGCACCCAGGCCTCGCGCGGGCGGATCCAGGTGATGCCGTCCGGGTCCACGCCCTGGCCGAGCAGCCACAGGGCCGTGTCCATGGCGGTCTTGCCGCCGCCCACGATGACGTAGCCGCCCGCCGGCTCACGGTGCTGCGTCAACTCGGTCGGGGTGAGGCAGCGCACCCCTTCGGCCACCGCGAAGCGCGGCGCGTGCGTGGCCGGCACCTGCGTGTCGGCCCGCGTGGCGTCCACCCAGCGCTGGCGCGCCACGAGAGGCTGGCGCTCGCCGTTCACCAGCGAGACGGCCACGCCCTGCGGATCCACGTCGTGCAGCGGCAGCCAGCGCACGCGCCCGCTGGCCAGCAGGCGCTCGTGCAACACGCGCTGGTAGTAGTCGCGGATCTCGGCGCCACTGGCCAGTTCGTGCAGGCCCTGGTTGAGGCCGGTCTCGTCGATGCGCCCGCTGCCCAGCGGCATCGAGTTCACGCCGTAGATGGCCGATGGACCATGCAGCCGCACGAAGGGGTAGGCGTCGTTCCAGTGGCCGCCCGGTTGGGCGCGGCGGTCCACCAGGACCACGCTGGCCTCGCTCTCGGTCACCAGGGTGTCGGCCAGGGCCATGCCGACGGCACCGGCGCCGACCACCACGTAGTCGGCCGTCAAAGGATCGGGGTTCATGTGTGCCTCCTGCGACCCCGCGCGCGGCGGGGCCAGGTGTTGCATCGGTGGCGGGCGCTCAGGCCTTGGTGACCACGATCTCGAGGTATTCGCTGGGCACGACCAGCGAGCCCTGCGCGGTGTTGAGCTCGTCGAGCAGTGCGGTGATGCCACGCTCCAGCGAGGCAGCGCCCGCCGCATCGAGCGCGGCGAAGGCCTTGTGCGTGGGACCGTACACCTGGCGGAACACCTGCACCCAGTGCGCCGCCGAGCGGTAGCGGAAGTTGAAGAGCCGACGCTCGCAACGGATGTTCGCGGCCTGTGCGCCGAACAGCTCCACGATGTGCGGCTCGGTGCCCCACAGCGAAGGCGGCTTCACGCCAACCGGCGGCGGCACGTGCGCGCCGATCACCTTGAACAGGCGGCCGATGAAGCCGGCCGGCGTCCAGTTCGCCAGGGCGATGCGCCCGCCCGGCCTCAGCACGCGCAGCATCTCCTGCGCGGCCGTCTGGTGGTCGGGCGTGAACATCACGCCGAAGGTGGACAGCACCACGTCGAAGCTGGCGTCGTCGAAAGGCAGCGCCTCGGCATCGGCCAGCCGGAACTGCACGTTCAGGCCTTCCGCCTGGGCGCGTTCGCGGCCCTTGTCGAGCAGGGACTGCACGTAGTCGGTGGAGGTGACCTGCGCGTGGCGGCGCGCGGCGGCCAGGGTGGCGTTGCCGTTGCCAGCGGCCACGTCGAGCACGGCCTCGTCGGCGCGCACGTCGGCGGCTTCGGCGAGCGTCTCGCCGACGATTTGCAGGGTGGTGCCGATGGCGGCGTAGTCGCCGCTGGCCCAGGTGGCCTGCTGGCGCTGCTTGATGGCGGTGAAATCGGGGGTGGGGGTGTCGATGACGGCGTTCACGGGGAAGCTCCTCAGTCTGGGGGTGGTCGGATCAGGGTATCGGCGGGGTGGGGGGCGGGGGCGTGGCGCTGGGGGTGGTTTTTTTATTTTCCCCCCCCTTGCCCCTTCCCCCCCCCCCGGGCCAATTTTTTGCGCGCCCCCCCGCCTCCCCCTCGCCCCGGCCCGCCGCCGGGAAGGGGG
>NZ_CCAE010000013.1 GCF_000723405.1 Hydrogenophaga intermedia | reverse complement strand
GGGGTGGGTGGCGGTCGACGAGGCCGGCCGGGCGGCGCGGGCGCTCGACTATATTGCGCACCCGATCCAACAAGCGCGACATGGCCAAGGACAAGACGATCTACACCTGCAGCGAGTGCGGCGGCACCAGCCCGCGCTGGCTGGGCAAGTGCCCGCACTGCAACGCCTGGAACACGCTGGTGGAAGGCGTGGCAGAGGGCGGCGGCGCGCCAGCGAAGAACCGCTTCGCGGCGCTGGCCAAGACCAGCGAGGTGATGCCGCTCTCGCGCATCGAGGCGCGCGAGGTGGAACGCACGCCCACCGGTCACGAGGAGCTGGACCGCGTGCTGGGCGGCGGCATCGTCGAGGGCGGCGTGGTGCTGATCGGCGGCGACCCGGGCATCGGCAAGTCCACCCTGCTGCTGCAGGCGCTGGACAGCCTGCAGCGCGCGGGGTTTCCGTCGCTTTACGTGACGGGTGAAGAAAGCGGCGCCCAGGTGGCGCTGCGCGCGCGCCGATTGGGCCTGGAGGGCTCCGAGGTGCAGGTGCTGGCCGAGATCCAGCTCGAGAAGATCCTGGCCACGCTGGACGCCGAGAAGCCCGCCATCGCGGTGATCGACTCGATCCAGACCGTCTATTCGGAACAGCTCACCAGCGCCCCGGGTTCGGTGGCGCAGGTGCGCGAATGCGCGGCCCACCTCACGCGCGCGGCCAAGGCCTCGGGCACGGCCATCGTGCTGGTGGGTCACGTCACCAAGGAAGGCGCGCTGGCCGGCCCGCGCGTGCTGGAGCACATGGTGGACACCGTGCTCTATTTCGAGGGCGACACGCACAGCAGCTTCCGGCTCATCCGCGCGATCAAGAACCGCTTCGGCGCGGTCAACGAGATCGGCGTGTTCGCCATGACCGAGAAGGGCCTGAAGGGCGTGAGCAACCCCAGCGCCATCTTCCTGTCGCAGCACGCCCAGCCGGTGCCGGGCAGTTGCGTGATGGTGACGCTGGAGGGCACGCGCCCCTTGCTGGTGGAACTGCAGGCCCTGGTGGACAGCGGCGGGCCCAGCCCGCGCCGCCTGAGCGTGGGCCTGGAGCGCGACCGCCTGGCCATGCTGCTGGCCGTGCTGCACCGCCACGCGGGCGTGGCCTGCCTGGACCAGGACGTCTTCGTCAATGCCGTGGGCGGCGTGCGCATCAGCGAGCCCGCGGCCGACCTGGGCGTGATGCTGGCCATCACCAGCAGCTTGCGCGGCAAGCCGCTGCCCAAGGGCTTTCTGGCCTTCGGCGAGGTGGGCCTGGCCGGCGAGGTGCGGCCCGCGCCGCGCGGCCAGGAGCGCCTGAAAGAGGCAGCCAAACTGGGCTTTTCCGTGGCGGTGGTGCCCAGGGCCAACCTGCCGAAGAAGAACGACAAGGCCTTCGACGGCCTGACCGTGCACGGGGTCGAGCGCATCGAAGAGGCGCTGGAGCTGGTGCGACGCATCGACTGACAGAGGACCACATGGGAATTCGACGCATCGCGGCGGCCGTCATCGGCGCCGCCCTTCTGTACTGGGGTTACCGGCAGTTCGGCTGGCCGGGCGTTGCGGCCGTGGCCGGCGGCCTGGTGTTGTGGATGCTCCTGCACTTCACCCGGCTGATGACGGTGATGCAGCGCGCGGCGCGGCGACCGATCGGCCACGTGGACAGCGCCGTCATGCTGAATTCGCGCCTGCACGCGGGCCTGCCGCTGGTGGGCGTGATCGGCCTGGCCCGCGCGCTGGGCGAACTCATGTCATCCGAGGGTGAGCAGCCCGAGGTCTACCGCTGGACGGACCCGGGCGGCGCCAGCGTGCAGGCGCGATTTGCCCACGGCAAGCTGCTGGACTGGGGTTTCCAGCGTCCCGAAGCGGACGCCCCGACGGAGCGCTGAGGCCGGGCGCCGCCGTAAAATCGCCGGTTACCCGAATACCCCCACTCCCCAAAGGAAACGCATGAGCTCCCCCGCTCCCTCGATGTCCGACCGCGACGGCAAGATCTGGATGGATGGCCAACTGGTGGACTGGCGCGACGCGAAGATCCACGTGCTGACCCACACCCTGCACTACGGCTGCGGCGCCTTCGAGGGCGTGCGGGCCTACGACACGGTCAACGGCACGGCCATCTTCCGCCTGCAGGAACACACCGAGCGCCTGTTCAACAGCGCCAAGATCCTGCGCATGAAGATCCCCTTCACCATCGAGCAGGTGAACGAGGCGCAGAAAGAGGTGATCCGCGCCAACGGCCTCAAAAGCGGCTACATCCGCCCGCTCACCTGGATCGGCGACAAGAAGCTCGGCGTGAGCCCCAAGGGCAACACCATCCACCTGAGCGTGGCCGCCTGGGCCTGGGGCGCCTACCTGGGCGATGAGGGCATGAAGCGCGGCATTCGCGTCAAGACCAGCAGCTACACCCGCCACCACGTCAACATCACCATGACGCAGGCCAAGGCGGTGAGCAACTACACCAACAGCATCCTGGCCAACACCGAAGCCACCGACGAGGGCTACGACGAGGCCCTGCTGCTCGACTCCAGCGGCTTCGTGAGCGAAGGCGCTGGCGAAAACATCTTCGTCATCAAGGGCGGTGTGATCTACACGCCCGACCTCTCGGCCGGCGCGCTCAACGGCATCACGCGCAACACCGTGTTCCACATCGCCAAGGACCTGGGCCTGGAGATCGTGCAGAAGCGCATCACGCGCGACGAGGTCTACATCGCCGACGAGGCCTTCTTCACCGGCACCGCCGCCGAAGTGACGCCCATCCGCGAGCTCGACCGCATCGAACTGGGCAGCGGCTCGCGCGGGCCGATCACCGAGAAGATCCAAAGCGCCTTCTTCGACATCGTGAACGGGCGCAACTCGAAATATGCCCATTGGCTGACCAAGGTCTGAGGAGCGCAGCATGAGCAAGGCGGTCGTCGAACTCAAGGCCAAGGACCTCAACAGCCACGGCGGGGTGTTCTGCCCCAGCCCGCTGGCCGACATGAAGCTGTGGAACAGCCACCCGAAGGTTTATCTGGACGTGGCGAGCACGGGGGAAGCGATGTGCCCGTACTGCGGCACGGTGTACCGGCTGGCGGCGGGCGAACACGTGGCCCACGGGCATTGAAGGACTGCTCGTTCATGAGCCACGCCTGCTGGACAGGCAGTGGCGGCAACGCCCTCGAGCTGCGAGCGATCCGGCCTGGCGAGTGAGTCCGCGGAACCGACATGCAAGTGCCCCCCACTAGGCCTGAGCACCCGCCGCCGCCCGGGGCCTGGGCTCGATTGCCGCTGGCTCTGGCCGCCATGGCCACCGGCATGCTGCTGGTCTGGATCCTCCACTACAGCCGGTATGGCTTCGATTTCACGGACGAAGGCTTCTACCTCAACTGGGTATCCAATCCCTTTCTGTTCGACTGGTCGCTCACCCAGTTCGGCTTCGTGTACCACCCGCTCTACTTGGCCGTGGGAGGCGATGTCGCCAGCCTGCGCCAGGCCAACATCGGCATTATTTTCTTGCTGTCCTGGTGCCTCACCTGGCTGGTCATGCGCGCGGCCAGTGCGCATGAGGTCCACCGCCCACTCGAAACGGCGGTTGTCAGTGCCGGGTGGTCGGTGGCATGCCTGGTGACGTTTTCCTGGTGGCTGGTCACGCCGAATTACAACTCGCTGGCATTCCAGGCACTGTTAGTGGCGTCCATCGGCATTGTCCTGGCAGACAAGATCCCGTCCGCCAGAAGCATCGCCGGGTGGCTGCTGATCGGCTTGGGAGGGTGCATTGCGTTCTTGGCGAAGCCGAGTACGGCCATGGCGCTGGCCCTGGTGACACTCGCGTTTCTCCTTGCCGCACGCAAGCTGACCTGGCGCCTCCTCGTCCTGGCCATCGCCACGGCGCTGGTTGCCCTTCTTGTCTCCGTTCTGCTGATTGATGGCTCGTTGCATGCTTTCATCGGACGGCTGGAGACCGGACTGGCCTTTTACGATCTGGTCGGCGCAGGCCACACTGTCGCAAAGACCTTCCGCCTTGGTGATTTCCAGTTGCAGGCGCGCGAACGGGTGACGCTGCAGTTGAGCGGCGCGGTGGCGTTCGCAGGCGCCTGGTGCGCACTCCAACAGGTGCCGCGTTGGAGGCTGTTGGCCCTGCTGGTGTCCGCCGGCCTGTTCGCGACCACCACTGCCATTGTGGGCGGTGCCGCCCCGAACCCCACCGGCTTTGGCGAATTCCGCGCCCTGATCCTCATCGGGATTGTCTTTGCCTGCGCGGCCTTGCTCCTGGTCAGATGGCGGGAAGTGCTGCCACACGGCCTCCGCGTCCAGCGACTGCTACCCGTCCTCCTGTTCTTGGCCATGCCCTATGCGTATGCCATCGGCAGCAATGGCAACTACTGGTGGGTAGCGGGCTTCGTGGGATTCTTCTGGCTGTTGGCCGGCGTCGTCCTGCTCGGGCCGCTGGCACAGGCCAGGGGCGGGTGGGGCTTTGCCTTGCCGCTCGTCTTTGCCACGCAAGCCTTGTCTGCGCTGTTGCTGCAGCTGGGTTTCAACCAACCCTACCGGCAGCCACAAACCCTGAGCAAGAACAACAGCGTCGTCAGCCTGGGCCAAGACTCCTCACGGCTGGTGCTGTCCGAAGACTTTGCCCAGTACGTGAATGCCATCCAGCAGGCTGCGCAGGCGGCCGGTCTGCGCCCGGGCACCCCCGTTGTCGACTTGTCGGGCCAGTCTCCGGGCGTTCTGTATGCGATGCAGGCCATGAGCATCGGCCAGGCATGGACCGTGGGAGGCTACCCGGGCAGTCAGAAGCTGGCAGAAGCCGCACTGGCCCGGGTACCATGCGAACTGTTGTCCGCCGCTTGGCTGTTGGTCGAAGAATCCGGCCCGCGCCGACTTCCCACCGACGTGGTCGCCAGTTATGGGGCCAGCTTCGAAACGCATTTCGCCTTGGCGGCTAAGTGGCACACGGCACCAGGAGCGGGAGGATATGCCGAACCACGAGAGCAGAAGCTTTACAAGCCCACCGAGGTGCCTGTTGTGCTGACCGAATGCCATGAGAGGTTTCGGCGTACGCCGCAGCGATAGATGTCACAGGAACTCGCCAACGATCTGCCCTGACGAGCCCTCCCCCGATGCCTCCGGAACACCGGCTAACACCTCGCACCCAACCTGACTGACCTGCACCCGATGAACAACCGGTTCGACGAACTTCTGATCGAGACCAAACTTCGTTTGCTGCAAATGCACCACGATGCCAAGTCTGGGCATCTCGGCGGCAACTTTTCCTGCATCGACGCGCTGATGGCGCTGCACCACCTGGTGATGGCCGAGGAAGACCGGTTCATCCTGTCCAAAGGGCATTCCGCCGCCGCCCTATACGCTACGTTGTGGAGCCTCGGCAAACTATCGGAAGAAGCGCTAACCACGTTCACCCGCGACGACTCCCTGCTACCAGGACATCCGAGTGGGGCTGGCATTCCGGGTCTTCAGTTTTCCACGGGCTCACTGGGCCATGGGCCATCGCTCGCGGCCGGACTCGCGCTCGCCGCGCGCCACATGGGCCATTCGCGCCGAGTGTTCTGTTTGTGCTCCGACGGTGAGTGGCAGGAGGGGGGCTGTTGGGAAGCCTTGACATTCGCCGTCCATCAGCGGCTGGACAAACTGTTCATCCTGATTGACCAGAACGGCCTGCAGGGGTTCGGTCGAACCATGGATGTCATCTCCTGCGAAGACCTCAGCCCGCGGATCGCCGCCTTCGGAGCCGAGGTGCGCAGGGTGGATGGTCACGACCCGCAAGGAATCACCCGTGCGCTGAGCCCAGGCGAACACGGCCTTCCGGTGGTGCTGATACTGGAGACCATCAAGGGGAAAGACCTCCACTTCGAGAACAGCCTGGAGTCGCACTACCTTCCGCTCACGCCCGAACAATACCTGGCCGCGCGCAACGCGATCATGCAAAACGGAGGCGCGCGATGAGAAAGGCCTTCGCCGCAGCCGTGCTCGAGAACCACAACACGGAAGACTGCTTCTTCCTGACCGGCGATCTCGGATTCATGGCACTGGAAGAAGTGCGAGCGGCCATGGGCGGGCGATTCGTCAACGCTGGCGTAGCCGAACAGAACATGGTGGGCGTCGCAGCGGGTTTGGCCCGCGAAAGGCTGCGCGTCATCGTTTACAGCATTGCTCCCTTCTGCTACGCGCGCCCCTTCGAGCAGATCCGAAACGACGTCTGCCTGGGTGGACTGCCCGTTTGCCTAGTGGGCAACGGGGGTGGCTACGCGTACGGGCACATGGGACCGACGCACCACGCGCTGGAGGACTGCGCGACCATGAATGCTTTGGGAGTTCAGGTGCTGGCGCCCGCCTTCGACGAGGATCTGCTCGCACTGGTGGGCCGCTTTTCGCGGCCCACCTACCTCAGGCTGGGCCTGGACGCACGGCCTGCGGGCACGCAAGCGCCCGTTTACAACCCCTGGCGGGAAGTCCTGCCCGGCAAACGGGGAGCTTTGGCCGCCTTGGGGCCAATGGCCGGCGTCGCCTGGCAGGCTCTGCAGGGCCTGTCTCAGGAAGAACGCCCCGCGGTCTGGGCCGTGTGCGAGTTCGACGAATTCTCGATTCCCGAGGCGTTCCATCGGCAGATTGCGAACGGCCCGCTCCATGTCATTGAGGAACACGTAGCTCAAGGGGGTCTGGGCACGCATTTGACAATGGACCTCGTGAAACGTGGCATCGGGTGCTCGTCGTTCACTCATCGGTTTGCCCTGGGATATCCGAGTGGGCGTTTTGGTTCGCAGAATTTCCACCGCGCGCAATGTGGGCTGGACACCCAGTCCATTCGGCAAATGATCACGGATCAGCCATGACGGCGGAAGACAAACTCAAAAGCCTCGTCGGCCCCATCTTGGTGATCGGCGCCAGCGGTTTCATTGGCGCCAACCTACTGCGCCAGTTGCTGGCGGTCCGCAGCGACGTGGTGGGAACGGTGTTCTCCGGCAGTCCTTGGCGTCTGGCAGGTGTTCCGAGTGCCAACACCGCCTTCATGAACCTGCAGGATCCAGTCAGCACCCGTTCGCTGCTGCAGCGGCTGGCCCCGAAGACCGTCTTCGATTGCTCGTCGTTTGGCGCTTACTCGTTTGAAAGAGACCACGAGCGCATTCACGACACGAACTACACCAGCTTCATTCGACTGCTCGAAGAACTCGAACCCATGGCGCTGAGCGCCTACGTGCATGCGGGAAGCTCCTCGGAGTACGGACTGAACTCGGCTGGCCCCGCGGAAGACGAAGCGCCATTGCCCAACAGCCACTACGCGGTAAGCAAGGTGGCCGCCAATGCCGCCATTACCTACTTTGGCAAGGTTCGCGGGCTTCCGATCGTCAATCTGCGTCTCTATTCGGTGTATGGCCCTTACGAAGACAGCTCGCGACTGATCTCCACGCTGTGCGACCACACCCTGCGCGGCGAACTGCCGACGTTCGCCAAGCCAGAGGTGACGAGGGACTTCGTCTACATCGACGACGTGGTGGAGGCTTTTGCGGATGCCGCCCTGAAGATGGGGCCGGAGCTCGCTGGCGAGTCCTTCAACATCGGCACTGGCGTTCAAACCTCGCTCGCCGATCTCGCGTCGATCGTGCGCGAGGTTTTTGCCATTGACACCGTCCCGCAATTCGCGCCCTCGGCGGGCCGGGCGTGGGACACCGACAAGTGGTACGCCAATCCAGACAAGGCACAACGCCTTCTGGGTTGGTATGCACGGGTCGCGCTGGCGGACGGCCTCAGACGCTCACAGGAATGGTGGAAGCAGCAACTGCCCAAATCGGACTTCCACAAGCTGAGCAAGAAAGCACCCCGTCGCTCGTCGCAGAACTCGGTCTCGGCCATCGTCGCCTGCTACAAGGACGCTCAGGCCATCCCGATCATGCATGAGCGGCTGGCCAAGGTGTTCGCCCAGCTCGATGTCGACTACGAGATCATCTTCGTCAACGACTGCTCTCCAGACGATTCCGAGGAAGTCATTCGCGCCCTCAGCGCAAGCGATCCGCGCGTTCTTGGCATCACCCACTCGCGCAACTTCGGATCGCAAGCGGCCTTTCGGAGCGGTATGGAAATTTCCAGCAAGGAGGCCTGCGTCCTGCTCGATGGCGACCTTCAGGATCCTCCCGAATTGATCGAGGCGTTCGTCGAGGCATGGCGCGCCGGGGCCGATGTGGTTTATGGTCGCCGAACCAAACGGGAAATGCCCTACTGGCTCGAGGCCTGCTACCGTGGTTTCTATCGCCTGTTCGCCGCGATGAGCGAAGTGCCTGTTCCCAAGAATGCTGGAGACTTTTCGCTCATCGATCGCAGGGTCGTTTACTGGCTGCTGCAATGCCACGAGCGTGACGCGTTCTTGCGCGGACTGCGCGCCTATGTTGGATTCACTCAGGTCGGCGTGGACTATGTCCGTCCGGAACGCATGTTTGGCGTCAGCACGAACAACTGGATCAAGAACATCGGGTGGGCAAAGAAGGGCATCTTTTCCTTCTCGCGCATGCCACTACATCTGCTCACTGCAATGGGTGGCGTCGCATGCATGGCCACGGTCCTGCTGGCACTGGTCGCCGTCGGCATTCGCCTGGCGGCCCCCGACTCCGTGCCACAGGGGATCACATTCCTGTCGCTGCTCGTGATGTTCTTCGGCTCCTTCACCATCCTGGGCATCGGGCTTCTCGGCGAGTACATCGGCAAGATCTTCGAGGAAGCGAAAGCGCGCCCCGCCTTCATCCGCCGCCATATCATCGTCAGGGGCAAACTGCAATCCGCCGAACCGAAGGGGAACGCATGAGCGCCGCCGGGCCGTCAACAAGGTGCTCTGCACAGAGGGCCGCCCAATGAACAGCAGCACCTTGGCCGAGCACGAACGCCCCTGCCCAGTCTGCCACTGCACAACGCATGTCCACTTTGCCGACGAGCACATAGACCTCCATCAGCTCAGCGGGCTCACCTACGCTTCGCGTAAGACACCTGAGTTCATGTGCCTGCGGCTCGTTCAATGCACCACTTGTGATCTGGTATATGCGCCGACGCCACCGGCGCAGGACTACCTCCGGGACGCGTATGCCCAGGCCGATTTCGATTCGGGCACGGAGGCCCTGGCGGCAGCCAAGAGCTATGCCAACGCCTTGAAGCCCCATGTAGCGAAGCTGTCGGATCGCCACGCCGCCATCGACGTAGGGGCTGGCAGCGGCCCCTTGCTACCCTGGTTGCAGGAGCAGGGTTTCTCTCCGGTCGTGGGCATCGAACCCTCACGTGCGGCCATTGATGCCGCACCGCCAGACGTCCGCCCCCTGTTGCGCGAAGGCATGTTTTCCCCAGACATGCTGGAAGGCATACAGCCGAGCCTCATTTGCTCCTTCATGACACTGGAGCACATTGCCGACCCGAGATCGTTCGCCGAGGCCGCTCACGACCTCCTGGAGGCGGGCGGAGGTTTTGCCGTGGTGGTCCACAATTGGCGTGCACCGCTGAACCGCCTGCTGGGCCTGCGCTCGCCCATCATCGATATCGAACACCTTCAACTGTTCAGCCCGCAGTCATTGCTGAGTTTGATGGAACAAAGCGGTTTCCAGGCCGTTGAAGTCCAAGCGATTCGAAATGCGTACCCGCTGCGATACTGGCTGCGCCTGACGCCCCTGCCCCACACCCTCAAAAGGCTGATCCTGCGCGTGCTGGAGACCATGAGGCTGGCGGATCGAACCCTCGCCTTGAACGTGGGCAACATGCTCGCTTTTGGCATCAAACCCCGGAACCAGTTATGAGCACACAACCCAACACCAAAGAAAACGTCAATCGATTCGACGCCGATGTCAAGGCCACCGGCTCGTATGCCTATACGGCAGAAAAGTTGTCGTCACAACTGGCGAATGGCCGGATCACCGCCGGGATTTCGGCAGTCTATCCCTTCCAAGGCAAACGGGTTCTCGACCTGGGCTGCGGCGATGGCGCCTACACGGTCATGTTCGCCGATCTGGGGGTCGAATCCGTGTTGGGCATCGATCCTGCGGCCACCGCCATTGAAGCCGCCACACGCCGGGCAGCGGCGGCCGGGGTGGCGGATCGGGTGCGCTTCGGCATGGGCAACATTTACGAACTGGGTGACTTGCTGGATGAAAACCGCTTTGACGTCATCGTGCTTCGTGGTGTGCTGCACCACCTGCCCGACCCCGCACGGGCAGTGGCCGCTCTTGCCCGCTTCAAGGGAGCCGTTGTCGTTCTCGAACCCAACGGCTTCAATCCCGTGCTCAAGCTGCTCGAAAAATTTTCGAAGTACCACATCGAGCACGAGGAACGTTCGTTTCTTCCGATGACCATCGAAGCCTGGCTGCGGTCAGCGGGCTTCGAGGTGCAGCACAGCTCGGTGATCAACCTGGTGCCGATGTTCTGCCCTGATTGGATGGCACGCCCCCTCAACGGCATTGGCAACGTCGTCGAAAAGCTGCCCTTGGTGCGCACCGTTGCGTGTGGCCAAAGCCTGATCGTGGCACAGCGCTGACCTCCACCCATCGTGCAAAGCTTCGGGCGCAAGATGTTCGCGTGGCTCTTGCTTGCCGCGATGGTCGCGTGGATGACAGGCGCCCAACTACTGTTCAAAGGTGCAGGGTTGCACGCCCTGGCTAACCCGGGCCTGTCGGAAGGCTTCATCTGGAACGCGGCCATGTGGCTGGGCTTGGTCGCATCGGCCATGAGCATGGCCTGCTGGCTCGGTAGTTTGCGCGACCTGCCACTGTCTAGCGCCTACCCCTGGACAGCCCTGATCTACATCTTCACGCCGCTGGCCAGTACCGTCATCTTCGACGAATCATTGGGCCAACGCTATTACGTGGGCATGGCGATTCTGACGATCGGCATCTTCCTGTCGGCGGGTGGGGTAAGGGCCAAATGACGGCCAGCGAAATCGCAATGTGCCTGGGGGCCGTGCTCAGCAGCAGCACGGCCCAGATGCTTATGAAGGCCGCGTCTACTCTGGGGGCCTTGCGCCGGGGATTTCCCTTATTGACCGCCGGCATCGCCCTTCAGCTCACTTCGGTGATTCTGGCGATTCTGGTACTACGTAGCCTTCAGCTTTCGCAACTGATGCCGTTTGCAGCGCTGGCGTATGTCCTCGTTCCACTGGGGGGGGCCCTCGTGTTCAAGGAACGATTGACGGCGCGATTCTGGAGTGGAGCGATCCTGATCGCGCTTGGCATCGCCTGGGCTCTACCGGGTGCGGCTTGAGAGACGCATACTTTTGCATCACTTTGCCCGCGCTGCCACATTCGCGAAAAGGTGGTTGTGCATGGCGGTGGAAGATAATGCGGTGTGAGGGGCCGGGTCGGCACCCATCGACACCCGCCCCAAGGAAGACCCCATGATTCTGGTTACTGGTGGCGCCGGCTTCATCGGTGCAAACTTCGTGCTTGACTGGCTTGAAAGTCACGATGAGCCAGTGGTCAACCTGGACTTGCTGACGTACGCCGGAAATCAGGAGAACCTGGACAGCCTGCGGGACGATCCGCGCCACCTATTCATTCATGGTGATGTTGGTGACAAGACCTTGGTGACGCACCTGCTCACCGAGCACCGCCCGCGTGCCGTTCTTCATCTCGCCGCTGAAAGCCACGTCGACCGCTCAATTCGCGGTGCCGACGACTTCATTCAGACCAACGTGGTAGGCACTTTCCGTTTGCTCGAGGCGGTGCGCGCGCATTGGTCCAGCTTGCCTCCGGCGGATAAGGCCGACTTCCGATTCGTGCATGTCAGCACCGACGAGGTCTTTGGCAGCCTCGAGCCCAACGCCCCGGCTTTCACCGAAACGCACCCCTACGAGCCCAACAGCCCTTACTCTGCGAGCAAGGCCGCCAGCGACCACCTCGTGCGCGCCTGGCACCACACCTACGGCCTACCAGTGCTGACCACCCATTGCAGCAACAACTACGGGCCGTTTCATTTTCCAGAGAAACTCATTCCACTAATGATCGTCAACGCCTTGGCGGGCAAGGCTCTGCCCGTGTACGGCGATGGCCTGCAGGTGCGCGACTGGCTCTACGTGAAGGATCACTGCAGCGCAATCCGTCGCGTGCTGGAAGCCGGCACCGTAGGAACGACCTACAACGTGGGCGGCTGGAACGAAAAGTCCAACATCGAGATCGTCCACACGATCTGCCACTTGCTCGACGCCTTGCGCCCGCGCGAGGACGGGCAATCCTATGCCGTCCAGATCACACATGTGCAGGACCGCCCTGGACACGATCGACGCTACGCGATCGATGCACGCAAGTTGGAAACCGAACTCGGCTGGCGGCCGGCGGAGTCCTTCGAAACCGGTATCCGCAAGACGGTGCAGTGGTACCTGGAACATGCGGAGTGGGTCGCTCACGTGCAAAGTGGCGCGTACCGGCAGTGGATTGCCTCGCACTACACACCGGCGTGAAAGCGCCCCTCCTCTCATTCCTTCTCCCCACGACTGTCTGTCATCCCGCTACCTCGCCACATGACGCCCGAACATTCCCCCATGCCTCCCGGCGACGATTCGATTGACCTGTTGGATGTCCTGCTGACAATCGCCGAGAACCTGAAATGGCTGATCCTCTGGCCCGTGCTCGGCGGAGCCTTGGTATATGGACTGACGCATTTGCTGCCTGAAAAGTACGAAAGCACCTCGATCATCAAGGGCGAAGGCTCGGTCGCGGCCAGCATGACCGCAGCCCACGTGCTGGATGGCGCCCTCAGGAATCTGGGCTACCTCGACCAGCTGAACGAAGAACAAGCCGAAGAGGCCCGCGAAGACCTTCAGAGAAACGTCTCCACCTCCGTGCTGCGCGGCACCAAGCTGGTCAGTCTGACGGTGGCCGGTCGCACGCCGGAAGCGGCTCACCGCATGACACAGGAGATCTTGAACCAAGTGTATGCCGACTCGAAGCCTCGCGAAGTCGAGCTCAAGCGCCTGAGCGCCGAAAAGACCATGTTGGACGCTCAGGTGGCGGAGCTCGCGGCGGCCAGCAAGACCGCGCAGAAGCTGCTGGAAGACCCCAGCCCCCGCACTAACACCGGTGCGCTCGCGGAGTCCATCGCCAGCATCTCATCCAGTCTCGTGGAGATACAGACCGCCATTCGCAAAGTGGACGAGGCCATGCATGGCCTGTCGGACGAGGACCTGGTTCAGGCACCCACCCTCCCAAAGAAACCCAGCGCCCCCAAGAAGGCGCTGATTGCAGCGGTGTCGGCGGTCGCTATAGGCTTTGCCGTCCTGGTGTTCGTGCTGCTGCGACAGAGCTGGCGCGCCTCCCGCAGCATTGAACTGCACCACGAGCGCGTGATGGCGCTCAAGCGGCGCTACCGCCTCCGCTGAGTGGCGCACCCACACTCGATATGCGGCCCATTCTTCTCTTGGGATCGGCAGGCCAACTCGGCTGGGAGCTGCAGCGAAGTCTCGCTCCCTTGGGCCACGTGGTCCCGCTCACGAGGCACGACAACCTGGATGGCCGCGGCTGCGGCAACCTGCTCGACCCGCCTAGCTTGCGCGAGACAGTCCTACGGCTGCGCCCCGCCGCCATCGTGAACGCCGCAGCCTACACCGCGGTCGACCGAGCGGAACAGGAGCCCGACGTCGCGCATACCATCAACGCTGTCGCGCCCGGGGTGTTGGCCGAAGCGGCCACGGAAGTGGGCGCCCTGGTGGTTCATTTCTCCACCGACTACGTGTTCGATGGCAGCGGCAAAGCCCCCTGGACGGAGTCGGCCCTCACTGCGCCGTGCAGCGTGTACGGCCGAACCAAGCTCGACGGCGAGGAGCGCGTGCGCGCGGCGGCGCCCAACCGCCACCTGATCTTTCGCAGCAGCTGGGTCTATGCCGCGCGGGGGAACAACTTCGCCAAGACGATGCTGCGCCTCGCGGGTGAGCGGGACCGCCTCACCGTGATCGATGACCAGATCGGCACCCCCACCGGCGCGGATCTGATTGCCGATGTGACGGCGCATGCCCTGCGACAGGCCCTGCGCGACGCTGGCACTTGCGGCACCTATCACCTGGCGGCTCGCGGAGAAACCAGTTGGTTCGGCTATGCGCGCTTCGTGCTCGACACGGCGCGCGAGCTTTCCCCAAGCCGCCCATTGAAAGTACAAGAGCTTGTGCCCATTCCTACCAGCGCCTATCCCACGGCCGCGCAGCGGCCGCTCAACTCGCGACTGGACACGCGGCGCCTGTGCGCAAGCTTCGGCCTGACACTGCCCGACTGGCGCCTCGGTGTGCGGCGCATGCTGCAGGAGATACTCTGATGGTCAAGCCCCACCCGACCACGCCGCGCAAGGGGATCATCCTGGCGGGCGGCGCGGGCACCCGGCTGCACCCCGCCACACTGGCGATCAGCAAGCAACTGCTGCCGGTGTACGACAAGCCGATGATCTACTACCCCTTGACCTCGTTGATGCTGGCAGGCGTCCGCGACGTTCTCGTCATCAGCACACCACAAGACACACCTCGCTTCCAGCAGTTGCTGGGAGGCGGCGAACAGTGGGGCATCCGGCTGAGCTACGCCGTGCAACTCGAGCCACAAGGTCTGGCACAAGCATTTCTCATCGGGGCGGACTTCATCGACGGCGGCCCCTCGGCGCTGATCCTGGGTGACAACATCTTCTACGGACACGACTTCGGCAAGCTGCTGTCCAGGGCCGACGCCCAGACGAATGGCGCCACGGTGTTCGCATACCACGTGAACGATCCGCAACGCTATGGGGTGGTGAGCTTCGATGCCTCAGGCAAGGCCCGCAGCATCGAGGAAAAACCCTCTCACCCGCGCAGCAACTATGCGGTCACCGGCCTCTACTTCTATGACGCGGAGGTGGTGGACATCGCCCGCGCGGTCAAGCCCAGTGCGCGCGGCGAACTCGAGATCACCGACGTGAACCAAGCCTACCTGGACAGGGGAAAGCTCACGGTACAGATCATGCAACGCGGCTACGCGTGGCTCGACACGGGCACCCATGAAAGCTTGCTCGAGGCGGGCCAATTCATCGCCACACTGGAACGCCGCCAGGGGCTGAAGATCGCCTGTCCCGAGGAGATTGCGTGGCGTCACGGCTGGATCGACCGCGACGCCCTGCGCGAACTCGCCCAGGCCACGCGCAAGAACGACTACGGCCAGTACCTGCTGCGCCTGATCGACGACCCCTCTGCGCAGCCATGAACGTCACGCCCACCCGAATTCCCGACGTGCTGCTCATTGAGCCGCGCGTGTTCGGCGACGCGCGCGGCTTCTTCTTCGAAAGCTTCAATCACCGCGCCTTTCAGGGGGCCGCGGGCCTGGACATCTCCTTCGTGCAGGACAACCACAGCCGCAGCGCGCAGGGCGTGTTGCGCGGCCTGCACTATCAGGTCCAGCATCCCCAGGGCAAGCTGGTGCGCGTGGTGCGGGGCACCGTCTTCGACGTGGCGGTGGACATCCGCCGCGGCTCGCCCACCTTCGGCCAATGGACCGGCACCGAACTCAGCGAGGACAACCACCGACAGCTCTGGATCCCTCCTGGCCTGGCGCACGGTTTTCTGGTGCTCAGCGAAAGTGCCGACTTTCTCTACAAGACCACCGACTACTACGCGCCACAGCATGAACGCGCCATCGCCTGGAACGACCCCGACATTGGCATCGCATGGCCGCTCTCGGCGCCTCCCGTGCTTTCGAGCAAGGACCAGCAGGCGAAGCGACTGCGTGACGCCGAAATTTGAATCCCGCACGACAACACGTCATCACATGAATCTGGATCAGAAAACCATCGCGATCATCGGCTTGGGCTATGTAGGTCTGCCGTTGGCCGTGGAATTCGGCAAGCACCGGTCCGTGCTCGGTTTTGACATCGATGCCAGACGCATCGACGAGCTGGAGCGGGGGCGCGACCACACCATGGAGTGCAGCGAAGAAGATTTGCAAGCCGCTCGGCATCTGCGATATAGCTGCGCCCCTGCCGACCTGCTCGAAGCCGGCGTCTTCATCGTGACGGTGCCCACGCCAGTGGACAAGGCCAACCGCCCCGACATGACCCCGCTGGTGAAGGCCAGCGAGACCGTCGGCAAGGCGCTCAAGCGAGGCGATGTCGTGATCTACGAGTCCACTGTCTACCCAGGTGCGACCGAAGAAGTGTGCGTCCCCGTGCTGGAGCAGTGCAGCGGACTCAAGTTCAACCAGGACTTCTATTGCGGCTACAGCCCGGAACGCATCAACCCGGGCGATAAGGTGAACACGCTCACCACCATCCGCAAGATCGTGAGCGGAAGTACGCCCGAAGTGGCTGATGCGGTTGACGCGCTATACGCGGCGATCATCAAGGCAGGCACCTGGAAGGCGAGCAGCCTGAAGGTGGCGGAGGCGGCCAAGGTCATCGAGAACAGCCAGCGCGACCTCAACATCGCCTTCGTCAATGAGCTGTCGGTGATATTCGATCGCATCGGCATCGACACGCTCGAGGTGCTGGAAGCCGCCGGTAGCAAGTGGAACTTCCTGCCCTTCCGTCCCGGCATGGTCGGCGGCCATTGCATCGGTGTGGATCCGTACTACCTCACGCACAAGGCCGAAGAACTCGGCTACCACCCGCAGGTGATCCTGGCGGGGCGACGCATCAACGACAACATGGCACGTTACGCAGCGCGCAGCATCGTGCGGCGCATGCTGAACAACGGCATCGACGTGGCGCGTAGCACCGTGGGTGTCATGGGGATCACGTTCAAGGAGAACTGCCCCGACATCCGCAACAGCAAGGTGGTCGATCTGGTGCGTGAGCTGCAGGGCTGGAACGTGAACGTGGTGGTGACCGACCCATGGGCCGACGCCGAGGAAGTGCGACACGAATACGGCATCCAGCTCGCCGAGCTCGACCCGGCCCACCCGGTGGACAGTCTCATCGTCGCGGTGGGGCACCAGCAGTACCGTCAGCAGGATCCCCAGGCGCTGCGCGCGCTTTGCACGCGCCAGCACCAGCCCGTGATCGGTGACCTCAAGAGCCTGTACGACCGCCACGCCCTGACCGCACAGGGCTTCCAAGTCTTCCGACTGTGACCGCCAAACCATGAAGAACTTTGCCCTCATCGGCGCCGCCGGCTACATCGCACCACGCCACATGCGCGCCATCAAGGACACGGGCCACAACCTGGCCGTGGCTTACGACACCAACGACTCGGTTGGCATCATCGACAGCATCTCGCCTCATAGTGAGTTCTTCACCGAGTTCGAACGCTTTCTCGAATACGCGCACCAGATTAAGCGCCGCCCCGAGGCGGCGCTCGACTATGTGGCGGTCTGCTCGCCCAACTACCTGCACCATGCGCACATCGCGGCCGGCCTGCGACTGGGCTGTGACGTGATCTGCGAAAAACCCCTGGTGCCCACCCCCGAGCTATTGGACGAATTGGTCCTGGTGGAACGCGAAACCGGCAAGCGCGTATTCAACATCCTGCAACTGCGCCACCACGACGCCATCAAGCAACTCAAGATCAAGGTGGCAGCCGCGCCGACCGACACCAAGTTCGATGTCGAGCTCACCTACATCACATCGCGAGGTCGCTGGTATGCCGAAAGCTGGAAAGGCGATCCCCGCAAGGCGTTTGGCGTGGCCACCAACATTGGCGTGCACTTCTTCGACATGCTGCACTTCATCTTCGGCAAGCTGCAACGCAACGTGGTGCACCACGCGGGCGAAGCCCGTGCGGCCGGCTTCCTGGAATACGAACGCGCACGCGTGCGCTGGTTCCTGTCGATCGATGCCGGCGACTTGCCCGAGGAAGTCAAGGGCAAGAAGACCACTTTCCGCAACATCGACATCAGCGGGGAGAAGCTCGAGTTCTCCGAAGGCTTCACCGAACTGCACACCACCAGCTACCACGAGATCCTCGCGGACCGCGGCTATGGCATCGAGGACGCTCGCCACTGCATTGAAACCGTCAACGTGATCCGAACCGCCGTACCGGTGCGCGGCACGACCGGCGAAGTGCACCCGTTCGTGCGCTGAACCTTGCCCCACGGACCGCGCATGAGCCTCCGGGCCGACATCCGACTGGACATCCAGGGTTTGCGAGCCCTGGCGGTGATCGCGGTGATCGCCTTCCACATGCGGGCCGATTGGCTGCCTGGCGGATACCTCGGCGTAGACGTGTTTTTCGTGATATCCGGCTTCGTGGTGTCCCGCGTCATCCTGCAGCGGGCGGATGGGTTCTCATATCTAGACTTCTACGCCAATCGTGTACGGCGCATCGTGCCGGCGTATGCGGCCATGCTGCTGGTGGTCGCGTTGCTGGCCGCGGTTCTTCTGGTACCGGACGACTTCCGATTGTTCGAAAAGAGCCTGCGCCGCGCCTTGCTGTTCACCAGCAACCAGCATTTCGCCCAAGAGGGCGACTACTTCGCGCCCGCCGCGCACGAGTGGCCGTTGCTGCACACCTGGTCGCTGGCGGTGGAGATGCAGTTCTACCTGTTGCTGCCGCTGGTCCTGCGGTGGACTCCAAGACGCTGGCTGTCGACCGTGCTGGCCGCACTGTGCGTGACCGGCTTCGCCATAGCGCAGTGGCGGCTATCGCGCGGCGGTGAGGGGCTGCTGGATCTGTACTACGCCATGAGCGCGCGTGCGCCAGAGTTCCTCATGGGCGCCTGGCTGGCGAGCGTGCAGCGCCCGACTCCCAACGCACCGCCCCGCCAACGTCTCCTGCTGGGCCTGACGGGCCTGGGCTTGATGCTGAGCGCCTTTGCGCTGCTGAGCGGAGATCACTTCAGCCCGCTTGCCGCGGCATGGCCCTGCGCGGGCGCCTTGATGCTCATCGCCGCGAGGGACGACGTGGCGATGGGCCGCTACCTGTCAAGCCGGTGGATGGTATGGGTCGGCGCGCTCTCCTACTCGTTGTACCTCTGGCACTGGCCTTTACTGGCCTTGGCGCGCTACACATGGCAAGACCCCGACTTGCCCTGGCCGCTGCTGACGGCAGTGGCGTTCGCCTTCTCCTCGCTGGCGTGGCTGTCGTGGCGCTGGATCGAACAGCCGTGGCAGAAACCTCGGGGCATGAAGCGCGGCACCAGGATCACAGTTGTCGCGGCGATGATGGTCACCTCCTTGCTCGCTTCGCGACCACTTAACGCCAGTATCGCCCCCACGCCCCCCAGAGCGGCGCTGCGCTATGCGGCGCCCGACACCATCTGCCACGGCCGGATCCACGGCGACTGCCAGCGAGGAGCCGCCCTTCGTCAGAACGAGCTGATGCTGCTCGGTGACAGCCATGCCGCGCAGCTAAACCTGTTCATGGACGCGTTCGGCCAGGAACAAGGTGTCCGGGCCACGGTGATCTCCGCCAGCAGTTGCCTGCCCCTCCCGGGTTTCGAAGACCAGCTGTTGGAGCCCTGGGCGATCGAGCCGTGCCGCCACATGCAGCAGGCGGTAAAGAAGCGGCTGAGCGACCAACGCACGCTGGTGCTGGCTGGCAAGTGGTCACAGCAGCTGTCGAACCCCGCCTTCGCCCCCGCGATGCGCGCGTTCCTGAATGACGCAGGACGCCAGCAGCAGCGTGTGATCGTCCTGGGGCAACTGCCGCTGTTGAGCCGCAACCCTGTGCGCGTCTTGCGTCTGGAGGCCTTGGGCATTTACACCGCGAACACCGTGACGCCACTGGCGCGCGACGCCAATGCGCAGATGGAGGCGATGCTTCGGCGCTTTCCTCATGCCAGCTTTGTCGATCTCAGCGCGCATGCCATGTTCGACGCCCTGCCTTTCGCCGACGGTGAACTGATCTACATGGACACACACCACCTCAACGAGGTCGGCTCCGTGCGATACGCGCAAGCAGCGGGCGCCCGGCTTGCGCAGCTGCTCACCTCCACCGGGACACCCTCATCACCATGACCGCCGCAACCAGCATCCACCCCTCCGCCATCGTCGATGACGGCGCCCAGATCGGCGAAGGCTCACGCATCTGGCATTTCGTTCACGTGTGCGGGGGCGCCCGCATCGGGGCGGGCGTGTCACTCGGTCAGAACGTGTTCGTCGGTAACAAGGTGGTCATCGGCGACCGCTGCAAGGTCCAGAACAACGTCAGCGTCTACGACAACGTGACGCTCGAAGAGGGCGTGTTCTGCGGCCCCAGCATGGTATTCACCAACGTCTACAATCCGCGCGCCCTGATCGAACGCAAAAGCGAGTATCGCGACACGCTGGTGCGCCGCGGCGCCACGCTGGGGGCCAACTGCACCATCGTCTGCGGCGTCACCATCGGTGAGTTTGCGCTAGTGGGGGCGGGCGCGGTGGTCAACAAGGATGTCCCGGCCTATGCCCTGATGGTGGGAATCCCCGCGCGCCAAATCGGCTGGTGCAGCCAATACGGCGAGCAACTGGATCTGCCGCTCACTGGCAACGCCACCGCCACCTGCCCGCACACGGGCCAGCGCTACCAATTGCTTGACGGCGTCTGCCAACCCGCACCCTGAACTGCCCGGAGTTGCCTCATGGAATTCATCGACCTCAAGGAACAATACCGGCGCCTCAAGTCGGACATCGACGCCGGCATTCAACGCGTGCTCGACCACGGCCAGTTCATCCTCGGTCCCGAAGTGGCTGAACTCGAAGAGAAGCTGGCGGCCTACACCGGATCGCGGCACTGCATCACCGTGGCCAACGGAACCGACGCATTGCAGATTGCCCAGATGGCACTCGGCATCGGCCCCGGCGACGAGGTCATCACACCGGGGTTCACCTACTTCGCCACCGCTGAAACAGTAGCGCTGCTGGGCGCCAAGCCGGTATACGTGGACGTGGACGCGCGCACAGCCAACCTGGACCCCGCCTGCCTCGAAGCGGCGATCACGCCACGCACCAAGGCCATCATTCCGGTCAGCCTGTATGGCCAATGCGCCGACTACGACGCGATCAACGCGATCGCGTCCCGGCATGGCATCCCGGTCATCGAGGATGCTGCCCAGAGCTTCGGGGCCACGTACAAGGGGCGCAAAAGTTGCAATCTCACGACCATTGCCTGCGCCAGCTTCTTTCCCAGCAAACCGCTGGGGTGCTACGGCGATGGCGGTGCCCTCTTCACCAACGACGACGAACTGGCCCTGGTCATGCGGCAGATCGCCAGGCATGGGCAGGACCGCCGCTACCACCACATCCGCGTGGGGGTGAACAGCCGGTTGGACACGATCCAGGCGGCCGTCTTGCTGCCCAAGCTGACCGTGCTCGATGAGGAACTGGCGCAGCGGCAGGTGATGGCCCAGCGGTACGGACGCCTGCTTGAACCCGCCACGGGCGTGCAGACACCTTGGGTGGCACCGGACAACGTGTCGGCGTGGGCGCAATACACCGTGCGAGTGGCGCAGCGCGCCAACGTGCAGGACTGCTTGAAGGCACGGGGCATTCCGAGCGCGATCCACTATCCCATCCCGCTCAACCGACAACCAGCGGTTGCCGACGCCAGTGCGCGCCTGCCTGTCGGTGATCTGCTGGCCGAGGAGGTCATCAGCCTGCCGATGAGCCCCTATCTGGCGGCGCGTGATCAGGAACGGGTCGCAGACGCCTTGAAGACGCCGCAGACGGCATGAGTTTTCTGCGCTCGGTCGCCGTACTGGTCGGTGGCACCGCACTGGGCCACGGCATCACGGCGGCCGCTTTGCCCATCCTCTCTCGCCTGTACTCGCCGGCCGATTTCAGCCTGCTGGCGGTTTTCGCCAGCCTGTGCGCCATGCTGTCCGTGGCAGCGTGTCTGAGATTCGACATCGCCATTCCCTTGCCTCAGGACGACTGGCAAGCGTTGAGTCTGCTGGCGCTTTCCTTGGCGTCGGCCTTGCTCGTCTCGATGGGCCTGCTGGTCTTCGTGCTGCTTGCCCCCGACTGGATACTTGCCCGCCTCAAAGTCCCCTCGCTGCGGCCTTACCTGTGGCTGATCCCCGTAAGCGTCCTGCTGGCCAGCGTGTACAGCGCGCTCCAGATGTGGTTCGTACGCCAAAAGTCCTTCTCGCTGCTCGCGCGCAGCCGCGTGATTCAGTCGACGGCGAGTGCCGGCGTGCAGGTGTCCTTCGGCCTTTGGACGCCAAACCCGGCGGGCCTGCTCATCGGGCATGCCTTGAACACCGGCGCGGCTTGTGTTGTCCTGGGTGGTCGCTTGCTCGCGAACACCCAGCAGCGCGCCATGCTGTGCGGCACCACCTGGAAGGACCTCAAGTACGCCTGGCGCGCCTACGAGCGCTTTCCCAGGTACTCGACCTGGGAAGCGCTGTGCAACAGCGCAGCCATACAGTTGCCCATCCTGCTGATCGCGGCCTTGGCGGCGCCCGCAGAGGCGGGACACCTAATGCTGGCGACCTACGTCATGCAGGCCCCAATGGCCTTGATCGGGAGCGCGGTGGGCCAGGTCTACCTGTCCCAAGCAGCGGATGAGCACCGCCACGGCCGACTGAATACCTTCACGGCAGGCTTGCTCCATGGGCTGGTCAAGACCGGTGCAGGCCCATTGTTGGCGGTCGGCATTCTGTCACCAGCGGCATTCTCCTTGGTGTTCGGGCCACAGTGGGCCCGTGCAGGGGAACTGGTCGCCTGGATGACTCCTTGGTTCATCGTCCAGTTTCTGGCCACCCCGGTGTCCATGGCTCTGCATGTCACCGGCCACCAGCGGGCCGCCTTCCTGATGCAGCTGGTCAGCCTGGGCGCACGTGTGCTCACCGTGTGGGCTGCCGCGGGTCTGGCGCCGCAATGGATGCCTGAAACCTACGCGCTGAGTGGCTTTGCCGTCTACGCGGCCTATCTGTTGCTGGTGCTTCGTTGCACGCAGGTGGACGCCCGAGCCGCCGGGCGCATCATTCGCGACAATATGCCTTTGCTGGCCATGTACGCATTGGCCGCCGTTGCAGCCTTGTGGGTGCTGCGCGCTCTCCAATCCACGTGATGTCGTTTGCTCCCGGTCCCAGGGCGTCCCTATGAATGCCTCTTACCTGATTGCCAGATTGCTGAAGAAGCTGAGAGGCACCGCACGCAAGGAGTCCCGCGTTCACCCAACGTCGAAGCTGGAGTCGGGCAGCCAGATGTACGACTCGTCCATGGACAGGCATTCGTTCTGTGGCTACGACTGCTCTCTGCTGCACTGCGATGTGGGCTCGTTCACGTCCATTGCCAATCGGGTCACCATCGGGGGCGTTGCCCACCCCATGGCATTCGTGTCGACCAGCCCCGCCTTTCTGTCGCACAAAGACAGCATCAAGACCAAGTTTGCTCACCACGATTTTCTGCCGAGGGAGAGGACAACGATTGGCCACGATGTCTGGATCGGAGAGGGTGCGTACATCAAGGCGGGTGTAACGATCGGTCATGGCGCCGTGGTCGGCATGGGCAGCGTGGTCACCAAAAACGTGTTGCCCTATGAGGTCGTGGCAGGGAATCCCGCCAAACGCGTCAGGATGCGGTTCGAGGAACCCGTTGTCGCCGCCCTTCTCCAGTTGGCCTGGTGGGATTTGCCCGAGGACGAGCTGCGTCGTCTGGCTGTGCATTTCAATGACCCTGTGACCATGCTCACACGCGAGGGCTTGCTGTGAAGATCGCGCACCTCTGCCTGTCGTGCTTCTACATCGATGGATATTCCTACCAGGAGAACGAGCTGGTACGGCAGCATGTCAAGGACGGGCACGACGTGGTGGTAATCGCATCGACCGAGGTGTACGACCAGAACCGTACACTCAACTACACGCAGCCCGGCGAGTACAAGGGGACTGATGGCGCTCGCGTAATCCGCCTGCCGTACCGGCGTGCACTCCCGCGCGCTGTGATGAAGAAGCTTCGCATGCATCCCGGCGTCGACGCGCTGCTCGAACGCGAAGCACCGGATGTGATCCTCTTCCACGGCTTGTGCGGGTGGGAGTTGCTGGCGCTCAAGCGCTACAAAGCCCGCCATCCCAATGCCCGCATTTTTGCGGACAGCCATGAGGACTTCAATAATAGTGCCCGTTCGTTCGTATCGCGGCAAGTGCTCCATCGCTCCTACTACAAACCTATCCTCCGGTGCGCGCAGGACTCCCTGGAAAAGGTGTTGTGCATCTCCATGGAAACCATCGGCTTTGTTCGTGATTTCTATGGGGTGCCGGAGACCAAGATCGAATTTTTCCCCTTGGGCGGACAGATTCTCGACGATGGCGAATATGCGGCCCTGCGGGCTGCGGGCCGGACAAAGCACGGGGTGGCGGCCAATCAGGTGTTGTTCGTGCAATCCGGAAAAATTGACAGGGCAAAGAAGCTGATCGAAACGCTGCAAGCCTTTGCAAAAACACCGGATCAACGTTTCCGATTTCTTATCGCCGGTCACCTCCACGAATCCCTCTCGAGCGAGATCGAGATTCTCATCAAGACAGACAAACGGGTCAAATTCATCGGCTGGCAGTCCCCGGAGCAACTCCGAGAGCTGCTGTGTGCTGCCGACGTATATGTCCAGCCCGGGTCACAATCGGCCACCATGCAAACCAGCTTGTGCGCTCGTTGCGCAGTCATATTGGATGACGTTCCGAGCCACCATCCTTACATGAATGGAAACGGCTGGCTGCTCAATGCAGAGAACCGATTGGATCAGGTGTTTGCAGCGATTGCAGTCGCCCCTGACACCCTACAGCGCATGTCTCAGCGCTCCTCCGAGGTCGCCGCCAAACTGCTGGACTATCGGGTCATGGCAAAGCGACTGACGGCACCACACCCATGACGATTGGACTCACATCGACACCTACCAAGGCAGCTGATGGGGTGCTCGCCCACCTGGCCATGCTGGTGAGTTCCTGGTTGTTTGTCCTGGCACTGCATTGGGCCCACGCCACCTACCTGCAGCCTGTTCAGGAGGAATGGGGGTTCCCCTATTTCTCCATGGGTTTGGGCGCCTGGCTGTTTCTATTGCTATCGACCGGCACCGTGGCGTTGACGCTGCCGCCTTCCTTGGCTCGCCCTTCCAGCCTGGTAATGTTCGTCCTGTACCTGATCGTTTTTCTGCCCACCGTCACAATCACGCTGGCCGTTCATCCACAGGCCTTGAGCGAGTTGGGCGCAAGTCTGTCGGCGCTGACCATCGGCTTTATCGCGCTCAATCTCATCTTGCAGAAGTGCAAACCGATGCCGGATCTGCGCTGGCGACGTTCGCCGACAACCCGTCAGGCTCTGTTTTTCGCGCTGGCCTTTCTTGTTCTATGGGTGTTCGTTGTGCTGTCCTTCAAGGACGTGATGACCATTGCGGGGTTAGACGATATCTACGAACAGCGGGAAGCTGGTCGCAGTCGGACATGGATGGAGGCTTACGCCCAAACCTATCTTGCCTACGTCTTCTCTCCGGCGCTTTTGGCCTTCGGTCTGACGACCCGGAGACCGACGTGGACGTGTCTGGCATTGTTGGGCTTCATCACGATGTACGCTATCACGGCGGAAAGAACCATCTTTCTTCTGCCATTCATCATGGCGTTGACCTATTGGGCTCTGGGTTTGAAGATCGCTCACACGACGCTGATGTCGATCGTCATTGCCTTGCTGGCACTGATGATTACGGTAGCCACGCAGTTGGTTGACAACCATTACTTGTTCGAACTCCTCGCGCTGTACTTCGTCTTCAGGATATTTTCCATCCCTGGCGCCATGCTGTGGCAGTACAACGAGGTATTTTCTGGGTCCACTTATACTTTCTGGAGCCATATCAAGGGGTTTGACCTGTTCATGCCAACACCGTTGGCACTTCATTCGAATCCAAACTGGCCCCAACTTGGCCATATCGTGGCGGAACAGATTCTCGAGAGAGAGAGCAACTCCAACGCGCACCTATTCGTCTACGACGGGCTCGCGGCGAATGGCCCCATGGGGATACTGGTGATTTTTCTGCTGTTGGGTGTGTGGCTTTCTGTGGTCGACCGTACCACCCGTCTGGTGGACTGGAAGTTCGCTTGCTTGGCCTACATTCCGATGGCATTCGTGTTGGCCAACGGCTCCATGTTCAGCGCTCTACTTTCGTTTGGCGGCCTGTTCTGGTTGGGGTTTTTTGGCTTGCAGCTCTTTCGTACACCAGTGTCTCCAGTTCGATAACAACTCATGAGCTCCGACAACTGCACCGTCTGCTCCCGCTGTGTCATGGACACCAGCGACCCGCACATCCAGTTCGACGCGAACGGAGTGTGCGAGTACTGCAGAAACTTCGACGAAACCATCAAGCCCAACTGGGACACCAGCGCCGGAGGCGCGCAGGCCTTGACCCAACTCGCCGATCGCATCAAGGCCGATGGCCAAGGCAAGGACTTCGACTGCATCATCGGCCTCTCCGGCGGCCTAGACAGTTCCTACGCCGCCTACGTCGCCAAGGAAAAGATGGGCCTGCGCCCGCTTCTGTTCCACGTCGACGCTGGCTGGAACACCGACCAAGCCGTGGGCAACATCGAAAAGCTGGTCGATGGCCTGGGCCTGGAGCTGTTCACCGAGGTCATCAACTGGGAAGAGATGAAGGACTTGCAAGCGGCCTTCCTGCGCTCGGGCATTCCCGATCAGGACCTGCCCCAGGACGCCGCGTTCTTCTCTGGCCTGTACAAGTTCGCCCGCCAATACAAGGTCAAGCACATCATCACGGGCTCCAACTTCTCCACCGAATGCTGCCGGGAGCCAGAAGAGTGGGGCGGCTACCTGGGCATCGACACGCGGCTCTTCAAGGACATCCACCGACAGTTCGGCAAGCGCCCGCTGGACACCTTTCCACTGACCGACATCCTGGTCTACAAGCTGTACTACCAGAAGATCCTGGGCATGACGGTACATCACCCGCTGAACATGGTGCCCTACGTCAAGAAGGACGCCGAAGATGAGTTGAACCGGCGCTTCGGCTGGCAGCGCTTCCAGCACAAGCACCACGAGTCCCGGTTCACCCGCTTCTACGAGGACTACTGGCTGCCGCGCCGCTTCGGCTTCCACAAACGGCGCGCGCATTTCTCGAGCCTGATCATGACGGGCCAGATGACCCGCGAAGCGGCGCTCGAACGCCTGGCGAAACCCGAGATGGACGAGCACTTCCTCAAGCAGGAGTTCGAGTACGTGGCCCACAAGCTGGACATGACTGTCGACGAACTCCAGCAGATCTTCAACGCACCCAAGAAGACCTACCGCGACTACCGCAACAAGCGCTGGATGATCGGCCTGGGCACCACGGTGCTGCGCACGCTGGGCCTGGAGAAGAGGCACTTCCGATGATCCGCATCGTCGACTACGGCGTGGGCAACATCCAGGCCTTCCTGAACACGTTCAAACGCCTGGGCCTGCCCGCCGAACGCGCCAAGGTGCCGGCCGACCTGGCCGACGCCACCCGACTGATCCTGCCGGGCGTGGGTTCGTTCGACCACGCGATGACACTGCTCAACCAGTCGGGCCTGCGCGAACCGCTGGAGGCGCGCGTGCAAGGAGACAAGATACCGGTGCTGGGCGTGTGCGTGGGCATGCAGATGCTGGCCGAGGGATCGGACGAGGGTGAGTTGCCCGGCCTGAACTGGATTCCCGGCCGCGTGCGCGCCTTCGCCCAGACGCCGGCATCCGCCGACCTGCCCCAACCGCACATGGGCTGGAACGACTTGCAGGTGCGCCCCGACAGTTCGCTGTTCGCCGACTTCGAGCCCCTGCCGCGCTTCTATTTCCTCCATTCCTACTACTTCGACTGCGCGGACCGCGCGCACGTGGCCGCATCTTCTAGATATGGCCTGGACTTCGACTGCGTGGTGTCGTCCGGACACATCCATGGCGTGCAGTGCCACCCCGAGAAGAGCCACCACTTTGGCGCTCAGCTGCTGAAGAACTTCGCCACGACCTGAGCCCGAGCATGCTGCGCCCCCGAATCATCCCCTGCCTGTTGGTGCACAACGGCGGCCTTGTCAAGACCGTCGGCTTCAAGGATCCCAAGTACGTCGGCGACCCCATCAATGCCGTCAAGATCTTCAACGAGAAGGAAGCCGACGAGCTCGTGGTGCTGGACATCGACGCCAGCGTAAAGGGCGTCGAACCCAACTACGCTCTGATCGCCAAGCTGGCCGCCGAGTGCCGCATGCCGCTGTGTTACGGCGGCGGCATCACGTCGGCGCAGCAGGCATCCCGCATCATCGACCTGGGTGTGGAGAAGGTGTCCGTCAGCGCCGCCGCGGTGGCGCGCCCCGGGCTGCTGGGCGAAATGGCGACGGCGATCGGCCGCCAGAGCGTGGTGGCCGTGATCGACGTGCGCAAGAAGTCCGGCCTGTTCTCCAGCGGCCTGGAGGTCTGCACGCACAATGCCAAGCGAGCCCATCCGCAGGATCCGGTCGAACTGGCGCGGCAGCTTGAGGCCGCCGGCGCTGGTGAGATCGTGCTCAACTCCGTGGAGCGAGACGGTGCCATGAAGGGGTACGACCTTGACTTGGCCCAGCGCCTGCGATCCGCATTGAGCGTGCCGCTCACCGTGCTCGGCGGCGCCGGCTCGTTGGACGACATGGGCGAGCTCATCCGGCGCTGCGGCGTGGTGGGCGCTGCGGCCGGCAGCCTGTTCGTCTTCAAGGGCCAGTACCGCGCCGTGCTGATCAACTACCCCACCCCTCAGCAGAAGGACGCGCTGTTCGCAACGGCACTGCCCCGATAAGGCACCACAAGCTCCAGAGCATGTTCAAAGACAAGACCCTCCTGATCACCGGCGGCACCGGCTCCTTCGGCAACGCGGTGCTCAAGCGCTTTCTCGACTCGGACATCGGCGAGATCCGCATCTTCAGCCGCGACGAGAAGAAGCAAGACGACCAGCGCAAGCGCTACGCCCACCCGAAGCTGCGCTTCTACATTGGCGACGTGCGCGAACGCAACGGCCTGGACCAGGCGATGCGCGGCGTCGACTTCGTGTTCCACGCCGCCGCACTCAAGCAGGTTCCCTCCTGCGAGTTCCACCCCATGCAGGCGGTGCTGACCAACGTGATGGGTACCGAGAACGTGCTGGGCGCAGCCGTGGCCGCCGGTGTGCAGCGGGTGATCTGCTTGAGCACCGACAAGGCGGTCTACCCGATCAACGCCATGGGCATCAGCAAGGCCATGATGGAGAAGGTGATGGTGGCCGCCAGCCGCAACCTGGAAGGCACAGGCACGGTGATCTGCGGTACGCGCTACGGCAACGTAATGGCCTCGCGCGGCTCGGTCATCCCGCTGTTCGTCGACCAGGTGCGCGGTGGCGCGCCCATCACCGTGACCGACCCGGCCATGACGCGCTTCATGATGACGCTGGCGGACGCGGTGGACCTGGTGCTGTACGCCTTCGAGCACGGCCACAACGGCGACATCTTCGTGCAGAAGGCGCCCGCGGCCACGGTCGAGGTGCTCACGCGCGCGCTGCTGGAGTTGCTGGGCCAGCCCGATCACCCGGTGCACGTAATGGGCAGCCGCCACGGCGAGAAGCTATACGAAGCGTTGCTCAGCCGGGAAGAAATGGCCTGCGCGCAGGACCTGGGCCGCTACTACCGCGTGCCCCCTGATGGGCGCGACCTGAACTACGCCAAGTTCGTGGACCAGGGCGAGGAGCGCCTTACGCAGGCCCTGCACGCGGACGAATACCACTCGCACAACACCGAGCGGCTTGACGTGGCTGGCATGAAGGCCCTGCTGCTCAAGCTGGACTTCATGCAGCGCATCGCGCGCGGCGAGGCCGCAGTGGCCGAGGAATGAGGCGGTCATGAAAAAGGTCCTGATCACCGGCGCCCAGGGCTTCATCGGCAAGAACCTGGCGCTGCACCTGGCCGAGCGGCGAGACGTGGAAGTCCTGTCCTTCACGCGTGAGAACGCCCTGGAGGACCTGCCGGCCTTGCTGGACGGCGTGCACACTGTGTTCCACCTCGCCGGCATCAACCGCCCGCAGGATCCGCAGGAGTTCACCACCGGCAACGCCGACCTCACGCGCGCACTGTGCGCGGCCTTGCAGGCCCGCGCAGCGCGGGGCCTGTCGGCGCCAGCCGTCATCTACACCTCGTCCACCCAGGCCGCCAACGACAACCCCTACGGCCGCAGCAAGCGCGAGGCGGAGCAGGCCCTGTTCGACCTGCAACAGGCGAACGGCGTGCCGGTGCACGTGTTCCGTCTGCCCAACGTCTTCGGCAAGTGGTGCAAGCCGAACTACAACTCGGCGGTGGCCACGTTCTGCCACAACATCGCGCACGGCCTGCCCATCACCATCCATGACCCGGCCGCGCCGCTCACGCTGGTCTACGTAGACGACGTCATCGCGCGCTTTCTGCAGATCATGGATGGCGCCCTCGCCTCGGGGGACGCGCAAGGCCTGTCCACACTCACGCCGCAGTACAGCACCACCGTGGGCGATGTCGCGCGCCAGATCGAGGGCTTTCGAGCCGGCCGCGACACGCTGGTGACCGACCGTGTGGGGACGGGCCTCACGCGGGCGTTGTATTCCACCTACCTCAGCTACCTGCCACCGCAAGACTTCGCGTACGGGCTCACGCGACACGGCGACGCGCGCGGCGTGTTCGTCGAGATGCTCAAGACGCCCGACTGCGGCCAGTTCTCCTTCTTCACGGCGCACCCCGGCATCACGCGCGGCGGGCACTACCACCACACCAAGACGGAGAAGTTCCTGGTGATCCAGGGGCAAGCCTGCTTCCGCTTCCGTCACATGCTCACCGGCGAGACGCACGAGTTGCACACCCACGCCGAGCAACCGCAGGTGGTGGAGACCGTGCCAGGCTGGACGCACGACATCACCAATACCGGCGCGCAGGAGATGGTGGTCATGCTGTGGGCCAACGAGATCTTTGACCGCGAGCGGCCCGACACCTATGCCTGCCCCGTCTGAAGGAGGTTCCTTGAAGAAACTGAAGATCATGACGGTCGTGGGCACGCGGCCCGAGATCATCCGGCTCTCGCGCGTGATGGCGCGCCTGGACGAGCACTGCGAACACGTGATCGTCCACACCGGGCAGAACTACGACTACGAGCTCAACCAGATCTTCTTTGACGACCTGAGCATTCGCAAACCCGACCACTTCCTCGAAGCGGCGGGCGGAAGCGCGGCCGAAACCATTGGCAAGATCATCGCGTCCATGGACAGCGTGCTGCTGCAGGAAAGACCCGAGGCGCTGCTGGTGCTGGGTGATACGAACAGCTGTCTCTCGGTCATTCCGGCCAAGCGCCGCAAGATTCCCATCTTCCACATGGAGGCTGGCAACCGCTGCTTCGACATGCGTGTGCCCGAGGAGATCAACCGCCGCATCGTGGACCACACGGCGGACATCAACCTCACCTACAGCAGCATCGCGCGCGAGTACCTGCTGCGCGAGGGCCTGCCGCCGGACATGGTGATCAAGACGGGCAGCCCGATGGCGGAGGTGCTCGCGCACTACCGGCCACGCATCGACGCCTCTCAAGTGCTCGGCACGCTGGGCCTCGAAGAACACCGTTTCTTCGTCGTCAGCGCGCACCGCGAGGAAAACATCGACTCGGACGCCCACTTCGCCAGGCTGGCGAACGTGCTGAACCAGGTCGCCGAACAACACGGGCTGCCAGTGATCGTGTCGACGCATCCGCGTACGCAAAAGCGCGTTGACAGCCAGCAGATCGCTTTCCACCCGTTGGTGCGTTTGCTCAAGCCGCTGGGCTTTACCGACTACAACCAACTGCAGATCAAGGCGCGGGCCGTGCTGTCCGACAGCGGCACCATCAACGAGGAATCGTCTATCCTCAATTTCCCCGCACTCAACCTGCGCGAGGCGCATGAGCGCCCCGAGGGCATGGAGGAGGCCGCGGTGATGATGGTGGGACTCGATGCCGAGCGGGTGCTGCAGGGTCTGGCGATCCTGGCGTCGCAATCGCGGGGCGAGCGGCGCCTGCTGCGCCAGGTGGCCGACTACAGCATGCCCAACGTGTCGGACAAGGTCGTTCGCATCGTCCACAGCTACACGGACTACGTGAACCGCGTGATCTGGAAGAAATACTGATCCGGGCCTGCCTTGCGAATCCTGGTAGTCAGCCAATACTTTTGGCCCGAGAACTTCCGTATCAACGACCTCGTGCAGGAATGGACGGCGCGCGGCCACGCCGTCACCGTGCTCACCGGCAAGCCGAACTACCCGGCAGGGACCGTGTTCCCCGCCTACCGTGAGCAGCCGGAGCAGTTCAGCAGCTACCACGGCGCACGAATCGTGCGCGCGCCCATGCTGGCGCGCGCCCAGGGTTCCCTGCGGTTGATGCTGAACTACCTCAGCTACGTCGTCGGCGCCAGCCTGGCCGGCCCGTGGCGGCTGCGCGGCGAGGCATTCGACGCCATCTTCGTGTTCGAGCCTTCCCCGATCACCGTCGGGCTGCCCGCGATCCTGATGGGCCGCCTCAAGCGCGCGCCCGTCGTGTTCTGGGTGCTCGACCTGTGGCCCGAGACACTGGCCGCCATCGGGGTGGTGCGCTCACCGCGCTTGCTCGGGGGGGTAGGACGCCTGGTGTCCTTCATCTACAACCGCTGCACCCTGGTGCTTGGCCAGTCGCAAGGATTCAAGGCCAGCATCGCGAAGTACTGCAAGGACAACAGCAAGATCCGCTACTTCCCCAGTTGGTCGGAGCAAGTGTTCGCCGCGTCGGATGCGACCCCTGCACCGGAGGTGCTGCCGAAACCCGGCGTGTTCAACGTGCTGTTCGCCGGCAACATCGGCGAGGCGCAGGACTTGCCCGCGGTGCTGGAAGCGGCCACCCGGCTCAAGGACAATCCCGCCATTCGTTGGCTGATCGTGGGCGATGGACGCAAGTCGGACTGGCTGCAGGAAGAAGTGCGTCGCCGGGGCCTGCAAGAGCGCGTCCTGCTGCTCGGCCGCCACCCGGTCGAGCGCATGCCCTCGTTCTACGCCCAAGCCGACGCCCTGCTCGTTTCCCTGAAGAAGGATCCCGTGTTCAGCCTCACCATTCCCGGCAAGGTGCAGTCTTACCTTCAGTCCGGCATCCCCTTGCTGGGCATGCTCGACGGCGAGGGTGCGCAGGTCATTCGCGCGGCCCAGGCCGGTCTGGTGAGCGAGGCGGGCGACGCCGCCGGGCTGGCCAATGCCGTGCTCGCCATGGCCGCCATGACGCCCGAGACGCGCCGGGCCATGGGCCAACGCGGTCGCGTCTACGCTGCGCAGGAGTTCGATCGCGACACGCTGATGGATCGACTGGAGCAACTCATGGCCGAGGCCGTGCAGCTTCGGGCAGGCAAAACAACATGAGCGCCCTGCTGGTCACCGGCGCCAATGGCTTCGTGGGTTCGGCCGTGTGTCGTCACGCATTGGCCGCCGGACGGCCGGTGCGCGGCGCGGTGCGCACGCCCGGCAGCAACGACGCCCACGCGGTCACCGTTGGAGACCTGGACGGGCGCACGGATTGGACCGAGGCCCTGCGGGGCTGCCGCGCTGTCGTGCACGCCGCCGCCCGCGTGCACGTGATGAACGAATCGTCCGCGGACCCACTGAGCGAGTTCCGCCGCGTCAATGTGGAAGGCACCTTGAACCTGGCGCGGCAAGCGGCCGCGGCGGGTGTCCAGCGCTTCGTTTTCGTCAGTTCGATCAAGGTCAACGGCGAAGGCACCGGCGCGCGGCGCGCGTACACCGCCAGTGACGCGCCCGCGCCGCAGGACGCGTACGGCGTGTCGAAGGCCGAAGCCGAACAGGGCCTGCGCCGCATCGCCAGCGACACCGGCCTGGAAATGGTGGTCGTGCGCCCGCCGCTGGTCCATGGCCCCGGCGTGAAGGCCAACTTCCGCAGCCTGATGCTGGCCGTGGCGCGCGGCTGGCCCTTGCCCTTGGGGTCGGTTACCGGCAACCGCCGCAGCCTGGTCGGCCTGGACAACCTGGCGGACTTGCTGCTCACCTGCGTCGAGCACCAAGCCGCCGCCGGGCAGACCTTCCTGATCAGCGACGGCGAAGATCTCTCGACGGCAGACCTCCTGCGCCGCATGGGCCAGGCCTTGAATCGACCGGCCCGCCTGCTGCCCTGTCCGCCGTCGCTGCTGCAAATGGCGGCTACCGTCGTCGGCAAAGCGTCCATCGCCCAACGGCTGCTCGGCAACCTGCAGGTGGACATCACGCACACACGCGTCACTCTGGGCTGGACACCGCCGGTCGGCGTGGACGAAGGCCTGCGGCGCGCCGTGGGCGGACTGGACCTCCGATGAAGCGCCTGTTCGACCTGCTGCTCGCCCTGTTGGCGGGCCTCGTGCTGATCGTGCCCGTGCTGCTGGTGGCGCTGGCGGTGCGCCTCACCTCCCCCGGCCCCGCGCTGTACTGGAGCGACCGTGTCGGACGCCACAACCGCATCTTCAAGATGCCCAAATTCCGCAGCATGCGCGTGGACACGCCGGCCGTGGCCACCCACCTGCTGGACGACCCGAAACGCTGGCTCACGCCCATTGGCCCCTTCCTGCGCAAGAGCAGCCTGGACGAGCTGCCGCAACTCTGGAGCATCCTCAAGGGCGACATGAGCTTCGTCGGCCCCCGTCCGGCACTGTTCAACCAGGACGACCTCATTGCACTGCGAACCCAGGCCGGCGTGGACGCCCTGGTGCCAGGCCTTACCGGTTGGGCACAAATCAATGGCCGCGACGAACTGCCGATTCCGCAAAAGGTGGCGCTCGATATCGAGTATCTTCAGCGCCGCAGCCTGGCCTTTGACCTGCGCATCCTCTGGCTCACGGCCATGAAGGTGCTGCGGCGCGAAGGCGTGCAGCACTGACCTCAACAGAATTTCCCGGGGAGACATGATCGAATGAGCCAGCCAATACCGCTGGTCATCGTGGGGGCTGGCGGCCACGGCCGCAGCGTGCTCGAACTCGTTCGGCTGAGCGGTACCCATCAGGTGGTCGCTTTCCTGGACGATCAGCAGTCCCCCGGTACCGACATCATGGGCGTTCCTGTCTGGGGTTCGAGCACCCTCCTCAATGAACTTCCTGCGCGTGGCGTGCAGGCGGCTCACGTCGCGATCGGCAACAACCGCGCGCGCCAGGCCTTGTCCGAGCGGGTCCGCGCCGCCGGATTGACACTTATCACGCTGGTCCATCCACGCGCCTTCGTGTCGCCCACTGCCGTACTGGGCCCGGGCAGCGCCGTGATGGCCCTGGCGGCCATCGGCACCGAAGCCGTGCTGGGCGATGGCGCCATCGCCAACGTGGGCGCGGTGGTTGACCACCACGCGCAGGTGGGCGCCTACGGCCACCTCGGCACCAACACCACCATGGCCGGCGGTACCTGCATCGGTGCGCGCGCGTGGTTGCAGGCCGGTTCCGCCGTGGGGTATGGAGTGCGCCTATCCGACGATGAGATCCTGGGCCCTGGTGAGGGGCGCGCATGAATCCTCCTCCCCAGCTCGAGGCCACCCCGCTCGGCACCGACGACGGCCTCGCTAACGCCCTTCTGCACATCCCCCGCCCGGTGAAGCGCGCGCTCGCCGTGTCGGTGGACGTCACCCTGTGCGTGCTCGCCGTCTGGGTAGCGTTGTATCTGCGGCTCGAGGTCTGGTTGCGCCTGGAAATGCCCTACCTCTGGGCCGTCATCGGCTCGGTGCCCATCGCCATACCCCTCTTCGCCAGGTTCGGCCTGTACCGCGCCATCTTCCGCTACGCGGGCTGGAACGCCATGCTCAGCCTGGGCCAGGCCATGGCCTTGTACGGCTTGTTCTACGCCACGGTGTTCACCGCCATCAGCGTGCCCGGCGTACCGCGGTCCGTGGGCGTGATCCAGCCGCTGCTGCTGTTCATCTTCGTCGGCCTGAGCCGCTTGTTTGTGCGGGCGTGGCTCGGCGGCCTCTACCGCAAGCTGCTCGCGCGCAAGGAACTGCCCGGCGTGCTGATCTACGGCGCGGGTTCCGCCGGCCGCCAGCTCGCCGCCGCCCTGGCGCGCAGCGGCGAGCACCGCCTGCTCGGCTTCATCGACGACGACCCCGCGCTGCAAGGCAACAGCCTGGACGGACGCAACGTCTACCCCCCCACAGGCCTGCACGACCTGGTGCCTGCCATCGGCGCCACCGACGTGCTGCTGGCCCTGCCTTCTGCATCGCAGAAGCGCCGCCGCGAGATCCTCGAATCTCTGCGCCACCTGCCGCTGCACGTGCGCACGCTGCCGGGCATGTCGGACCTCGCCTCGGGCCGCGTCAACCTGAGCGACCTGCGCGAACTCGACATCGAGGACCTGCTCGGCCGCGAGGCCGTGACGCCGGACCTTGCACTGCTGGACAAACTCATCCGCGACCGCGTGGTGGCCGTGACGGGCGCGGGCGGCAGCATCGGCAGCGAACTGTGCCGCCAGATCGCAGCCCTCCAGCCTCACACTTTGCTGCTCATCGAGCAGAGTGAGTACGCGCTCTACGCCATCCACCAGGAGCTGTCGCGTCAACTCGATACCGATGGCATTGAGATCGTGCCTCTGCTCGCCTCCGTCCAGGACGAGGAGCGCATGCGCCAGATCCTCCAAGCGTGGCAACCCCACGCGCTGTACCACGCCGCGGCCTACAAGCACGTGCCGCTGGTGGAGCACAACGCCGTGCAAGGGCTGCGCAACAACGTGTGGGGCACCTGGGTCACGGCCCGCGCCGCGCTCGATGCCGGAGTGCGGCATATGGTGCTCATCAGCACCGACAAGGCCGTGCGCCCAACCAACATCATGGGCGCCAGCAAGCGCCTGGCCGAACTGGTGCTGCAGGCCCTGGCCGAGGCGCGGCAGGGCACCACCACGTTCAGCATGGTGCGCTTCGGCAACGTGCTGGGCTCCAGCGGCTCGGTCGTGCCGCTGTTTCGCCATCAGATCGCCGCAGGCGGCCCGGTGACGGTCACGCACCCGGACATCACGCGCTTCTTCATGACCATCCCCGAAGCAGCGCAGCTCGTCATCCAGGCCGGCGCCATGGCCGAGGGCGGTGACGTCTTCGTGCTCGACATGGGCGAGCCGGTGCGCATCATGGACCTGGCGCAGCGCATGATCGAGCTCTCGGGCCTGCAGCTGAAGAACGAGCAACAGCCCTGGGGCGACATCGAGATCCAGATCACCGGCCTGCGCCCCGGTGAAAAGCTCTACGAAGAGCTGCTGATCGGCGACAACCCCCTGCCCACCCGACACCCGCGCATCCTGCGCGCGCAGGAGGTGCGGCTGGCGCCTGACACGCTGCTGGGCTTGCTGGAACAACTGGAAGCCGCCATGCGGGCCAACGACGTCAACGCCATCCGCGCGTTGCTGCAGCACGCCGTGCACGGCTACCAGCCCTCCGGCGAGGTGGTTGACTGGCTGCACAGTGGCCCGCAGGATCCGGTCCCGGCCGCCCAAGCCTGACAGGGACGAAAAAAAAGCCACCTTTCGGTGGCTTTTGCAAGTCCTCGAGAGGACGTCGTTGGGAGACCTGATCAATTCGGGTGTCTCGGGCCTGGTTCAGCTATGCACCATGTGCATATGGTTGGCTCTGAAACGGTGTCGTGACAGCAACCCGGTGATTGTGTCGGGCCTCGCTGCCGGCCGACATCCCCAATCTGGGGGAAGTTCGGCCGCCTTGGCCCTCAGCCCGGCAGCGTGACCACGAACCGCGCACCCCCACCTGGACGATCTTCGCAGCGCACCGTGCCCTGGTGGCGCTCCACGATCGTGCGCACCAGCGACAGGCCCAGCCCGACGCCGCCCTCGCGCTCGCTGGCGCCCGGCAACCGGTAGAACGGCTCGAAGATGCGCTCGCGCAGTTCGGCTGGCACACCCGGGCCGTGGTCGTCCACCGACACCACGACCCGGCGTGCGTGACCGCTGCCCTGCACGGACAGGCTCAGCCGCACCTCGGCGTCGGCCTTGCCCGTCCCGCGCCCATAGCGGCGCGCGTTCTCCAGCAGGTTGCGCAGCACCCGGCGCAGCAGCCTGGCGTGACCGTGCACCACCACCGCGCCGGCTTGCGGCGCCACCTCCAGTTCGGCCTCGGCGCGCGCGCACTCCTCGGCGGCCAGGCCCAGCAGGTCCACTTCTTCCTCCGGGCCCAGCGCGGCCGGGTCGGACGGGTCGCTCAGGTCGAGCCGGCTGGCCAGCAGGATCTCGTCGATGAGCTGGTCGAGTTCGTCGATATTGCGCGCAATCTCGGTGCGTTGCGCCTGGTGCGCCGGGTCGTTGCCCACCAAGGCCAGCCCCATGCGGATGCGCGCCAGAGGCGAGCGCAACTCATGCGAGGCATTGGCCAGCAGCCGCTTGTGCGACTGCAGCAACGTCTGCACCCGCTCGGCCGCGACGTTGAAGCGCTCGGCCAGGAAGGCCACCTCGTCCTGCCCGTGCACCGACAGGCGGGTCGACAGATCGCCGGCGCCCCAGCGCTCCACGCCCTTCTGCAACGTCTCCAGTCGCTTGGTGAGGCGGCGCACGATGGGGTAGGCCCCCAGTGCCACCGCCAGCGCCACCAGGCCCAGCAACCACGCGAAACCGGCGGGCGTGAGCAGCCAGGCCGGCGCACGGCTGCCCGGGTTGGTGGGCGCCCCACGGTTGGAGAACGGCAGCATCACGTAGAGCTTGCTGCTGTCCTTCATGATCACCTCGAAGCGCCAGCCTTCGCCGGGAATGCGCTCGGCCCGCGCGGGCGCGTCGCCCAGCACGTCGCCGGCCGTGTTCTCCACGATGATGGTGCGCATCACGCGCGCTTCGCGTTCCTCGCGGTCCCGCTCCAGGGCCTGCTGCCACAACCAGCCCACCACCAGGGTGAGCACGGTCACGGCGGCCACCACCGCGAGCCAGATGCGCAGGTACAGGCGCTGACCAAAAAGTGACAGACTCATTCCTGCTGTTTCGCGAACACGTAGCCCACGCCGCGCACCGTGAGGATGCGCTTGGGATTCTTGCTGTCCGCCTCGATGGCGCCGCGAATGCGCCCGATGTGCACGTCGATCGAGCGGTCGAAGGCCTCCAGCTCGCGGCCGCGCACGGCCTCCATGATCTGGTCGCGCGTGAGCACGCGGCCCGCGCGCTCGGCCATGGCCACGAGCAGGTCGAACTGGTACGAGGTGAGTTCGGCCGGGTGGTCGGCCACGGTGACGGTGCGCGCGTCGCGGTCGATCTCCAGCGAGCCGAAGCGCATGACCGGCGTGGCGCGGCTGCCGCCATTGCCACCACCCTCGGCCCGGCGGCGCAGCACGGCGCGCACGCGGGCCAGCAGCTCGCGCGGCTCGAAGGGTTTGGGCAGGTAATCGTCGGCGCCGAGTTCCAGGCCGATGATGCGGTCCATCGGGTCTCCCTTGGCGGTGAGCATGAGCACCGGCACGCGGGCCTGCGACGTGCTGAGCGAGCGAATGCGGCGGCACACCTCGAGGCCGTCGATGCCCGGCAGCATCAGGTCCAGGATGACCAGTTCGGGCTGCACCAGCGGCAGTTGTTCCAGACCGCTTTCGCCGTCGCCGGCATGGGTCACCTCGAAGCCCGACTGCCCCAGATACTCCTGCACCATCTGGGCCAGGCGAGCGTCGTCCTCGATCATCAGCAGGTGGGCGGTCGTCATGCGATTCAGTGTAGCGGCGGGGCCGAGGCGGCCGATGCTGCACCCCAGGGATGAACCGGTCTTGCGCCCCACGTAAAGTAAGGTAAATGATGGTGCCCTTCATGTCCGCTGCCCGCTGACCTTCGCCGACTCCGCCATGCCCCTGTCCATGCCGACGCCCGCCGCTGACACCCTGGGCGCACTGCTTGCCCAGCACGCCCAGGTCCACCCCCGCCACACCGCCCTGCGCTGGGACGGCGAGGACCCACGCTGGCGGTCACTGGACTACGCCACGCTGGCTCTGCGCGCCCGGGCCCTGGCGCAGACCCTGCCTGTGGAGCGCGGGCTGCGCGTGGCCTGGCTGGGCTTCAACCACCCCGCGCAGATCGCACTGTTGTTCGCGCTGGCGCACCGTGGCGCCATGCTGGTGCCCTTGAACCACCGACTGGCCCCCGCCGAGTGGGCCAGCGTGCTCAACGACAGCGCGCCGGTGCTGTTGGTGCACGACGAGGCCTTCGCCGAGCCGGCGCGCGCGTTGGCTGCCGCGCACGGGATCGCGGCCCTGCCCGTGGACGCGCTGGACACTGGCGACGAGCTGCCCACCGAGCCTCCGGAAGGTTTCGCAGACAACTCGGGCGGCCCTGACGACCCGGTGCTGCTGGTCTATACCTCAGGCACCACCGGCCAGCCCAAGGGCGCCGTGCACACCCAGGCCAACCTGCTGGCCAACATGGCCATCGCCGCGCAGGTGCAGGAGATCACCGAGCAGGACACGGTGCTCACGGTGTTGCCGCTGTTCCATGTGGGTGGGCTGTGCATCCAGACCCTGCCGGCGCTCTCGCGCGGCGCCACGGTGTTGTTGCACCGCCGTTTCGACCCGGCCGCTGTGTTCGACGCCCTGGCCGAGTCGCGCCCCACGCTCACGCTGCAGGTGCCCGCTACCCTGCAGGCCCTGCTGCAGCACCCGCGCTGGGCGCGGGCCGACCTGAGCTGCCTGCGCGCGATCTGGGCCGGCTCCAGCCTGCTGCCGGCCGATCTGCTACGTGCCTGCCATGCGCGCGGCATCCCGGTGTGCAACGTTTATGGCAGCACGGAAACCGGGCCGTTCTCCATTGCCCTGGGCCCGGCCGAGGCCATGGAGCACGTGGGCTCTTGCGGCTGGCCCGCGCCGGGCGTCGAGGTTCGCCTCGCCGGCCCCGACGGCGAGCCTGTGGCGCGTGGCCGCGTGGGCGAGATCTGCGTGCGCGGCCCCAACGTGGTGGGCCTGTACTGGCCGGACATCGCCGCGCTCGACGCCGAGGGCTTCTTCCACAGCGGCGACCTGGCGCGTCAGGACAGCGACGGCAGCCACGTGGTGGTGGGCCGCGCCAAGGACATGATCATCTCCGGCGGCGAGAACATTTACCCAGCCGAGATCGAGCAACTGCTGGCCGAGCACCCCTGGGTGGCCGAGTGCGCGGTGGTGGGTCGCCCCGACGAGCGCTGGGGCGAGGCCTGCGTGGCCGTGGTGGTGCTGCGCGACAACGCTCCCGAGGACTGGCAGGGAGGCGTGTCCGCCGCCCTGGAGGGCCGCCTGGCGCGCTACAAGTGGCCGCGCCACTGGCACCGCGTGGACGCCCTGCCGCGCACCGCGCTGGGCAAGGTGGTCAAGCCGGCGATCCGGGCCTGGCTGGTGAGCCAGCGCTAGTGGCTGGCACGGCGGAGGACGGCACGGGCAGCCAGCGCGTGGCCAGCCAGATCAGCAACAACACCGGCACGCCCAGCAGGGCGGTGCCGACGAAGAACGGCGTGTAGCCGTAGCTGTCGACGAAGGCGCCCGAATAGCCCGCTACCCACTTGGGCGCCAGCAGCATCATCGAGCTGAACAGCGCGTACTGCGTGGCCGAGTAGCTCACGTTCGTGAGCCCGGAGAGAAAGGCGATAAACGCCGCCGACGCCACGCCCGCGCTCAGGTTGTCGGCCGAGATGACCATCATCAGCGCCGGCAGGCTGGCCGTGTGGCCCGCCAGCCAGGCGAACAGCAGGTTGCTGCCGGCCGAGAGCACCGCGCCCAGCATCAGCACGCGCATCACGCCCAGGCGCATGGACAGCGCGCCGCCGATGAAGGCGCCGAGCAGCGTCATGATCACGCCGTAGACCTTGCTGACCGCGGCCACCTGGTCCTTGGTGTAGCCCATGTCCACGTAGAACGGATTGGCCATGATGCCCATCACCACGTCGCTGATGCGGTAGACGCCGATGAGCGCCAGCACCAGCACCGCGTGCTTGCCGTAGCGGCGCAGGAAATCGGCGAAAGGCTCCACCAGCGCGGTGCGCAGCCATTCCTGGAAGTTGCGGGCGGGCGGCAGTTCCACGCGCGCGGGCTCGCGCGAGAACAGCACCGTGAGCACGCCCACCGCCATGCTCGCGGCCATTGCGAGGTAGGCCGTGCTCCAGGCGGCCTGCTGGTAGCCACCGCCCACCACCTCGGCGCGCGCGGCCAGCCACAGCACGCCCGCACCGGCCCAGATCATGGCCAGGCGATAGCCCGTCTGGTAGGTGGCGGCCAGCGCACCCTGGCGCTGCGTATCGGCCGATTCGATGCGGAAGGCGTCCAGCGCGATGTCCTGCGTGGCCGAGGCGAAAGCCACCACCAGGGCGCACCAGACCACCGCGTCCAGCCCGGCGCGCGGATCGACCAGCGCCATGCCCACCAGCCCGGCCACGATGCCCAGCTGCGACAGCAGCAGCCAACTGCGCCGGCGGCCCATGGCGCGCGTGAGCAGCGGAATCGGCAACCGGTCCACCAGCGGCGCCCAGCACCACTTGAAGCCGTAGGCCAGGCCCACCCAACTGAGGTAGCCGATGGTGGTGCGGTCGATGCCGGCTTCGCGCAGGCGAAAGCTCAGCGTGCCCAGCACCAGCAACAGCGGCAGGCCGGCCGAGAAACCCAGCGCGAACATGCGCAGGCTGGCCGGCTCGAGGTAGACGCGCAGCGTCTGCGCCCACGACAGGCGTTGATCGGCGGCGGGCGTGGGCTTGGTGGCGTCGGGCGGCATGCGATGGAAGGTGGAACGCCGTCACGCAAGGGCGCGCGGCTTTGCCTATTATTCGTCCATGTGCTTCCTCTGCGACCTCAAAACCCGTGACCCCGCCCCGACACGCCCCGAGCACGTGTGGTCGGCGCGCCGTGCTTTCGTGCTCGCTGCGGGAGCAGCAGCCGCCGTTCCCGCGCTCGCGCAAGTCGACGTGGGGTCGGGATCGGCGCTGCGCAACCTCGTGCCGGCCGAAGAGCTGGAAAAGGCGGCCAACCAGCAATACGACCAGATGATGGCCGAGGCCAAGGCCAAGGGTGCGTTGGTGGCCAGCGGCGACCCGCAGGTCCAGCGCCTGCGCAACATGGCGCGCCGCCTGATCCCGCACGCCACGCCCTGGAACAAGCGCGCCACGGGCTGGCAGTGGGAGGTCAACCTCATCCGCAGCGAGCAGATCAACGCCTTCTGCATGCCGGGCGGCAAGATCGCCTTCTACACCGGCATCCTCGAGAAGCTCAAGCTCAGCGACGACGAGGCCGCGATGATCATGGGCCACGAGATGGCACACGCCCTGCGCGAACACGCGCGTGCCCGCGTGGCCAAGACCAACGCCACGAGCATGGGCCTGTCGATCGCGGCGCAGCTCCTGGGCCTGGGCCAGCTGGGCGACGTGGCGGCCAACCTGGGCACGCAACTCCTGAGCCTGAAGTACAGCCGCGACGACGAGACCGAGGCCGACCTGGTGGGCCTGGAACTCGCGGCGCGTTCGGCCTACCAGCCGCGCGCGGCGGTCACGCTGTGGCAGAAGATGGCCGCGGCCGGCGGCGGCGCGGCGCCGGGGTTTCTGTCCACCCACCCGACGGGGCCGGATCGCATTCGGCAGTTGGAGGCCAATGTGCCGAAGGTACAGGGGTTGTACGAGCAGGCGCGCAAGGGTTGAGGCTCAGGCCCGCTCGCCCACGAACGGATTCGTCCGCCGCTCCAGTCCAATACTTCCCTCGGGTCCGTGCCCGGGGATGAACACCGTCTCGTCCCCCATCGGCCACAGCCGCTCGCGAATGCTCGCCAGCAATTCGGCGTGGTTACCGCCCGGAAAATCCGTGCGGCCGATGCTGCCCACGAACAACACATCGCCCACGAAGGCCCTCTGCGCCTCCTTCGAATGAAACACGACGTGCCCCGGCGTGTGGCCTGGGCAGTGGCGCACCGCGAGCTCGCAATGGCCGATGCGCACCGTGTCGCCGTCGTGCAGCCAGCGAGTCGGCGTGAAGGTCTCGGCGGGTGGGAAGCCGAACATCGCGCCTTGCTGGGGCAGGGCGTCGATCCAGAACTTGTCGCCTTCATGCGGGCCGGTGATAGGCAGCGACAGCCGCCGCGCGAGTTCGGCCGTGGCGCCGGCGTGGTCGATGTGCGCATGCGTGAGCCAGATGGCCTTGAGGCTCACCCCCAATGCCTTCACCTCGCCAAGCAGGCGCTCCAGGTCGCCACCCGGGTCGATGACCGCGGCCTCCATCGTCTCGTCGCACCAGACGATGGAGCAGTTCTGGGCGAAAGCGGTGACAGGAACGGTGCGGTAGCGCAGCATCGTCTCAGAGCTTGAAGTCATAGCCGATCGTGATCGGCGCGTGATCGGAGAAGCGCTGCTCCTTGAAGATCGATTCGGTGCGCGCCAGCGCGGCGATGGCCGGCGTGGCCAGGTGGTAGTCGAGCCGCCACCCCACGTTGTTCGCGTACGCCTGACCCCGGTTGCTCCACCACGTGTAGCAGGCGTCGGTGGTGTCGGGCTGGAGCTTGCGGTAGACGTCGATCAACCCGACGTCCTCGCCGAACAGGCGGGTCATCCACGCGCGCTCCTCGGGCAGGAAGCCGCTGTTCTTCTGGTTGCTGCGCCAGTTCTTCAGGTCGTTCTGGGTGTGCGCGATGTTCACGTCGCCGCAGAGGATGAATTCGCGCTGGGACTTGAGCGTCAGCAGGTGCGGGAAGAAGACCTCCAGGAACCGGTACTTGGACTCCTGCCGCTCCGGCCCCGACGAGCCACTGGGGAAGTACACGCTGATGATGGACAGCTTGCGCTTGGGCGTGTCGAAGCGCAGCTCTGTGTAGCGGCCCTCGTCGTCGAACTCGTGCGTGCCGAAGCCCGTGACGACCGCGCTGGGCTCGTGGCGCGAGAACACGGCTGTACCCGCGTAGCCCTTTTTTTGCGCGAAATGGAAGTGCCCGCGCATCCCGGCCAGTTCTTCGAAGCGACCGGCCACGTCGGCCGCCTGGGCCTTCACTTCCTGCATGCAAATACAATCCGGCGCACTTTTCGCCAGCCAGGCCTCGAGGCCTTTGGTGGTCGCCGAGCGGATGCCGTTGAGGTTGAGGCTGGTCAGATTGAACACGAGGAAATCCCCTATGGTGATGGCAGGCGCGGCGAGCGAGCCGCTGGCCCAGGCATTCGTGAAGTTCTGCGTCGAGGCCGGCGCGCTGAAGTTCGGCGAGTTCAAGACCAAGGCCGGTCGCCTCTCCCCCTACTTCTTCAACGCGGGCCTGTTCGATGACGGCACCAAGCTCGGCCGGCTGGCGGAATTCTATGCACGCGCGCTGCTCGAGAGCGGCACCGCCTTCGACATGATCTTCGGCCCGGCCTACAAGGGCATTCCGCTGGGCGCGGCCGTGGCCATCGAACTCGCCCGACTGGGCCGCAACGTGCCCTTCGCCTACAACCGCAAGGAAGCCAAGGACCACGGCGAGGGCGGCACCTTGGTGGGGGCGCCGCTCAAGGGGCGGGTGCTGATCGTCGACGACGTGATGAGCGCAGGCACCGCCGCGCGCGAGTCAATCGCGCTGATCCGCGCAGCCGGTGCCACGCCAAGCGCCGTGGCCATTGCGCTGGACCGGCAGGAAAAGGCCACCGAAGTCGGCCCGGACGGCACGATCCGCGACGTGGATCACAGTGCGGTGCAGTACGTGCAGCAGCAGCTGGGTCTGCAGGTCTGCTCGATTGCGAGGCTCGATGATTTGCTGCAGTATCTGTCCGCCCAGGCCGGCAACGACGTCGCGGCGCACCGCGAGCGCGTGCTGGCCTACCGCTCGCGCTACGGCGTGAACTGAGCCGCACGAAATCCGTCCCATCCGCCATGAAGCATCCACCACCGCCGATCCACACGCCTCGCCACCTCGGGCTGGCCTGCGCTGCGGTGCTGATGCTGGCACCGGCGCTGAACGCCCAGGCACAGGCCCAGAAAGGTGGCGGCAACGCCCAGTCCATCTACACCTGCACCGACAGCAAGGGCCGACGCATCACCTCCGACCGCCCCATCGTCGACTGCCTCGACCGCGAGCAGCAGCGCCTGGGCCGCACCGGCACCGTGCGGGAGGTGATTCCGCCCAGCTACACCCGCGAAGAGCGCGAGAAGGTGGAGGCCAAGCGGCGCGCCGAGCAGGAAGAGCAGGCCCGAATCCAGGAAGAACGCCGGCGCGAGCGCGCGCTGCTGATCCGCTACCCGAACCAGGCGGTGCACGACAAGGAGCGCCAGGACGCGCTGGCGCAGATCGACGACGTGATTGCGGCGGTGCACAAACGCGAGGCGGCGCTGGTCGAGCAGCGCAAAGGCATCGCGCAGGAACTGGAGTTCTATCAGGGCGACCTCACCAAGGCCCCGCTGTGGTTGCGCCGCAAGGTCGAGGACAACGACAAGCAGATGGACGTGCAGAAGCGCTTTCTGGCCGACCAGACCCAGGAGAAGCAGCGCGTGAACGCGCGCTTCGACGAAGAACTGGCCAAGCTCAAGCAGCTCTGGGCCAACACGGCCGCCCAGAGTCGCTGAGCCACCCCGGGCTCAACCCAGTTTCTTGCGCAGCAGGTCGTTCACCTGTTGCGGGTTGGCCTTGCCCTTGCTGGCCTTCATGGCCTGGCCCACCAGGGCGTTGAAGGCCTTGTCCTTACCGGCGCGGAACTGGGCCACCATGTCGGCGTTGGCGGCCATCACCTCGTCGATGATTTTCTCGATGGCGCCGCTGTCGCTGACCTGCTTCAGGCCCTTGGCCTCGATGACGGTGTCGACCTGGACGCGCGCATCCATCACCTGCCCGTCCAGGCCTTCGCCGCTCCACAGTGCGTCCATCACCTGCCTGGCGGCGTTGTTGGACACCGTGCCATCGGCGATGCGCGTGAGCAGCGCGGCCAGTTGCCCCGCATTCACCGGCACTTCGGCAACGTCGCGCTCCTCGTTGTTGAGCCGGCGCGAGACCTCGCCCATCACCCAGTTGCTGGCCATCTTGGCCTGGCCACTGGCCTGGGCTGTGGCCTCGAAGTAAGCCGCCATGGCCGGGCTCTGCGTGAGCGTGGTGGCGTCGTACTCGGGAAGGCTGTACTGCTGCACGAAGCGCTCGGCCATGGCGCGCGGCAGCTCGGGCATGGCCGCCTTCACCTCTTCCACCCACTCACGCGCCACCACCAGCGGCGGCAGGTCCGGGTCGGGGAAGTAGCGGTAGTCGGCCGCGTCTTCCTTGGTGCGCATGGCACGCGTCTCGCCGGTGTCGGGGTCGAACAGCACCGTGGCCTGCTGGATGGCGTGACCATCCTCGATCTGCTCGATCTGCCAGCGCACCTCGTAGTCGATGGCCTGCTGCATGAACTTGAAGGAGTTCAGGTTCTTGATCTCGCGCCGCGTGCCGAGCGGCGCGCCCGGCTTGCGCACCGAGACGTTGGCGTCGCAGCGGAAGGAGCCTTCCTGCATGTTTCCGTCGCAGATGCCGATCCAGGTGACGATCTTGTGCAGCTCCTTGGCGTAGGCCACGGCCTCGGCGCTGGAGCGGATGTCGGGTTCGGTCACGATCTCCAGCAACGGCGTGCCCGCGCGGTTGAGGTCGATGCCGCTCTGGCCGATGAAGTCCTCGTGCAGGCTCTTGCCCGCGTCTTCTTCGAGGTGCGCGCGCACGAGGCGCACGGTCTTCTTTTCGTCGCCAAGGAAGAAACTCACCGAGCCGCCCTGCACCACCGGGATCTCGTACTGGCTGATCTGGTAGCCCTTGGGCAGGTCGGGGTAGAAGTAGTTCTTGCGCGCGAAGACGCTCTTCTCGGCGATGTGCGCGCCCACGGCCAGGCCCAGGCGGATGGCGCAGGCCACGGCCTCGCGGTTCATCACGGGCAGGGTGCCGGGCAGCGCGAGGTCCACCGCGCAAGCCTGGGTGTTGGGCTCGGCACCAAAAGCGGTGGCCGCGCGGCTGAAGATCTTGGATTGGGTAGCGAGCTGGGTGTGCGTCTCGAAGCCGATGACGACTTCGTAGCCTTGCACCAGCAGAGAGGCGGTTGGCTTGCTCATGTCAGAACCCCGCGGGAGCACGGGTGTGCCAGTCGGTGGCCTGCTGGAAGGCGTGCGCGGCCTGCAGCAGTTCGGCTTCTTTCAGGTAGTTGCCCATCAGCTGCAGGCCCACGGGCAGGCCCTGGCCCGCGCCAGACCCGCCAAAGCCGGCCGGCACGCTCATGCCGGGCAGACCGGCCAGGCTGCCCGGCAGCGTGAAGATGTCGGCCAGGTAGTTGGCGACCGGGTCGTCGGCCTTCTCGCCAATGGCCCAGGCCACCGTGGGCGCGGCCGGACCGGCGATCAGGTCGCACTGCGCGAAGGCCTGCTGGAAGTCCTGCGCGATCAGGCGACGGATCTGCTGGGCCTTGAGGTAGTAGGCGTCGTAGTAGCCGTGGCTCAGCACGTAGGTCCCGATCATGATGCGCCGCTGCACCTCTGGGCCGAAGGCCTCGCTGCGCGACTTTTTGTACATATCCAGCAGATCGTCGTATTTGGCGGCACGATGACCGAATTTCACGCCATCGAAGCGACTCAGGTTCGAACTCGCCTCGGCCGGGGCAATGATGTAGTAGACGGGGATGGCGAGTTCCGTGCGCGGCAGCGACACCTCCACCAGCGTGGCGCCCAGCTTCTCGTATTCCGTCAGCGCGGCGCGCACGGGCGCCAGCACGTCGGCGGCCACGCCCTCGCCGAAGAACTCCTTCGGCAGGCCGATGCGCAGGCCCTTGAGCGGCTGCGCGGCGGTGGCGCCCTCGCGGCCCTCACCCCAGGTCTTGCCCAGCAGCCGCCCGTAGTCCTCGGCCGGGTGGTCCAGGCTGGTGGAGTCGCGGTCGATGTCCGGCCCGGCCATGGCGGTGAGCAAGGTGGCGCAGTCGGCCGCGCTGCGGGCCATGGCGCCGGCCTGGTCCAGGCTGGAGGCGAAGGCGACCATGCCATAGCGCGAGCATCGGCCGTAGGTGGGTTTGATGCCGGTGACACCGCAGAAGCTCGCGGGCTGGCGGATGGAGCCGCCGGTGTCGGTGCCGGTGGCGGCGGGCAGCAGGCGCGCGGCCACGGCCACGGCCGTGCCGCCCGATGACCCGCCGGGCACGCGCGTGGTGTCCCAGGGGTTGTGGGCCGGCCCGTAGGCCGAGTTCTGGTTGCTGCCGCCCATGGCGAACTCGTCGCAGTTGAGCTTGCCCAGGCTCACGGCACCGGCCTGCGCCAGCTTCGTCACCACGGTGGCGTCGAACGGGCTCTGATAGCCTTCGAGCATCTTCGAACCCGCAGTGCTGGGGAAATCGCGCGTGACGAAGATGTCCTTGTGCGCGATGGGCACGCCCAGCAGCGGTGTGCGCTCGCCAGCGGCGAGACGCTCATCGGCCGCGCGGGCCTGGGCCAGCGAGGCTTCCTCGTTGAACGACAGATAAGCCCCCAGCGCCTGGTGCTGCTTCGCACGCGCCAGCAGGTGCTGCGTGGCCTCGGCGCTGCTGGTCTTCTTGTCGGCGATGGCCTGCGCGAGCTCGGCCACACCCATCTCGTGGAGCGCCTTCATTCGATCACCTTCGGCACGAGGAACAAACCGCGCTCCACGGCCGGGGCGCTCTTCTGGTTGGCCTCGCGGGCGTTCGGCTCGCTCACCACGTCGGGGCGCAGGCGCAGGGCAACGTCCTCCATCACGGCCGTGGGGTGGGCCAGTGGCTCCACGCCGGTGGTGTCCACCGCGTTCATGCGCTCGACGATGTCGAAGAAACCATTGAGCTGCGCGAGCATCCGCTCGCTGTGCTCGGCGTCGAGTTCGAGGCGCGCCAGGTTGGCGATGCGCCCGATGTCTTGAAGGGTCAGGGACATGGTGCTGGGGTGAAAGGGCTCGCGCCACGGGTGCGGCGCGGGCCTGCAACCGGATGCAAAACGGCGCGTTTGCGGGGCAAACCGCCCTGTTTTCGTGCGGTTGTACACAGGGGTTCGGGTATTATCCAGCGTTCGGCGAAAGCGCCCTTTTGGCCCGGTTTTCGTCACCGAATCAATCACTTAGCCCCCGATGCCCGGCCCGATCTTCGGCCCCACCCCCGGCTGCACGCGCTCGCGTGAGCGCACGCATTCCACAGGATTCACCCACCATGTTTGAAGCGTTCCGTCGGAGTTTCTCGACCGACCTGGCCATCGACCTCGGCACCGCCAACACCCTCATCTACGTCCGCAACAAGGGCATCGTGCTCGACGAGCCCTCGGTCGTGTCCATCCGCCACGAAGGCGGTCCGCAGGGCAAGAAGACCATCCAGGCCGTGGGCCGCGAAGCCAAGGCCATGCTCGGCAAGGTGCCCGGCAACATCGAGGCCATCCGCCCGATGAAGGATGGCGTGATCGCCGACTTCACCGTCACCGAGCAGATGCTCAAGCAGTTCATCAAGATGGTGCACCCGCGCTCGATGTTCAAGCCGAGCCCGCGCATCATCATCTGCGTGCCCTGCGGCTCCACCCAGGTGGAGCGCCGCGCCATCCGCGAATCGGCCCTGGGCGCCGGCGCCAGCGAGGTCTACCTGATCGAGGAACCCATGGCCGCGGCCATCGGCGCCGGCCTGCCGGTGTCGGATGCGTCGGGCTCCATGGTGGTCGACATCGGCGGCGGCACCACCGAGGTGGGCGTCATCAGCCTGGGCGGCATGGTCTACAAGGGCAGCGTGCGCGTCGGCGGCGACAAGTTCGACGACGCCATCATTGCCTACATCCGCCGCAACTACGGCATGCTGATCGGCGAGCCCACGGCCGAGGCGATCAAGAAGGAAATCGGCTCCGCCTTCCCGGGTTCGGAAGTGCGCGAGATGGAGGTCAAGGGCCGCAACCTTTCCGAGGGCGTGCCGCGCAGCTTCACCATCAGCTCCAACGAGGTGCTGGAAGCGCTCACCGAGCCGCTCAACCAGATCGTCAGCGCGGTGAAGAACGCGCTGGAGCAGACCCCGCCCGAACTGGGCGCCGACATCGCCGAGCGCGGCATGATGCTCACCGGTGGCGGCGCGCTGCTGCGCGACCTCGACCGCCTGCTGGCCGAAGAAACCGGCCTGCCCGTGCTGGTGGCCGAAGAGCCCCTCACCTGCGTGGTGCGCGGCTGCGGCATGGCCCTGGAGCGCATGGAGCGCCTGGGCACGATCTTCACCAGCGAATAAGGGCCGCGTTCCGCGCGGCGAGCCACCATGCCACTGGGCACGCTGGACCGCACCCCACCGCCGTTCTTCAAGCAGGGCCCCTCGGCCCTGTCCAAGCTCGTGGTGTTCAGCGCCATCGCGCTGTTCCTCATGGTGGCCGACCTGCGCTTTCGGGTGACGCAACCCGTGCGCGCAGCGCTGGCCACGGTGCTGTACCCGGTGCAATGGGCCGTGCTGCAACCGGTGTTGCTGGTGGGCGCCGCCGGCGGTTACGTCAGCTCGCTGCACACCGCACAACAGAACGAAGCCGACGCCGCGCGGCGCCTGGCCGACCAGGCGGTGCGCAGCCTGCAGGTGGAGCAACTGCTCGACGAGAACCAGCGCCTGCGCCAGCTGCTGTCGATGCGCGAGCGCACCACCTCGCAGGCCATCGGCGCCCAGGTCGTCTACGACGCCGCCGACCCGTACTCCCGTCGCGTGGTCATCGACCGCGGCCAGACACACGGTGTGCAGGCCGGCGCGCCGGTGATCGACGAATCGGGCGTACTGGGCCAGGTCACGCGCGTGTACCCGCTGATCGCCGAGGTCAGCCTGCTGGTGGACCGCGACCAGGCCATTCCCGTGCTTGACGTGCGCTCCGGCGTGCGCAGCGTGGCCTATGGCGAACCCGCCAGCGACGGCGACGGCCTGGCGCTGCGCTACACCCTGGCCGAGACCGACATCCGCGAAGGCGACCTGCTCACCACCAGCGGCGTGGACGCGGTCTATCCGCCGGGCCTGCCGGTGGCGCGGGTGACGGTGGTGGAACGCCAGAGCGGCTCGTCCTTCATGCGCATTCGCGCCGAACCCCTGGCCCGCATGGACGGCGCGCTGCACGTGCTGGTGCTGGAGCCCGCAGGCGCCCCGCCGCCCGAACCACCCACCGCCGCACCTGCGCCCGCGCCCGCAGCGGGCAAGGTCGGAGGCAAGGGGAGAACGCCATGATCATGCGCCCCGGCCAGCAGCTGCTGCTGCCCGCCAACACCGTCTTCATCTGGTTCAGCCTGCTTGTCGCGCTGGCGCTGAACATGCTGATGAACATGGGCCTGTTCGGCCGCGCCGCCTGGGTGCCCGACCTGCTCGCCCTCACGCTGGTGTTCTGGTGCGTGCATCAGCCGCTGCGCATCGGTGTGGGCACGGCCTTCTTCTTCGGCCTGGCCATGGACGTGCACCAGGGCTCCCTGCTCGGCCAGCACGCGCTGGCCTACACCGTCATGGCCTTCGGCGCCGTGGCCATGCACCGGCGCCTGCTGTGGTTCCCGGTGCTGCAGCAGTCGCTTCAGGTGCTGCCGTTGTTCGTGGTGGCGCATCTGCTGGGCATGGTGGTGCGCCTGCTCGGCGGCGGCAGCTTCCCGGGCTGGCCCTACTTCCTTTCGCCATTGATCGAGGCCATGCTGTGGCCCGTGGTGACGGTGATGCTGCTGGCCCCGCAGCGCCGCGCCCCCGATCCGGACGACAACCGACCGATATAGATGGACACCCCCGCCGCGCTCTGCGCGACCCCCTCAAGGGGGCGGCACCCACGGCCCGGCAAAGCCGGTTCCGTGGTGCCCCTGGGTTTGACCCGTGGAATCGAGCCATGACTGAGTTGCGAAACGTCGACGCGGACATCTGGCAGTTTCGCAAGCGCGTCATCGTGATGGCGCTGGCGGTGCTGTTCGCCTTCGGGCTCATCGTCTCACGCATGGTCTGGCTGCAGGTGCACAAGCACGAGGAGTACATGGCCCAGGCCGAGAGCAACCGCACGGCGGTGCTGCCGGTGGTGCCCAACCGCGGCCAGATCGTCGACCGCGACGGCCGCGTGCTGGCCAGCAACTACTCGGCCTACACACTGGAACTCACGCCCTCGCTGATCGAGGACCTGGACGACACCATCAGCGGCCTGCGCGAGCTGGTCGACATCGGCCCACGCGACGAACGCCGCTTTCGCAAACTGCTCGAGGAGTCGCACCGCTTCGACTCGCTGCCCATCCGCACCCGCCTGAGCGACGAGGAGGTGGCCCGCTTCACCGCTCAGCGCTTCCGCTTTCCCGGCGTCGAGGTGCGCGCGCGCCTGCTGCGCCACTACCCCAACGGCGAAACGGCCAGCCACGTGATCGGCTACATCGGCCGCATCAATCAGCGCGAAAAGGAGCTCATCGCCGACTGGCCCGAGGAAGAGCAGGCCAATTACCGCGGCACCGAGTACATCGGCAAGCTGGGGGCCGAGCAGCAGCATGAGCAGTTGCTGCACGGCGCCACCGGCTTCGAGCGCGTGGAAACCTCGGCCGGCGGACGCGCGGTGCGCTCGCTCGCGGCCACGCCGCCCACGCCGGGCGACACCGTCGTGCTCACCATCGACGTCAAGCTGCAGCACCTGGTGGAGGCGCTGTATGGCGATCGGCGCGGCGCGCTGGTGGCCATCGACCCGCGCAACGGCGAGGTGCTGGCCTTCGTCTCCAAGCCCACCTTCGACCCCAACCTCTTCGTCGAGGGCATTGACGTGGAGAACTGGCGCGCCCTCAACGAGTCGCTCGACAAGCCGCTGCTCAACCGCGCCCTGCGCGGCACCTACCCACCGGGATCCACCTACAAGCCCTTCATGGCCATGGCCGCGCTGGAAACCGGCGCGCGCAAGGCCGAAACGGTCATCAACGACCCCGGCTACTGGATGCTGGGCAACCACCGCTTCCGCAGCCACGGCGACGGCGGGCTGGGCGCGGTGGACCTGCGCCGCAGCATCATCAAGTCGAGCAACGTCTACTACTACTCGCTGGCCAACGAGATGGGCGTGGACGCCATTCACGACTTCATGAAGCCCCTGGGCATCGGCCAGATCACCGGCATCGACCTCAAGGGCGAGGTGCGTGGCGTGCTGCCCAGCCAGGAGTGGAAGCGCAACACCTACAAGCGGCCCGACCAGCAGCGCTGGTACGCCGGCGAAACCATCTCGCTGGGCATCGGCCAGGGCTACAACAACTTCACCATGCTGCAGATGGCCAACGCCATGGCCACGCTGGCCAATGGCGGCGTCAAGCACGCGCCGCACCTGTCGCTGGCGCGGCGCAACCCGCTCACGGGGCAGGTCGACCCCCTGCCCGCGCCCCCCACCGAGAACCTGAACTTCAAGCCCGAGCACGTGCGCGCCGTGCTCAGCGCCATGCAGGCCGTCACCACCGAGGGCACCTCGGCGCGCGTGTTCTCGGGCGCCGGCTACACCAGCGGCGGCAAGACGGGCACGGCGCAGGCCGTCACCATCGGCCAGCGCGAGCGCTACGACGCCCGCAAGCTGGAAGAGCACCAGCGCGACCACTCGCTCTACCTGGCCTTCGCCCCGGCCGACGCGCCGCGCGTGGCCCTGGCGGTGATCGTGGAAAACGCCGGTTTTGGCGCCGCCGCGGCCGCCCCCATCGCGCGCCGGGTGTTCGACTACCTCCTGCTGGGCCAGTACCCCAGTGAGCAGGACATCGCGTCCGTGCAGTCGGGCGGCGGCGGCCCGCCGCAGGGCACGCCGCGCCAGGTCAGCGAAGTGCCGTGGCCACCCGCGCCCCTGGTGGCACCGCAGTAAGCCGGCCCGATCCGCCGCCGGGCCGCCCCAAGGCGGATCAGCCCCCTCGGGGGGGCAGCGACCCGCGCAGCGGCGGAGCGTGGGGGCTTCATTTCAGCCAGGCGTCGTACGTGGTCTTCAGTATGAGGGCCCCGACCACCACGATGAACACCCAGCGCACGAAGCCGCTGCCGTGCTTGAGCGCCAGACGCGTGCCGGCCAGGCTGCCCACCACGTTGGCCAGCGCCATCACCAGCGCATAGTGCCACCACACGTGGCCCTTGAGCGCGAACAGCAGCAGCGCCGCCAGGTTGGAGGCCGTATTCAGCAGCTTGGCGCTGGCGCTGGCGTGCAGGAAGTCGAAGCCCAGCCAGCGCACGAACAGGAAGACGAAGAAGCTGCCCGTGCCCGGGCCGAAGAAGCCGTCATAGAAGCCGATGACCGCACCCATCAGGCTGGCCGCCGCCGTCAGCCGCCGACCGGCGAAGGCCGGGTCGTGCGCGTGGCCCAGGTCCTTGCGCATCAACGTATAGGCCAGCACGGCGCCCAGCACGAAGGGCAACGCGCGGCGCAGGAAGTCGGGCGAGATCACCGTGACCGTCCAGGCCCCCGCCATCGCCCCGATGAAGGCCGCGCCCGCCGCCGGCAGCAACGAACGCCAGGGCATGTCCACCCGCCGCGCGTACTGCACCGTGGCCGCCGCCGTGCCCAGCACGGCCGCCCCCTTGTTGATGCCGAACAGCGTGGCCGGGTGGGTATTGGGGAAGACCGCGAACATCGCGGGCACGAGGATCAGCCCGCCCCCGCCCACGATCGAGTCCACGAAACCGGCCAGCAGCGAGGCCAGCGAGACAAGCAGCAAGTCCATAACGGCCGCGATTGTCGCCGCGCCCCAAAAAAGAAAGAGCCGACCTTTTGGGTCGGCTCTGTCGGGGGTGCCGGTGCGGCGTGTCCGGCGATGCCGGTACGGGATTGTCTCCTCGGTCTCCAACGTCCTGAATACCCTACCGAGCACCAGGCAATACAGGGACTGTAGCGGCTTGCACCGCCTGGGTGCATCCGGGGTTTCCCTTGCACCGGGCCGGTCCTGGCACAGGAAATGCACCACGCCGCGCACAACCACGTTGGGGGATTCGTATGCCAGACATCAGCGGCCCCGCCCTGGCGGCGCTGGACAGCCTTTCCGCCGCCGACACCGCCTGGGTGATGGTGAGCACCGCCCTGGTGCTGCTCATGACCCTGCCGGGCATTGGCCTGTTCTACGGCGGCATGGTGCGCCGCTTCAACGTCATCAACACCATGGCCAGCGTGATGGGCATCGCCGCCCTGGTCAGCGTCCTCTGGTTTGCGATCGCTTACTCACTGGCCTTCACACCTGGAGGCTCGTTCGGGGGATTCATCGGGGGGCTCTCGCGTGCCGGCTTCGCGGGGCTCGACCACCTGGGCCAAAGCGGTCAGGTGGCCGTGAGCCACATCGCGCCGCACTTGCCCGAGTCGGTGTTCGCCATGTTCCAGCTCAGTTTTGCGGTCATCACCTGCGCCCTGGTGGTGGGCGCCCTGGTGGAGCGCATGAAGTTCGGCGCCCTGCTCGCCTTCGCCGGCCTGTGGCTGCTGCTGGTCTACGCGCCCATTGCGCACTGGGTGTGGGAGCCCGGCGGCTGGCTGGCGCAACTCGGTGCGCTCGATTTCGCGGGCGGCGCGGTGGTGCACATCAACGCCGGCGCCGCCGCCCTGGTCTGCGCCTACGCGCTGGGCCCACGCCAGGGGTACGGGCGCGAGCCCTTCCTGCCCTTCAACCTGGGCCTCACCATGGCCGGCACCGGCCTGCTGTGGGTGGGCTGGTTCGGCTTCAACGGCGGCTCCGCCCTGGCGGCCGATGGCCGCGCGGGGCTGGCCATCGCGGTCACGCACATCGCCGCCGCCGCCGGCGCGCTGGCCTGGATGGCGGCCGAGTGGTGGGCCCGCAAGCGCGCGACGCTGCTGGGGCTGTGCTCGGGCGTGGTGGCGGGCCTGGTGGCCATCACTCCGGCCGCCGGCTTCGTGGGCCCGCGCTCGGCCCTGCTCATCGGTGTGGTGGCTGGCTTCGCCTGCTACTGGGGTGCCACCGGCCTCAAACGCCTGCTGCGCGCCGACGACTCGCTCGATGTCTTCGGCGTGCACGGCGTGGGCGGCCTGGTGGGCGCTTTGCTCACCGGCGTGCTGGCCGACCCGGCGATCTCGGGGCTGGAGGGCAGCCTGCTCACCCAGCTGATTGCCTGTGTGGCAGTCCTGGCCTACAGCCTGGTGATGACCACGGTGGTGCTCTTCATCGTCTCGCGCTTCGCGGGCTTGCGGGTGCGCGCGGACGACGAGCGCCAGGGGCTGGACGCGTCCCTGCACAACGAGCGCCTGGGCGGCTGAGCGGCTGGGAGCGGGCAGGAGCATGAGCAACACCAGTGAGCTGTTCGCCATCGCGGCGCACCTGCACGTGCTGCTGCGGCGCAGGACCGGGCGCGTCACCGACACCGAGTGGCTCGCGACCAACGTGGAGTACGCGCGCGCCATCGTGCGCTTCACGCGCGAAAAGGCCGCCGCCGACGGGCACGTGGACCTGCTGCCCTGGGCAGACAAGCTGGAAGCGGCCATCGTCAACATGGGGGCCGCGCCGCGCAAGACCATGCTGGACGTGGCGGCCGAGGCGCTGCGTGCGGCAGCGCCTCCCGCGTCGGCACCGCCCCCGAGCGAGGAACACAAGTACGTCGGCGGTCTGCGCTGAGGCTGGACGAGGGCCTCAGGCGTGCGCGCGGATCCAGCGCGCCGCCTTCTCCGCGATCATCAACGTGGGGCTGTTGGTGTTGCCACTGGTGATGGTGGGCATGACGCCCGCGTCCACCACGCGCAGGCCTTTCACGCCGATCACGCGCAGGTGGCTGTCCACCACGGCCATGTCGTCGTCCGCGCGACCCATCTTCGTGGTGCCCACGGGGTGGAAGATGGTGCTGGCGATGTCACCGGCCAGGCGGGCAAGCTCCTCGTCGCTCTGGTACTGCGGGCCGGGCTTGAACTCCTCGGGCTTGAAGGGCGCCAGCGCAGGCTGCGCCACGATGCGACGCGTCACGCGCAGGCTGTCGGCGGCCACGCGGCGGTCTTCATCGGTGGCCAGGTACAGCGGCGCGATGGCGGGCGCGGCCTCGGGGTCGGCGCCGGTGATGCGCACGTGGCCGCGGCTGGTGGGGTTGAGGTTGCACACGCTCGCGGTGAAGGCGGGGAAGGCGTGCAAGGGTTCGCCGAAGGCGTCCAGGCTCAGCGGTTGCACGTGGTACTCCAGGTTCGCGTGCGGCTGGTCGGGCGAGCTGCGCGTGAAGGCGCCGAGCTGGCTGGGCGACATGCTCATGGGCCCGCTGCGCGACAGCGCGTACTCCAGGCCGATGCGGGCCTTGCCCCACAAGGAACTGGCCAGCACGTTGAGCGTGGGCGCACCCTGCACCTTGTAGACGGCGCGGATCTGCAGGTGGTCCTGCAGGTTCTCGCCCACACCCTTCAGTTCGTGTTGCACGTCGATGCCGTGTTGGCGCAGCAGCCCGGCGGGGCCCACGCCCGAGCGCTGCAGAATCGCGGGCGAGCCGATGCTGCCCGCACTGAGCACCACCTCCCCCGTGGCGTTCACGGTGAGGCGCTCACCGCCGCGGCGCAGCTCGGCGCCGGTGCAGCGCGGCGCGCCGCTGGCATCGCGTTCGAACCGCAGGCGCTCGGTCAGCGTCTCGGTCCACACCGTGAGGTTGGGTCGTCGCTGCACCGGGCGCAGAAAGGCCTTGGACGCGTTCCAGCGCCAGCCCGCCTTCTGGTTCACCTCGAAATAGCCCACGCCCTCGTTGTCGCCGGTGTTGAAGTCGGGCGTGGCAGGTACACCGGCCTGCTGCGCAGCGGCCGCGAAAGCATCGAGGATGTCCCAGCGCAGGCGCTGCTTCTCCACGCGCCATTCGCCGGTGCTGCCACGGCGGCCGTTGCCGTGCAGCGCGGCGAACGCCGGGTCGTGCGCGGCGTCCAGGCGGTAGTGGTCCTCGTGCGCGGTGAAGTCGGGCAGGCAGGCGTCCCAACGCCAGGCGTCGTCGCCGGTGGCCTCGGCCCAGTGCTCGTAGTCGCGCCGCTGGCCGCGCATGTAGATCATGCCGTTGATGCTGGAGCAGCCGCCCAGGGTCTTGCCGCGCGGGTAGCGCAGGCGCCTGCCATTGAGGCCGGGGTCGGGCTCGGTCTGGTAGAGCCAGTCGGTGCGCGGGTTGCCGATGCAGTAGAGGTAGCCCACCGGGATGTGGATCCAGTGGTAGTCGTCCTTGCGGCCGGCCTCCACCAGCAGCACGCGCTTCGTCGGGTCGGCGCTCAGGCGGTTGGCCAGCAGGCAACCGGCCGTGCCGGCACCGATGACGATGAAGTCGAAGGTGGTGTCGCTCATGCCTTGTCTCGCGATCCTTGTTGTGCTACCGGAGAGGACGCCGAGGCGGCCGAGGATCCGGCTTTGCCGGTCCTCAGGCTGCGTCCCCCCTCCGGGGGGAAGCGCCGAAGGCGCGCAGGGGGGAGCCTATTTCGCCGTCGGCATGACGAACTCCGCTCCCTTGCCGATGCTTTCGGGCCAGCGCTGCATGATGCTCTTCTGCTTCGTGTAGAAGCGCACGCCCTCCTCGCCATACGCGTGCATGTCGCCGAACAGGCTTTTCTTCCAGCCGCCGAAGCCCTGCCAGGCCATGGGCACGGGAATGGGCACGTTGATGCCCACCATGCCCACCTGGATGCGCCGCGCGAACTCGCGCGCCACGTTGCCGTCGCGCGTGAAGCAGGAGACGCCGTTGCCGAACTCGTGGTCGTTGATGATCTGCACCGCCTGCGCGAAGTCGGGCACGCGCACGCAGCTCAGCACGGGGCCGAAGATCTCTTCCTTGTAGATCTTCATGTCGGTGCTGACGTGGTCGAACAGGGTGCCGCCCATCCAGAAGCCCTTGTCGCAGCCCTTGCCGGTCGATGCGCCATCGAAGCCGCGGCCGTCCACCAGCAGCTTCGCGCCTTCCTTCGCGCCCGCGTCGATGTAGCCGCTGATGCGCTGGTGCGCGGCGGCCGTGACGATGGGGCCCATCTCGGCCGCGAGGTTCATGCCGTCCAGCACCTTGAGCGTCTTCGTGCGTTCGATCAGCTTGGGCATGATCTTCTCGGCCACGTCGCCCACCAGCACGGCCACGCTGATGGCCATGCAACGCTCGCCCGCGCTGCCGTAGGCGCTGCCGATGAGCGCGTCCACCGCCTGGTCGAGGTCGGCGTCGGGCATCACCACCATGTGGTTCTTGGCGCCGCCCAGGGCCTGCACGCGCTTGCCGTGGTGCGCACCGGTTTCGTAGATGTAGTTGGCGATGGGCGTGGAGCCGACGAAGCTGATGGCCTTCACGTCGGGGTGCACCAGCAGCGCATCCACTGCCTCCTTGTCGCCCTGCACCACGTTGAACACGCCATCGGGCAGGCCGGCCCGCTTGAGGAGCTCGCCCATGAACAGCGAGGCCGAGGGGTCGATGGGGCTGGGCTTGAGCACGAAGCAGTTGCCCGCGGCGATGGCCACCGGGAACATCCACATGGGCACCATCACCGGGAAGTTGAAGGGCGTGATGCCCGCCACCACACCCAGCGGCTGGCGCAGGGTCCAGTTATCCATGCCGGTGGACACCTGGTCGGTGAAGTCGCCCTTGAGCAACTGCGGAATGCCGCAAGCGAACTCGATGATGTCGATGCCGCGCGCGACCTCGCCCTGCGCGTCGGTGAACACCTTGCCGTGCTCGCTGGTGATCAGCTTCGCCAGATCGTCCTTGTGCTGGTTCACGAGTTCGAGGAACTTGAACATCACCCGCGCGCGGCGGATCGGCGGCGTGTCGGCCCACGCAGGGAAAGCGGCTTGCGCGGCGGCCACGGCGGCGTCCACGTCGGCCGCGTTGGCCAGCGCCACGCGGCCGGTGACGCCGCCGGTGGCGGGGTTGGTCACGTCCTGCACACGCGCGGACGAGCCGGCCGCGACGCGGCCGCCGATGAAGTGGGCGATGGAAGTGGGGTTCGTGGTCATGGCGGCGGTCCCTGCGGTCAAAAGCCAATCGAGAGGCGGTCCGCCACTCTAGGCAGTGGGCCCCGTTCTGCCTAGGCTACAGACTTGAACGCATTGTTTGCCATGGTGAACAATGTAGCCATGAGTCTGGAAAAAGTCGAACATCTCTGGTCGCACCTGCATTGGCTCACCGTGCTGGCGCAGCACGGCAGCTACACGGCGGCGGCGCAGCGCCTGGGCGTGAGCAAGGCCGCCATGAGCCAGCACATCAGCGAACTTGAACGCGCGGCCGGCGTGCCTTTGGTGCAGCGCACCACGCGCAGCGTGCGCCTGACCGAGGCCGGCCAGCGCCTGGTCGATGGCCTGCGCGAGCCCTTCGAGCGCATCGCGCAAGGCTTCGCCAGCGTGCGCGATCTGGCCGAGGTGCCCGCGGGCCTGGTACGTGTGACGGCACCCGTGGCCTTCGCACGGCAGCAACTCGTGCCGCGCATCGCCGAGTTCCTGCGCGAGCACCCCGGCATCCGCATCGAGCTCGACCTGTCCGACCGCCTGAGCTCGCTGGCCACCGAAGGCTTCGACCTCGCCATCCGCCACACCGCCGCGCCGCCCGACACGCACGTGGCCTGGACGCTGTGCCGCACGCGCTCGGTGCTGGTGGCCAGCCGCGCCTACTTGCGCCGCTGGGGCACCCCAGCCGCGCCGCAGGACCTGACGGGCCACGACTGCCTGCACTACCCGCGCGCGCAGGACACGCCGGCCTGGCACTTCCTGCCCGCCGAAGGGCGCCGCAAGACCAGCGCCCCACGCATCACTGTGGCGGTGGCCGGGCCGTTCGGCGCCAACAACAGCGAGGCCCTGCGCGAGGCGGCCCTCGCCGGCCTGGGCATTGCGCTGTTGCCGGACTTCAGTGCGCAGGCCGCGCTGCGCGCCGGCAAGCTGGTGGAGGTGCTGCCGGACTGGCAAGCGGTTGGCACCTTCAGCGACCACCTCTACGCCATCCGGCCGTACGCCAGCCATGTGCCGCGCGCGGTGTCGGTGTTCGTGGCGTGGTTGCGCGAGGCGCTGGCGGAGGGTTTTCCGCTGCGGCCATGAGTTTTCATATAGCAACCGAGGCGGCGTCCATAGATGTTTTCGTCATAAACAACCAAAAACGTATTCGTTCCTTGTTCGCCGGCTTCTCGTGAACATCGCGGCCTTGTCGCTGACCCTTGTCGCTGACACCAGCGCCGCCCTTCACCCGACCGCACAAGGAACCAACCATGAACACCCGCCGCCACCTGCTGACCTCCCTGGGCGCCGCCGCCCTCACCCTCACGCTGGGCGCCGCCCAGGCCCAGGCGCCCGCGCCCGTGACCCTGCTCAACGTCAGCTACGACCCCACGCGCGAGCTCTACGTCGAGTACAACGCCGCCTTTGCCAAACACTGGAAGGCCAAGACCGGTCAGGACGTGACCATCAAGCAGTCGCACGGCGGCTCGGGCCGCCAGGCGCGTTCCATCATCGACGGCCTGGACGCCGACGTGGCCACCCTGGCCCTGGCCGGCGACACCGACGCCCTGCACACCAACGGCCAGTGGGTGCCCAAGGACTGGCAGAAGCGCCTGCCGCAGAACAGCTCGCCCTACACCTCCACCATCGTGCTGGTGGTTCGCGCCGGGAACCCCAGGAACATCAAGGACTGGGACGACCTGATCCGCCCCGACGTCAAGGTCATCACGCCCAACCCCAAGACCTCGGGCGGCGCGCGCTGGAACTACCTGGCCGCCTGGGAGTTCGCCAAGCGCAAGTACGGCGGCGACGAGAAAGCCAAGGAATTCGTGGCCAAGCTTTACGCCAACGTGCCCGTGCTGGACACCGGCGCGCGCGGCTCATCCGTCACCTTCGCGCAGCGCAACCAGGGCGACGTGTTCATCAGCTGGGAAAACGAGGCCTACCTGCTGGAGAAGGAGTTCGGCAACAAGGTGGACTTCGTCTACCCCTCCCTGTCCATCCTGGCCGAGCCGGCCGTGACCGTGGTCGACAAGAACGTGGACAAGAAAGGCACGCGCGCCGTGGCCCAGGCCTACCTGGAGTTCCTCTACACCGAGGAGGCGCAGGACATCATCGGCAAGCACTTCTATCGTCCTCGCTCCGAGAAGGCCCAGGCCAAGTACGCCAAGCAGTTGCCCAAGCTCAACCTGTTCACCATCGACGCCGCGTTCGGCGGCTGGGACCAGGCGGCCAAGGTGCACTTCGCCGACGGCGGCAGCTTCGACCAGATCTACACCCGCAAGTAGGTCTTCGCAGGGGAGCGACAATCCTCGCGCCGTTGAAGGCCCACATCAACCAACGAGGAGATCCCCCCATGCCCAAGGCTTACTGGATGGCCACCTACCGATCGATCAGCGACCCTGCCGCTCTGGCGGCCTATGCCCAACTGGCGGGGCCGGCCCTGCAGGCGTTTGGCGCGCGCTTTCTGGCGCGCGGCATGCCCGCGCAGGTGTACGAGGCGGCCGTGCAGCAGCGCGCCGTGCTGATCGAGTTCGACAGCGTGGACCAAGCCATTGCGGCACACGACAGCCCCGCCTATCAGGAGGCGCTGCAGGCCCTGGGCGACGGCGCCGAGCGCGACATCCGCATCATCGAAGCCATCGCCTGAGCGTCGACCGGCGGCCGGTGGCCGCCGTTTCTTATGCCGTCCCGGCATGAAGAAACAAGAAAACTGTCGTTTGCTTTTGTGAAGGGCACTTCCAGAATGCCCGTCCTGCCCCTGGACACCAAGAGTTTTCGACCATGAACACCGCACTGCGCACCACCGTCGCCGCCCTCGGGCTGGCCCTCAGCACCCTGGCCTCGGCCCAGAGCACCACACTGCTCAACGTCTCGTATGACGTGGCGCGCGAGTTCTACAAGGACATCAACACCGCCTTCGTGGAGCAGCAGAAGAAGGCCGGCAAGACCGTGGTGGTGAACCAGTCGCACGCGGGCTCCAGCGCCCAGGCGCGCGCCGTGGCCGACGGCCTGGAGGCCGACGTGGTCACCATGAACACCACCACCGACGTCGACTTCCTCGCCGACAAGGGCGTGGTCGCCAAGGACTGGCGCCAGAAATTCCCGAACAATGCCGCGCCCACCACGTCCACCATGCTGTTCCTGGTGCGCAACGGCAACCCCAAGAACATCAAGGACTGGGACGACCTGATCAAGCCCGGCGTGCAGGTGGTGGTGGTCAACCCCAAGACCGGCGGCAACGGCCGCTACGCCTACCTGGCGGCCTGGGGCCAGGTGCGCGCCAAGGGCGGCACCGACGCACAGGCCGCCGAGTTCGTGAAGAAGCTCTACGCCAACGTGCCGGTGCTGGCGCGCGGCGGGCGTGACGCCACCGGCACTTTCCTGCAGCGCAACGTGGGCGACGTGCTGATCACCTTCGAATCCGAGGTGGTGTCGGTGGACCGCGAGTTCGGCACCGGCAAGGTCGACGCCATCCACCCGAGCGCGAGCATCGTGGCCGAGAACCCGGTGGCCATCGTCGAGCGCACGGTGAACAAGAAGGGCACGGCCGCCGACGCCAAGGCCTACCTCGATTTCCTCTACACCGAACAGGGCCAGGAGATCGCGGCGAAGCACAACATCCGCCCGCGTTCCGAGGCGGTGCTCAAGAAGCACGCCGACGTGTTCAAACCCGTCAAGCTGTTCACCGTCGAGCAGTACTTCGGCTCCTTCGCCGAGGCGCAGAAGACCCACTTCAACGACGGCGGCAAGTTCGACCAGCTCTACACGGTCCGCTGAGCCATGACCGCCGCCTCGCTGCCCCTCGCGGCAGCACCCGGCGCGCGGCGCCCCGCGCGCCGGGTGCTGCCGGGCTTCAACATCACCCTGGGCTACACGTTGCTCTACCTGAGCCTGATCGTGCTGATCCCGTTGTCGGCACTGGTCTTCAAGACGCTGTCGCTGACCTGGCCGCAGTTCTGGGAGGCCGTGGCCTCGCCGCGTGTGCTGGCCTCTTACCGCCTGACCTTTGGCGCCTCGCTGATCGCGGCGCTGGTGAACGTGGTGTTCGGCTTGCTGGTGGCCTGGGTGCTGGTGCGCTACAGCTTTCCGGGCAAGAAGATCGTCGATGCGTTGGTGGACCTGCCCTTCGCGCTGCCAACGGCCGTGGCCGGCATCTCGCTCACCGCGCTTCTGGCCGACAACGGCTGGGTCGGCCAGTACTTCGCGCCGCTGGGCATCCAGCTCGCCTTCAACCCCAACGGCGTGGTCATCGCGCTCATCTTCATTGGCCTGCCCTTCGTGGTGCGCACGGTGCAGCCGGTGCTGGAAGACACCGAGAAGGAACTGGAAGAAGCCGCCAGCAGCCTGGGTGCCACGCGCTGGCAGATCTTCTGGCGCGTGATCTTCCCGAGCATCGCGCCGGCGCTGCTCACGGGTTTCGCCATGGCCTTCGCTCGCGCCGTGGGTGAGTACGGCTCGGTGATCTTCATCGCCGGCAATATGCCCATGGTGTCGGAGATCACGCCGCTGATCATCATCTCCAAGCTGGAGCAGTACGACTACGCGGGCGCCACCGCCGTGGCCACCGTCATGCTGCTCATCTCCTTCATCCTGCTGCTGGTCATCAACGGCCTGCAGGCCTGGCAGCGCCAGCGCAGCGGCGGAGCCATGGCATGAGCGTTGTACGAACCGAGGCGCCCTGGGTGCGCCGCACGCTCATCGCCATCGCCCTGGTCTTCATGGCGCTGTTCCTGGTGTTGCCGCTGGCCGCGGTGTTCACCGAGGCGCTGCGCAAGGGCTGGGAAGCCTACTGGGAGGCGCTGAAGGAGCCCGATGCCTGGGCCGCCATCCGCCTGACGCTGATCACCGCCGCCGTGGCCGTGCCGCTGAACCTGGTGTTCGGCGTGGCCGCGGCCTGGGCGGTGGCCAAGTTCGAATTCCGTGGCAAGGCCTTCCTCACCACGCTGATCGACCTGCCGTTCTCGGTGTCACCGGTGGTGGCGGGCCTGATCTACGTGCTGGTGTTCGGCGCGCAGGGCTGGCTGGGCCCCTGGCTGGCCGAGCACGACATCAAGATCGTCTTCGCCGTGCCCGGCATCATCCTGGCCACCGTCTTCGTCACCTTCCCTTTCATCGCGCGTGAACTCATTCCGCTGATGCAGGCGCAGGGCAACGAGGAGGAGCAGGCCGCGCAGGTGCTGGGCGCGACCGGCTGGCAGACCTTCTGGCACGTGACGCTGCCCAACATCAAGTGGGGCCTGATCTACGGCGTGATCCTGTGCAACGCGCGCGCCATGGGCGAGTTCGGCGCGGTCTCGGTGGTCTCGGGCCACATCCGCGGCCAGACCAACACCATGCCGCTGCACGTGGAGGTCCTCTACAACGAGTACCAGTCGGTCGCGGCCTTCGCCGTGGCTTCGCTGCTGGCGCTGCTGGCACTCGTCACCCTCGTCATCAAGACGGTCGCCGAATGGCGCATGGAGCGCGAACTCAAGGCCCTGGCCGAACTGCCGCCCGAGCGGCCGCGCCATGACACCGCCGTCGCCGCAGGAGCAAAAGCATGAGCATCAACGTCCAGAACATCTCCAAGCACTTCGGCACCTTCCACGCGCTGGACAACATCCAGCTCGACATCGAAAGCGGCGAACTGCTGGCCCTGCTGGGCCCCTCGGGCTGCGGCAAGACCACGCTGCTGCGCATCATCGCGGGCCTGGAAACGGCCGACGCCGGCCAGATCGTGATCAGCGGCGAGGACAGCACGCACGTGCACGTGCGCGAGCGCAACGTGGGCTTCGTGTTCCAGCACTACGCGCTGTTCCGCCACATGACGGTGGCCGACAACGTGGCCTTCGGCCTGCGCGTGAAGCCGCGCGGCGAACGTCCGAGCGAGAAGCAGATCCAGGCCAAGGTGCACGAGCTGCTCAAGCTGGTGCAGCTCGACTGGCTGGCCGAGCGCTACCCCGCGCAACTCTCGGGCGGCCAGCGCCAGCGCATTGCCCTGGCGCGCGCGCTGGCGGTGGAGCCCAAGGTGCTGCTGCTCGACGAGCCCTTCGGCGCGCTCGACGCGCAGGTGCGCAAGGAGTTGCGCCGCTGGCTGCGCCGCCTGCACGACGAGCTGCACGTCACCAGCATCTTCGTCACGCACGACCAGGAAGAGGCCCTGGAAGTGGCCGACCGCGTGGTGCTGATGAACCACGGCAAGATCGAACAGGTGGGTTCGCCGCGCGAGGTGTGGGAACACCCGGCCACACCCTTCGTGGCGCGCTTCCTGGGCGGTGTGCCACTCGTGGGCGACGGCACGCGCCCGCTGCGCCCCCACGAGCTGGAGGTGCAGCGCCTGCTGCCCGGCGCCGACACCACGGGCGCCGTGGTGGCCACGCTGCGCCGCGCGCTGGTGCTCGACCCGGTGGTGCGGCTCGAACTGGAGTGCACCTCGGGCGGACACGACCTGATCGAGGCCCGCCTGGGCACGGCGCAGTTCCAGTCCCTGGGACTGCGCGAGGGGGACACGGTGCTGGTCTCGCCGCGTGCCACCCTGGTCGCCGCGGACCCGGCCCTGGCCTGAGTCCGTACGCCCGGCTGGCGCGGCGCGGGAACCCCGCTGTCGTCAAACGGTCATCCAGGGGCACCAGCATCACCGCGCCCCATGGACCACAGCCTCGCCCGACGTCTGCGCCGCGCCGCCATCCGCCAGGAACGGCTGTGGCGCGCGCACGGCCTGGGCGGCTCGCACGATCCGGATGAAACCGCGCCGCTGCGGCTCACCCTGACCGAGTTGTTGAACCTTCACGGCGAGGCCTCGCTGCCGGTGCTGGTGATGGTGCTTTCGCTGTTTACCCTCATCCCGGTGGGCGGGGCGGGCTGGTTCGTCAGCTTCTTCATCGTGGCGCTCGGCTGGTACTGGGCACGCGGCCACGAGCGCGTGGCCCTGCCCGGTGCCCTGGGCGGCTTCACCCTGAACGAACTCTGGTCGCGCCGCAGCCTGCATGGCCTGGCCTGGCTCTACGCCCTGGCCGACCGCTGGCTGAGCCCGCGCTGGCAGGCCTGGCGGCACGATCGCACGCGCGGCTGGTGGGGCCTGTGGATTGCGGTGATGGCCTTCATCATCTTCCTGCCCCTGCCCTTCGGCAACGTGTTGCCCAGCGCCAGCCTGGTGCTGCTGGGCCTGGGTTGGTTGTTCCGCGACGGCCTGGCCCTGGCCGTGTCCACCGTGACGGGCGCCGCCGCGATCGCCTACACCGTGGCCTTCGGCCAGCTCGCGATCGACCTGGTGCAGCGCGGCTGGGCCTGGCTGTTCTCCACCTGATGCTGTCACGGGCGGCCCCTAGAATCGCCCGAGACCCGCAGCACAGGCCCGATGAACAACCCGCCCCTGGACGACTGTCCGCTCTACGTGGACCTCGACGGCTCGCTCACGCCGAGCGACACCCTGCACGAGTCCGTCGTGCTATTCGCGCGCCGCCACCCCATGAACCTGCTGCGCATGGTGGGCTGGCTGCCGCGCGGCAAGGCCGGCTTCAAGCGCGCGCTGGCCGACGCCGTGCTGCCGGAGCCCGAGCAGTTGCCCTGGCGCGCCGACTTCATCGGCTTCCTGCGCAGCGAACACGCCCGCGGCCGCACGCTGGTGCTGGCCACCGCAGCCGACGCGCGCATCGCGCGGCGCGTGGCCGACCACCTGGGCGTGTTCAGCGCCGTGCTGGCCACCGAGGACGGTGGCCCCAACCTGAGCCGCGCCAACAAGCGCGAGGCCATCGCCGCGCACGCGCGCGCCCTCGGCCACGAGCGCTGGGCCTACGCCGGCAACAGCGCGGACGACCTGGACGTGTGGGCCGGCAGCGCACAGGCTGTGGCGGTGAACGCACCAGCCGGCGTGCTGCGGCGCCTGCAGGCCACCCACGCGCCCGCGCAGGTGTTCGAGCACCAGCCACTGACCCTCAAGACCGTGCTGCGCGCGATTCGCCTCAAGCAGTGGTCCAAGAACGGCCTGCTGTTCGTTCCACTGCTGGCCGCGCACACCACCATCCCCTCGCTGTGGTTCACGCTGTTCGTGGCCTTCGTCGCCTTCGGGCTCTGCGCCTCGGCCACCTACCTCGTCAACGACCTGCTGGACCTGCCCAACGACCGCGCGCACCGCCTCAAGCGCCTGCGGCCGCTGGCGGCGGGCACCATGGGCATCGCGTCCGCCGTGGCCATCGGCATGGGCATGATCCTCACCGCCTTCGCGCTGGCCGTCTGGGTAGGCGGCGCATTCACTGCCGCGCTGCTGCTCTACACCGCGCTCACGCTGGGCTACTCGCTGCGCTGGAAGCGCATCCCGCTGTTCGACGTACTGCTGCTGGCCACGCTGTACACGCTGCGCATTGGTGCTGGCGCGTTGGCGGGGCACGTCGACCTGTCCAACTGGCTGCTGGCCATCTCCATCTTCCTGTTCCTGAGCCTGGCGCTGGTGAAGCGCTGCGCCGAGCTGGAAGAAGCGGTGGAAGCCCACCACGCGCCCGCGCCCGGCCGCGGTTACCAGCCGCGCGACCTGGCCACCCTGCGCACCATGGGCATGACCAGCGGCTTCATGTCGGTGCTGGTGCTCACGCTCTACATCGACTCGCCCAACAGCCGCGCGCTCTACGGCCAACCCGACTGGCTGTGGGCCGCCGCGCCGGTGCTGTTGCTGTGGGTGATGCGCATCTGGTTCAAGACCGGCCGGCGCGAGCTCTACGGCGAAGACCCACTGGCCTTCGCATTGAAGGACCCCTTCAGTTGGGCCACGCTGCTCATCATGGGCGGCATCGGCGTGGCCGCCACCATCGGCTGGCAACCCCATCTATGAAAACCCTTGCCCTGCTGCTCGCGCTGGTTTGCGTGCTCATGTCCTCGGCGGCCCAGCTCGCCATGAAGCGCGGCCTGGGCCCCGGCGGCGCCGATGTGGCCGGCACCTACGCGCACGCCTTCACCAGCCCCATGGTCTGGCTGGGCCTGATGCTCTACGGCGCCAGCGCGGTGCTGTGGCTGTGGGTGCTGTCGCGGCTGGACGTGTCCCTGGCCTACCCGCTGGTGAGCCTGGGCTTTGTCGTCACCATGCTGCTGGGCGTGCTGTGGTTGGGCGAGCCGTTCTCGTGGCTGCGCGTGGCGGGCTGCACCTTGATCGTGGTCGGCGTGAGCCTGCTGGCCCTGGAAACCCGCCTGTGAAAGCCGACAGCAACTCCCTCGCGGCCGCACGCCGCGTCTTCTGGCTGGCCTTTGGCCTGACGCTGCTGCTCAAGCTGTTCCTGGCCGCGGTGTTCCCCTTCACCGGCGACGAGGCCTTTTTCTACCAATGGGGCGCGCACCCGGCCTTGCACTACTCGGACCACCCGCCACTGGTGGGTTGGCTGATCGCGCTGCTGCGCACCATCGGCGGCGACGTGCCCCTGGTGCTGCGCAGCGTCACGCTGCTGGTGACCAGCGCCATCGCCCTGCTGGTGGTGGACCTGCTGCGCCGCCTGCTGCCCGAAGAACGCGAGGCCCAGGCCTGGCTCGCCGGGGCGGTGTACCTGGCGCTGCCGTGGAGCTGGCTGTTCGTGCTGGTGACCACCGACACGCCGCTGATCCTGTTCATGGCGCTGTCGTTCTGGGCCTATGTTCGAGCGGACACCAGCGAACGCGGCACGGGCTGGTACCTGTTCAGCGGCGCCTTGCTGGGCGCGGCCTTCTTCGGCAAATATTTCGCGGCGCTGCTGGGCTTCGCCTACGCGGCCCACGCCTGGGGCTGGCGACGCGAGCGATGGTGGGCGCCGCTGCTGGTCTTCGTGGCCGCCTTGCCGGCCATCGCCGCCAACCTCTACCTGAACGCCACGCACGGCTGGAGCCACGTGATGTTCAACGTCTTCAACCGCAACGAGGCATCGGAATGGTCCATCGAGACCTTCCTCACCTACGTGGGCATGGCGCTGTACCTGGTGACGCCGTGGTGGCTGTGGCGCGCCGCGCGCTCGCGGGTGCCCGAAGGCGTGCGCGCGACCACGCGCACCACGCTCGCGGTGCTGTTGATTTTCCCCTTCGTGGTGTTCGCGCTGCTGGCCACGCGCCGCACCATCGGCCTGCACTGGGTGCTGGGCTTCGTGCCGGTGTTCGCCGTGTGGGCCGGCCTGCGCTGCGACGTGCGCCCCCTGCGCCGGCTGCTGGGCTACACGGTCGCGCTGTCGCTGCCGCACCTGGTGGTGGTGCTGGCGGTGGTGCTGAGCCCCGTGTCGTGGTGGGCCACAACCAAGTGGGCCGACCGCATCGTGTTCCTGCGCGACAACCCCGGCGTGGTGGCCGCGTTGCGCCAGGGCCTGCCCGCCAACGGCACGCTCATGGCGCACGCCTACAACCCGGCGGCCATGCTGGCCTTCCGCCACGGGCAGTACGTGCCGGTGTTCGGCCCCGGCCGCCACCACGCGCGGCAGGACGACCAGATCGTCGACTTCCGCCGCTACGACGGCCAGCCGGTCCGCGTGTTCCAGTACGACGAGCCGGACCTCTCTGTGTACGCACCCTACTTCGAGCGCGTGAGCAAGCAGGCCTTCGTGGTGGATGGCGCGCAGTTCTGGTTCGTCGATGGCGAGGGCTTCCGCTTCGCGCCCTACCGCGAAAACGTGCTCGCGGCCGTGGCGCGCGATTTCCACGACATCCCGCGCTGGCTGCCCGTGCTGGGCAACCCGTTCTGCGAGCGCTACGGCTTCAAGGAATGCTCGCCGGGGCGGTGAGCGCAGTTTCACCGAGGAACGGCGCGATGTTGGCCATTGCGCGTTCCACGTACGGCTCTTTCTCGCCCACCGGCGCCACGTAGTGCAGGGCGCCGCGCGCGGCCTCCTCGTCCACCAGGCGTGCGATGAGCCAGGCCGCGAGGTACTGGGAGGCCAGGCAGCCACCCGCCGTGGCCACGTTGCCGTGCGCCACGAAAGGCTGTTCCAGCACGCGCACGCCAGCCTCCTCGACCCAGGGTTTCGTCGTGAGGTCGGTGCAGGCGGGCACGTCGCCCAGCAGGCCCAGCTTCGCCAGCACCAGGGTGCCCGAGCATTGCGCCCCCAGCAACTGGCGCGACGGGTCGAGTTGCAGTTGCGCCATCAGTTCGGCATCGGCCACCACCTCGCGGGTCTTGATGCCGCTGCCGACGATCACCGCGTCGGCAGCGCTGACCGCCCGCAGGTCCGCCTGGGCCTCCATCACCACGCCGTTCATGGAGCGCACGCGCGGCGCCGGGCAGGCGATGGAGACGCGCCAATCGGGCCGCTTGATGCGATTGAGGATGCCGAGCGCGATCAGGGAGTCGAGTTCGTTGAAGCCGTCGAAGGTGAGGATGGCGATGTGCATGGCGGCGATGTCCGTGGGGGGCAGGCCATGCTAGGGCGCCACGGCGCGCGCGAAGGGGCCGCTGGCGGCGCCGCGCCAGGGGCCACGCGCACTCAGTCGAACAGCGCCGTGTAGCGCCGCTGCATCTCCTCGGGCGTCACGTCCTCTATGGAGTGCCCGAGCAGCCAGCGGTGGCCGAAGGGGCAACGCACCACACCACTGCGCTCGCCGTAGAAGGCGTCGCTGGCCTCTCGCTCCAGCGTGGCGCCGGCGGCCACGGCCTGGGCGAGCATGGCGTCGGCATCGTCCACGTGCAGGTGGATGGTGACCGGCGTGGCCCCCAGGCTGCTGGCACTGCGGATGCCGACCTCGGGGAATTCGTCGCACAGCATCACGGTGTGGGGTCCGAAGGCGAGTTCGGCGTGGCCGATGCGGCCGGAGGGTTCGACCAGGCGAAATTTCTCGGTGGCGCCGAAGGCTTTGCCGTAGAAGTCGATGGCGGCGTTGGTGTCGTGCACGCAGAGGTAGGCGTAGGCTTCGTCGATGCGCATGGGGCAACTCCCGGTGAAACGATGAGGCGCACTGTGCCGGCTGCGGCGCGTGGCGTATAGAAGAAATTGTTCGCGCCACCGGCTCAGCCCCGGCTGGGCGGTACCAGCGGCAGGTGATTGGGCTCGTCGGGCGCGAGCGCGCGAAAGCGCCCGGGCGTGAGGCCGGCCATGGCGCGGAACTCACGGATGAAGTGCGACTGGTCGCTGTAGCCCAGCGTGTTCGCCAGCTCGGCGGGTGGGAGGGCTTCGCGGGCCGCGAGCGCCTTCACCGCCGCCTGGAAGCGGCGCACGCGCAGCCAGGCCTTCGGGTTGAGTCCGGAGGCCTGACGGAATTGCAGTTCGAAGCGGCGGTGGCTCAAGCCGCTGGCGCGCACGGCCGCACCCACCGAGGGCGATTGCCCCAGCAGCCGCGCCAGCGCACTGGCCTGCCCCGGCACCGGCGGGCGACGCGCGAGCAGCCAGGCCTCGAACAGAGCGAGTCGCGCGTCCACGGTCGCGGCCTCCACCAGCCGCGCTCGCAGATGCCGGGCCTCGGCCCCCAGCAGGGCCTCCAGCGGCACGTGGCGGCCGGCGATGGCGTCCGCGTCCAGCCCGAACAGCCACTGCGCAGCGCCCGGCAACAGCGTGGCCCCCACGCTGGCCGAGCGCGCGTGCAGGCGCTTGAGGTAGGGCGCGGTGCGCGCGCCCGCGAGCACGGCGTTCGCCAGGGCATCGCCCTGCGCGTCGTCGGGTGAGCGCAGCAGGCGCACGGGCGACTCGTCGAGCCGCAGCACCAGGTGCATGAAGCCGCTGGGCAGCAGGCGCTCGATGCGCGCCTGCGACTCGCCCACGGGTTCGGCCGCGCAACTCCAGACCTCGCGCACGAAGGGGCGCAGCAACGGGTGGGGTGCGCGGCGCCGGTTCATGCGAACTTCAGTCGTTGGGCGCCGTCATTCACCCACCTCGAAGCGCACGCGCGGCGCCACCGCGCACAGCGATTCGTAGGCGATGGTGCCGGCCGCGTGAGCGACCTCGTCCACCGGCAACTGGGCGCCGTTGCCAGCGCGGCCCCACAGCACCACCTCGCTGCCGATGCCGGCGCTGGGCACCGGCGTGAGGTCCACGGTGATCATGTCCATGCTTACGCGGCCCAGGGTGCGCGTGCGCACGCCATCCACCAGCACCGGCGTGCCGCTGGGGGCGTGGCGCGGGTAGCCGTCGGCGTAGCCGCAGGCGATGACGCCGATGCGCATCGCCTCGCTGGCGGTGAACGTGGAGCCATAGCCCACGGTGTCGCCAGTCTGCAGTTGCTGCACACCGATCACGCGCGTGGACAGCGTCATGGTGGGTAGCAGGCCCCAGTGTGCGGCGCTGTGTTCGGGGAAATCGGGCGCGCTGCCATAGAGCGCGATGCCCTCGCGCACCCAGTCGGCCGCGAGCGAGCCCGCCCCGCGCAGGGCCCCGCGCGCGTGGCGCAGGATGGCCGCGCTGTTGGCCAGCGTGCGCTCACCGGGCAGATCGTCGGTGGCTTGCTCGAACAGCGCCACCTGGTGCGCGATACCGCGCGGGCCATCGGCGTCGCTGAAATGCGTCATGTGGCCGATCTCCTCGACCTGCGGCAGCGCATTGAGCCGCGCCCAGGCCGCACGGTAGGCCGTGGGCGTGAAGCCCAGGCGGTTCATGCCGCTGTTGAGCTTGAGAAACACCTTGTGGGGCTGCTGCGTCTTGTGCGCAGCCAGCCAGTCGATCTGCTCGGTGCAGTGCACCGTGTGCCACAGGTTCAGGCGCGAGCACAACTCCAGGTCGCGCGCCTCGAAGGCGCCTTCCAGCAGCAGGATGGGGCCGCGCCAGTCGAGCGCGCGCAGGCGCTCGGCCTCGTCGAAGTCGAGCAGCGCGAAGCCGTCAGCGCCGCGCAGGCCCTCGTATGCGCGCTCGATGCCGTGACCATAGGCATTGGCCTTGACGACGGCCCACACGCGGGCGTCAGGCGCGCGCTCACGCGCGATGTCGAGGTTGTGGCGCAGGGCGCCGGTGTGCACGGTGGCCAGGATGGGGCGGGGCATGGCGTGAGAATTGTCAAGCGGCGCTGCCCGGACCGAGCAACGGGGTGGCGTACCGGTGGCGCTGCCGCACGCGCGTGCTATAACCCGCGCCACCTCACTGGAGACAAGCCCCGAACTGTCGCACAAACGAGTGAGGCTTCCGTCCGTGGGGCGCTTCATCCTGGCAGCCAAGCACACCGATTCATCGCCATGAAGCGCGGCTTCTACACCATCATGACGGCGCAGTTCTTCAGCTCGCTGGCTGACAACGCGCTGTTCGTCGCCGCCATCGAACTGCTGCGCCAGCGCAACGCGCACGAATGGCAAAGCGCGGCGCTGGTGCCCATGTTCGCGCTGTTCTACGTGCTGCTGGCGCCCTTCGTGGGCGCTTTTGCCGACGCGCGTCCCAAGGGCCAGGTCATGTTCATCAGCAACGCCATCAAGGTGGTGGGCTGCCTGCTGATGTTGGTGGGCGTGCACCCACTGCTGGCCTACACCCTGGTGGGCCTGGGCGCGGCGTCGTACTCGCCGGCCAAGTACGGCATCCTCACCGAGCTGCTGCCGCCCTCGCAACTGGTCAAGGCCAATGGCTGGATCGAGGGCCTCACCATCGCCTCCATCATCCTGGGCGTGCTGCTGGGCGGCCAGCTCGTGGGGCCCACGATGTCGGCCTGGCTCGTCGAGCTGCGCATTCCCGGCATCCACCACGGCCCCGACGCCGCCATCGCCATGCTGGTAGGCCTCTACGTGATCGCCGCGGTGTTCAACCTGCGCATCCCGCTCACCGGCGTGACGCCGCGCCCCATGCCACGCAACCCGCTGGTGCTGCTGCCCGACTTCTGGACCTGCAACATGCGCCTCTGGCGCGACCACCTGGGCCAGATCTCGCTGTCCACCACCACGCTGTTCTGGGGTGTCAGTGGCAACCTGCGCTACATCGTGCTGGCCTGGGCCGCGGTGGCGCTGGGTTACAGCACCTCTAAGGCGTCGGCGCTGGTGGGCGTGGTGGCGCTGGGCACGGCCGAGGGGGCGGTCGTGGCTTCCATGCGCATGCGGCTCGACCAGGCCACCAAGGTCATCCCCCTGGGCGTCGCCATGGGCCTGCTGGTGGTGCTGATGAACTTCATCGACAACGTCTGGCTGGCCGCGCCCTTCCTGGTGCTGCTGGGCGGCCTGGGCGGCTTCCTGGTGGTGCCCATGAACGCGCTGCTGCAGCACCGGGGCCACAACCTCATGGGCGCGGGCCGCTCCATCGCGGTGCAGAACTTCAATGAGCAGGCCTGCATCCTGGGCCTGGGCGCGCTCTACACGGCGTCCACCGGCGCGGGGCTGTCGGCCTTCGCGGCCATCACGGCCTTCGGCCTGCTGGTGGCCGGCACCATGGCCCTCATCGGCTGGTGGCACAAGCGCAACCAGCGCGTGCACGGGCACGAGATCGAACGCTTGCTCGAGATCGCCCGCCGCGACGACTTGCACGGCTGAGCGCCGCGCTCAGAAACTGCCGACGTTGGTCGGCGCGAAGCCGTTGAGGCTCACCAGCCGGTGCTGCGCGAGCACCTTGTACAGGTCGGCCTCGCTCACCGAGCGCGAGAGATAGGCGTCAGCGCCGGCCAGGCCGGCCTTCATGCGCTCCATGCTGCCCGCGCTGGGCGCGAACAGGATCACCGTGGCCGCACCCTTGGGGCCCTTGGCCTGCTTGGCCCAGCGGCACACCTGGAAAGCGTCGGGCTCGCCACTCAGGCGGTCGATGACGACCAGGCGGTACGGGTGCGCCTTGAGCATGGCCTGCACCTGCGCGGGCTCGCGGCACCAGTCCATCGACAACTCGTACTTGCGGAAGCGCTTGAGCAGGATGCGGCCCTCCACCAGGCTCTGCCCGACCAGCAAGGCGTCGCCACGCGCCACCTCGGGCACGGACGCGTCGCCCTGGCGCAGGCGGGAGGGCAGGCGGGAGTTGCGCGCGCGCGGCGCCGGCGGCGCGACGTTGAGCAGGTCCTCGAGGTCGGCGAAGTCGGTGGCGCCGCGCAGGGGGATGCTGACCGTACCGGCGCGGGCCGTGGCGGGGGCTGCCTGGGCTGGCGCGGGCGCTTCGGGCGGCCGGGCCGGAGCCGGCGCGGCGGATGGCAGGGGCGCGGGCCAGTTGCCGACGGCCCCCGCCGCCGCGGACAGGGCAACGCCCTGCCCCGCGTCTGCCGGCGCGCCCGACTCGACCGCCATGCCCGCCGCGCGCGCGATCATGGCCAGCGCCTCTTCGCGCGTCATGGGCCGCGTGGGCGGGAACTCGGTTTCGGGAGAACGGCGCCGCGCGCGGGCCGAGGGCGGCAGGGGCGCGATCGGCTGCGGCTTGCCGCTGGCCAGGCGCATGCTGGCCTGCAGGCCGTGCAGTTGAGAGGCCTTGAAGGGCTCGGTGTCCGCAACACCCGGCGACAGCGGTGCCGCCATGGCCGCCGCCGCGCGCGCCGTGCGCAGGCCCACGAGGGCGTCCAGCGAACCCAGCAAGGAGACCAGGCGCACCGGCTTGCGCTCCACCGGCCAGCCGGTGTCGGCGTCGTGCGCGCCGATCAACAGCACCCGCCCGGGCAAGGTGGCGTTGCGCACCAAGGCCACGGCCTGCGCGTTATCGGCGTTGACGAGCAACAACTGCGCGTCGAGCACCTCCTCTTGCACCCGATAGGCCGGTGGCCGCCGCGCGGCGAGCCGGAAGAACGATTCGAAGGTGGCGCTTTCGCTCTGGGAGAACCCCACGAGCGCCACGGTGTAGGCAGCCTCCATTACCCGCTCCACGCCCCACGACACGTTTTGAAACCCTTTGGGGGCCGGCGCAGTATGGCGTGCCACCGGGGTTTTGGGTGGGGAATGCGGCGCCGCTCGTGCCGCCATGTGAAGATTCTGTCGCGCGCCAGACACTGCGCGCCCACCCAGGAACCCGTTCAGGAGCCCACGTCATGTCCAGCGTCTACGACTTCGAAGCCCAGACCATCAACGGTCAGCCCGCGCCCCTGAGCCACTACAGGGGCCAGGTGATGCTCATCGTCAACACCGCCAGCGCCTGCGGCTTCACGCCCCAGTTCGCGGGGCTGGAAGAGCTGCACAAGACCTATGGCCCGCGCGGCCTCGCGGTGCTGGGTTTCCCCTGCAACCAGTTCGGATCGCAGGACCCGGGCAGCAACGAGGAGATTGCCGGTTTCTGCCAGCTCAATTACGGCGTGAGCTTCCCGATGATGGCCAAGATCGACGTCAACGGCGCCGAGGCCCACCCGCTGTACCGCTGGCTCACGGCCGAAGCCCCGGGCCTGCTGGGCAGCAAAGCCATCAAGTGGAACTTCACCAAGTTCCTGGTCGGCAAGGACGGGCAGGTGATCAAGCGCTACGCGCCGCAGGACGCGCCGGCGAAGCTGGCGGGGGACATCGAGGCGGCGCTGGCGGGGTGAGTCACCTGCGCCGTGCGGCTGCGGGGCCGGCATGCACTGCCCCCGCACACGGTCCGCGGTCAGATCTCCACACCACTGGATGAGCGGGTGCTTGAACTCTCGAATTGCTCTTGGCCAGCATCCGGAAAAAGATACGCGCCCCGCTCATCCTTCGGGTAGTTGGCGTCATCGAGCATCTTTTCGGTGACTAGATGACTGGCGATGCACTGCCTCGCAACGGCCGCCTTGCATACGTCGAGCTTGTCCCGGTTGTCGGTCTCGTAGTAGCCCGGCAGATGCATCTCCCCCTGCTGCCGCCTACCCCCCACTGCAGGGAAGATGCCAGGTTGACCGTTCACCTGGACTGCGTTGAATTCGTCCTGTGTGATGGTGCCGGCATCCAGCAGCTCCTGCAGACCGGCCATGGCGCACTGGTTCAGAACGGCGGAGGGCTGCGTTTCGCCGCTGCTCCATGCCGAAGCGATGCGATCGAACACCCGAGCCTCCGCCTCAACCCTTTTTTGTTTGAGAGGTTTCCTGCTCTCCTCGATTTGCCGGTCCGCGTAAGCCGCCTCTCTCTTCTCCTGTGCCACCTGATCCGCGTAGTGGCGCTCCATCGCCAAGTGGGGAATCTTCTTGCGTGCGTCCATTCGTTGGCGATGCAAGGGCCTGATCCACTTCATGTGGTCGCCGTCGAGGTGAAAGGTGTCATGCACCAGTCTCGCCGGCGCCACCACCAACGCATTGCCGAGGCCCACGCACACGACGTTGTGCGCGACATCCCCCGCGTCGCGCAGCGCCCCTTTGATCCACGATTCTTTTCTGAGGGCTTTGGTGTACCGGGTGTCGATGTTCTTGATCACGGCGGGGATTCCTTTCGTCCAATGGGGTGTGAGGGGAAGTGCCTGGAAGGCGCCACGGCAACTCGATGAACACGAGCGGAGGGCGGCGGCAAGCTGTGCTGAGTCACCGGCCCCCACTCACCGTTCCCGGGCATCCCGAAGGTCGAGGTGGCGCAGTGCCTGGGCTGAGAACCAAGACCATCACCGCGTTACCCACGCCGTACCGCGTAGCCCACGCGGTATCCAACGGATACCCTCCCATGACCCCAGGCCAATTCCGCGAGCTGTGTCGAGGCGCCTCACGCCTGCTTGACTACAAGGACATCGACGCACTCTTTGAATCGAGGGACACACGCATCGACGGTGTGAAGCTCGGCGTTTTTCACAACGACGACGAGGACCCGGAAGGCATCTACTGCTACGTCGACCTCGGCGCGATGGGTTCCGCCGCGAACCCCCAGGCGTTAATGGAAGAAGTACTGGCCATCAACCTGAGTCTGGACGCCAGCCTGGGCGAGGTGATCGGCCTGGAGCGCGATAGTCGGCACCTGGTGCTGCGCGTGCGCCTGAACGAGCGGCATGAGCCCTTCCATGAAGGCGAACTGGCCGCGCAGTTGCAGCACTACGCGGGCATCGCCAACGAGCTGTACCGCAGGGTTTTGACGGGCGTGGAACGCCCTTGATGCAGCAACTGAAGCCTTACAGCCAGCCCAGCATCGCCCCCGCCAGCGAGGGCAGCACCAAGGCATTGAGCAAGGCGCTCAACCCCATCGCCAGTCCCGCGAAGGCCCCCGCTTCTTCACTCTCCTGAAACGCCCGCGCGGTGCCGATGCCGTGCGCGATGGTGCCCAGCGCGAAGCCGCGCACCGCGGGCTCGTGGATGCGCAGCGCGTCGAACAGGAAGCGCCCGCCCACCGCGCCGAGCACGCCCGTGGCCATGACGAGCACGGCCGTGAGCGAGGGCAGGCCACCGATCTTTTCGCTGATGCCCATGGCCACCGGCATGGTGACAGACTTGGGCGCGAGCGAGGCCATGGTGGCGGCGGAGGCCCCCAGCGCCCAGGCCACCACGATGGCGGTGGCTGCGGCCGCCAAGGCGCCGGCCACCAGCGCGGCGAGCAGTGGCAGCGCCAGGCGGCGCAGGCGGTGCAACTGTTCGAACAGCGGCACCGCCAGTGCCACGGTGACGGGGCCCAGCAGGAAGTGCACGAACTGCGCGCCCTCGAAGTAGGTGGCATAAGGCGTGCCGGTGGCCCACAGCAGCGTGGCCAGCAACAGCACGGTGGGCGGCACCGGGTTGGCCAGCGGGTGAAAACCGCTGCGCCGGTACAGCACGAAGGCCGCGTGGTAGACGATCAGCGTGAGCGTGAGGCCCAGCAGCGGCGTGGCCGCGAGGTAGACCCAGATGTCGATCAGGCGGCGCGGTGTCTCGGCGTTCATGGCGACCCGCCTTCGCGGCGCGCCTGACGACGCATCAACCAGACCATCGTCCAGGCCGACACCGCCAGGCCCACGAGCGTGCTCACCACCAGCGCCACGCCGATGGCCAGGGCCTCGTCGCCCAGGCGCTGCAGGTGCTGCATGACGCCCACGCCGGCTGGCACGAACAGCAGCGAGAGGTGCTGCAGCAGGCCCTGCGCGGTGGGCTTGATGGCGTCGAGCCAGGCCGGGCGCAGCGCCAGCGTGGCCAGCAGCAGGGCCAGGCCCACCACCGGCCCGGGCACCGGCGCGTCCGTGGCGAGCACGATCACCTCGCCCAGCAACTGGAACACGAGCAGGGTGGCCAGCGCGGGGATCATGCGGGCTCAGGTGCGCAGCGCGTCGTCGAGCAGTTCGACCCAGTGCCGCACGGGCGTGCCGGTGCCGCTCTGCAGGTGCGTGATGCAACCGATGTTGGCGCTGGCAATGACGGCGGGCTTGAGTTCGCCGAGATAGCCGAGCTTGCGGTCGCGCAGCTCGTAGGCAATCTCGGGCTCGAGCACCGAGTAGGTGCCGGCCGAGCCGCAGCACAGGTGCGCCTCGTTGCGTGCCAGTTGCACGGTGAAGCCGAGCTCGCCCAACCCGCGCTCCACGCCGCCGCGCAGTTGTTGGCCGTGCTGCTGCGTGCAGGGCGGGTGGTAGGCCACCACGCGCTGCGCGTCGGGCAGGTGCGCGAGTTTCGGTTTCAGCGCGGGCACCAACTCGGGCAGCAGTTCCGACAGGTCGCGCGTGAGCGCGGCGATGCGCGCGGCCTTGTCGGCGTAATCGGAGTCGTCGCGCAGCGCGTGGCCGTAGTCTTTCACCATCACGCCGCAGCCCGAGGCGTTCATCACGATGGCCTCGGCGCCCTGTTCCACGAAGGGCCACCAGGCGTCGATGTTGGCGCGCATTTGCGCGAGGCCGCCACCGTGGTCGTTGAGGTGGAACTTCACCGCGCCGCAGCAGCCGGCCTCGGGGGCCACGATCGCCTGGATGCCGGCCACGTCGAGCACGCGCGCGGTGGCTGTGTTGATGTTGGGCGCCATGGCCGGCTGCACGCAGCCCGCGAGCATGAGCACCTTGCGCGGGTGCGAGCGCGTGGGCCATTCGCCCGCCGACTGCGGCGCAGGCACTTTGGCCTTGAGGGCCGCGGGCAGCAGGCCGCGCACCGCCTGGCCGAGCTTCATGGCGGGGCCGAACAGCGGCGAGGTGAGACCTTCCTTGAGCAGCCAGCGCACGGCGCGCTCGCCCGTGGGGCGCGGCACCTTCTCTTCGACAACGGCGCGGCCGATGTCGACGAGGTGTCCGTACTGCACGCCGCTGGGACAGGTGCTCTCGCAGTTGCGGCAGGTGAGGCAGCGGTCCAGGTGCTGTTGCGTCTTGCGCGTGGGCGTGGCGCCTTCCAGCACCTGCTTGATGAGGTAGATGCGTCCGCGCGGGCCGTCGAGCTCATCGCCCAGCAACTGGTAGGTGGGGCAGGTGGCGGTGCAGAAGCCGCAGTGCACGCACTTGCGCAGGATGGCCTCGGCCTCGCGGCCGTGCGCGGTGCCCTGGAACTCGGGGGCGAGCTGGGTCTGCATGTCAGAACAGGGCCGGGGCCTGGAAAACGCCGTGCGGGTCGAAGGCCTCGCGCAGGCGGCGCATCACGGCGCGCAGCGCGGGGCTGGGCACGTCCGCGCGCGGCTCGCCCGCATCGCCCGAGGCCGGTGCGCGAAAGAGTTGCGCGTGACCGCCAGCGCCACGCGCAGCGGTGCGGATCGCCTCGACCGCCACCACGGGCGCCCACAGCCAGCGCTGGGCGCCCTGCCATTCGATGAGCTGCGGCCACTCGGCCAGCAGCGGTGCGGCGGTCTGCGGCACGGACACGCGCCACAGGCCGTGGTCCGGCGAAGGCGCGTCGGTGAAGAAGGGCAGGCGCTGGTCGCGGCAGGCGGTCCAGTCGGTGGCGGCCTGGGCGTCGTTCAGTCGCGCGCCCGATGCCTCGGCGAGCAGGCGCTCGCACGCGGCCTCCACCGCCGCGGCGGCGCCGCGCAGGCGCAGAAACAGGCGCTCCTTGCCCGCACCGGTGTCGCGCAGCCAGCGACTCGCGTTGATGGGCAAGGGCTGCCCACCCCAGCGGTGCAGGCGCTCCAGCGCGTTGAACTGATCGACCTCGAACACCAGCGTGGCCTCGGCTGGCGCCACGGGCAGCACCTTGAGGCTGAGTTCGGTGATGAGGCCCAAGGCACCCCAACTGCCCGCGAGCGCGCGGCTCACGTCGTAGCCGGCGACGTTCTTCATGACCTGTCCGCCGAAAGTGAGAAGCTCGCCGCGCCCGTTGACAAGGCGCGCGCCGAGCACGTAGTCGCGCGCGCCGCCCACGCTGGCGCGCGCAGGCCCGGCCAGGCCACTGGCCACGGCGCCACCCACCGTGCCACCCGCGCCGAAACGCGGCGGCTCGAAGGGCAGGCACTGGCCATGTTCCGCCAAGGCGGCCTCCAACTCGGCCAGCGGCGTGCCGGCTCGAACGGTGACCACGAGTTCGCTGGGCTCGTGGTTCAGGATGCCGCTGTGGGCGCGCAGGTCGAGCGGCGCGCCCGCCACGGGCGCGTGCACGAACGCCTTGGTGCCGCCACCCACCAGGCGCAGCGGCGTGCGCGCGGCCGCGGCGGCGCGCACCCGGTCGATGAGTTCAGCGGGGTGGTCACTGGCCGGAACGAAAGCCGGCTCTGCGGACGACGCAACGTGGGGCGCGGGCATGGCGGCGATAGTAGCGGCCGCTCACCGCGCGGGCCTTGAATTTTTTGCACGCGCGGCTGCAAAGCCGCCAGCGCCCCCGGCTCAGCGCGTGGCGAACCCCAGGCAGGCTCCGGCATCGGGCCGGCCCTTGCATTCGCGTTTGAGCCGCTGCGCGCGTTCGGCCCGGCTCTCTTCGGACGGCGACTTGTGGAAGGTCACCTTGCTGGGCAAACGCCGCCCCGAGGGGGGCGACCCCTCGGCCTTGGCCGCCTTGGCGGCCAAGGCAGCGTTTGCGTTCAGCAAGACCACCGCCACGACAAGGCCACGAACGATGTTCAACCCCATGCTCCCTCTCCTGTTGCTGGTTCGGGCGGCGATGCTAGGACCCGCGCGCCCGCCCTGCCCCCGGGAGTAAACGCACACAAAAAAGCCCGCGGCGCGCGAAGCGCCGCGGGCGGTGCACTCACCGGCTGGCGAAGGCGGTCGCCAGCCGGTGGGAACGGGGATCAGCGGTGGTACGCCGTCTCGCCGTGCGAGGTGATGTCCAGGCCTTCGCGCTCGGCTTCTTCGCTCACGCGCAGGCCCATGACCATGTCCACGATCTTGTAGCAGATGAAGGCCACGACGGCGGACCAGACGACCGTGATGAGCACGCCCTCGGCCTGGATCACCAGCTGGCTGCCGATGGAGTAGTCGTCGCCCTTGACACCGCCGAGCGTGCCGGCAGAGAACACACCGGTCAGCAGCGCGCCGACGATGCCGCCCACGCCGTGCACGCCGAACACGTCGAGCGAGTCGTCCGCACCCAGCATCTTCTTGAGGCCGTTGACGCCCCACAGGCAGAGGAAGCCGGCGACCAGGCCAATGATGATGGAGCCCATGGGGCCCACCGTGCCGCAGGCCGGGGTAATGGCCACCAGGCCGGCCACAGCGCCCGAGGCGGCGCCCAGCATGGAGGCCTTGCCCTTGCTCAGTGCTTCACCGATGCACCAGGCCAGCACGGCGGCGGCGGTGGCGAACAGGGTGTTGATGAAGGCCAGGCCCGCACCACCGTTGGCTTCCAGGTTGGAACCGGCATTGAAGCCGAACCAGCCCACCCACAGCAGCGAGGCACCCACCATCGTCAGCGTCAGGCTGTGCGGGGTCAGGGCTTCCTTGCCATAGCCGATGCGCTTGCCCAGCACGTAAGCGCCCACCAGACCGGCCATGCCGGCGTTGATGTGCACCACGGTGCCACCGGCGAAGTCCAGCGCGCCCTTGTCGAACAGGTAGCCGCCCGCGCCCCAGACCATGTGGGCGATCGGCAGGTAGCTGAAGGTGAACCACAGGGCGCAGAACAGCAGCACCGAGCCGAACTTGATGCGCTCGGCGAAGGAGCCCACGATCAGCGCGCAGGTGATGCCCGCGAAGGTGCACTGGAAGGCGATGAAGATGTACTCGGGGATCATCACGCCGGGCGTGAAGGTGGCGGCCAGCGAATCGGCCGTCACGCCCATCAGGAACAGCTTGTCGAGGTTGCCGATGATCAGGCCCTCACCGCCGAAGGCCAGGCTGTAGCCGTAGATGGCCCACAGCACGCCGATCAGGGAGAACACCACCATCACCTGCATCAGCACGGACAGCATGTTCTTGCTGCGCACCAAGCCGCCGTAGAACAGCGCCAGGCCGGGCACGACCATCAGCAGCACGAGGATGGTGGACACCATCATCCAGGCGACGTCGCCCTTGTCGACGGTTTCCTTCGGCGCTTCTTCAGCGGCAGCCGGCGCAGCGGCGGCAGGCGCGTCAGCCGCTGGCATGGCGGCGGCGGGCGCGGTGGCGGCCGGGGGCGTTTCGGTGGTCGTCTGTGCGATGGCTGCGCCACCGCCGATCGCCAGGCCGAGGCCCAGCAACAGGGAAGCCAGGAATTTCTTCATTTGGATTGCTCGGTTGGGGTTCTGGGGATGGCCGGGTCAGATCGCCTCGTTGCCGGTCTCGCCGGTGCGGATGCGGACCACTTGCTCGAGGGGGGAGACGAAGATCTTTCCGTCGCCGATCTTTCCGGTGCGCGCGGCACCTTCGATCGCCTCGATGACGCGCTCGACCAGCTCGTCCGCGACGGCCGCTTCGATCTTGACCTTGGGCAGGAAGTCGACCACGTACTCCGCACCGCGGTAGAGCTCGGTGTGCCCCTTCTGCCGACCGAAGCCTTTGACCTCGGTGACGGTGATGCCTTGCACGCCCACACCGGACAGTGCCTCGCGCACTTCGTCCAGCTTGAACGGCTTGATGACGGCTGAAACCATTTTCACGACGATCCCCTCCAGGGTTGGTTGATCCGGTCTCAGCAGTAGCAGCTTGTGTGCCAACCGGGCGCGCCGTTCAGGCGTCAGGTGGCACCACGATGAGGCCACGCGCGGCCGCAGGCACCTGCGTCGGGCCATTCAGCACCAAACAGGTGCAATATGCGCCACATCGGGGCCATCCGGGGCGCCGACACCCCCACCGGTGTCGAACTCGGCGCCACCGCAGAATCGCCGGCCCCATGGCCGCCGCCGGCGGCCATGCACCGAATCAGGGAGAAACCGCATGGCGCTGGCCCACGTGCACAGTCGCGCGCTGCAGGGGCTGGCCGCCCGGCCCGTGAGCGTGGAAGTTCACCTGGCCAACGGCCTGCCCAGCTTCACGCTGGTGGGCCTGGCCGACACCGAGGTGAAGGAGGCGCGCGAGCGCGTGCGCGCGGCCATCGTCAACAGCGGGCTGGAGTTTCCCCACAGCCAGCGCATCACCGTGAACCTGGCGCCGGCCGACCTGCCCAAGGACTCCGGCCGATTCGTTTTACGGTCTAAGAACTGTTAGATTCTTTCCGTTTTCCAGGAGTCTCGTAGAGACGAGTAGCGGGAGGGGTCAGGGAGGGAACCTGTGGGTCGGAGGTCTGTGGATAACATTGAACTGGAGAGGTGGCGAGCTCTCCCAAGCGTCGACGTGCTGGCGTCCCTCGCGAACTATGCGAAGCAGGACGCCTCTTTCGTGCCCCGATCGGGTCAAGTGTCAATCAGGTGGCACATCAACGCCGGGTCGCGAGAGTTCGAGCTACTCTGTACGGGTTCGAAGTTTTGGGACACCAGAGCCAACCGAGGCGGCGGTGGTGCACTCGACCTCGCGATGCACCTCCATGGCGTCGGCTTCAAGCAAGCAGCCCAGCTTTTACGCAGCAAAGGGCTCTGATGCACCTGATCTATGCGACGGAAGACTTCAAGCTGGCAGGTCGGCCGAGACCAGGCTTCCCAATCTTGCTCTGGGAGGACATGGGCAGTTGCTGGGAGGCCAATGAATTCCTGCGCTACTACCTGTCCAGGGGAAGCATAGGCTCGCAGAAGTCCTGGCCGTCCACCGGACGGGCCCTGTACGACTATTTCTCGTTCCTGGAGGCTCACGAGCTTCGCTGGAACGACGTCGACCGCGGTGAGGACAAGACATTGGTCGCCGCCTACCGTGACTATTGCTTCGAAGTCGCGAAGCTCTCGCGCAACACGGTCCGGCAGCGCCTTATGTACATCTGCGAGTTCTATGAGTTCGCGCAGCGGGAGAGCTGGATCAGCACGCTTCCGTTTCGAATAGAGGAACGGCGAGGCATCCGTCGGCCCGGTGGATTCCTGCAGCACTTGAATGCGTCTGGAGGCACCAAGAGTGTGCGATCCGTGATGCCCCGAATGCATAAGACGCTGCCTAAGTTCCTGACCAAGGACCAGACCAAATCACTTCTGGCGGCGGCAAGCAACCCTCACCATCACATGATCATTCGCATGGCACTCCAGAGCGGCCTGCGCCGAGAAGAGCTTGCCACCTTTCCTCTCGCGTACGTCTTCGACCCACGCCGCAGGAGCACCAGTGAGCGAAACGTCAGAGTAGTTCTCGATCCGCAGGACGGATCCGGCATGAAGACCAAGGGGAGCGTCAAACGGACCATTATCGTCAGCCGACGGCTAATGGAAGCTCTCCACCACTATGCCGTCCATTGGCGAGGCGAGAGGGCTTCTCTTACCGGTGAAACGCAGGCGCCTTTGTTCTTGAACCAAGAGGGACTGACTTGGGCGGCTGATGGCCAGGGCATTGAGGCGATGGTGCGCAAGGTTGGAGAGCGGGCCAAGATCAAGACGCATCCTCACATGCTGCGCCACACGTATGCGACACATACCTTGGTGGCGATGCAGAGGCACCGCGGGGATAACCGGATCGAGCCCTTGGTCTTCCTACAAAAGCAACTCGGCCATGCATCGATCAACACAACCATGATCTATCTTCATCTGGTTAACGAACTGGCCGATGATGCCGTGCTGGCGTACGACGACGAACTCAACGACTGGGCGAACGGGACCCAACCCTGATGACCAAGCGCAAAGTTTTCATAAAGACGGACCTCAGCATCCCCCGTGTCGAGCACTTCCGGTCCCCGTCAGGGATCATCGTGGTGCCTTCAGGAGAGATCCCACCGGCCAACACAGTGGTGACGTTCTCCACAATCGGTATCGGCACTGATCGGTTTGATTTTCGCGAGTGGTATGGCACAAGAATCGATCAGGTTGTCTACGCATGCCACATGCAAATTGCGCGGTTCTTGGACGATCAGGACAGCGAGGTGACCGAGGCAACGGTACAGACCTACTGCGTCCGGGGTTTGAGGACGTTCTTCCGCTATCTCACGTTTCTCACGGTCGCCACGGACCGAGATCTGGCCCTGGCGGACATCAACCGCCAGGTCATTGATGGCTACTTGGAGTTCCTGCGTGACGCGGGCACTGAAACATCTACGCAGAAGAGCACCTATAACGCGCTCAAAGCCGTTCTCAGGGCCCTATGCAATCGCGGCTTGATACATGAGATTCACGCAGGCGACAACGCCACCTTTCCCCGCAATCCTTTTCCTGGCGTGCATAACAATCACAAGACGGCGCGCCCTCTGTCAAAGGCAGATCGAACCGCTTTCTCGAGGGCGGTAAAGGAGGCTGTGATGCCGATCTTCTCCAACGACATCGAGCCCACCTCTGAGTTGCTAGCCTACGCGCTACTAATCATCGCCCTCCACACCGGTCGGAACACGTGGCCCCTTTTGGAGATGAAGCCCGATTGCCTGCGCTCACATCCGAAGGCCGATACCCTATTCCTTGTGCTCTACAAACGCCGCGGGCATTCGACGAGTAAAGCGGCCATCAAGACGGAACATCAGGTAGTCGAATCCCTGCCGACCGTGCGCCCAACGGTAGCTGCGTTGGTCAGAAGAGTTATCGAACTCTCAGACCGGTTGAGGAACGAAGCTCCTGAGGGGTTTGAAGACCGCGTATGGCTCTATCGCATGCGAACAGGGTCGCGAGGGGTAGGCCATGCCGGCGCAGTAAGTGTCTTAACCGAGGAGACTTTGTCGCGTGCAGTACGCCTCCTTGTGAAGCGATTCAATCTGCTGGACGCAGATGGCAAGCCCATGCGTATCAACGTTAGTCGATTGCGCAAGACGTTTGTGAATCGGATCTATGAAATCTTGGACGGTGACGTCGCGTCTACGGCCATTGCTGCAGGCGACACCGTGAACGTCACGATGGCCAACTACCTGCAGCCCGGAGAAGATAGCCAAAGAAATTGGAAGTTCATGGGATCGGCCCTAGTACAGGAGCTCTTGACGAACACCCTTGGGGCAACCGAGCGAACGCCCGTCGGCCGGTGTTCCGACAACAAGCATGGTGATTACGCGCCGAAGAAGAACGGCAGCGTGTGCATGAGCTTTCTGAATTGCTTGCGCTGTCGCAACTACGTCGTCACTGGCGACGATCTGTATCGCCTCTTCAGCTTCTACTGGCGCGTGCTTCGCGAGCGCGCGCGCATTGCTCCTGAACGCTGGAGGCGACAGTTCGCGCATATCGTGCGGCTGATCGAACGAGATGTAGTCGCAATTGGACTTGCACGTGGGGTCTTCGTGGAGTCGATAGTCGACAGAGAGCGGGAGCGCGCGCGAGTCGACCCTCACCCCTTTTGGCGAGGCGACACGATCATCGCTGACCTTGCAGGAACGTCATGACAGCAGTTCAGATCTTGGATCATCGAGTGCAAATGCTCGGGCAACCGACGTCCGTCAAAGGGCTAAGCAACGAGAATCGTGATGCGCTGATAGTTTCGATGCGGGAGGTCGACGGAGTTTGGGTAGTCATCAGCAGGTATGGCGACGATGTTTGGTGGACTACGGGATCCCCAACGAATACGACCAAGAACCAAACGGCGATGGACTACGCAGCAATCCCAGAGCCATTCCGTGCGACGGTTAAGGCCGCGATGTATCGGCTCAAGCGCAGAGGTCGCCCGGGGCGCAAACCTCCCGCAGCGGCAACCGTGGTATCAGCTTTCAGGTACCTCGCACATTTCCTGCAACACGCCTTTGATTTGGGGGTCAGGAACTTGGCTGGGATCACCCCCCTAGTGTGCTCGTCGTACAAGCAAGCATGTTTGACTAAAAGCAAATCTAGGGGAGGAAGAGGCGGAAGGGGAAAAACGTCGAGCTCGACGTCCGGTGCCGGGTTGTCCCGGGCAACAATTCGCCACCGACTGGCCGCGGTCGAGCTGATCTATGAGCTCAGCCAGTTTACGGACGACCGCATGCTTCAACATCCTTGGCCCGATACTTCGGCGCATCAGATAGCGTGGGAAAAGAAGTCGCGCCGCAGTACCGGAAATACGACACCGCTCATGAGCGACGAGGTCTTTGAGGTTTTTTTTCAGAAGGCCTGGAGCATCGTCGAATCCGCTGGGCAACTTCTCGACATAAGGGACGAGATAGCTAAGCCGCAATATCGCGGACGCGGTGGAAGGGTTACGGACCGAACGAATCGAGTGCTTCGCAAGCTTGGTTGGTCAGAGGGGTTTGGCGCGCTGGAGACGGCCCTAATCGACGTTCGGACGGCCTGTTATGTCGTTGTGGCCGGCTTGAGCGGTTGCCGCAATCATGAGCTTGCCTTCCTTCGATCGAATGCGACATACAGCACGATCGATGATCACGGAGAGCGCTATTGGTGGATGCGATCAACTTCTACGAAGACTGACGTAGGAGCGACCGAATGGATGATCCCAGAGGTCGCAGTGACAGCGCTTCGGATCATGGATCGATGGGCCGCGCCCCTTCAAGCTCGGCTCGCGGCGCAGATCGAAGAGCTCCGAGCTGCCAACTCGGCCGATCCACGCATTGCAGAGGCGCAAGAGCATGTCGGCGCCATATTCGTCGGGGTCGCCTCAATCAAGAAGAACGAGGTTCGGACTCTTTCGATGACACAGACAAACGTGAACCTCAAGAGATTCGCGAAGGCATGCGGATCTACTTGGAGGCTTGCTTCACATCAGTTCCGACGCAAGTTCGCTAACTATGCGGCCCGCAGCCGCTTCGGAGACCTGCGTTATCTCAAGGAGCATTTCAAGCACTGGTCGCTCGATATGACACTTGGATATGGTCTTAACGAATCTCAGGAGCAGGCGCTCTACCTTGAGATCGAAGAGGAATACGATCTCATCAAGGAGCGGGTTGTAGCAGAATGGCTAAGCAAGACGGAGCCGCTAGCCGGTGGCTACGGCGCCAATCTCGTGGCCTGGCGCGATCGGGAAGAGAACATCACGCTATTCAAGGACCATGCGCATATGATCCGCTCCATCGCGTCGAGCACCGCGATCCGCAGCAATGGCCACGCGTGGTGCACTGCAGACGATAACCTTTGCGAGGGCAACGACATCGATCCGACCCGGTGCGGCGATGGCTGCAACAACGCTGTGATCAGCCGTCGCCATGCCCCGATCCATGTTGGCCTCTTCAAACAACTCAAGGCTCTTGAGGACTGTGTGGACATCGGCGAAGGAGGTCGTAAGCGCGTCGCGCGCGATCTTGAACGCTGCCGAAGCGTGCTCGCCACCTTGGGCCTCGACCCATTGGAGCCCATCCCAGCATGACCAGCACGCAGCGCAAGAGCGCCAAGACGCGCGAGAAGGAACTGACCCTGGCCATCTACCGTATCGAGCGTGGACGCTCGCATACCAAGGCGATGAAGCTGAGCGTTTCAGCGGTTGCCCGTGAGGCCGGCGTGACGCCGGCGCTGATTCACAATCACTACCCAGCCGTTGCGGAGGTGATCCGGACGAAGCTCGCGAAGTCAAGCCGCCAGCAGCGCGATCTCAAACAGAGCCAACTGAAGGAAGCCCTTGAGAGAAACCGGCAGCTCAGACAACATCTCAGCGATGCCGAGGAGCGCATCGCGAAGCTGGCAAGCATCAACGAGGTACTGCTACTGAAGAACAAGACTCTAAGGGCTACCGCAGCCGATCGAAGAGTAGTCCTCCTTCGATGATGCTCCTGCCGACGTCGGCGGTCGACATGCGAAGGGCTTGCTTGCGCACTACGTCTGGGGCAAGATTCCGCAGCCAAGATCCAGCCGCCGGCGCGGCTCCGGTGTCTGAGCTACCGGTCTGACAGCTCCGCCTGGATTCTGATGTTCGTGCCAACCGGGTAGTTGCGCGAGAGTGTCGTCGCTGCCGCCCACATCTTGAGCCACACTTCGTAGGTACCGGTGTTTCGATTCAGTCTTCGTGGCACATCTGTGTATGTTTGCCTCTGCGCTCAGTGCCTCCGACCGGCTTAACGCGCCAGATCTTGCTCATCTTGTCCGGAGTAAGCGTGCGGCCATCCCACCCTTGAAGCCCACGGCCTAAGCGGCGAATGGCGATGCAGAAGGCGAAGCCCATGGCCGGGCCAGATGCAGATTTCGGCAAGGAATGAATGAGTCTATTCCACGGGATCGGGTCAACTCCCATCGACTTTCCCAAAGACGGTCACCTTGCTTCGTCCCATAAATGGTCACCATTGTTTTTGTAGGCTCGATTCGATAGTCTGTGTCGCTCTGAACGCATCAACGACCGAGTCGCACGTGGGCAAGACATTGTCAGTTTCAATTTCGCCGAGGGGCGACGTCACGCTGTTCCTGGATGTTGATGGCGTGCTGCATCGCCGTGCCCCAGGCGCCGAGAAGTTCACGGCCTTGCCGCATTTGCAGAAGTCGATGCGACGCCACCCTCGACTGGAGGTGGTCATCTCGAGCTCTTGGCGCGAGGTCTTCGATTTCGAGGACCTCGTCGAGCTCTTCGATGAAGATCTGCGCGCTCGGATCGTCGGCAGCACACCGGTTCTAGAGCAGGACACGGAGTTTGTCCGCCAGCGCGAGTGCGAGCAATGGATGCGCACTCACTGCCCGCCAGGCCAAGAGTGGGTTGCCCTCGAAGACGAGCAAGCGTTGTTCGAACCTGGTTGCCCCCAGCTGCTGCCGGTCGACGGAAGCAAAGGGCTGCAGCTCGACGACCTGATGCGTCTGGATGAGCGTCTCTCCGAGGCCTTGGCGCGAGTGCCCGAGCTCAAGCTGGCGCGCGAACACGGGGCGCGGGCGCAGGAACATCTGCAATTGTGCTGTGTCGTCACGGCCAGTGGTGATGAACTGCTGGCTGAAATCACGTACGGCAACAAGCGAGAGACCTTGCGCCACACCGATGCGGCCGAACTTGGCCTGACGCTTCTGGCGCGCGGCATGAAGCCTGAGGATGTGAGTTCTCCGGACTGGAAAGAGGGATTCCATGGCATGAGCGCAGGGCAACGTGCCGCCCTCTTCGGGGCCATGCGCACGGGGCGCAAGCAGAGTGTTGATTTCCACGTAAATCTGACCCCTCTGAGCTGAGTTTTTTCATCCAACTTTGACCCCTTGAGTAAGGTCTTC
>NZ_CCAE010000012.1 GCF_000723405.1 Hydrogenophaga intermedia | reverse complement strand
TGCTTCGTCTCCCGCGCCGAGCCCGACCCCGGCGCCGGCCCCCAGTCCCGCGCCCGCGCCGGCGGCTCCAGCGCCGGCACCGGCGCCCACCCCCGAGCCCGCCAAGCGCGACTCCGCCGCCGAGGCCGCGCGCGCCCAGGCCATCCTGCGCGGCCAGCAGCCGCCCGCCGCCGCTTCCACGGCGAACGAGCGCGTGGTCGTGCAAGTGGGCGCTTTCGCCGATGAAGCCCGTGCCCGCGAGGCCCGGCAGAAGCTGGAGCGCGCCGGCCTCAAGACCTACGTGAATGTGGCGCAGACGTCCGACGGCAAGCGCACCCGTGTGCGCGTGGGCCCCTTCGACAGCCGCGCCGAGGCCGAGAAGGCCGCCGCGCGCGTCAAGGCGCTGGGCCTGCCGGCCGCCATCCTCACGCTCTGAGCGGAGGGTCCTCCATGCTGCTGACCGACTGGGTGCTGCTCACGCTGCTGGTGCTGTCGGTGCTGCTGGGCATCTGGCGCGGCCTCATGTTCGAGGTGCTGTCCGTGCTCGGCTGGGTGGCCGCCTTCCTGTTCGCCCAGGCCTTTGCCGACGACGTGGTGCCTTACCTGCCCATCGACAAGGTCGCGCCGCCGCTGCAACTGGCCATTGGCTTCGCGCTGGTCTTCATCGTGGTGGCGTTCCTCGGTGGCCTGGTCGCCTGGCTGGTGCAGAAATTCGTCAACACCGTGGGCTTGCGCCCCGTGGACCGCGTGCTTGGCGGTGCCTTCGGCCTGCTGCGGGGCCTGGTCATCCTGCTCGCCGTCGCGCTGGTCATCACCATGACGCAAATGCAATCGGCCGCTTGGTGGCAGGGCTCGCCCACCGCCAATGCGCTCAGCGGCACGCTGCAACACGCCAAGCCGTTGCTGCCCGACCCGCTCGCGCGCTACATCCCCTGAACTTCTGAACCCAAGGACACCATCATGTGTGGAATCGTCGGCGTCGTCAGCCAGACCCCGGTGAATCAGCTCATCTACGACGCGCTGTTGCTCCTGCAGCACCGTGGGCAGGACGCGGCGGGCATCGTCACCCAGCAGGGTCGCAAGTTTTTCATGCACAAGGCCAAGGGCATGGTGCGCGACATCTTCCGCACCCGCAACATGCGCGCCCTGCCGGGCAACTGCGGCCTGGGCCAGGCTCGCTACCCCACGGCCGGCAACGCCTACAGCGAGGAAGAGGCCCAGCCCTTCTACGTGAACGCGCCCTTCGGTCTCGTGCTGGTGCACAACGGCAACCTCACGAACGCGCACGCGCTCAAGCAGGAGCTGTTCCAGACCGACCACCGCCACATCAACACCGAGAGCGACTCCGAGGTGCTGCTCAACGTGCTGGCGCACGAGCTGGAGAAGTGCACGCGCGGTGAGCCGCTGAAGCCGGCCGATGTGTTCGCCGCCGTGCGTGGCGTGCATGCGCGCGTGAAGGGCTCTTACGCGGTGGTGGCGCTGATCGCGGGCCACGGCCTGCTGGCCTTCCGCGACCCGTTCGGTATCCGCCCGCTGTGCATCGGCCGCCACGAAGGTGCCGTGATGGTGGCGAGCGAGTCCGTCACGCTCGAAGGCTCGGGTTTCAACTTCGAACGCGACGTGCAGCCCGGCGAGGCGGTGTTCGTCACGCTGGAAGGTGAGATGCACGCTGAGCGCTGCGCACCGAACGCCGTGCTCAAGCCCTGCATCTTCGAATACGTCTACCTCGCCCGGCCCGACTCCGTCATGAACGGCATCTCGGTCTACCAGGCGCGTCTGAACCTGGGCACCACGCTGGCCAAGCGCGTCATTTCCACCGTGCCGCCGAACGAGATCGACGTGGTCATCCCCATCCCCGAGTCCTCGCGCCCGAGCGCGATGGAGCTCGCGCGCCTGCTGGGCCTGCCCTACCGCGAAGGCTTCGTGAAGAATCGCTACGTGGGCCGCACCTTCATCATGCCGGGCCAGGCCGTGCGCAAGAAGAGCGTGCGCCAGAAACTCAATGTCATCGGCAGCGAGTTCAAGGGTCGCAACGTGCTGCTGGTCGACGATTCCATCGTGCGTGGCACCACCAGCCGCGAGATCGTTCAGATGGCGCGCGACGCCGGTGCGCGCAAGGTCTACCTCGCCAGCGCGGCACCACCGGTGCGCTTCCCCAATGTCTACGGCATCGACATGCCCACGCCCGGTGAACTCGTGGCGCACGGCCGTTCGGTGGAAGAGGTGCGCGAACTCATCGGCTGCGACGCGCTGATCTACCAGGACGTGGACGGCATGAAGCAGGCCGTGGGCTCGCTCAACGCCCAGCTCGATGGCTTCGACGCCTCGTGCTTCGACGGCGTCTACGTCACCGGTGACATCACGCCGCAGGACATCGAACGGCTCAACCAGGGCCGCCCGCAAAGCGAGGAGGGCGAAGAAGACACGTCCCGCCTGGCGCTGCCGAACGCCCAGGAGGCCTGAATTGGACGACGAGTTGCGCAAGACCCTGCACCGCGACACGCTGGCGGTGCGCGAAGCCGTCGAACGAAGCCCCTATGGCGAGAACTCCGAGGCGCTGTACCTCACCAGCGGCTATGTGCAGTCCTCGGCTGAATCGTCGGCCCGCCGCTTCGCGGGCGACGAGGACGGCTTCACCTACGGCCGCTACGGCAACCCCACCGTTGCCAGCTTCGAGCGCCGCCTCGCCGCCCTCGAAGGCGCCGAGGCCGCCATGGGCACGGCCTCGGGCATGTCGGCCATCCTGATGATGTGCATGGGCCTGCTCAAGGCCGGCGACCACGTGGTGTGCTCGCGCTCCATGTTTGGCTCCACCATCAAGCTCATCGGCAGCGACCTGGGCAAGTTCGGCGTGGAGTCCAGTTTCGTGCCGCAGGACGACGTGGCCGCGTGGAAGGCCGCGTTGCGCCCGAACACGAAGCTGCTGTTCGCCGAGACACCCACCAACCCGCTCACCGAGGTCTGCGACATCCAGGCCCTGGCCGACCTGGCCCACAACGCGGGCGCGGTGCTGTGCGTGGACAACTGCTTCGCCACGCCCGCGCTGCAGCGCCCCATGGACTTCGGCGCCGACATCGTCATGCATTCGGGCACCAAGTACCTCGATGGCCAGGGTCGCGTGATGGCGGGCGCCCTGTGCGCCAGCCAGGCCATGATCACCGACAAGTTCCTGCCCGTGCTCAAGAGCGCGGGCATGACGCTCGCGCCCTTCAATGCCTGGGTGGTGCTCAAGGGCCTGGAGACGCTGGACATCCGCATGCGCGCGCAGAGCGACAACGCGCTGGCGATGGCGCGCTGGCTCGAATCGCACCCCTCGGTTTCGCGTGTCTACCACCCGGGCCTCACCAGCCACCCGCAGCACGAACTCGCGATGAAGCAGCAGTCCGGCGTGGGCGGCGCGGTGCTGTCTTTCGACGTGGTGGCCATGGACCCCGACCAAGCCCGCGCGCGTGCCTTTCACGTGCTTGATTCGCTGCGCGTGCTCTCCCTGTCCACCAACCTGGGCGACACCAAGACCCTGTGCGCGCACCCCGCCAGCACCTCGCATGGTCGCCTCACTGAAGCGCAACGCCAGGCAGCCGGCATCGGCCAGGGCCTGATCCGCGTGGCCGTGGGCCTCGAACACCTCAACGACATGCAGGCCGACCTTTCGCGCGGCCTCGACACCCTGCCGTGACCATCCGTACCCGCTTCGCTCCCTCGCCGACCGGCTTCATCCACCTCGGCAACATCCGTTCGGCGCTGTACCCCTGGGCCTTCGCGCGCTCGCAGAAAGGCGACTTCATCCTGCGCATCGAGGACACCGACCTGGAACGGTCCTCTCAGGCCGCGGTGGACGTGATCCTCGAAGGCATGGCCTGGCTGGGCCTGGACCACGACGAGGGGCCGTTCTATCAGATGCAGCGCATGGACCGCTACAAGCAGGTGCTGGCCGAGATGCAGGCGCAAGGCCTGGTCTACCCCTGCTACATGAGCGTGGAAGAACTCGACGCGCTGCGCGAGCGCCAGATGGCCGCGAAGGAAAAACCGCGCTACGACGGCACCTGGCGTCCCGAGCCGGGCAAGATCCTGCCGCCCGTGCCCGAAGGCGGCAAGCCTGTGCTGCGCTTCAAGAACCCGCAAGGCGGCGTTGTGGCCTGGGACGACAAGGTCAAGGGCCGGATCGAGATCCGCAACGACGAGCTCGACGACCTGGTGATCGCCCGCCCCGACGGCACGCCCACCTACAACTTCTGCGTGGTGGTGGACGACATCGACATGCGCATCACCCACGTGATCCGTGGCGACGACCACGTGAACAACACGCCGCGCCAGATCAACATCTTCCGCGCGCTCGGCAAGGAACCGCCGGTGTACGCGCACCTGCCCACCGTGCTGAACGAGCAGGGCGAGAAGATGAGCAAGCGCAACGGCGCCAAGCCCGTCACGCAATACCGCGACGAGGGCTACCTGCCCGACGCCATGGTGAACTATCTCGCGCGCCTGGGTTGGAGCCACGGCGACGACGAGATCTTCAGCCGGGAGCAATTTCTCGAGTGGTTCGACCTCGACCACCTGGGTCGCAGTGCCGCGCAGTTCGACGAGGCCAAGCTGCGCTGGGTCAACGCCCAGCACCTCAAGGCCATGGCCGACGAGGCGCTGGCGCCCTTGGTGGCCGAGCAGTTGAGCAAGCGCGGCATCACCGCCGACGACCGCCTGCCGCGCATCTGCGCGCTGTTCCAGGACCGCTGCGACACCACCGTGGCACTGGCTAACTGGGCCGCGGCTTTCTACACCGACGTGAACCCCAGCGCCGAGGAGCGCGCGCAGCACATCACCGAGGCCGTGAAGCCGGCACTGGCGGCGCTGGCCTCCGCCCTCGCCGAACTGGCGAGCTGGGACAAGGCCGCCATTTCGACCGCGCTCAAGGCGGTGCTGGCCGCGCACGGCCTGAAGATGCCGCAACTGGCCATGCCGGTCCGGGTGCTGGTGATGGGCACGGCGCAGACACCTTCGCTCGATGCCGTGCTGGAACTGCAATCGCGTGAACTTGTGATCGCGCGGCTTCAGAAAGCCTGAATTTCTGGCATATAATGCGAGGCTCGCTAGGACGCAACGCCGAGTGATCGACGAAGCGAAGCAGTGAACCCTGTGGGGGTATAGCTCAGCTGGGAGAGCGCTTGCATGGCATGCAAGAGGTCAGCGGTTCGATCCCGCTTACCTCCACCACAGATTCGAAGTCGCGCATGGTGGCGACGGCAGGAAAAGCAGACACTGCCGCTGATACAATGCGAGGCTTCCGTCCAGGTTATGACCCTATCGTCTAGAGGCCTAGGACATCACCCTTTCACGGTGAGTACCGGGGTTCGAATCCCCGTAGGGTCGCCAAACAAGCCGCAAGGCAAGTAGGCACAAGTCGTGGCACTTGGTTCGCAAGAACGAAAGCCGCCTGCCAGGAGTGGTAGTTCAGTTGGTTAGAATACCGGCCTGTCACGCCGGGGGTCGCGGGTTCGAGCCCCGTCCACTCCGCCAGATTCAGAAGCCTTGCTCATCGCTGAGCAAGGCTTTTTTCATTTCCGACGCACCTGTGAAGCGTCGTCGGCCTCGGTTCACAGGAAGCGGTTGAGGATGCGCTTGGACACCCGGTCCAGCGCGAAGCGGTCGGCAACCTCGAACAGCACGCCGTGGCCGTCCTGGATCAGCAGGCGCCCACCCTCGAGCCGGCGGATGTCGTCTTCGGCCTTGAGCACCAGTTGCGCGGGCCCGCGCGCGGTCGCCACTGTCCAGGTGCTGGGCGTGGCGTAGCTCGACACGCTCAGGATGCGTTCGATGCGGGGCATGAACTCGCGCGGCGCCAGCTCTTCTTCGATCAGCGCGCGCGTCGCGGCATCCAACGTGGACAGGTGGTCGATCCACAGCAGCTCATGCCCGTCGCTGCCCACCAGCGACAGGCCCTCGCCGGGCTCGGCCAGGGGAAAGGCGCGCACGGGCAGCACATCGGTGTGCAACTGACCGTCCGCCGTGGTGAGTTGCAGTGGGCCCTGCGGGTCGCGGCGGAGTGTCCAGTCGGGAGTGGTCATGGGTTGGGTTCCGGTGTCCATCAGGCGGTGCCGGCCGTGGCGCCATGCGCCGTGGGATTGGCAATGGGTGAAACGAGGGTGGGGTCGTCTTCCGAGTCCACATTGCGAAGCTGCGCCATGTACAGGCGCCAGTAGGCGCCTTCGCGCGCCATCAGCTCGTCGTGTGGCCCCACCTCGACCACCTCGCCGCGGTCCATCACCACCAGGCGGTCGGCCTTGCGCAGCGTGGAAAGGCGGTGCGCGATGGCGATGGTGGTGCGCCCGGCCACGAGGTTGTCGAGCGCCTTCTGGATTTCCTTCTCCGTCTCGGTGTCCACGCTGGACGTGGCCTCGTCGAGGATGAGGATGCGCGGGTCGATCAGCAGCGCGCGCGCGATGGAGATGCGCTGGCGCTCGCCGCCGGACAGGCCCTGGCCGCGCTCGCCCACCAGCGAGTCGTAGCCGTGCGGCAGGCGCAGGATGAACTCGTGCGCGTGCGCGGCGCGCGCTGCGGCCACGATCTCGGCGCGTGTGGCGTCCGGCCTGCCGTAGGCGATGTTCTCGGCGATGGTGCCGAAGAAGAGGAAGGGCTCCTGCAGCACCAGGCCGATGTGGCGGCGGTAGTCGGCCACGGCGAACTCGCGCACGTCGGTGCCGTCGATGCGGATGCTGCCGCTGCTGACGTCGTAGAAGCGGCAGATGAGGTTGACCAGCGTGCTTTTGCCTGAGCCACTGTGGCCCACCAGGCCGATCATCTCGCCGGGCCGGATCTGCAGGTCCATGCCGCGGATCACCGAGCGGTTGCCGTAGCGGAAGTGCACGCTGTTCAGCTCGATGCCACCTTCGATGCGCGGCCGGCTCACGGGTTGAGACGGTTCCGGCACGTTGGAGACGTGGTCAAGGATGTCGAAGATGCGTTTGGCGCCAGCGGCGGCCTTCTGCGTGACGGAGACGATGCGGCTCATGGCGTCCAGGCGCGTGTAGAAACGGCCGATGTAGGCCAGGAACGCCGTGAGCACGCCCACGGTGATCTCGCCCTTGGCCACCTGCCAGATGCCGAAGGCCCAGACCACCAGCAAGCCCAGTTCGGTCAGCAGCGTGACGGTGGGCGTGAACAGGGACCAGGTCTTGTTGAGCTTGTCGTTGACCTCCAGGTTGTGGCGATTGGCTTCGCGAAAGCGCGCGGCCTCGCGCTTTTCCTGGGCGAAGGCCTTCACCACGCGGATGCCGGGAATGGTGTCGGCCAGTACGTTGGTCACGTCAGACCACACGCGGTCGATCTTCTCGAAGCCGGTGCGCAGCCGGTCGCGCACGAGGTGGATCATCCAGGCGATGAAGGGCAGGGGCAGCAGCGTGACCAGGGCCAGCCAGGGGTTGATGCTGAACAGGATGATCGAGGTCATCAGGATCATCAGCACGTCGGTGGCGAAGTCCAGGGCGTGCAACGAGAGGAAAACGCAGATACGGTCGGTTTCCGAGCCGATGCGCGCCATCAGGTCGCCCGTGCGCTTGCCGCCGAAGTACTCCAGCGAGAGCGCGAGCAGGTGCTCGAAGGTGGTGGTGCGCAGGTCGGCGCCGATGCGCTCGGACACCAGCGAGAGCACGTAGGTGCGCGCCCAGCCCAGGCCCCAGGCTGACAGAGCCGCCAGCAGCAGGCCGCCCAGCAGCCAGGCCACCTGCCAGGGGTCGATGCGCTGGCCGTTCTGGAAGGGGATCAGCACCTCGTCCATCAAGGGCATGGTCAGGTAGGGGGGCACCAGGGTGGCCGCGGTGGAGGCCAGCGTCAGCAGAAAACCCAGTGCCAATTGGCCGCGATAGGGTTTGGCGAATCGCCCCAGGCGCAATAGAACCCATGTGGATGGCGGGTTTTGCAATTCGGGTTCATTGGCCAATTTGTCGTCAATCAGCGACAAGCCATTTTCGGGATTTGGCGACAACTCGATTGCGTCTGTCGGTTGCGCGACAGATTCTTGCATTGCAGCAATTGTTTGCGCGTGGTCGAACGCGGTTTTAACCCGTTCGAATTCGCTCTTGAAGCGCAGGGCCTGCGTGTTGTGTGACACGGTGAAACGCCAGATGCCCAGCCGCTGTTGGCCGTTGTGCACACTGAGTTGGCCGACCCCTGCATGATCGCCGTGCTTCAAGCACAATACCGCCCCCAGGGGCCATTCACGCCAGCCGGCATCGGCCCCGGCGGTCTCCCAGCTCAACAATCGTTGGGTCGTCAGCACCAGCACGCCGGTCGAGAAATTCAATTTCGAATCGAGGTCAACCTGTAGCCAGCCCGAAATCCGTTCGTTGGGCAGTAGTCGGTCCCGCAACTTTGCTGACCAAGCTTGCGGCAGGTTACTGAACACCGACCTGGTTTCGGGTGAAGTTGAGTTCATTGAATGTGGATCGGTCCGTTGTGTGCCCGCTGTGATGGGGCGTGCCTGCATTGTCCTGGATGCAGACCATGCCGGCTTGTGGCACCCGCGTCGAACGGTCGCTAATCGAGACCCAAGATGAATCCCATACGATTTCTGCGCGTCAGCTACCTGGGCGGCCCCAACATCTGGACCTACCGCCCGGTCCTCGAGAGCTGGATCGACATCGGCGAACTCGAGGACCACCCCTCGCATCTGCTGCCCGGCCTGTACCAGCGTCTCACCGCGTGGCTGCCCGGGCTCATCGAGCACCACTGCGGCGTGGGCGAACGCGGGGGCTTCCTGCAGCGCCTGCAGGAAGGCACCTGGGCCGGGCATATCCTCGAGCACGTGGTGATCGAGCTGCTGAACCTGGCCGGCCTGCAGACCGGTTTCGGGCAGACGCGCAGCACGCCGCAGCGCGGCGTCTACAAGATGGTGTTCCGCGCCCGCGACGAACAGGTGGCCCGCCGCGCGCTGACCCTGGGGCACGAGCTGCTGATGGCCGCCATCAACGACGGGGCGTTCGATGTCGACACCGCCGTGCACGAGTTGCGCGAGCTGGTGGACGACCTCTGCCTGGGGCCCAGCACCGCCAGCATCGTGGACGCGGCCACCGGCCGCCGCATCCCGCACATCCGCCTGAACGACGGCAACCTGGTGCAGCTGGGCTATGGCGCGCGTCAGCGCCGCATCTGGACGGCCGAGACCGACCGCACCAGCGCCATCGCCGAAAGCATCGCCAGCGACAAGGACCTGTCCAAGGGCCTGCTCGCGGCCTGCGGCGTGCCGGTGCCCGAAGGCCAGGTCGTCGAGAGCGCGCAAGCCGCCTGGGCGGCCGCGCAGGACATCGGCCTGCCGGTGGTGGTCAAGCCCACCGACGCCAACCACGGCCGCGGCGTGTCGCTGGAGCTGATGCGCCAGGAAGACGTGGAGGCTGCCTTTGCCGTGGCCGACGCCGAAGGCAGCGGGGTGATGGTCGAGCGCTTCGTGCGCGGCCTGGAACACCGCCTGCTGGTGGTGGGCGGGCGTGTGGTGGCCGCCACGCGCGGCGACGAGGCCTGGGTGACGGGTGATGGGCGCAGCACGGTGCTGCAACTCATCGAGAGCCAGATCAACAGCGACCCGCGCCGTGGCCTCAACGAGGACTTCCCGCTCAACGCCATCCGGCTCGAGGAATACCCCGCCATGGCGGTGGAGCTGCAGCGCCAGGGCCACGCGATCGACAGCGTGCCCGCGGCCGGCCAGCGCGTGCTGATCATGCGCAACGGCAACCTGGCCATCGACTGCACCGACGACGTGCACCCGCAGGTCGCCCATCTGGTGGCGCTGGCCGCGCGCGTGATCGGCCTGGACATCGCCGGCGTGGACCTGGTGGCGCAGGACATCTCGCGCCCCCTGGCCGAGCAGGGTGGCGCCATCGTCGAGGTCAACGCAGGCCCCGGCCTGCTCATGCACCTCAAGCCCGCCGTGGGTCAGCCGCGTCCCGTGGGCCGCGCCATCGTCGATCACCTCTTCGTGCCCGGCGACACCGGTCGCGTGCCGGTGGTGGGCGTGGCGGGCAGCCGCGGCACCACGGCCATCGCGCGGCTCGTGGCCTGGCTGGCCACGCTGAACGGCCCGCAGGTGGGCCTGGCCTGCAAGGCGGGCCTGTTCCTGGGGCGGCGGCCCTTGCAATACGGCGACTTCTCCAAGGCCAATGCCGCGCGCCGCCTGCTGATGAACCGGGGCGTGCAAACGGCGGTGTTCGAGAACGACCCGCTGACCATCGTCACCGAGGGCCTTGCCTACGACCGCTGCCAGGTGGGCGTGGTGACCGATGCTTCGGGCAGCCCCGAACTCGCGGCCTGCCACATCCGCGAGGTGGAGCAGCTCTTCAAGGTCATGCGCACCCAGGTGGACGTGGTGCTGCCCGACGGCGTGGCTGTGCTCAACGCCGCCGACCCGGTGGTGGCCGAGATGGCGCCGCTGTGCGACGGCGACGTGATCTTCTACGCCGAAGACCCCGACCTGCCCGTGCTGGTGGAGCACCTGGCGCAGTACCGCCGTGCGGTTTTCCTGCGCCAGGGCGAGATCGTGCTCAGCGACGGCCAGCAGGAACACGTGGTGGTGGCGCTGAGCGATGTGTCGCTGGGCGACAGCGTGGCTGCCGACGACAAGACCGCCGTGCTGCTGGCCTCGCTGGCCGCCGCCTGGGCACTGGAGATCTCGCCCGCCCTGATGGCCGCCGGCCTGCGCACCTTCGACCGCGAGGCGCCGATCGCGCACGCCCCGATCCGGCGCATGCCGGCCGCCGTGGTCTCCCCCGAATCCCTTGCCGAGAAGAGCCTCTGATGGAACTCACCCGCATCCGGGCCCTGCGCGGCCCCAACCTCTGGACCCGCCACACCGCCATCGAAACGGTGGTGCACTGCGGTGACAACGAGCGTGCCCTGGCCAGCCTGCCGGGCTTCGAAGCGCGCCTGCGCGAGCAGTTTCCCCACCCGGGGGCGCTGCACAGCGCGGGCGGCTCGCTCTCCCTGGCCCACGTGCTGGAGGTGGCCACGTTGTCGTTGCAGGCGCAGGCGGGTTGCCCCGTTAGCTTCAGCCGCACCTCGGCCACCATCGAATCCGGCGTCTACCAGGTGGTGGTGCAGTACAGCGAGGAGGCCGTGGGCCGCCGCGCACTGGAACTGGCGCACCAGCTCATCGAGGCCGTGCTGCGCGGCGAAGGGTTCGATCTGGCCGCTGCCGTGGCCGAGTTGCGCGAGCTCGACGAGGACGAGCGCCTGGGCCCGAGCACCGGCTCCATTGTCAACGCGGCGGTGGCGCGCGGCATTCCCTACCGGCGCCTCACCCGTGGCAGCCTGATCCAGTTCGGCTGGGGCAGCCGCGCGCGCCGTATCCAGGCGGCCGAGGTGGACCGCACCAGCGCCGTGGCCGAGTCCATTGCGCAGGACAAGGAACTCACTAAGCGCCTGCTGCAGGCGGCCGGCGTGCCCGTTCCCCTGGGCCGGCCCGTGAGCGACCCCGACGACGCCTGGGCCGCCGCGCTCGAGGTGGGCCTGCCGGTGGTGCTCAAGCCGCGCGACGGCAACCAAGGCAAGGGCGTCACCGTGAACGTGACGACGCGCGGGCAGCTCGACGCCGCCTTCCAGACCGCGGCCCACTACGGCGACGTGCTGGTCGAGCGCTACCTGCCCGGTAGCGACTACCGACTGCTGGTGGTGGGCGATCGCCTGGTGGCGGCCGCGCGCCGTGACCCGCCGCAGGTGGTGGGTGATGGCCGGCACACCGTGCGCGAACTGGTGGACATCGTCAACACCGACCCCCGCCGCGGCGAGGGCCACGCCACCGCACTCACGAAGATCCGCTTCGACGACATCGCCCTGGGCAGCCTGGCCGTGCAAGGTCTGCAGGCCGACAGCGTGCCCGCCAGGGGACAGCGCGTGGTGCTGCGCAACAACGCCAACCTGAGCACCGGCGGTACCGCCACCGACGTGACCGACGACGTGCACCCCGACGTGGCGGCCCGCGCGGTGGCGGCCGCGCAAATGATCGGACTGGACATCTGCGGCGTCGACGTGGTCTGCGAAACCATGCTCAAGCCGCTGGAGGACCAGGCCGGCGGCGTGGTCGAGGTGAACGCCGCGCCCGGCCTGCGCATGCACCTCTCGCCCTCGTACGGCCACCCGCGCGACGTGGGCAAGGCCGTCATCGACGACATGTTCCCCAACGGCGAGGACGGCCGCATTCCCGTGGTGGCCGTCACCGGCACCAACGGCAAGACCACCACCGTGCGCCTGATTGCGCACCTGATGGCGGCCAGCGGCCTGCGCGTGGGCATGACCAACACCGACGGCGTCTACGTCAACGGCCACCAGACCGACAGCGGCGACTGCGCCGGCCCGCGCAGCGCGCGCAACGTGCTGGCCCACCCCGACGTGGACGCGGCTGTGTTCGAGACCGCGCGCGGTGGCGTGCTGCGTGAAGGCCTGGGCTTCGACCGCTGCCAGGTGGCCGTCGTCACCAACGTGGGCGCGGGCGACCACCTGGGCCTGAACTACATCACCACGGTCGAGGACCTGGCCGTGCTCAAGCGCGTGATCGTGCAGAACGTGGCCACCACGGGCTACGCCGTGCTCAACGCAGCCGACCCCATCGTGGCCGACATGGTCCACAACTGCCCCGGCGAGGTCATCTACTTCGCGCAGGACCGCCACCAGCCCGTGATGGCCACGCACCGCGCGCAAGGCCGCCGCGTGGTCTACGTGGACGGCGGCGCCATCGTTGCCGAGCAGCAGGAACTGGGTGAACGCTTCGAACTCTCGGGCATTCCCATCACGCGCGGCGGGCAGATCGGCTTCCAGGTCGAGAACGCCATGGCCGCCATCGCCGCCGCCTGGGGCGCGGGCCTGTCCTGGGACGCCATCCGCCGCGGCCTGGCCAGCTTCCACAACGACGCGCACAACGCCCCCGGCCGCTTCAACGTCATGGACTACCGCGGCGCCACCGTGATCGCCGACTACGGCCACAACCCCGACGCCATGCGCGCGCTGGTGCAGGCCGTCGAATCGCTGCCGGCCCAGCGCCGCTCGGTCGTCATCAGCGGCGCCGGCGACCGCCGCGACCAGGACATCCGAGAGCAGACGCAGATCCTGGGCAAGGCCTTCGACGAGGTCATCCTGTACCAGGACGCCTGCCAGCGCGGCCGCGCCGACGGCGAGGTGATCGGCTTGCTGCGCGAAGGCCTGGCGGGCGCCTCGCGGGCGCGCGAGGTGCTGGAGATCCAGGGCGAATTCAAGGCCATCGACACCGCGCTGGAGCGCCTGCAGCCGGGTGATCTGTGCCTGGTGCTGGTGGACCAGGTGGAGGCCGCGCTGGCCCATCTGCAGCAGCGCACGCGGCAAGAGGCTTTCGTGGCGGCTTGATCCGTCTCACAGGCGCCGGCGCAGGTCCCGGCGCAGGTCCCGGCGCAGCCTCGCACAGGCCACCCCACGCGTTGGGGGTTTTCACGTATGCCTCACGTCATTGCCGACAGCCGAACTCCGGAATGAGCGACAGCCACTCAAGTGTCCGTTCATTCAGGAGACCGTCTTGATTCGTTTCACCCGCCAAGGCCCCCCGGTGGTGTTTCGCCGGGAAGAGCAACCCCGCTTCTCAAGAGCCACCGATTCCCTCGATCAGAGGGCGGGTGGCCCGCCTCTTTTCCCTCCGCTCATCCAAAGCCGTGTCCTGGAGCCCGACTGGATCCGAGAGGACGACGACTCAGGCGCAGGCTCGGCCACGCTCAGGCACCTGGACGCACCCGCCGACCTGGTGACCGTGACCATGCCGGTGGTGGGTGGCCTGACCGCAGCGGGTCTGGCGGTTGATCATTCCCTGTCCTCCGATGCGGTCGCTCTCGTGTGCGTGGTTGCGGCCGGCCTGGGTATCGCGCTCGCCGGTGCAGGCGAGGACCCGAACCGCCAAGCCCCTACCTGACCGCAGGAAGGGCGTCTTCGTCCGTGGACCTGGTGCTTTTCGGTTATCCCGATCCGGACGACCGCGAGCGCCAGTAGACACCGCCCCGCTGCGGTTCCCCCTCAGATCGTTCGCCGCTCCAGCGCGCGCAGCTTCACCAGCCCGGTCGACAGCGCCGTCCCGCAGACGATCACCAGGCCGCAGCCCACCATCCAGGCCGTAACCACCTCTCCCAGGAACACCGCGCCGTAGACCAGCGCAAACACCGGGATCAGGAAGGTCACGGTGAGCGCCTTGGCCGGGCCGGCGCGCTCGATGAGGTGGAAGTACAGGATGTAGGCGATGGAGGTGCACAGCACCGCCAGCGCCGTCACCGCGGCCCAGGCGCCCGCGCTCACCGCCTGCGCCGGCCACAGCCAGGCCATGGGCAGCACCAGTGCCAGCGCGGCCCCCATCTGGCTGCCCGTGGCCGAGGCCAGCGGGTTCACGCCGGTGAGGTAGCGCTTGGTGAAGCTGGCCGCCACGCCGTACGACAGTGTGGCCAGCAGGCAGGCACCCATGGCCACCAGCGACATGGCGTGGCCGCCCACGCTGACTGCGCCCCGCGCGTCCACGCCCGACTTGCCCAGCACCAGCAGCGTGACGCCGACGAAGCCGATCACCAGCCCCAGCACGCGCGAGCCGCCCGGGCGGTCCTTGAGCCAGACCCAGGCCACCAGTGCGCCGGTGAGCGGCACCGTGGCGTTGAGGATGGCCGAGATGCCGGTGGGGATGTGCAGCACCGCGAAGGAGAACAGCAGAAAGGGCAGGCCCGAGTTGAGCAGGCCCACGACGAAGATGGCGCGCCAGCGCGCGCGGAAGTCGGCCCACACCGCCGCTTTCAGGAACACCGGCAACAGACACAGTGCGGCGATCCCCACGCGCAGCCCGGCCGTGGGCACGGGGCCGAATTCGGCCGCGCCCAGGCGCATGAACAGGAAAGACGCGCCCCACAGGGCGGCGAGCGCGATGAATTCAAGCAGCAGCAGCGGTGTCATGCGGGCAGTGGGGTGCTTGTGGGTATGGACAGCTCGGCGGATTCGAGTTGCAGCAGGGCCTGCTTGCGGGCCAGTCCGCCAGCATAGCCGGTGAGCTCGCCGCGCGCGCCCAGCACCCGGTGGCACGGCACGATGACGCTCAGCGGGTTGCGGCCCACGGCAGCGCCGACAGCGCGCACCGCGCTCGCGGCCTGAAGGCCCTGGGCCAGCGCGCCATAACTCAGAGTGCGGCCGGCGGTGATGCCGCACAGGGCGCGCCACACGGCGATCTGGAACGGCGTGCCGAAAGACAGATCCAGAGGCAGTTCGAACACGCGGCGGCGGCCTGCGAAGTAGTCGACCAGTTGCGCGGCGGCTTCGCGCAGCACGGTGTGGTGCGGGTCGGGCCGCCACAGGGTCATCAGCGCGGGGTCGGGTGCGTGCCGCTGGTCGTGAAACCAGGCGCCGGCCAGGGCGTGGTCGGTGGCGGCGAGGCGCATGGGGCCCAGGGGCGTGTCGATGTCGGTGCGGATGAGCGTGGCGGGCAGTTTCATGATGGGCTCCCTTCGAGGGCGGGTGTGGGGACGGGGACCGGGCGGTACAGGCCGGCCCAGGCGCGCAGCACGGCGTAGCTGCGCCAGGGTTGCCAGGCCCGGGCCAGTGCCTCGCAGGCGCGCTCGCGCTCGCGCGGCGTGCCGCTCAGGCCCAGGGTGTGGTGCAAGGCGACATCGGCCGCAGGCCAGGCGTCGGGCCAGCGCAGCGCGCGCATGGCGATGTACTGGGCTGTCCAGGGGCCGATGCCGGGCAGGGCGGTGAGCGCCGCGGTGGTGGTGGCCAGGTCGGCGTGCGGGCCCAGGTCCAGCGTGCCCTCGGCCACGCCGCGCGCCAGTGCCTGGATGGCGCCCTGGCGCTGGCGCACGATGCCCAGCGAACCCAGCTCGTCTGCGCTGGCGCCGGCCAGTGCCTGGGGCGTGGGAAACAGGCGGTTGAGCGCCGGGTCGGGTGTTTCCAACGGTTCACCAAAGCGCGCCACCAGTCGCCCGGCCAGCGTGCGCGCGGCCGCCACCGTCACCTGCTGGCCCAGCACCGCGCGCACCGCGAGCTCGAAGCCGTCGATGGCGCCGGGCACGCGCAGGGCCGTGCCCCCGGGGAAGTGCGCGCCCAGCACGGCGTCGATGGCGTGCGGGTCGGCGTCCAGGTCGCACAGCGCGCGCACCCGCCAGATCAGCGTGGGCAGGGCGGGCAGCAGACCGTCGCTGGCGTGCAGCCAGACGCGGTGGCGCTCGGGCTCGAAGCGCAGGCCGAACCAGCCGGTGTGCGTGCCCGAGGGCGTGTGCAGGCGCAGGGTGCGCCAGTAGCGCTGCTGGTCCAGGTCGATCGCGTCCACGCCGGGCAGGCGTCGCGCGTCCAGGAAGGCGAGCAGCGCGGGCACGTCCAGCGGCGGGCGCCAGCCCAGCGCCACGGCGTGGCTGCCCGAGGCGTCGACGCCGCGCCGGCGCATGGCCGTGGGGCTCAGGCCGTAGCGCTCCAGCAGCGCGGCGTTGAAGCGGCGCAGGCTGGAGAAGCCGCTGGCGGCGGCCACGGCGCCCACGCTCAGGCGCGTATCGGTGAGCAATTGTTTGGCGGCCAGCAGGCGGCGCGTGTGCAGCACCTGCAGGGGCGACACGCCCAGGTGCGCCTCGAACACGCGGCGCAGGTGGCGGTCGCTCACACCCAACTTCGCGGCCAGGCGTTGCATGGCGGGGCCGTCCTCGCCGACCCATTGCGCGGGGTCGTCGAGCAAGCGCGTGGCGTGCTGCACCAGCAGCTCGCCCGCGTCCTGCGTGGACCAGGCGCGCGACAGCGGTGCCAGCTCCGGCCGGCAGCGCAGGCAGGGCCGGAAGCCCGCGCGCTCCGCCTGGGCCGCGTGGTCGAAGAAGCGGCAGTTGGCGCGGCGTGGTGCGCGCACGGCGCAGACGGGGCGGCAATAGATGCCGGTGGAGGTGACGCCGGTGAAGAAGCGGCCGTCGAAGCGCGCGTCGCGCGCGCACAGGGCGAGGTAGCGGGCGTCGTCGTCGGTGGGGGTTCGGGTGTCCATGGGGGGCATGGTAGGCCGCATGCACCGAGAGAACTCGCCGTTTCCGGACATGATCCTGTAACAGGGGTATTGGCCTCGCTTCCTACAATGCCCGCTTTTGCCAACTATTCCCGGGAGCCCCTGCATGCAAGTGTCCGCCTCCATTTTCAAGGCCTATGACGTGCGCGGCATCGTGCCGAGCACGCTGGACGAGCGCGTGGCCGAAGCCCTGGGCCTGGCCTTCGGCACCGTGGCGCGCCGCCAGGGCGAGCGCACCGTGGCCGTGGGCCGCGACGGGCGCCTGAGCGGGCCTTCCTTGTCCGAGGCGCTGATCCGGGGCCTGGTGGCCGCCGGCATCGACGTGATCGACGTGGGCATGGTCACCACGCCCATGCTGTACTTCGCCGCCGCCACGCTGTGCAACAGCGGCATCCAGGTCACCGGCAGCCACAACCCCAAGGACTACAACGGCTTCAAGATGGTGATGGGCGGCCGCGCCATCTACGGCGACGACATCCAGGCCCTGCGCCAGCTCATTGAAAGCGACGGTGGTGAGCGCGCCGAGGGCGGGCGCGTGCGCCACGTCAACGTGGCCGGCCCCTACCGCGACCGCATCGTGAGCGACGTGAAACTCGCGCGGCCGATGAAGGTCGTGGTGGACTGCGGTAACGGCGTGGCGGGTGCCTCGGCGCCCGCGCTGTTCCGCGCGCTGGGCTGCGAGGTGATCGAGCTCTTCAGCGAGGTGGACGGCAACTTCCCCAACCACCACCCCGACCCGAGCAAGCCCGAGAACCTGCGCGACGTGATCCGCACCCTGGCCGAGACCGACGCCGAACTGGGCCTGGCCTTCGACGGCGACGGCGACCGCCTGGGCATCGTCACCAAGCAGGGCAACAACATCTACCCCGACCGCCAGATGATCCTGTTCTCTCAGGACGTGCTCTCGCGCGTGCCGGGCGGCGCCATCGTCTACGACGTGAAGTGCTCGCAGCGCCTGGGCCCGGCCATCGAGGCGGCCGGTGGCGTGCCGCACATCTACAAGACCGGCCACTCGCTCATCAAGGCGCGCATGAAGGAGCTGGACAGCCCCCTGGGCGGCGAGATGAGCGGCCACATCTTCTTCAAGGAGCGCTGGTTCGGCTTCGACGACGGCACCTACGCGGGGGCGCGCCTGCTGGAGATCCTGAGCCGCCACCCCGACGCCAACGCCGTGCTCGACGGTCTGCCCACCAGCCACAGCACGCCCGAACTGAACGTGGCCTGCGCCGAGGGCGAGCCGCACGCTGTGGTGAAGACGCTGGTGGACATGGCGCGTTTCGATGCGCCTGCCAAGGTCTCCACCATCGACGGCGTGCGCGTGGACTGGCCCGACGGCTTCGGCCTGATCCGCGCCTCCAACACCACGCCGGTGCTGGTGCTGCGTTTCGAAGGCCACACGCCCGAGGCGCTGAACCGCATCGAGGCGGCGATGCTGGATCTGCTCAAGCGGGCCAAGCCCGATGCAGTCGTCGGTGCGAGCGCGCATTGAACACGCGTGACGACGACCTGCTCGGCCAGGTCACTGTGGTGCTGGTGACCTTCCACAGCGCCCACTGCCTGCCCGCGCTCGACGGCTTGCTCGCGCACTGCCCGCACATCGTCGTCTCCGACAACGGCAGCGGCGACGGCACGCCGGAGCAGGTGCGCGCGCGCTGGCCGCAGGCCGTGGTGCTGGAGCACGGCCGCAACCTGGGCTTCGGCACGGCGAACAACCGCGCCATCGCACAGGTGAAGACGCCCTTTGCCTTCCTGCTCAACCCCGATTGCGAGGTCACGCCCGATGGCCTGCGCGAGCTCGTGCGCGCCGCCCAGGCCATGCCCGAGGCGGCCATCGTCGCGCCGCAGCTCGAAGGCGCACCCGGCCGGTCCGACGTGAACTACCGCTGGCCGAGCACGCTGTGGTCTTCACGCGGGCCCGGCGCCGACGGCCCGGCCTGCGTGGGTTTCGTGGTGGGCGCGGCCATGCTGTTTCGCCTCTCGCGCTTCGAGGGCGTGGGTTTTTTCGACGAGCGCTTCTTCCTCTATTACGAGGACGACGACCTCTGCCTGCGCTTGTTCCAGCATCAGCGCCCGCTGCTGGTGTGGCCCGCCGTGGCGGCGGTGCACCGCGCGCGCGGCTCGGTCAAGGGCAAGACACCGTGGAAGAGCGAGTACCTGCGCGGCTACCACCACGCGCAGTCCAAGCTCATCTACACCGCCAAGCACCGATCGCCGGCCCAGGCGCGCCGCCAGCGCTGGCGCGTGCTGCTGGGCACCACGCTGGCGCTGCCGCTGCGCGCCATCGCGTGGTCGCCGCGACTGCTGGCGCGCATGGCGGGGCGCTGGATGGGACTGATCCAATGGAGACAACATGACAACAGAGGCTGAAAAACGCCCGACCCTGTGCATCGGCATCCTGGCCGTCAACGAGGCCCGTCGCATCGCGGCCTGCATCGCCTCGGCCCGCTTCGCCGACCAGATCGTCGTCATCGACAGCGGCAGCACCGATGGCACCCGGGAAGTGGCGGCCGAAGCCGGCGCCGAGGTGCACCTGCGCGCGGACTGGGAAGGCTTTGCCGTGCAGCGCAACCGCCTGCTGCCTCACGTGCGGTGCGACTACGTGTTCTTTCTCGACGCGGACGAGATCATCCCGCCCGAACTCGCCCAGGAAATTCAGGCGGCGGTGCGCTCGGGCGACGACGCCGTGTGGGAAGTGCAGTGGAACCAGGTGGCCTATGGGCGGCCCCTGACGCTGATGAAGTCCACCGGCGGGATACGGCGCCTGTTCCGCATGGACATCCTCAGCCACTTCGACGGGGTGGTGCACGAGGGTGGCGTGCTCAAGCGGCCAGAGGTGCCGATCCGGCGATTTCGCCACCGCCTCCTGCACTACTCGCGCGAAACCGTGTACGGCAGCCTGCTCAAGCTGGCGCAGTACGTGCAACTGGGCGCGGCCAAGCGCGCCGAGAAGGGGCGGCGCGGCGGTGTGCTGCGGGGCATGGCCTCGGCCACCGCGATCTTCATCCGCCTCTACATCATCCGCCGCGGCGTGCTCTGCGGCCCCGAGGGCTTTCTCTTCTGCTTCTTCATCGCGCTGGAGTGCTTCTTCCGCTACGCGGCGCTGCGCTACGACAAGCTGGAGCAGGGCGCCGCGCTGGCGCGTCGCTAGCGTCTAAGCCAGCTTCATGGTCAGCTTGAAGCGCAGGTAGGCCAGCCGGTGCCGCCAGCCCAGGCGAAAGCCCGGCCCGTCGCCGGGTTGTTTGCCCAGGGCCGGCTGGATCAGGTGGCGATCGAACTCGCCCATCACGCGCTCGGCGTTGTAGCGCTCGGTGTAGCGGTCCCAGTCGCCTGAGCGCAGGCTGTCGGTGTCGAGCCGGCGGATCAGCGCGAGCAGGCTCGGCGCGTCGTGGTACAGGAGAGCGGCGTCGCCAAGCACCTCGATGTGGTGGCGGTGCTTGCTGTGCGCGTAGGCGATGACACGCTTGTTGCGCACCGAGAACTCGCCGCAGGCCAGGCCGAATGACTCCCCCAGCACGCGGGCATGCAGCATGGCGTCGCAGGTGTCGACGAAGCGGGCCTTGAACGCCATGTCGCTGGTGCCCGGCAGGAACACGGCGCGCGGGTGTTCCAGGAAGGGCTCCAGGTTCAGGGCGATGAACCACAGGTCTTCGCGTTGCTCCAGCGCCTGGCGCAGGCCCTCCCGGGCCGCCGGCACGTTGAAGCTCTTGGCCCCGCCCATGCCGCCCAGCACCAGGGCCGACGGGGGAATGCCCAGGCTTTCGCGCAGGTTCCCATCGCCGGCCGGCAATTGAACGATGTGGGGAACGGCGGGAATCACGCCGCCGGAGCAGCCGTCGCTGAGCCAGCTCGAGATGTAGGCGAAGGAGGCACCGTGCGCCTCGAACGGCGAGGTGGGAAAGACCGCGTGCACCATGGTGGGCACGCGTTGGGAGAGCAGTCCGTCGCGGCGCCCCGACTTGATCGCATACATCAGCTTCGCGCCGCTGGACTGGATGAGCCCGTCGAGTTCGGTGCGGTCGCGGTAGGCCAGCACGTCGAAGCGGCCCTTGAATTTCTCGATTGCCTCTGGCACGTTGTGGGGGTTGGACGCGTCGTGCAGGATCACGGCCCGGTGCTGCAGCACGCGCTCCGCCGCGTCCGCGTAGTCGTACAACGCGACCTCGGTGCCTTGCCGGGAGATCTGGTTGGAGTGGAAGGCAATGATCATGGCGGGTTCACGCCGCGCGAGCGGCGACCGGGCGGTCACTGAGGCCTGGTGTGAGTGCCATCGACGGTCCGAGGTTCCGGGCTGGTCAGCGGGCCGCGGTTCGAGGCGATGCAGATGAACAGCGCGAGCATGTACATGAAGAACTGGCTTTCCCGGGAACTCCACAGCGGTGAGTTCACCTGGCTGTCCAGCAGCATGAGCGTGGTCAGCACCAGCAACAAGGGGCGGCCCAGGGGTGAGCGCGAGCGCCGCGCCACCAGATACATGCACACGAAGATGCCACCGTACAGCAACATGCCGATGACACCATGGTCCGCGCCGAGGAATAGGAACTGGTTGTGTGGGTGCCAGTTGTAGGTGCTGCAGGTCGCCGGGTCGGGCATCACGTCGCACACACGCACGTGGTAGGCGCCGGTGCCGTGGCCGAGGATCGGGGCCTTGGTGATCAGTTCGGTGGTGGTGGTGTAGTTGTGGATCCGGTGCCCGATGGCGGACAGTGGGTCGGCCTGGTAGTTGAGGGCCTGTTGGTAGGCGGAGGTAAAGCGCGCCTGGATCAGGTCCGAGGAGGTGAACGCCGCGCCAGCGACGGCGACGACCGCCGCGAGCAGCAGGACCAACCACCGGCCGCGCACCGTGGACAGCACATAGGCCACCAACCCGACGACCACCAGCACGAAGCCGGTTCGCCCCTTCGAGAGGTGCGTGATGCTGATCATGGCAAGCACGGCGATCAAGAACCACAACACCCGAACAGCGGGCCTTGTATTCGTGCGGCCGAAGTGCAGTGCCACGATGGCGAAGAAGCTCATCATCACGTTCTGGGTGATGTAGTCGCCGAAGACGTGGTGTGAGACGCCCCAACCCAGGTCCTGACTGACCGACCAGGGCAGCAGGAACCACACGTTGAGCCAGGTGGACACGAGCGTGATCAGCATGGCCGCGACGAAGCCGCGCAAGGCCAGCGTCTGGGCACGTTCATCCTGCCAGAGCAGGCCGATGAGGGCCACCGCGTAGAGAAGCCGCGCGTACTTCGAGAGGTGCAGGGTGATCCAGTCGGGCGACGCGCTCGTGTAGGTGAGGCCCAGCAGCACCAGCAGGTACAGGCCGGCCAGCCACCAGACGATAGGCGTGTGGCGCATGAGCGTCCAGGTCTCTCGGTGCCGCCACGAGGCCAGCCACAACAACAGCAGGATCAGCAGCACGAGGTTCGACGCGCCGAGGGCGATCGGGAACAGGAAGTACAGCGCGGCCAGCAGGTACGCGCGCCAGGGCACGGCGCTCAGGATGGCGCTTGGTGTTCGGGTCATGGGGTGGAGTCGGTGGTGCCGCCTGCCGATGGCGTGGGACCATAGCCCGCGATCAGGGACGCCCACTGGGACTCGTCCCAGTGAAACGGTTGAAGCCGCGCGGCTTCCTTGCGCAAAGAGCGTTGCAGTCGCGCGAGGTTGTCCGCTTTCCAGGCCTCGCCCGGGCGCACGGCGCATTTGTCGAAGTCGACCACCCAGGCACGGCCTTGCATGTCGAGCAGCAGGTTGTGGGCGTTGAGGTCGGCGTGGAAGACCTGGCGGTCGTGCAGGGCGCGGATCGCGTGGCCCAGGCTGGCCCAGTCGTCCGGCGAAGGCGGCGCCTCCTGAAGGCGCTGCACGAGGTTGCGGCTGCCCTCGATCAGGCCGACGGCGATGTCGGCGCTGTAGACCAGGCCGTGCGGCCGGTGGCGCGCCAGCGCGGGCGCGGGCACGGGCAGCCGCCAGGAGCGCATGAGGCGCAGCAGCGCGAACTCGCGCATGGCGCGGCTCAGGTGTGCGGGCTCGCGCCAGAACCGGTCCTCGCTGAGGCGGGCCATGAGGCCGCCGCGCCGGTAGTGGCGCAGCACCAGGCCATGGCCGTCGAGGTGGACGAGCCGCGCCTGCCCGCGACCGCTGCCGGTGGCGAGGTGCTCGGTGGTCGCGTCGGACTCGAACAGCCCACTCGCGCGTTCGGTGCGGACGGTGCGCGGGTCGTGCCACAGCGTGTCGGATCCGTGCGTGTCGGTCAGCACGGGCACCAGGGTCGAGGGATCGACCTCGCCGAGCCGCGCGCGCACGACGGCCAGGGTGCGCTCGGTCGCGCCCCGGTTGGTGTCGACAAGGCCGCGCGCCACCGCGCCGCGCGCGGCCCAGGCGGCGGGCTCGCGCAAGGCGCCGTGCACCGCTGGCGCGAGCGTGGCCGCGTCGTGCACCGCAAGGCCCGCGCCGGCGGCCTGTGCGTCGTCGAACAGCGCCTGCGCGTTCGCCGTGTGTGGGCCGAACAGGAAGGCCTGGCCCAGGGCCATGGGCTCCAGCGGGTTGTGGCCACCCACGGGCGCGATGGTGCCGCCCACGAAGCACACGCTGGCGTGGCGGTACCAGTGCATGAGCTCGCCCATGGCGTCGATCAGCAGCACGGCGGTCCGGTCGCTCACCGCGTCGCCAAGGCTGCGGCGCGCGAAGGGCAGACCCCGGCGTTGCAGCTCGGCCGCGACGGCGTCGAAGCGCTGCGGGTGGCGCGGCACCAGCACCAGCAGGGCCTGCGGGTGGTGCTCGCGCAGGCCGGGCCAAGCGTCGAGCCACGCGGCCTCATCGCCCTCGTGCGTGCTGCCGGCCACCACGAGGTGGCGCGCCTGCAGCGCGGGCGACAGGGGTTCGGCCTGCTCGGGCGGGGCGACGTCGAACTTGAGGTTGCCGGTGACGGCGGTGTGCTCAGCCGCGACGCCCAGGTCGCGCAGCCGCTCGGCCGATGCCGCGTCGGCCGCCGCCACGCCGAGCCTGGGCCAGGCGTGCGCCATCAGCCCCGGCCAGCGCCGGTAGCTGCGCGCCGACGATTCGGACAGGCGCGCGTTGACCAGCAGCACCGGCAGCGCGCGTTCGGCGCAGGCGAACAGCCACTGCGGCCACAGCTCGCGCTCCACCAGCACCAGGGCTTGCGGTTGCAGCCGGTCGAGAAAGCGCCGCACCGCGCCGGGCGTGTCGATGGGCGCGTAGCGGTGCGCGAGGCGGTCGCCCCAGGTGGCGCGCAGCGCGGCCGCGCCGGTGGGCGTCTGCGTGGTGACCGTGATGGCGTGCTCGGGCCAGTCACGCAGCAGGGCCTCGATGAGCGGACGCGCGGCCTGCACCTCGCCCACGGAGGCCGCGTGCAACCACAGGCCGCCGAAGCGCGAGGGCTCGATGGGGAGGTGGCCGAGGCGTTCGGCGAGCCGTTCGCGATAGCCGGGCTCTCGCCGGCCGCGCCACCACAGCCAGCCCAGCAACAGGGGCGCGAGCGCGCGGCTCAGCAGCCGGTAGGCCCGCAGGGTGGTGGTGGCGCGTGGCGGGTTCAACGCCAGTGTTCGGCCACCCACTGCGTGGGCAGCACGCGCCGGTACCACTTGCCGCTCACGCCGGCGATGGCGTCGGGCGGGTTGGGTTTGCCGTGGAAGGCGATGATGCGCGCGCCCGGCGGAATGATGGGTGGCTGGAACCAGCCCATGAGGCCGCGGCGCATGCAGTGGCGCTTGAAGCTCACGCACCAGCCCTCGGGCCAGAAGCTCACCTTGCCCTGGCGCCCCAGGTAGCCGGTGATGAACTCCTGCTCGTTGCGCACCTCGTCGACGGAGCGCGGGTAGTCCTTCTTCAGGTGCTCCAGCGCGTCGGTGTGGGCGCCGATGGTGTAGAGGTAGCACGAGGTGTTGCCCGTGCCGTCCTTCTTGTCCCATTCCTTGATGACGACGAACTCGCCGGGTTGGTCGAAGAAGGGGTCGAGGCTGTCGACGATGACGATGTCGAGGTCCAGGAACAGGGTGCGGCCGCTGAGGTCGTAGAGCGGGTTGGCAAAGCTGGTGAGCTTGAGCCAGCCATGGCCGAAGGTCCAGGGCTTGCGCTGGTCGAATTCGTCGAAGCCGATCGCGGGGATGGGCTTGACTTCGATCGCCGGGTCGATACCGGTGCCGTCGTCGGTGAGGCAGACGAAGCGGAACGGGCGGCTCAGGTGGCGCGACACCATGCTGTGGAGCTTGTTGACGTAGTCGGGGCCGTACTTGCGGCCCCATTTGATGCACAGCACGTTGACGGCTTGCACGTCATCTCCTGCAGGGTGAAAAATGGGTCCGCCCGGGTTGGGGCCGGGCGGATGGGGGATCGGGGGAGTGTATCGGCTCTCAGCGGGCCAGCAAGGCGTCGATCGCCTGCAGATCGGCCGGCGTCAGCTCTCCGCTGGCCTGGCGCAGGCGCAGGCTGCCCAGCAGCACGTTGTAGCGAGCCTGGGCGAGGTCGCGCTTGGTCTGGAAGAGCTGGCTCTGCGCGTTGAGCACGTCGATGTTGATGCGCACGCCCACCTGGTAGCCCAGCTGGTTGGCTTCCAGCGCGCTCTGGCTGGAGGTCTCGGCCGCTTCCAGCGCCTTCACCTGCCCCTGGCCCGACACCACACCCAGGAAGGCGCTGCGCGTGCGCAGATCCACCGTGCGCCGTGCGGCGTCGAGGTCGGCGCGCGCCTTCTCCTCCAGCGCCAGCGTCTGCTTCACGCGGTTCTGGATGGCGTAGCCCGCGAACAGCGGCATGTTGAATTGAACGCCCACACTGGCGTTGTTGGTACGCACGTTGCCCGGTACGCCCTGGATGCCGGCTGGCCCGCGCGCCACCTGGTATTGGCCCACCAGGTCCACGGTGGGCTTGTGGCCGGCCTCGGCGCGTTGCGTCTCGAGTTCGGCGATCTCCAGGTTGCGCCGCGCGCTCACGATGGCGGGGTGGCTCTCGCCCGTGCGGTCCACCCAGGCCTGCGGCGTGGCGGGGTCCAGCGGGGGCAGGTTCAGGGGCGCGGCCAGGGGCAGCGGCGTCACGCCGCTGCGGCCCACCAGTTGGTCCAGCGCGAGCTTCTTCACGCGCAGGTCGTTTTCGGCGGCGATCTCCTGCGCGGTCACCAGGTCGAAGCTGGCCTGCGCCTCGCGCGCGTCGGTCACGGTCGCCGTGCCGACCTCGAAGTTGCGTCGCGCGGCGGCGAGTTGTTGCTCCACTGCCGTCTTCTGCGCGCGCACGAAGGTGAGCGTGTCCTGCGCGGCCAGCACGTCGAAGTAGGCCTGTGAGGTGCGCACGATCAGGTCCTGCTCGGCCTGCACGAGCTGGGCCTGCGAGATGTCGCGCGAGAGGTTGGCCTGGTCGTTGGCGAGCCGGTTGGCGGGCCGGTACAGCGGCTGGCTGGCCGACAGGGTCACGCTCTGGCTGTTGCTGGTGCCGTCGAGCAGGTTGTTGTCGCTGTCGCGGCGCGCCCAGCTGGCGCCGGCGCCCAGGCCCACCTCGGGCAGCAGGCCGGCGCGCGCCTGGTCGGCCTGCGCCAGGTTGGCCTCGTGCTGCGAGCGCGCGGCCAGGTAGGTGGCGTCGAAACCGCGCGCGGCCTCGAACAGCTGCGACAGGCTTTGCGCCTGCGCGGCGGATGCCGCCCCCAGGGCCATCAGCACGGCAACCGTCAATGGGCGAATGGGGGTGGCAAAGCGCATGAGCGGATCCTTGGGAGTTGATCAGTAGCGGGGGATCGACGGGTCGCGTTCCTGCGACCACCGATCGATGCCGCCGTGCACGTTGACGACGCGCGTGTAGCCCTGGTCCTGCAGGAACCGGGCCACCTGCGCGCTGCGGCCACCGTGGTGGCAGAGCACGGCGATGGGGCGGTCGCGCTCGAGTTCGGCCAGGCGCGCGGGGACGCTGCGCATGGGCATGGCCAGCAGCTCGTAGCCCGGGCCGCTCGGCGCGCTGGCCGTCTGCAGTTCCCAGGGCTCGCGCACGTCCAGCAGCACCGGCGTGGCGGCACCGTCCGTGGTCTCCTGACGGATCCAGTCGTCGAGCTGGGCGGGGGTGATGGCTTGCATGCGCGGGCCCGGCTCAGAAACGGAAGCGCGAGGGCTCGGGGAAGTTGCGCAGGCGTGGCGCGACGGTGTCCCAGGGCTGTGCGCTGCGGAAGTCGGCGTCGCCGGCGCGGGTGATGAAGGTGGCGCGCATCATGGGCTCGCTGCCGGTGATGGCCGCGAGCCGGCCGCCCGGGGCCAGCAGGCCCAGCAGCGCGGGCGGCACCTCGGCCACCGAACCGGCCAGCAGGATGGCGTCGTACGGGCCGCCGGCGCGGCAGGCGGCGAAGTCGTTCGCGCAGGCGTCGGCCTGGCGCACCTCGACGTTGGTGACGCCGGCCTGCATCAGGCGCGTGCGCGCCTGCGAGGCCAGCGCGGGCTCGATCTCCAGCGACAGCACGCGCTGCGCCAGGCTGGCCATGAGGGCCGCCGTGTAGCCGCTGCCGGTGCCGATCTCCAGCACCTTGTCGGTGGGCTGCAGGGCCAGGTCCTGCACCAGGCGGGCCTGCACGCGCGGGGCGAGCATGCACTGGCCGTCCACCACAGGCTGCGTCAGGGGCAGTTCCATGTCGGTGAAGGCCAGGGCCCGGTGCGCGGCGGGCGCGAAGTCCTCGCGGCGCACCTGGCCCAGCAGCTCGAGCACTCGGCCGTCGAGCACCTCCCAGGGGCGGATCTGCTGCTCGATCATGTTGAAGCGGGCCTGTTCGAGGCTGGTCGCGGTGGTCATTTCATTTCTCCAGTGGGGTCGGCACAACCGATGGATTTTAGGAGGCGCCCTCTTGCCGAGCCGTGACGGCGGGCGGCAGCCCGGCCTTGCGGCGCAGCCAGTTGGCGAAGTCGTCGAGGTAGCCGTAGACCACGGGCACCACCACCAGCGTGAGCAGGGATGAGGTGATGACGCCGCCGATGACGGCCTGGCCCATGGGGGCGCGCTGCTCCGAGCCTTCGGTGAGCGCGAAGGCCAGCGGCACCATGCCGAAGACCATGGCCAGCGTGGTCATGAGGATGGGGCGCAGCCGCACCTTGGCGGCCAGCAGCAGGGCTTCGTCGCGTGGCAGCGGCGGGCCGCCGGCGCGGCCTTCGCGCGCGCGGATGGCGAAGTCCACCAGCAGGATGGCGTTCTTGGTCACCAGGCCCATGAGCAGCACGATGCCGATGATGGAGAACATGCTCATGGTGGAGCCGAACATCAGCAGCGCCAGCACCACGCCGATGAGGGTGAGCGGCAGCGAGGTCATGAGCGAGAGCGGCTGCAGGAAGCTCTGGAACTGGCTGGCCAGGATCATGTAGATGAAGATGATGGCCAGGGCCAGCGCCGACAGCGCGTAGCCGAAGGACTCCTGCATGTTCTTGGTGGAGCCACTGAACTCGGTGCGGTAGCCCGGCGGCAGGGCGATGCCGCTGACGACGCGCTGGATCTCGGCCGAGACTTCGCCGGTGGAGCGGCCGAAGACGTTGGCGCTGAAGGAGACCTCGCGGTTGAGGTTGCGGCGGTTGATCTGGTTCGGTCCGGTGGCCTCCACGATGTCGGCCACCTGCGACAGCGGCACGGTGCGCGTGGTCGCGTCGGCCGCGGTGGTGCCCGTGCCGGCCACGTTCAGCGGCAACTGCAGCAAGTCCTCGGTGCGCTGGCGCTGCGCGGATGGAAGCCGCACCATCACGTCGTAGGTCTCGCCGTTCTGCGCGCGCCAGTTGCCCACGGTGGTGCCGGCCACCAGGGTGCGCAGGCTGTTGCCGATGGCGTTGGTGGACAGGCCCAGGTCGGACGCCAGGTCGCGCTTGAGCACCACGTCGACCGTGGGCTTGTCGGGCTTGAGGCTGGAGTCCAGGTCCACCAGGCCCACGATGGGGCGCAGCCGCTCGGTGATGAGCGCGCTCAGGCGCTCCAGCTCGTCCAGGTCGTCGCCCTGCAGCGAGAACTCGATCTGCTTGCCGCCGCCCACCGCGTCGAGCAGGCCCGCGTGCGTGACGGTGATGCCCGGCACGGCGCGCAGGCGGTCGCGCAGCGTGGCCGACATGGCGACGGCATTGAGGTCCCGCTCCTCACGGTTCACCAGGCGCACGTAGGTGCTGGCGTACATGCTGCCCTGGGCATTGCCGGTGTTGATGGTGGTGAGCGTGTAGCGCACCTCGGGGAAGCTGCGCACGATGGCCTCGACCTCGCGCGCCTTGGCTTCGGTGGCGACCAGGGACGAGCCGACCGGCGTGTGGTAGCTCACCGAGGCCTCGGAGAAGTCGGCCTGCGGCACGAATTCGGAGCCCAGCAGCGGCAGCATGGCCAGGCTGCCGATGAAGGTGGCCAGGGCCAGCCCCAGCGTGGCCAGCTTGTGCTTCAACGACCAGCGCAGCGCGCCCTGATAGCCCTCGGCGAGGTCGTCCTGAAAGCGGTCGAACCAGTGCGTCACGCGGCCCAGGGTGCGGTCGTAGAGCGAACGGCCCGGCGGTTTGCCGTGCGCGTCGATGGCCGGGTCGTGCCACACCGAGGACAGCATCGGATCCAGCGTGAAGCTCACGAACATGGAGATCAGCACCGCCGCAACCATGGTGATGCCGAACTCGTGGAAGAACTTGCCGATGATGCCGCCCATGAAGCCGATGGGCAGGAACACCGCCACGATGGACAGCGTGGTGGCCAGCACCGCCAGGCCGATCTCCTGTGTGCCTTCCATGGCGGCCTGGTAGGGCGTCTTGCCCATCTGCACGTGGCGCACGATGTTCTCGCGCACCACGATGGCGTCGTCGATCAACAGGCCCACCGAGAGCGTGAGCGCCATCAGCGTGATCATGTTGATGGTGAAGCCCAGCGCGTTCATCACGAAGAAGGTGCCGATGATGGCGATGGGCAGCGTGAGCCCGGTGATGACCGTGGAGCGCCAGGAGTTGAGGAACAGGAAGACGATGAGCACCGTGAGGATGGCGCCCTCGATCAGCGTCTGGCGCACGTTCTGCACCGACACGCGGATGGGCCGCGCACCGTCGGCGATGGGCTCCAGGCGCACGCCGGGTGGCAGCTCGGGCTTCACCGCGTTCAGGGCCGCATTGAGGCCGTCCACCACGGCGATGGTGTTCTCGTCCTGCGCCTTCTGCACCTGCAGCAGCAACGTGCGCTGGCCGTTGTAGAGCGACAGGCTCTCCACCTCCTGCGTGCCGTCGCTCACGCGCGCCACCTGGCCCAGACGCACGGGCGAGCCGCCGCGGCGCGCGACGATGATGTCTTCGAAATCGCGCGGGTTCTGCAGGCGCGAGAGCACCTGCACCACGCGCTCGGACTCGCCGGCCTTGAGCGTGCCCACGGGCAGGTCCTGGTTCTCGCTGCGCACGGCCGCGTTGACCTGTTCGGTGGTGACGCCCAGGGCCTGCATGGCCGCCGGGTCCAGCTCGACGTTGACAGCACGCCGTGTGGCGCCCACCAGGGTGACCGCGCCCACGCCGCGCACATTTTCCAGCCGCTTCTTCAGCACCTGGTCGGCCCAGGTGGACAGTTCCACGGCCGATTGGGTGCGGCCGTCCGCCGCCTCGGGTACCACGGCCACGGACCAGATGGCGCGGCTCGCCGGGTCGAAGCGCAGCACGCGCGGCTCGTCCACCTCGTCGCGCAGCAGCGGGCGCAGGATGCCGATCTTCTCGCGCACGTCGTCGGCGGCCTTGCGGCCGTCGACCGTGAGCTGGAACTCGATGATGACCACCGAGTTGCCCTCGTAGCTGCGCGAGGTGAGGCTGTTCACGCCGGCGATGGCGTTCACGGCCTCTTCGACTTTCTTGGTCACCTCGGACTCGACGATCTCGGGCGAGGCGCCGGGGTAGGTGGTGGTGACCACCACCACGGGGAAGTCGATGTTGGGGAACTGGTCCACCTGCAGGCGCTGCAGCGAGAACGCGCCCAGCACCACGAAGGCCAGCATCACCATGGTGGCGAACACCGGGTTGCGCAGCGAGACCTGGGTGAACCACATGGCGTGTCGCGCTCCGAGGGCTCAGGGCTTGGCGGGCGTGGTCGCGTCCACGCGCGTGCCCTCGCGGATCGCGCCGGCCGTGGCGGCCAGCACGGTGTCGCCCTCGGCCAGCATGGGCACGGCCTGGTGCGGCACACCGTCCACGCTGCCGGTGGGCGCGGGCGTCAGCGTCACGTGCTTCACCGTGCCGTCGCGCAGCAGCTGCACGTAGGGCTCGGGCCGGTCGTTGCGGATGGCCGAGACGGGCACCACGGGCGCCTGCACCGTGCCGGCCACGATCTCGCCGCGCGCGAACAGGCCCTGGCGCATGCCGGGCACCGCCTTCAGGCGCAGGTACACCAGCACGCTGCGGCTGCCGGCCTGCACGCTGGGGTTGATGCGCGCCACCGTGGCGGCCACCGGCTCGGCGAGGCCTTCCACCACCAGGCGCGCGGGCTGGCCGGGCTCGATGCGCGCGGCGTCCGCCGGGCTCAGCGCGGCCTCCATCTCGAAGGCGGAGAGGTCCACCACCTCGAGCACGCGCGTGTCGACGCCCACGCGCTCGCCGTTCTGCACCGGGCGCGCGGCCACCTGGCCCGCGATCGGCGAGCGCAGCACCGTGTCGGCAAGCGACTTGCGCGCGATGTCCAGCGCGGCCACGGCCGCGCGGTGGTTGGCCTCGGCCCCGGCCAGGTTGGCCTGCGAGGTCTCCAGCGCGGTGGCCGAGATGAAACCCTGCTTGACCAGTGCCTGGTTGTTGTCCTGGTTGCGCTGCGCGATGCGCACCTGCGCCAGCGCGGAGGCGGCCTGCTGCTCGGCCTGGCGCACGCGCGCCTGCGGCTCGGTGGGGTCGATGCGCGCGACCACCTCGTTCGCGGCCACGCTGTCACCCTCGCGCTTGTTCAGGTCCCGCAGCTCGCCGGCCACGCGGGCCTTGATGGCCACGGTCTGCACGGCTTCCAGCGAGCCGGAGACGGCGGCCGTCCGCTGCAGCGCCAGCCGGCGCACGGTGACCAGGTCGCGTGCGGCGATCTGGTAGACCGGTGTGTTCTGCAGGGCCTGGGCGGCGGCGCGCGCCTGCTCGGCCTGGGTGCCGCGCTTGTCCAGCGCGCGCACCACACCAAAGGCCAGCGCGGCCACGGCCAGCACGGGCAGGGCCCAGTAGAGGGTCTTGCGCAGGCGGGAGGTGGTCATTGGTTTCGCTTGAGCATGCCGCTCAGGATCAGGTCGACCTGGGTATCGATGAAGGTGAGGGGGTCGATCTGCTGCGAGGGTGGTGCGCAGGGTGTCATGGCGTGTTTCCACATCAGCAGGAAGATCATGGGCGCGATCAGGCTGTAGACGGCGTAGTCGAGCGGCATCTCGCGGAACTCGCCGCGGTCGATGCCGCGCTGCAGGATGCGGCGGATCAGGTCGTGGCCGGGGGCCACCACCTCGTTCTGATAGAAGCTGGCGATCTCGGGGAAGGTGCTGGCCTCGGCCATCACGAGCTTGGTGATGCCCGAGGCGGGCGTCATGCCCACGCGCTCCCACCAGGTGTGCATGGCGTAGCGCACCAGCTCCACGCTGTCGCCCTGGAACTCGGCCAGCTCATCGGCCCATTCCGGGAAACGGCCCGCCACGGTGTCGCGCACCACGGCCTTGAACAGGTCTTCCTTGCTGGGGAAGTACAGAAACAGCGTGCCCTTGGACACCCCGGCACGCGCGGCCACTTCCTCCACGCGCGTGGCGGCGAAGCCCTTCTCGACGAAGAGTGCCAGTGCCGCCTCGATCAGCTCGCCCGGGCGCGCCTCCTTGCGGCGGGCGCGGCGCGGGGCCTCGGGCGGCAGGGACGGAGTGGGGGTGTGCATGGAGGCGAAATTACTGACCGATGGGTTATTAAATATACCCCACCCACCTTTTGCTCGGGTGTCGCGCGGGTAAAGGGCCGTGGGCGGGCGGGGCAGGTGATGCGGGAGTCATTTGCCCAGCGGCGGGGGGACAATCCAGCCGCCACGCGGCCCCGGCCGTGCCCACCTATTTCCGTCCTTGCGCATGTCCCGCCACGTTTTCATCGACAACTCCAACATCATCTGGGGCGCGCAACGCGCCGCGGCCACCCTGGAGCCCGACGCCGTGTGGCTGGCGGTGCGCATCTACTGGCGCAACCTGTTTCAGCTCGTTGAGCGCCCGGGCAAGGTCATCACCCGTGTGCTGGCGGGCTCCGTGGTCGGCGGGAACGACCAGTTGTGGGACTACGCCCACCGTCAGGGCTACGACACCAAACTTCTCAAGCAGGTGGAGCGCTACGACGGCCGGCTGGGTGAGCAGGCGGTGGACGAGATGCTCATCCTCCAGATCTCCAACGCGCTGCTCGACTTCGATCCGCCGCAGACGCTGGTGCTCGTCACCGGCGACGGCAAGGAGACCGAGTTCGGCAACAGCTTCAGCCGCCAGGTCGAGCGGGCGCTCAAGCGCGGTTGGGAGGTCGAGGTCTGGTCGTGGGAGGACCAGTTGTCCTCGCGCTTCGGGCACCTCCGAAGTGCCGCCGGCCGCCGGCCGAAGATCTGCCTTCTCGACCCGCACTGGCGGCAGATCACGTTCACCAAGGCCGGCAGCTACAAGGTCAACGGCAGCCAGGTGAATGTGGGAGGGCGAGTGGTGGCGCCCCTGCCACCCGAGGAGCCGCAACGCCCGGTGGTTGCCGCCAGCTGATCCTCACCCGCGAGATCCGGTGGGAGTGCGCGCCGGTACGCGGACAGCAAGCGGGCCTGACTTGCGACCTGCGCTCAGTTGAACGCGGCGATACCCGTGATCGCACGGCCCAGGATGAGTGCGTGCACGTCGTGCGTGCCTTCGTAGGTGTTGACCACCTCGAGGTTGACCAGGTGGCGCGCCACGCCGAACTCGTCGCTGATGCCGTTGCCGCCCATCATGTCGCGCGCCAGGCGCGCGATGTCCAGCGCCTTGCCGCAGCTGTTGCGCTTGAGGATGGAGGTGATCTCCACGGCGGCGGTGCCTTCGTCTTTCATGCGGCCCAGGCGCAGGCAGCCCTGCAGGCCCAGGCTGATCTCGGTCAGCATGTCGGCCAGCTTCTTCTGGATGAGCTGGTTGGCCGCGAGCGGGCGGCCGAACTGCTGGCGGTCCAGCACGTACTGGCGGGCGCGGAAGTAGCAGTCTTCCGCCGCGCCCAACGCCCCCCAGGCGATGCCGTAGCGCGCGCTGTTCAGGCAGGTGAACGGGCCCTTCAAGCCGCGCACCTCGGGGAAGGCGTTCTCCTCGGGGCAGAAGACGTTGTCCATCACGATCTCGCCGGTGATGGAGGCGCGCAGGCCCACCTTGCTGTGGATGGCGGGGGCGGAGAGGCCCTTGGCGCCCTTGTCCAGGATGAAGCCGCGGATGGCGCCTTCGTCGTCCTTGGCCCAGACCACGAACACGTCGGCGATCGGGCTGTTGGTGATCCACATCTTGGCGCCCGACAGGCTGTAGCCGCCGGCCACCTTCTTCGCGCGCGTCACCATGCTGCCCGGGTCGGAGCCGTGGTTGGGTTCGGTCAGGCCGAAGCAGCCGATCCATTCGCCCGTGGCCAGTTTGGGCAGGTACTTCTGCTTCTGCGCCTCGGTGCCGAACTCGTTGATTGGCACCATCACCAGAGAGCTTTGCACGCTCATCATGGAGCGGTAGCCGGAGTCGATGCGCTCGACCTCGCGCGCCACCAGGCCGTAGCAGACGTAGTTCAGGCCGGCACCGCCGTATTGCTCGGGGACGGTCGCGCCCAGCAGGCCGAGCTCACCCATCTCGCGGAAGATGGCCGGGTCGGTGTTTTCCTTGCGGAAGGCCTCGGTCACGCGCGGCAGCAGGCGTTCCTGGCAGTAGGCGTGGGCGGCGTCGCGCACGGCGCGCTCGTCGTCGCTGAGCTGGCCGTCGAGGTGGAACGGGTCTTCCCAGCTGAAGCTGGCCTTGGACTTCTGGGGCGAGAGCATGGCTTGTCTCCGGGTGCGGTGGTCGAATCGGCGGATTGTCCGCCTGAGGACCATAGCTGTCTAATATCGATGCTGTATTCAAGGATTCGAACGGCATATCGATGGAGAAGGGCATGGAGTTCCGCCACCTGCGCTGTTTCCTGGCCCTGGCCGAGGAATTGCACTTCGGCCGCGCCGCGGCGCGACTGGCCATGACGCAGCCGCCGCTGTCGCTCAACATCCAGCAACTGGAGGCCTCGGTGGGTGCGCCGCTGTTCGTGCGCAACAGCCGTGGCGTGGCCCTCACGCCCGCCGGCCAGGCCTTCGTGCCGCGCGCGCGGGCCCTGCTGGACGCGGCCGCTGGCGCCGCGCGAGAGGCCAGAGAGGTGGCGCAGGGCGTGAGCGGCCAGTTGCGCGTGGGCTTTGCGGGCACGGTGCTGTATCGAGGCCTGCCGCAGATTCTGCGCAGCTTCGCGCAGCGCCACCCGCGTCTGAGACTGGTGCTGCGCGAGATGAGCTCCAGCGACCAGCTCATCGACCTGCAGCACGGGCGGCTGGAGGCCGGCTTCGTGCACACGCCGCGCGTGCCGCCGGGCTGCGCGCAGGTGCTGGTGTCGCGCCAGGCCTTTGTGGCCTGCGTGCCGGCGCAGCATGCGCTGGGGCGCAAGCGCCACCTGTCCCCGGCGTTGCTGGCGGGCGAGCCTTTCGTGGCGATCTCGCGCGCCGTCTCGCCCGACTACCACGACCGCCTGCTCGCGCTCTGCGCCGATCACGGGTTCGAGCCCGACGTGCGCTTCGAGTTGCGGCACTGGCTCAGCGTGGTGTCGCTGGTGGCGCAAGGGCTGGGGGTGTCGCTGGTGCCGGCGGCGCTGCAGCAGGCCGGCTTGCCGGGCGCGGCCTTCGTGCCGCTGCAGGGGGATTCGCCGCCGTATGAGACGCGTTGCCTCTGGCGTGAGGGTGGCGAGAGCGCGGCCTTGTCCGCATTCCTTGAAGCTGTGCGGGGCTTCGCTCAGCCCGCAGAATGATCGGTTGAAAGAAATCCGCGCCTGTATCGACACACGTTCAGGCAAGGACCATTGGAGAAATCAAGATGAGCGACAAGCAGGTACTGGTGCTCGGTGGCGGCTGCTTCTGGTGCACGGAATCGGTCTACAAGGAAGTGCGTGGCGTCACCGACGTGGAGTCCGGCTACAGCAACGGCCACGCGAAACAGCCCAGTTACGAGCAGGTGTGCACGGGCACGACCGGCCACAACGAGGTGGTGCGGTTGGAGTACGACCCGCACGAGGTGAGCACGCGCGAGTTGCTGGAGATTTTCTTCGTGGTGCACGACCCGACCACGCTGAACCGCCAGGGCAACGACGTGGGCACGCAGTACCGCAGCGGCATCTACTTCACCATGCCCGAGCAGCAGGCCGAGGCGCAGGCCATCATCGACGAGCTGACGAAGGAGAACGCCTTCGGCCGTCCCATCGTGACGGAGGTGAAGCCGCTGGAGAACTACTCGCCCGCCGAGGACTACCACCAGGACTTCTTCGAGCGCAATCCGCACCAGGGGTATTGCATGGCGGTGGCGGCGCCTAAGGTGGCCAAGTTCCGGAAGACCTTTGCGCGGTTGGCGAAGTAGCTTTTTTGCTGGGGTGAGGTTTCGCTGCGTTTCGCTCCACCACCTCGCGAAGCTCGCGGCCACTGGGTGCCCTGCTCCGCGAATGTCCTCCGGACGGCTGCGCCGTCCTCCCCCTTTATTTCGCTGCGCAGGGCACCCAGCGTCCGCGAGCAACAGGCACGGTGGCGCCCCAACCGACGAGTGCCAACGAGGTCGTCGGTGATCGGGTGTCCGGCGTAGCGACATAAAGGAGGAGGAGTGGAGCGCGTCAGCGATCCGCTCCGGGGGACAGTCGCGGAGCCGGACACCCGAGCGCCGATGACCGACCTAGCCGGAGAAAGGGAGCCCCCGTCAGCGCCCCCGCCGCCACCGCGGCCAGAACACGATCACCGCCAACCCCCCCAGCACCAGCGCACAGGCGCCCAGCTTCCACCCCGGCATCGCCTCCCCCAGACTGAACGCCGAGGCACTCAAACCGAACACCGGCACCAGCAGCGCCATCGGCGTCACCGTGGCCGCCGGGTGCCGCGCCAACAGCCAGTTCCAGGCACCGTAGCCGAACAGCGTGTTGCCGATGGCCTGCCACAGCACGCTCGCCCACACCACCCCGTCGGCCGCGCGCAGCGACTGGGCGATCAGCGCCGGCCCCTCCACCAGCAGCGAAATCAACAGCAACGGCGGCACCGCGAACACACTGCTCCACACCATGAAGTGCAGCATGTTCACTTCCCCCAGCGTTTTGACCATGAGGTTCGCGCAGGCCCAGAAGAACGCCGCGCCGATGATCAAGCCCAGGCCCGCCATCGTCACCGTCGCGTCCAGGTTGGCGGCGATCAGGCCCAGGCCGGCGATCGCCAACAGCAGACCCGCCACCTGAAAGCCCCGCACGCGCTCGTGCATGAGCCACAGCGACAGGCCGATGGTGAAGAACACCTGCACCTGCACCACCAGTGAGGCCAGGCCGGGTGAGATGCGGCCGTCGATGGCGAAGAACAGCAGGCCGAACTGCCCCGGGCCCAGCAGCACGCCCACGGCCGCCATGGACCGCCAGCTCGTGGCCGGCCGCGGCACGAACAGCAGCCAGGGCAGCGCCGAGAGCGCAAAGCGCAAGGTGGCGAACAGGAAGGGCGGCAGGCCGTCCAGCCCCCAGCGGATCACGACGAAGTTGGTGCCCCACACGGCCACGACGGCGAGGGCGAGCAGCAGGTGGGAGACGGGCAAGGTGGAGGCCGGGGGTGAGGGAGCGGGCAGTGTAGTCAGGCGGTGGGCGGCCGGTGGGCAGGGCCAGGGCATGGGGTTATTATTTGCAACTCAGTTGCGATACGAGGCCGCCGCTATGACCCGTTCCCCGATCGACGCCGACACCGTCCCGGACCACTTGCAGGCCCGGCTGGAGGCCGCCGGCCTGCGCCGCACCCTGGCCACGCGCGCGGCGCTGGGGGTGTTCCTGGCGCGGCCGGGGCAGGGGCTCACGCACGCGCAGGTGCTGCAGGCGCTGCGCCTGCGCGGGCACGAACCGAATCGCGTGACGCTCTATCGCCTGCTCGATCGCCTGGCCGCCTGCGCGGTGCTGGCGCGCCACAGCGACGACCGCGGAACCTGGCGCTACACGCTGCAAGGCCCAGGCGACGCGGCGCGGTCGCAACCCACCGGCTGGCAGCCGCGCTTCGAATGCCGCCGTTGCGGGCAGGACCGCGCGCTCGACGAAGTGTCCGCCGCGGGCAAGGCCTGGTTGCGAGACCTGCAGCGCACGCTGGCGCGCCAGGGCGACGTGGTGGAGCGCGTGGAACTGGCCCTGCACGGCGTGTGCGCGCCCTGCGCCGAGGCGGAGCGCGCGGCGTGATCCGCACCCGCGCGCTCGGCTTTTCGCACCCCGGCGGCCCGCGCCTGCGCTTCGCCGACGTGGACGTGGCGGCGGGTGGCACGCTGTTGTTGCGCGGTGCCTCGGGCAGCGGCAAGTCCACCTGGCTGGCGCTGGCGGCGGGGCTGCTGACGCCCGGTGAGGGCACGATCGAGGTGGCGGGCCAGTCGGTGGGCGCGCTGCGCGGCGCCGCGCGCGATGCCTGGCGAGGCGCCACCGTGGGCGTGCTGCCGCAACGCCTGCACCTGAGCGCCGACCTCAGCGTGGCCGACAACCTGGCCCTGGCCTACCGCGCCGCCGGTTTGCCGGTCGACCGGCGCGCCATCGACGAACTGCTGGTCGCGCTGGACATCGAGACCCTGCGCGAGCGCCGGCCCTCGGCCCTGTCGGGCGGGCAGGCGCAGCGCGTGGCGCTGGCGCGTGCTCTGCTGCGGCGCCCCGCGCTGCTGCTGGCCGACGAGCCCACCGCCAGCCTGGACGACGCGGCCTGTGCCCAGGCGCTGGCCCTGCTGCGCGAGACGGCGCAGCGTGTTGGCGCCACGCTGGTGATCGCCACGCACGACGCGCGAGCCCTCGCGATGTTCCATGGCGCGGCAGTGCTTGCGCTCGAGCCCGTCGGGGTCAGCGCATGACCAACGGCCTGCCGCGCCTGGCCTGGCAGTACCTGTGGGCGCGCCCGCTGACCGCCGCGCTCAACCTGCTGCTGCTCACCCTGGGCCTGGCGTCCATCGCCTTCCTCATCCTGGCGCGCGACCAGGTCGATCGGGCCTTCGAGCGCGACCTCGCGGGCATCGACGCGGTGGTGGGCGCCAAGGGCAGCCCCATGCAGCTCATCCTCGCCGGCGTGTTCCACCTGGACGTGCCGCCCGGCAACATTCCCCTGGCCGAGGCGCGGCGCATCGCCGAACACCCCCAGGTGGCGCAGTTCATTCCGCTGAGTCTGGGCGACAACCTGCAGGGCTGGCGCATCGTCGGCACCACGACCGACTACCTCTCGCTCTACGGCGCCACGCTGGCGCACGGCGCGCCGTGGCAAGCGCCCATGCAGGCCGTGCTGGGCGACGCGGTCGCACGCGGCAGCGGCCTGGACGTGGGCGCACGCTTCGTCGGCGCGCACGGCCTGGGCGTGGGCGGCGCGGTGCACGACAGCACACCCTACGAAGTCACCGGCGTGCTGCGGCCCTGCGGCTGCGTGCTCGACCGACTCGTGCTCACGGCCACCGAATCGGTCTGGTTCGTGCACGACGAGATGCACACCGACAAGGACCTGAGCGCCGACGAGCGCGCCGAACTGCAGGCCGCGCTGGACGCCGAGCGCGAGATCACCATCGGCCTGGTGCGCTACCGCAGCCCGCTGGCCGCGGCGAGCTTTCCGCGCTTCGTCAACAGCATCACGCCGCTGCAGGCCGCGGCGCCGGCCGTCGAAGTGACGCGACTGCTCAGCCTGATCGGGCAGGGCACGCAGGTGCTGCGCGCGCTCGCGGGCGTGCTGCTCGTGGTGGCCGCGCTCTCCGTATTCATCGCCCTCTGGAGCGCGGTGCGTGAACGCCGCGCCGACCTGGCCCTGCTGCGCCTGCTGGGCGCGCCGCCGCGCCGCGTGGCTGCGCTGTTGCTGGCCGAAGCCGCCTGGCTGGCCCTGCTGGCCAGCGCCCTGGGCCTGCTCGCCGCGCAAGGCCTGGCCGCGCTGGCCGGCCGCTGGTGGGGCGACGCCGCGCTGCCTACCCTGGTGCAGGCCGGCGCCTGGCCACCGGCCCTGGCCTGGGTGCCGGTGTTGGCGGCGGGCGCCGCGCTGCTGGCCGCCGGCCTGCCCGCGCTCGCGGCCTACCGCGTTGACGTTCACACCCTTCTCAACCCCCGGAGCTGATCCATGAAACCCCTCACCATCACCGCCTTGTTCGCCGCGCTGCTGTCGGCGGGCACCGCCTTCGCACAGCACTCCGAGAAGGAGATCCAGGAAGACATCCAGCGCCACCGCGCCATGGCCGTCGCGCACGAGGGCGCGGCCAAGTGCCTGGAATCGGGCAAGGGCGAGAAGGTCTGCCAGGCGGAGCTCGCGGCGGCTTGCAAGGGTCTTGCCTTGGGCAAATACTGCGGCTTGCGCCATGTGCACTGACGATCACCCCCGCCGCGCTGCGCGCGACCCCCTCGAGGGGGCGGCGCCTGCGGCCCGGCAAAGCCGGTTCCGCGGCGCCCCTGGTTTGATCTCTTTGCTCCGCCATCCATGCATCTGTTCCGACGTCACGTTCTGCTGAGCTTGCTGGGGCTGGCCTCGGGGCCAGCCTTCGCGCAGGTGCTGAACTCGCCGCTCGGCGCGCCACCCGCCGACACCGGCCCCATGGGTCTGCCGCACGGCCAGGGCGCGGGCGTGCACAGCCCGCAAAGCCCCATCGCGCCGCTGCCCACGCGGGACGACGTGGTTGCCTGGTCGCTGCTCACCGACGTGAGGACCGAAGTGAAGACCGTGGCCAAGCGCAAGCGCGTCGTGCCGGTTTACCCGCCCGAAGTGCGTGCGCTGGATCAGCGCCGCCTCAAGCTGCACGGCTTCATGCTGCCGCTGGAGCCGGGCGAGAACCAGCGCCATTTCCTGCTCGCTTCGGTGCCGCTCACCTGCTCGTTCTGCACCCCGGGCGGTGCCGAGAGCCTGGTGGAGGTGCGCACGAAAACTCCGGTGAAGTACCGGCTCGAGGCGGTGGTGGTCGAGGGGAAGTTTCACGTGCTCGACAACGACCCCTACGGTCTCTATTACCGTCTGAGCGAGGCCGAGGGCAGCCGCTGAGCCGGCCGGGTGGGCCGGGCACGGGCGATACCATCCCCGGGTGAACCTCGCCCAGCACCCCCTTTTCGTCTCCCTCACGCCCGTCTTCCTGCTGATCGCGCTGGGCTACCTGGCGGGGCGGCGCGAATGGATACGCGATTCGGCGGTCAAGGACTTGTCCAACCTCGTCTTCCTGCTGCTCATCCCGGCGCTGCTGTTCCGCACCATGGCTTCGGTGCACCTGGAGGCGCTGGACCTGCGCCCCGTGCTGGCCTACTTTCCCGTGGTGGTGTTGGTCCTGTTCGCCATCGTGGCCTGGCGAGGCTTCAGCCGCGAGAGCGTGGTCATCGCCATGGCCAGCGTGTTCTCCAACATGGTGATGATCGGCATCACCCTGGCCGAGCTGGCCTATGGCAAGACCGCGCTGGTGACCATGCTCACGCTGGTGTCGGTGCACGCGCTCATCCTGCTCAGCGTGGGCTCGGTGGTGCTGGAGCTGGTGGTGGCGCGCGAAGCGCGCGAGCGCGGTGAGGCTGCCCCGCCCTTGTGGGCCACGCTGGGCTCAGTGATCAAGGGCACGCTCATCCACCCCATTCCCCTGCCCATCCTGAGCGGCCTGCTGTTCGCGCAGACGGGCTGGTCCTTGCCAGTGGTGATCGACAAGCCCCTGCAACTGCTGGGCAGCGCTTTCGGACCGATCGCGCTGGTGCTGGTGGGCGTGAGCCTGGCGCGCACGCCCTTGGCCGGTCACTGGCGGCCGGCCTTCGGCGTGGTGCTGGTGAAGAACCTGCTGCTGCCGCTGCTGGTGGGCCTGTCGGCCTGGGGTCTTGGCATCGGTGGCCTGCCGCTCACCGTGATGGTGGTGGCCGCGGCGCTGCCGGTGGGCGCCAACGTCTTCCTGTTCGCCCAGCGCTACGACACGGCGCAGGCGCTCACCATCGCCGCCACCGGCCTCACCACAGTGATGGCCCTGTTCACCCTGAGCCTGGTGATGACGGTGATGACCTGGCTCAACCCGCTGGGCGGCTGATCACTGGCTGATCTTGCGGGCTTCTTCCACCTGGTACTCGAAGTAGCGCTGAAAGCCGAAGGCCAGGCTGCCCATGAAGGCGATGGTGCCCATGAGCAGCGAGAGCACCAGCGCGATGACGGTGAGCCAATTGGTGTGGCCGGCTGTTCCGCCGGGGTTGGCGGGGTTGAACCAGCGGTCCCATTTCTCGCTATCGGCCAGCGCGTAGACGATGCCCGTGAGGCAGGCCGCCGCGATGCTCATGCCCAGCAGCGGGATCAGCACCCAGGACAGCTTGTCGTCCTGCCCGTGCGCCAGCACGCGTTCCACGCCGTACCAACCCAGCGCGGTGGGCAGGGGGTGCAACCAGCCCACCCAGTCGCCCAGGCCGCGCAGGTAGAAGCGGTGCAGGCCCAGGGCGCCACCGACGAGGGCCAGCCAGACGGCCAGCGTCTTGTTCTTGCGTCGTGTCACGTTCAGCCCTCCTTCGGCGGCGCGTGGTGTGCCTCGCCCAGGGGTTTTTCCATGATCACGATGTCCAGCCAGCGGTCGAACTTCCAGCCGCAGGCCTGCACCGTGCCGACGGGCGTGAAGCCCAGTGCGCGGTGCACGCCGATGGAGCCGGCATTGGCCGAATCACCGATCACCGCCATCACTTTGCGGATGCCCGCGCGCTGCAGCACCGCGAGCAGTTCGGCCAGCAGCAGCCGGCCCAGGCCCTTGCCGGCGGCCTCGGGTGCGAGGTAGATCGAGTCCTCGACCGAGTAGCGATAGGCCGGGCGCGGCTTGAACCAGTTGCCGTAGGCGTAGCCGAGCACCTGGCCGCCTTCTTCCATCACCAGCCAGGGCAGGCCCTTGCCCAGCGCATCGGCGCGGCGCTGGGCCATCTCGGCCTCGGTGGGCGGGGTGGTTTCGAAGGTACCGGTGCCGTGCAGCACGTGGTGGGCGTAGATGCGGGTGATGGCGGCGAGGTCGTCGTCGGTGCTGGGGCGGATGAGGGGCATGAACGGACCGGTGGGGCAGGGGCGTTGCGGGACGGGATGGCGGGCTATAATCGCCGGCTTTGCGGTGTTTCGCTGGCCGGGTGGTCAGTCGTGTGTCTCAGGCGCCGCAGAAAACCGCGCATCAATTGCGATGAGCCGCGAACCGCAAGGTTCGCGATTCCCCGGAGTGCCGGGGTGTGCTCAACCACCCAAGGATAAATCATGGTCGTCATTCGACTCTCTCGCGGCGGTGCCAAGGCACGTCCGTTCTACACCATCGTCGCCGCCGACAAGCGTTCGCGCCGTGATGGCAACTTCATCGAACGCCTGGGTTTCTACAACCCCAACGCCAAAGGCGGCGAAGAGAAGCTGCGCATCGCCAGCGACCGCCTGAATTACTGGATCGGCGTGGGTGCCACCCCGTCCGACACGGTCGCGCGCCTGGTCAAGGAAGCCAAGGCCGCCGCCCCGGCCGCCTGATCGCGCCATGTCCGCGGCCCTGGTCGCGTCGGCCCTGCCGGCCGATGCCGTCGAACTGGGCCGCATCCAGGACGCCTGGGGCATCAAGGGCTGGGTCCGCATCCACCCCCACAGCGCCGACACCGACGCGCTGTTCGCCAGTCAAGACTGGTTTCTTCAGCCGCCCGAAGCCCGCTTCGCGCGCGGCTTTTCTGTTTTCTCGGGCTGCGTATCCGTGCGTGTGGCCGAGATCAGGGCCCATGCCGATGGCCTCGTCGCCCGGCTCGAGGGCGTGGACGACCGCAACCTGGCGGAGTCCCTCAAGGGCTGCCGCATCAGCCTGCCGCGCAGCGCCTTTCCCGAGCCCGAGGCGGGCGAGTTTTACTGGGTCGACCTGATCGGCCTCACGGTCGTCAACCGCGAGGGCGAGGCGCTCGGCGTGGTGCGCGACCTGATGAGCACCGGGCCGACCTCGGTGCTCGTGCTGGAATACCTCGACATGGTGGATGGCGAGGAACGCCCCGCCGAGCGGATGATTCCCTTCGTCGACGCGTACATCGACGACGTGGACCGCGCCGCGCGCCGCATCACGGCCGACTGGCACAAAGACTATTGACGTGCCCCCAAGCTGCGCCGCTGCGCGGGTCGCTGCCCTCCACAATCGCTGGTATGCGCTTCGACGTCATCACCCTGTTCCCCGAGCTGTTCGAGCCGTTTCTCGCGCACGGCATCAACCGCCGCGCGTTCGAGTCGAAGCAGGTCGACGTGCGCCTGTGGAACCCGCGCGATTTCGCCGAGGGCAACTACCGGCGCGTGGACGATCGCCCCTTCGGTGGCGGGCCCGGCATGGTCATGATGGCCGAGCCCTTGTGGCGCTGCCTGCAGGCGATCCGTGCCGAGCGTGCCGAGCCTGAGGGCGCGCGTGCCCCGGTGGTGCTGTTCTCGCCCGTGGGCAGTCGGCTGGACCACGCCGGCGTCGAGGCCTGGGCCAGCGGGCCGCTGGGTGCTGTGCTGGTTTGCGGGCGCTACGAGGGCATCGACCAGCGATTCATCGATGCCTGTGTGGATGTGCAACTCAGCCTGGGCGACTTCGTGCTTTCGGGCGGTGAGATCCCGGCCATGGCCCTGCTGGATGCCGTGGCGCGCCTGCAGCCCGGCGTGCTGGGCGACGAGGGCAGCCACCAGCAGGACAGCTTCAACCCGGCTCTCGACGGCCTGCTGGACAGCCCGCACTTCACCCGTCCCGAGCTCTGGCAGGGCCCGCAAGGCCCCCTGGGGGTGCCGCCGGTGCTGTTGGGCGGACACCACGAGCGCATCGAGCGATACCGGCGCGAGCAGCGCCTGGCGCTCACCGCCCGCCAGCGCCCTGACCTCATCGCCAGGGCCCGCGCCGAGGGCCGCCTGGCTGCGCAGGACGAGCGCTTCCTGCGCAGCCTGGGCTGAGCCGGCAGGACGTGGGTTCCGCCCGCCGGCCCGCTCTGGCTATAATGGTGGGCTTTTCGATCCTCTGGCCGGCCGCCGCGACCGATCGATGCCCTTGAAGGGCAACGGATTCGCGGCCTTTCGTGCAGCGCGGCCATGATCGTGGAACAGGAACCATGAACCTCATCCAGACCCTCGAGCAGGAAGAGATTGCCCGCCTCGGCAAGACCATCCCGCCTTTCGCCCCCGGCGACACCGTGATCGTCAGCGTCAACGTCATCGAAGGCACCCGCAAGCGCGTGCAGGCCTACGAAGGCGTCGTGATCGCCCGCCGCAACCGCGGCTTGAACTCCAGCTTCATCGTGCGCAAGATCTCCAGCGGCGAAGGCGTGGAGCGGACCTTCCCCCTGTACAGCCCGCTGATCGCCAAAATTGAAGTGAAGCGCCGCGGCGACGTGCGCCGCGCCAAGCTGTACTACCTGCGCGAGCGCAGCGGCAAGTCGGCCCGCATCAAGGAAAAGCTGGGCGCCTGATCCAGCACCCCGGAAAAAGCCGCTCCCCGGAGCGGCTTTTTTGTCGCCGGTCCGTCCATCCATCCATGACCGAACCCGTCGTCCACATCCCGCCGTTCGATCCGCGCACCGTGCCCGTGGTGGCCACGGGCACGAGTGAGGGCTTGGCGCCAGCGGCCGCGCACCGGCTCACCCCGGACGGTCTGCGCTCGTTGTTTGAGGCGCCGCCAATCTGGACACCCGAGTTCGTTCGCGAGCGGCGTTTCGCCGACCGCGAGCCGGCCGACGCGGCGGTGCTTCTGCCGCTGGTGGTGCGTGACGAACTGAAGCTGCTGCTCACGCAGCGTACGTCCACCCTGTCCACCCATTCTGGCCAGATCGCCTTTCCGGGCGGCAAGGTCGATCCGGAGGACGCCGACGCCGTGGCCGCCGCCCTGCGCGAGGCGCACGAGGAGATCGGCCTGCCCGCGCAGAACGTCGAGGTGCTGGGCACGCTGCCGGTCTACATCACCGGCACGGCCTTTCACGTGACGCCGGTGGTGGCTCTGGTGCAGCCGGGTTTCGTGCTGCAGCCCAACCCGCACGAGGTGGACGACGTCTTCGAGGTGCCGCTGGGCTTCCTGATGGACCCGCGCCACCACCGCCGCCACCTCATGAACCTCAACGGCACCGTGCGCGAGTGGTATTCCATGCCCTGGCACGACGGCCAGCATGAGCGCTTCATCTGGGGTGCCACGGCCGGCATGCTGCGCAACCTGTACCGCTTGCTCACGGCCTGAGTCGCGTGCGGTGAAGGCGTGGGCCCGGGGGCCCACTATCATCGGCCCCATGGGTTTTCTGGCCATCCTGCTGGCGCTGCTCATCGAGCAGGCTCGTCCCCTGTCGTTCAACAACCCCGTGCACGCCGGTCTGCGCGCCTGGGGCCGTGGCGTGCGCCGCAACCTCGACGCCGGCCAGTCCTCGCACGGCTGGCTCGCCTGGCTGCTGGCCGTGGGGGTGCCCTCGGCGCTGGCGGCGCTGATCTACCACGGCCTGTGGGAGCTGAGCGGGGTGCTGGCCTTCGTGTGGACGGTGGCGGTGCTCTACGTGACGCTCGGGTTTCGCCAGTTCAGCCATCACTTCAGTGAGATCCGCCGCAGCCTGGAGGACGGCGACGAGCGCGCTGCGCGCGAGCAGCTGGCGCAATGGCTGAGGGTGGACGCGAGTGCCTTGCCGCGCGCCGAATTGCTGCGCCAGGTGATCGAACACTCGGTGCTGGCGGCGCACCGTCACGTGTTTGGCGTGTTCGTGTGCTTTCTTGTGTTCTGGGTGATTGGCCTGGGCCCGGCGGGCGCAGTGATCTACCGCCTGGCCGAGTACCTGTCGCGCAACTGGCGCGGGCGCGCCGATGGCACGCCCAGCGAGGCGCTGCGCCGGGCCTCGGCCACCGCCTGGCGCTGGATAGACCACGTGCCCGCGCGCATCACGGCGCTGGGTTTCGCGGTGGTGGGCAACTTCGAGGAAGCGGTGGCGAGCTGGCGCGCCGACGCCGAGCGCTTCGCGCCTGGCAGTGACGGCGTGGTGCTCGCTGCCACATCCGGGGCCATCAACGTGCGCCTGACGCCGCAGGACCCGGCGAACCCGGTGCCTGACGAGACCGACCCCAGTGCGCGCCCCGAACCCCAGCTGGCCCACCTCGGCAGTGTGGTCGGCCTGGTGTGGCGTGCGGTGGTGCTGTGGATGCTGCTGCTGGCGCTGCTGACGCTGGCGCGGGTGTAGCGGCCGTTCAGTACGTTCGCTTGTTGCTCAGCTCGTCGAACAACTCGTTGTAGAGCCGGTAGCGCCCCTCGTCGATCGCCAGCGGGTCGTTCGCCGGATCGGCCCCCACGTGTGACCGCACGCCGCAGCCCGGCTCATGCCGGTGCGTGCAGTTGTAGAAACGGCAGGCGCCCAGGGTGGCGCGCAGGTCGGGCATCAGTTGCGCGAGGCGCTGGGCCTCCAGGTGGTGCAGGCCGAATTCCTGGAAGCCCGGCGAATCGATGAGTGCGCTTTCCCGCGCCGCGTCCAGCCAGTACCAGGTGGTGCTGGTGGTGGTGTGGCGCCCGGTGTTGAGCGCGCGCGAGATCTCGCCGGTCTGGGCGCGAGCCTCGGGCACCAGTCGGTTCACCAGGGTGCTCTTGCCCACGCCCGAGGGGCCCAGCACCAGGGTGTGGCGGCCGGTGAGGCGCTCGCGCAGGGCGTCCAGGCCCTGGCCCTGTTGCAGGCCCAGCGGCAGCACGGCGGTGCCCATGCGCCGGTAGGCCTCCAGTCGTACCCAAGCCTGCGCGAAGGCGTCGCCCAGGTCTTGCTTGTTGAGCACGATGAAGGCGCTGATGCCCTCGGCTTCGGCCGCGAGCAGGGCGCGCGTGAGCTGGCTTTCGGAGAACACAGGCTCGGCCGCCAGCAGGATCAGCACCTGGTCGAGGTTGGCCGCGAAGGCCTTGGTGCGCATCTCGTCCTGCCGGTAGAACAGGTTGCGCCGCGTCTCGATGCGTTCGATGCTGCCCTCGTCGCCCGTGGGCTGCCAGGCGACGATGTCGCCCACCACCACCGCGCTCTTCTTGCCGCGTGGGTGGCACAGCGTGCGCTGGCCGTCTTCGCCCTCCACCAGGCAATGGCGGCCGTGGGCCGCCACCACACGGGCGGGACGCGTGCCGCCCATCAGGACGCGAGCAAGGCGTTGACCGCCGCCGCGCAATGGAAGTCGCTCACCGATATGCCGTTCACGTCGTGGGTGTTGAAGCGCAGGGTGCAGCGGTTGTAGCCGAAAGCCGCGTCGGGGTGGTGGTCCTCGCGGTGGGCGATCCAGGCCATGGCGTTCACGAAGGCCATGGTCTCGTGGTAGTTGGCGAACTTGAAGGTGCGCTCGATCGAGCCGTCGATGAGCTTCCAGCCATCGGCCTCGCTGCCGTTGAGCTGGCTGAGCTGAGTGACGATCTCGGTAGCGTTGAGCGCGCGGCGGTTCTGGTGGATGGGATTCATGGTCAGGCGCTCTTAGGCGAGGCGGTTTGCAGACGCGCCAGACGTTCGCTGGCGGGGGGGTGGGAGTAGTAGAAGCGCGCGTACAGCGGGTCGGGAGTGAGCGTGCTGGCGTTGTCCTTGTAGAGCTTGAGCAGGGCGCTGGCGAGGTCGGTACCGCGCGTCTTCTCCTTCGCGAAGGCGTCGGCCTCGAACTCATGCTTGCGCGACAGTTGCGCGGCCAGTGGCGACAGGAAGTAGGTGAACAGGGGCACCGCCAGCAGGAACAGGATCAGCGCAAGGGCGTCGTTGGGCGCGCCCAGGTCGGGCTCCACGCCGAGGCCGGTGTAGAACCAGGCCTGCGAGGCCGCCCAGCCCAGCGCCGCGAAGCCCACGAAGCTCAGCGCGAACAGCATCAGCACGCGCTGCGTGATGTGGCGCAGGCGGTAGTGGCCAAGCTCGTGCGCCAGCACGGCGTCGATCTCGTCGGGCGTGAGTTGCTGCAGCAGGGTGTCGAAGAACACCACGCGCTTGGCCGAGCCAAAGCCGGTGAAGTAGGCGTTGGCGTGCGCGCTGCGCTTGCTGCCATCCATGACGAACAGGCCCTGGGCCGAGAACCCGCAGCGCGCCATGAGCGCGTTCACGCGGTCCTTCACGGACTCGTCGGCGAGCGGCTCGAATTTGTTGAACAGTGGCGCGATGAGCGTCGGGTAGAGCACCAGCGCGAGCAGGTTGAACACCATCCACACGCCCCAGGCCCACAGCCACCAGGTGTCGCCGGCCGCGCTCATGAGCCAGAGCACCAGCGCCGCCAGCGGCAGACCGATGACCGCGCCCAGCAGGCTGCCTTTGAGGCCGTCGGCGATCCACAGGCCCAGGCTGGTCTTGTTGAAACCGAAGCGCTCTTCGAGGCGGAAGGTGGCGTACCAGGAGAAGGGCAGGCCCAGCAGGCCGCCGATGAGCGCGAAGGTGGCGATCAGCGCGAGCTGTTGCCAAAGGCTCGGGCCCATGAGGTCCAGCAGCGCGAGGTTGAGGGCGTTCAGGCCGCCGAGCAGCGTCCAGCCGATGAGCACGGCGGTTTCGAAGGCGGTGGCCAGCAGCCCGAAGCGGGCTTTGGCGATGGTGTAGTCGGCGGCCTTGCGGTGCGCGTCGAGCGCAATGGTGGCATCGAACGGCGTGGGCACCTGGTCGCGGTGGCGCGCCACGTGACGGATCTGCCGGCTGGCCAGTGCGAAGCGCGTGAGCAGGCCCAGCACCAGCAGGGTGCAGAAAACGGCGGTGAAGGCGAGGGAGGCGGTGTCCATGAAGGCGCCAGTCTACCGGCGCCCATGCGTCAGCGCCGGCCCGGGCAGATGACGGAGAATCGCGGGATGAGTTCGAATCCCGCTGATATCACCGCCCCCGAGATGCCCGCGCTCGCGAAGAACGACCAGAACCTGGTCTGGATCGACTGTGAAATGAGCGGTCTGGACCCCGAGAAGGAGAGGCTGCTGGAGATCGCGGTGGTCATCACCGGCCCTCAGCTCACGCCGCGCATCGAAGGCCCCGTCATCGTGGTCCACCAGAGCGACGCAGTGCTCGACGCCATGGACGCCTGGAACAAGGGCACGCATGGTCGCAGCGGTCTCATCGACAAGGTTCGCGCCAGCGCCGTGAGCGAAGCCGAGGCCGAGCAGCAGCTCATCGACTTTATCGCGCGCTACGTGCCCAAGCAGGCCTCGCCGCTGTGCGGCAACACCATCGGGCAGGACCGCCGCTTCCTCGTGAAGTACATGCCCCGGCTCGAGGCCTACCTGCACTACCGCAACGTCGACGTGAGCACGCTGAAGGAATTGGCCAAGCGCTGGCGCCCGGAGGTGGTCGACGCCTTCAAGAAGCGTCAGATGCACACCGCGCTGGCCGACGTGCACGAGTCCATCGACGAACTGGAGCACTACCGCGCGCAGTTCCTGCGCTGAGCCGGTCATCGCGGCGGCTGGCCTGCTGTGATGATGTGACAATGTGACGACGTTCACACAGATTTCACATGAAGAAGAAATCCCGTCCCTTCGTCGAGCGCCACTTCGAGGCGCTGCAACTGGCCACTGCGGTGGCCTTTCTTTTGCTGGTGGGCTTGTACGCCTCGCTCACTGGCGCGGCCGACGCGGGGTTGAGCCGCACGGCGGTGTGGTTGCTGATCATCGCGGCCGCGGTCGGCGCCTACATGGCCATGAACATCGGCGCCAACGACGTGGCCAACAACATGGGCCCGGCCGTGGGTTCGGGCGCCATGACCATGGGGTGGGCGATCGTCGTCGCGGCGGTGTTCGAGGCCCTGGGCGCCATCGTCGCCGGCGGTGACGTGGTCAGCACGATCAAGGGCGGGATCATCGACCCGGCTGACATCGCCGACCCGACCTTGTTCGCCTGGGTGATGTTCTCGGCCCTGCTGGCCGGCGCGCTATGGCTCAACCTGGCCACGGCACTGGGTGCGCCGGTGTCCACCACGCACTCCATCATCGGTGCCGTCATGGGCGCGGGCATCGCCGCGGGCGGCTGGGGCCTGGTGCATTGGCCCACCATCGGCGCGATCGTCGCGAGCTGGGTCATCTCGCCGGTCGCCGGGGCGCTGATCGCCGCCGCCTTCCTGTACCTCATCAAGCGCAGCGTGACCTACCGCACCGAGAAGACCGAGGCCGCCGCGCGCGTCGTGCCGGTACTGATCGCGCTGATGGTGTGGTCCTATACCACCTACATGCTGCTCAAGGGCGTGAGTCAGATCGTCAAGGTGTCTTTTCCTGTTGCGCTGATCGCGGGTCTGGCCGTGGCAGCGCTGGTCTGGGCCCTCGTCCGCCAACCCATCGGCCGCATCGCGCTGCGCCAGGACAACTCCAAGGACGGGGTCAACCAGCTCTTCACGTGGCCGCTGGTCTGCTCCGCCGCGCTCCTGAGCTTCGCGCACGGTGCCAACGACGTGGCCAATGCCGTGGGCCCGCTGGCTGCCATCTACGAGGCCGTGAAGGAAGGCGCCATCGCCACCACGGCGGGTACGCCGATGTGGATCATGGTGCTGGGCGCGATCGGTCTGTCGGTGGGCCTGGGGTTGTACGGCGCCAAGCTCATCCGCACCGTGGGCAAGGAGATCACCGAACTCGACCAGATGCGGGCGTACTCCATCGCCATGGCCGCCACGCTCACCGTGATCGTGGCCTCGCAATTGGGCATGCCGGTGTCGACCACGCACATCTCCATCGGCGCCGTGTTCGGCGTGGGTTTCTTGCGCGAGTTGCTCAAGGTCAACTACGCCAAGATGGAGGCCGTGGTGCGCGCCGGCCACCAGGGCGCCGACCGCGAGGAGGTCGAGGCCTATATGCAGCGCTTCGAGGCCGCCGAGGTGCAGGAAAAGAAGCAGATGCTGGCCGACATGAAGCAGCGCGCCAAGGTACGCGGCCTGGACGGCGCGGTGTTCGACAAGGGCGAACGCAAGGCCTTCAAGAAGGCCTACAAAAAGGAAATCGTGAAGCGCTCGGTGGTCATGCGCATCGTGGCGGCCTGGATCGTCACCGTGCCGGCCACGGCGGTGCTGGCTGCGCTGCTGTTCCACCTGGTGGCTGCGGTCATGGCCTGACCAACACTTGGGGTTTTCCCCGATCTGTGCGAGAATTAGAGGCTTCGCTGGCAACGGCGAAGCCTTTTGTGCATTGGCCTCACACACCCGGCCCCTGAACACCGCCCGCCATTCAGCGCGAGCGAGCAGGGGCCACCGCTTCCGGGCGGACCGTTTGTGGTTGATGTTGTGTAACCACGAACGGATCCGACGCCCCGGGGCTTGAATCTCCCCTCCGCGCGGCATTCGGTCATTGGCGCCCCATTCATTTGCGGGGCGCAGGAACGAACATGAGCGACGCTTTCGAAGCGCGCGGCGAAACTTCGCCCGCGATCTCTCCCGAACAACAACAGCAAGCGCCGGTAGACGCCAGCGCCTTCGCCGCGCTGGGTCTGGCCCCCGAACTCGTGTCGGCCGTGGCCGACCTGGGCTACACCCAGCCCACGGCCGTGCAGGCCAAGGTGATGCCGCTGGCCATCAAAGCCGAAGGCGCGGAGCGCTACGCCGACCTGATGGTCTCCAGCCAGACCGGCAGCGGCAAGACGGCGGCCTTCCTGCTGCCCGTGCTGCACACCCTCATCGAGCAGCAGACCGCGCGCGAAGCGGCCGAGCGCGCCGAGCGCGAGCGGCTGGTGGCCGAAGCCACCGCGCGCGGCGAGGCAGCGCCCAAGGCGCCCAAGCGCAAGAACCCGCTGCTGCCGCGCCACTTCAAGGCCGCCACGCCTGGCGCCCTCGTGCTGTGCCCCACGCGCGAACTCGCCCAGCAGGTAGCGCACGACGCCATCGACCTGGTGCGCCATTGCCGTGGCCTGCGCATCGCCAGCGTGGTGGGCGGCATGCCTTACCAGTTGCAGATTGCCAAGTTGCAGAACGCCGACCTCGTGGTGGCCACGCCGGGCCGCCTGCTCGACCTGCAGCGCTCCATGCAGCTCAAGCTCGACCAGGTGCAATTCCTGGTGGTCGACGAAGCCGACCGCATGCTCGACCTGGGCTTCGCCGACGACCTTGCCGAGATCAACGCTCTGACCGCGCAGCGCCGCCAGACCATGATGTTCAGCGCCACCTTCGCCCCGCGCATCCAGCAACTCGCCATGCGCGTGATGCACGACAACGGCAAGCACGTGCAGAAGGTGCAGATCGACAGCCCGCAGGAACAGCATGCCAACATCAAGCAGGTGCTGTTCTGGGCCGACCACGCCGACCACAAGCGCAAGCTGCTCGACCACTGGCTGCGCGACGCCTCGATCAACCAGGCCATCGTGTTCGCCAGCACGCAGATCGAATGCGACGGCCTGGCCACCGAACTGCAGCAGGCCGGCTTCGCGGCCGTGGCGCTGCATGGCGCGCTGAGCCAGGGCCTGCGCAACCGCCGTCTCATGGCGCTGCGCAACGGCCAGGTGCAGATTCTCGTGGCCACCGACGTGGCCGCGCGCGGCATCGACGTGCCGACCATCACCCACGTCTTCAACTTCGGGCTGCCGATGAAGGCCGAGGATTACACGCACCGGATCGGCCGCACCGGCCGTGCCGGCCGCGATGGCCTGGCCGTCACCTTCGCCGAGTTCCGCGACCGCCGCCGCATCAGCGACATCGAGGCCTACACGCAGCAGCGCTTCAAGGCCGAGGTGGTGCCGGGCCTGGAGCCGCGCGAGCGCCCGCCGGCGCCGCGCCGCGAGGCATGGTCGCAGGACCGCCGCGGTGGCGGTGGCCGCCCGGGTGGCCGTCCGGCCGGCCGTGGCGAGGGCTGGGGCCCGTCGCGTGGTGAAGGCCGCGCGCCCTACGGCGAGGCGCGCCCTTTCCGTAGCGAGGGCCGTGCGCCCCATGGCGATGCACGCCCCACGCGTGGGGAAGCGCGTGCGCCGTACAACAACGAGCCGCGTGCGCCCTACAACGGCGAAGCCCGTGCCCCGCGTGGCGATGCCCCGCGCGGCGACGTGCGTTTCTCGCGCGGTGAAGACCGTCCGGCCCCGTCCCGCGGCTGGGGCCAGCGCCCCAACGGCGGCGCGCGTGAAGGTGGCTTCGGTTCGCGCGAAGGCGGCTTCGGCGGCCCGCGTGGCGGTGGCTTCGGTGACCGCACCGGTGGTCCACGCGGCGGTCGCCGCGACCGCTGAGCCCCAGCGCCCGGTCCATTCGATCAGCGCCGCGCGGCGGCGCTCACATCTCGAGCCACTCCAGCACTTCCCACGTGCCTGCGAGTGGCTCGTCGCCATTCACTGTGGCCAGATCCATGCCCAGGCGCTGAAGGCGCCACGCTCGCTCGCGCCCGTCCACTGGCGCCTGGTTCGTGCGTTCGACGTGCCAGTGCGTGCCCGTTTCATCCAGTCGGCCGAAGGCCAGGTCGGGCGCGCCGTGGGGAGTGGGCCTGAAGTGCAGCAGGTATTCCCCGCAGACCAGCAAGCGCTCCTGCGTGGGCAAGCCCTGCGTGTCGCGTCGCGCGAGCGCGATGCGACACCCCCGCGAGGCTGGCAGGCGTTCCCACACCGCCAACTGGCGTTCGCGCAAAGCGGTCTGCACGATGCGGTCGGGCGTCTGGAACACGCTGTGTTCAGCGCCGGGGCCGCTGCGCGGGCCCAGCGTGTCGTCCGGGTCGCTCAGGGCACCGTGCCAGTTGCCGGTCTGCACCCAGCGGACCCAACTCGTGGTGTCGCGGCCTGCCGGTGTTTCGAGCAGGGTGCGGGCCCACACGCCCTGGTACGCCGACGCCACCGCCAGCGGCGCGTGCGGGGCCACGCCGAGCGGGCCTGTGGTCGTCGCCAGTTCATGTGACTCGATCGTTTGCACGCTACTTTGCCCCCGTGTGCGGTGATCGTCCGCGCCGGTGCGGACGGCGGGATCGACAAATCCCTTTCCGCAGGCCATAGCAATCGTCGGGCCAGCCTTGCGCTGGCGCCCGCTCAGCTGGGGGAGTGGCGCGTGCGCGTGCGCGGCGCACAGGCCTCAGCGGCATTGGCTTCCAGCGGCACAAAGGGCGCGCGAGCCTCGTCGGCCAAGCCGTCGGTAAGTGTTTGCAACAGTTCGATCAACTGGCGCCGTTGGGCCGGCGTGAGGGGCGAGAGCAGGCGCTGGTAGGCGCGCTCGGCCGGTTCGCGCGCGGCGGCCAGCAAGGTCTCACCCTCGGGGGTGAGGCTCACCGTCATCTGGCGGCGGCTCACGCTGGAGCGCTCGCGCGATACCAGGCCCCGCTCCTCAAGGCCCTTGAGCACGCGCATCACCGTCACCTTGTCGAAGGCCAGCGCGCGCGACAGCCGCGTCTGGTCAAGCCCCGGCTCGGCCGCCAGCACGGTGAGCACCCCATACTGTGCTGGCGTGAGCCCAACGCTGGCGCAGGCGTTCTCGAACACCGCCGCCGAAATCTGGTGCGTGCGGCGGAGCAGGAAACCGGGACGCTGGTAAAGGTCGTTCAAGGTCATGGCGTTCGTCGGGCGATCGGGATTCTACGGATGTGCGACAGGCGAACTTTCTGGAACATGGATAGCATGCTAACGATCGGAGACATCGCATGAACCCAGGCATTCCGTTCACCCGCCGCGGCCTTGTCGCTCTGGCGCTGCTCGCTACGGCGGGCCAGGCCGCCGCGCAGGAAGGCCCGCTGCGCCTCATCGTGCCCTTCACGCCGGGCACCGGTATCGACCTCATCGCCCGCACCGTGGGGCCCAGGCTGTCCGAGCGCCTCAAGCGCCCGGTGGTGGTGGAGAACCGCGCGGGCGCCTCCGGCAACATCGGCACCGAGGCCGTGGTGCGCGCCGCGCCCGACGGCAGCACCTTGCTGGTGAGCGTGAACACGCTGGTGATGAACCGCAGCCTGTACCCGCAGATGCCCTTCGACCCGCTGCGCGACCTGCAGCCAGTGAGCCTGACGAGCTGGGGCCAACTCATCCTGGTGACGCACCCGCGTTCGGGCTTCAAGACGGCGGCCGATCTGATCGCCGCCGCGAAGAAGGCCCCCGGCAAGCTCAACTACGCCTCGCCCGGCGTGGGCACGCCGCACCACCTGTCGATGGAGCTCTTCAAGAACACCGCCAAGGTCTTCCTCACGCACATTCCCTACCGCGGCACCGGCCCGGCCGTCACCGACATGATCGGTGGCCAGGTCGACGCCATGTTCCTGCCCATCCACGTGGCGCTGCCGCAGGTGCGCAGTGGCCGGCTGGTGGCTTTGGGCATCGGCAGCGACAAGCGCCACCCGCTGCTGCCCGACCTGCCCACACTGAGCGAGGCCAAGGCGGGCGATGTGAACGTGGACATGTGGTACGGCGTCTTCGCGCCCAAGGGCATGCCCGCCGCGCAGGTGGCCACGCTCAACCGCGAGATCAACGACATCCTGCGCAGCGAGGAGGTGAAGAAGGCCTTCGAGGGCCAAGGCATGGACCCGGCGAGCGACACGCCCGAGGGCTTTGCGAAGCTCGTGAACAGGGACGCGGACCGCTGGGCCGCGCTGATCAAGGCGCAGGGCATCAAGGCCGAATGAAGCAGGACACGACCATGAAGATCGCGGTGGTGGGTGGCGGCATCGGAGGGCTGGCATTCGCTCTGGGCCTGAAGCAGCGCGGGCTGGATTGCGATGTGTATGAGGGCGCGCCCGAAGTGAAGGAACTGGGTGTGGGCATCACGCTGCTGCCGCACGCCATGCGCGAACTCGACACCCTGGGCCTGACGGCCGAGCTGGAAGCGATCGCCATCGAGAACCGCGAGAGCGTGTTCTTCAACCGCTGGGGCCAGTTCGTCTACAGCGAGCCGCGTGGGCGCCACGCTGGCTACCCCTTGCCCGAGCTGGGCATCCACCGCGGCAAGCTGCACGGCGTGCTCTGGCGCGCCGCGCAGCAGCGCCTGGGCGACGCGCGCCTTCACACCGGCCACCGCTGCGTGGCCATCGAACCCGGGGCTCAGGGCGCCACGCTGCGCTTTGACAACGGCGCGTCCGCGCGAGCCGACGTGGTGGTGGCTTGCGATGGCGTGAACTCGGTGATCCGCCGCCACTTCCACCCGCAGGACAACGTCTGCTACGCCGGCATCAACACCTGGCGCGGCGTCAGCGTGCACAAGCCCATCCTGGACGGCAAGAGCTACCTCCGCATCGGCAGCATCGACACCGGCAAGATGGTGATCTACCCCATCGTCGACAACGTGGACGGCCAGGGCAACCAACTCATCAACTGGGTGGCCGAGATCCGCGACCCGCGCGCGCCCATGAACGACTGGAACAAGCCCGGTCGCGTGGAGGACTTCCTGCCGATCTTCCAGGACTGGCGCTACGACTGGCTGGACGTGCCCGCGCTCATCGCTGGCGCGCAGCAGATCTTCGAGTACCCCATGGTCGACAAGAACGCCCTGCCGCACTGGGGCGAGGGCCGCGTCACCTTGCTGGGCGACGCCGCGCACCCCATGTACCCGCGCGGCTCCAACGGCTCGGCGCAAGCCCTGATCGACGCGCGCACGCTGGCCGATGAACTCGCCGCCACGCCGGGCGACCCCGAGGCCGCGCTGCGCCGCTACGAAGCCATGCGCCTGCCCGCGACCGCGAAGGTGGTGGAGACCAACCGCAGCCTGCCGCCGGACTTCATCATCATGAAGGCCGACGAACTCAGCGGCGGCCAGCCCTTCACGCGCATCGACGACCTGATCAGCCAGGACGCGCTGCGCGAGATCTCCGAGAACTACAAGCGCATCGCGGGCTTCTCGCTCAAGGCCTGACTCAGGGTGCCAGCGAAGGCGCAGCCGCCTGCCGGCGCCGCCAGGCCGCCGGCGATTCATTGAAGGCGCGCTTGAACGCCCGGTGAAAGGCGGGTTCGCTTTCGTAGCCCGCCACCTCGGCAATGCGCGCGATCGGCTCGTCGGTCTCGCGCAGGCGCTCGGCCGCCAGGCGCATGCGCTGTTGTGCGAGGTAGCGCATGGGTGGCTCGCCCACCAGCGCGGTGAAGCGCTCCGCAAACGCCGAGCGCGAAGCACCCACCAGGCGGGCCAGCTCCTCCGTCGTCCAGGCGCGCTGGCGTTCGCCGTGCAGCAGCGCCAGCGCACGGCCCACCTTGGCGTCGCGCAGGCCAGCCAGCCAGCCCTGGCCGCCCTCGGGCCGAGCCACCAGGTACTGGCGCACCGCGTCGGCGAACAGCAGTTCGGCCAGCCGGCTCAGCACGCTGGGCGTGAGCCCGTGCTGCGAGCCGCCGGGCTGCGCCGCAAAGCGCAGAGAACTCTCGACCCACTGCGCCGACGCCGGATCTCCCAGGTGCAGGTGCAGCACCTGGGGCAGCGCCGTCAGCAGCGGATCGTTCACGTTGTCGTGTCCCAGGTAGCCACAGAAGAAGCGGGCACCCACCCGTTGACCGGGGTGCACCAGCTGCAGCACGCCGTGTCCGCCAGCGCGGTGTTCCAACTCCTCCACCGGCAACGGCGGCGCGGCCAGGTCGCTGCCCAGGCGGTGGCGGTGGTTGCGCGGCAGGATCGCCAGGTCGCCCGCGCGCAGCTCGATCGCCGCGGATGCACCGTCCACCTGCAGCCGCATCGATCCCTCGCACACGAAGTGGTACGCGATCACCTCGCGCGGCAGAGGGGTGAACTCCGCGCAGTCCTCCGGCCCCACCTGCGACAGCACGCACCAGGGTTCGCCGAACTCGGCCTCCACGAACACGCCGCCGCGCAGGCGCAGCGCGCGCAGCACCTCGTCCAGGGCGTGATCGGGGGCGTCGTTCATACAGGTGTGGGAGGGGCGCGGCGGATCGGCAACAAAACGCAGCGGCGCGGAGATGGCCGCCTCGGCGCGCGCTCCCTAGATTAAGGGCACCGGCACCGCGCGGGCAATGACTGCCCGTCGCGTCCGCCGGATTCTTCAAACCACGGAGCAATCTTCATGATCACCGACGCACAAGGCCAGGCGCTGTCGGGCGCCACGCGCGAGGCAGCGCACCATTTCGACCAGGCCGTCACCGCCTTCAACCTGTACCGCGGCGACCCCATCGCCGCGCTGGACACCGCCCTGGCGCTGGCGCCGCGCTTCGCCATGGCCGCGCTGCTCAAGGCGCACCTGATGGCCGTGGCCACCGAGCCTGCCGCCACCCAGGCCGCGCGCGGTTTGCTGGCCACAGTGGCCTGCTGGCCGCTCAACGATCGCGAGCGCTCGCACCTGGCGGCGGCCACGCGCATCCTGGACGGCGAGTGGTCGTCGGCGGCCGTGCTGCTGGACCGCCACCACGTCGAGTACCCGTTCGACATCGTCGCGCTGCAGGTTGGGCACCTAGTGGACTTCTTCCGCGCCAACGCCCGCAGCCTGCGCGACCGCATTGCGCGCACGCTGCCGCAGTGGTCCGCCGACACGCCGGGCCATGGCGTGCTGCTGGGCATGCTGGCCTTCGGACTCGAGGAGTGTGGCCAGTACGCCCAGGCCGAGGACACCGGCCACGCCGCCCTGCAGGCCGAGCCACGCGACTGCTGGGCCCATCACGCGGTGGCGCACGTGATGGAGATGCAGGCGCGCCATGAGGACGGCATCGACTGGGCGCGGGTGCGCGAGCCGCACTGGTCGGGCGCCGACAACTTCTTCCAGGTGCACAACTGGTGGCACCGGGCGCTGTGCCACCTGGAGATCGGCGAGGCCGATGAGGCGCTGTCGCTGTACGACGGACCCATCCGCGCCAGCCGCAGCGCGGTCGCGGTGGACATGGTGGACGCCTCGGCCCTGCTGTGGCGCCTGCACCTGGGCGGGTACGCGCCGGGGGAGCGCTGGAACGAACTGGCCACCGCCTGGGACGCGCACGCCGATGGCGGCAGCTACGCCTTCAACGACTGGCACGCCGCCATGGCCTGGCTGGGTGCCGGGCGCGAGGCCGAGGTGCGCGCGCTGGAGGCGCGGCTGCGCCACGCGGGTGAGCGCGGCGAAGCGACGCGCTGGGCGGCAGAGACGGGGGCTGATCTGGTGGCCGGCTTCGCGGCCTTCTGGCAGGGTGATTTCGAGCGTGCCATCGAGTGCCTGTGGCGCGCGCGCCCCATCGTCAACCGTTTCGGTGGCAGCCACGCGCAGCGTGACGTCATCGACTGGACCCTGAGCGAGGCCGCCTTGCGCGGTGGCCAGCGCGGATGGGCCGAAGCCCTGGCGCACGAGCGCATGGCGCAGCGCCCCGACAGCGGCATGAACCGGGTCTTTCTGCGGCGCGCGCTGGCGCTGGCGCCAGTGGGGCAGACGGAGCAGCCCGCGCGTCAGGCGGCCTGATGGGCCAGGAGCGCGATCCGCCGCCGGGCCGCCCCAAGGCGGATCAGCCCCCTCGGGGGGCAGCGACCCGCGCAGCGGCGCAGCGTGGGGGCATGTTTCGCCGTCGGGCCGCCCCAAGGCGGATCAGCCCCCTCGGGGGGCAGCGACCCGCGCAGCGGCGCAGCGTGGGGGTCCGATCAGTCCTCGCCGCTCATGGTGACCAGCAACTGGATCACCTCGGCGCACTCTTCCTGGATGCGCTGGACAGGATAGAGCTCGGCCGAGCTGGCACCGGCAGGGACGCGCTCGCGCAGCGTCTCGGCCTGCAGCAGGATGGCCGAGATGCGCTCGAACAGCTCGGAGGTGATGGCGTGCACGTCCATCGTGGCCGGCGCGGCCGCAGGGGCTGCAACCGGCGCGGGAGGCGGCGCGGGGGCGGGCGCCGGCGGTGCCGGGCGCTCGGCTGCCTTGCGCACGGGCAGCGGGCGCTCGTCGAGCTCGATGTACTCCATCACCTCGCCGCTGAGGATCTGCTCCAGCCGCAGGCGGATCAGGTCGCGGTCGATCGGCTTGGTGAAGAAGTCCAACACGCCGGCGTCGAACGCGCGCTGGCGGTACGCGGAGGTGTTGTGCGAGGTGACCATCACCACCTTGGTGTTGGCCAGCGCGGGCTTCTCGCGCATGCGCGCGATCACCTCGTAGCCGTTGAGGTCGGGCAGCTCGGCGTCGATCACCAGCAGGTCGGGCTGGTGCTGGGCCAGCTTGATCAGGGCGTCGTCGCCGCGCACGGCGAAGTGCAGTTGCGCGATGTCGAGCAGGGTGCGGGCGAGCAAATGCACCATGCCCGGATCGTCGTCGACGATCAGGATCTTGTGGCGCCGGGGCGCCGGGGTCGGTTGGGATGGCGACATGGCGCTCTCCTGGAACTGTCGTGGGACGGGCGAGCCACGCGCGCTCGCCCTCGATGGAAACATCGGCGCCACGCCACGCATCTTGAGCCCACGCGGCCGCGCCGCCGACAATCCTGCCATGTCCTGGGACCTCGCCTCAAGCTATTCGGTCTTGCGCGCCGCGCACATCGCCCTGGTGATTGGCAGCGTTTCCGTGTTCGCCGCGCGCGGCATGGGGGCCTTGTTTGGCGGCCAATGGCCCCTGCGCGCCGTCTGGGGCCGCCTGAGCATGGGGATCGACGCCCTGTTGCTGCTGGCCGGCGCGGCACTTTGGGTGCTCATGCAGCACGATCCGCTGCGCGAGCCCTGGCTGCTGGTCAAACTGCTGTTGCTGCCGGTCTACGTGGTACTGGGTGCGCTGGCGCTGCGGCGCGCGCCCACGCGCGGCCTGCGGGCCGTGTGCCTGGTCGCCGCGCTGGGCGTGGTGGCGCTGATGGCGATCAGCGCGCGTACGCGCCTTCCGCTGGGACTCGCCATCGGCTGAGACGGTTCGCCCTGGCCAACCGCCGGCCGGTTTACCCGGGTTTGCCGTCGGGCCGGACTTGCCCATACCAGCGCAGCAGGCGCAGCCCCCACGGGCCCACCGCCAGCAGCCACAGCCCGGCGGTGGTGGCTGCCAGCCCACCCACCCACTGCGGCGGCGCCACTGCCGTGGCGATGCGCAGCAGCGTCGCCAACTGCAGCACCAGAAAAGCCCACCACGAGATCCGATCGGCGAGCAGCGCGCGCCCGCCGTGGCCGCAGGACACGCGGGTGACCATGGCCAGCATCAGCGAGCCCAGGAAACCCATGGTGGTGGCGTGCAACGCGGCCAGCGGGGCCAACGGCACGCCACTGATCCAGCCCCAGACCTGGCCGACACCATCGATCAACAGGCCCAGGCCAAGCCACACGAAACCCAGGTGCAGCATGGCCAGCAGCCGGATCGACAGGCTCTGGGCCAGGCCCCAGACGAAGGCCAGCCACAGCACCACGAAGCCGGCCACCAGCATCGCGAAGCCTTCGAAGGCGCGCCACATGCTGGCGTCCAGGCCGGCCAGCGTCAGCCAGGGCCCCAGCGCCTTGAGCGCCACCGTCGCCACCAGGGCGTGCAGCACCCACATCGGCCGCCACAGCCGCACCAGCGGCAGGGCGCTGGAGGTGAAGAAGGGGACCATGCGGTGCACCACCGTCACGTAAACCAGCGCGACGAAGCCCCACAGGGCGGTGTGCAGCCAGCGCCGCGCGGCCTCGGGTTCGTCCTGCACCAGGGCCGCCGCCAGACCCAACAGGCTGAGCACGCCGATCGTCCAGCCCAACGCGACCAGGCGGGCGTGCGCGGTGTCGTCGGCCTCGCTCGCGCGCAGCAGGCCCAGGAAGCGCGTGCCGGCCAGCGCCTGCCCGGCCGCCGCCAGGAGCAGGGCCAGCGCCGCGACCCAACCCGACAGGTGCACGCCCAACAGCCACAGAGGCCAGGCGATTGCCTGCAAGGCCACCGAGGGCAGCACCGCGCGCGCCTCGGGCCCGGCCACGCCCAGCCACTTCGGCCCCGCCGTGAACAGAAAGCCGATGAAGAACAGCGGCATGAAGCCGTGCACCATCAATACGCCGTGCCCCAGGCTGGGCGACACCGCCAGCGGCCCCGGAGGCAGCCAGCCCAGACGCGCCAGTTGCACCCAAAGCCACCACAACGAGCCCAGCACCAGCACCGCCGTGGCGCCCGCGAACGCCAGCCGGTGCGGCGCGCGCAGCAGGTGCGTCCAGCGCCAGCGGGCGTCGGCGGGTGGGGCGGGTCGGGCGCTGGCGGTGGCCAGGGGGATGTGTCGGTTCACGGTGCGTGGTGCGGATTCGGGGGCAGACCCGGGTCACTGTGCCGCCCAAGGCGCCCGCGCGCCATCCTTCGAAGGGCAGCCCCAGCCGGCCGCTGCGCACCAGGTCCATCCTCCGGAAGAACGATGCGCGCGCCACGTGCGGCCGCGGCGCGCGTGACAGGGGTGCACCCCTGGTCGACAATGCCTGCGCCCCCAGGCCCCACACCCATGTCCTTCCCCGCCCGCGCCTGGCCCCGCCAGCTCTCCACCAAGTTCGTGCTCATCGCCCTGACGATGCTGCTGTTGGCCTTGCTGTCCATCGGCCTGACCATGTGGGTGACGCGCCAGCTCGAAGGCGGAGCCGCGGCCGTGAACGAAGCGGGCCGCCTGCGCATGCAGGCCTGGCGCCTGGTGAGCGCCTGGCAGGGTGGACGTGACCCGGTTCAGGTGCAGGCCCTGGTGGCCGAGGTCGACGACACGCTCACGCTGCTGTCACGCGGCGACCCTGTGCGCCCGCTGGCCGTGCCCTGGAGCGACAACAGCCGGCAGGGCTTTGCCGCCATCGAGCGCCGCTGGAACGCCCTGCGTCCGATCTGGGCGGCAAGCGCGGCCCCGGGGGCGGACCTGGCCCGTCTGACGGCCGACATCGACACGCTGGTCGAGCGCATCGACGCGCTGGTGCGGGCCATGGAGTCCACCATGTCCCGCTACACGGCTGTACTCAACCTGTTCCAGTTCGTCATGATGGCCATGGCGGTGGCCGCGGCCGTGGTGTCGCTCTACGTGGGGCAGCTGTTTGTGATTCACCCGCTCAAGCGGCTGCGCGCCGCGCTGCGGCAGGTGGAAGCGGGCGACTTCTCCGCGCGCGTGGAGGTCGACTCGCACCGCGAATTCGCCGAGCTCGCGGCCGGCTTCAACCACATGGCCCAGCGGCTGCAGGGCCTGTACCACGGCCTGGAGCTTCAGGTGCAGGCCAAGACGCGCGACCTGGAGGCCAAGCGTGCGCGGCTGGCGGCGCTCTACGAGGTCAGCTCGCTGATCGTCGAGGCGCGCTCGCTCGACGAACTCGCGCGCGGCTTCGCGCGCAAGCTGCGCGCCGTCAGCGGTGCCGACGCGGTCGCCATCCGCTGGAGCGACGAAGGCACGCGACGCTACCTCATGCTCGCCAGCGACTGCCTGCCCGAGCAACTGGTGGAGGAAGAGCAGTGCCTGGAGGCAGGCCAGTGCGCCTGCGGCCAGCCTCCCGCCACCGCGCGCACGCGCGTGATCCCCATCGCCACCGCGGAGGACCGCTCCCTGGGCGGTTGTGCGCAGGCGGGATTTGTCTCACTGGTCGGCGTACCCATACGCCACCAGGAACGCCTGTTGGGCGAGCTCAACCTGTTCTATCGGCACGAGGTGTTGCTGGGTGAGGACGACCGCGGCTTGTACGACGCGCTGGCCGGCCACCTTGCCAACGCGGCCGAGAACCTGCGCGCCCAGGCCCTGCTGCGCGAGGCGGCCGTCAGCGACGAACGCGGCCTGCTCGCGCGCGAGCTGCACGACTCCATCGCGCAGTCGCTCTCGTTTCTCAAGATCCAGGTGTCCCTGCTCAAGTCGGCCATGGAACGCGGCGACCCGGCCGCGGTGCCGGCCATCATCCAGGAGATAGAGGCCGGTGTGATCGAGAGCACGCACGACGTGCGCGAGCTGCTGGTGCACTTTCGCACCCGCACCGACGGCGACAACATCGAAGACGCGCTGCGCACCACGCTGCGCAAGTTCGAGCGCCAGAGCGGCCTGAGCGCTCACCTGGACGTGCAAGGCCACGGCGTGCCGCTGCCCTCCGACGCGCAGTTGCAGGTGCTTCACGTTCTGCAGGAAGCGCTGTCCAACGTGCGCAAGCACGCCAGCGCGAGTGAGGTCTTCCTCGACGTGCGGCGCGGCCCGCGCTGGCAGTTCACCGTGCGCGACAACGGCCGTGGTTTTGCCACCGAAAGCCTGCGCGACGCCGACACGCATGTGGGCCTGCACATCATGCGCGAGCGCGCGCAGCGCATTGGCGCGAGCGTGCGGGTTCGTTCCAGCCCCGGTGGCGGTACCGAGGTTTCGCTGGACGTGCCCGCGCCCGCAGCCGCGGCCGAACCCCAGGGCATCGCATGAGCGACGCCCGGCCGTTTCCGAGGCGCTCGGCCTCGGAGGGTGCAACGCGGAGGTTTCTGCCGTGAGCGACGCGCCCATCCGCCTTCTCGTGGTCGACGACCACCACCTCTTCCGCCGCGGCCTGATTGCCTTGCTGGCCCAGGACACTGGCTTGGCGGTGGTCGGCGAGGCCGGCGACGCCACGGCCGCCATCGGCCTGGCCGAGCGGCTTCGGCCCGACCTGGTGCTGCTCGACAACCACATGCCTGGCGTCACCGGCATCGACGCGATCGCTGCCATCAAGGCCTCCGCGCCCGCCGCGCGGGTGCTCATGCTCACCGTGAGCGAGAACGAGGCGGACCTCGCCCGGGGCCTGCGGTCGGGCGCTGATGGCTACCTGCTCAAGACCATCGACACCGCCGACCTCGCGGCCTCGATCCGGCGGGTGGTCGAGGGCGACTCGGTGATCAGCCCGGAAATGATGGGCAAGCTGGTGGCCCTGCTGCGCCGCGACACCGTGAGCGAAGCCACGGGCGGCGTACCGGCCGCCAAGTCGCACGCGGCGTCTGCGGCACCGCAGCCGGCCGCGCGTGCCGTGCCCGAACCGCCCCCGTCCGACCCGATCCACTCGCTCTCGCCGCGAGAGCGCGAAATCCTGCGCCTCATCGCGCACGGTGACAGCAACAAGCACATCGCCCGCGCGCTCGACATCGCCGAGACCACGGTGAAGATCCACGTGCAGCACATCCTGCGCAAGCTCGACCTGAGCACCCGCGTGCACGCGGCGGTCTACGCGAGTGAGCGCGGATTGCTCGCCTGAGAAGGCGTGAACGGGCTCGCCTCAAGGCGCCTCGATGCCCCGCCGCTCGCGCATCGCGGCACCGATGCGCGCGAGCGTGGCGTCGCCGAGCAGGTGGGCAGCCATGGGCAGCAGCTCGCGTTCCTCGCGTTCGATATGCGTGACGTAGGCGGACACGAACGCCTCCACCGTGTCGCCCGACAGAGCCGGGCCATCGCCGCCGCGCACGCACTCCAGTTGCGCTTCCAGCCGCCGCCACAAGTCCTCCAGCGCCCGGTGGTCTTCGATCAGTGAACGCGTGAGCCGGCGCACGGCCGCGTGGTCCACCTCGCCGGCCGCATCCAGCAGGGCGGGAAACAGATCCACCTCCTCATCGGCATGGTGGTGCGGCGCGGCCTGGCGGAAATAGCGCAGCACGGCCTCGGCCGCTTCCACGGCCGCGTGGTCCGCGCCCTGGGCCGGCAGGTGAGCGCACAGGCGCCGCAGTGTCTCGCACTGCGTCTGCACGCGGCCGTGGCAGGCCGAGAGCATCTCCAGCGGCACTTCGGTGGTGGCGGTGTCCCGGGCCTGGCCGGGCAGGGCGATGCGCAGAACCATGGCCGCATGGTAGGTCCGGTGGCCTCGGCCCGGTTGTTGCCGGGGCATACGCCGTCCGGAGGATGCCGCGCGTACTCCCTTCGCCGCCAGGCGCTCGCCCGTGCGAAGGATGGTCGCGGGACCAACGAAAAAGCACAGTCGACGCCATGGTCAATGGAGCGCCTCCATGAGCGACGACACCAACAAAACCCGCCAAGCCTGGTCCGTGCTGATCGTGAGCACCTGGTCCTTCACCGTGTGCTTCATGGTCTGGATGATGTTCGGCGTGATCGGCATTCCGATCCGCCAGATGCTGGACCTCAACGCCACGCAGTTCGGCCTGCTCACCGCCACGCCCGTGCTCACCGGCTCCCTGGTGCGCGTGCCGCTGGGCATCTGGACGGACCGCTACGGCGGGCGCATCGTGATGGCGCTGCTGATGGCAGCCACCGTGCCGGCGATCTGGCTCATGGCCTACGCCACGCAGTTCTGGCACTTCCTGGCCATCGGCCTGTTCGTGGGCCTGGCCGGCGGTTCGTTCTCGGTCGGCACCCCTTACGTGGCGCGCTGGTTCCCCAAGCACCGGCAAGGCATGGCCATGGGCGTGTACGGCGCCGGCAACAGCGGCTCGGCGGTCAACAAGTTCGTGGCGCCGGTGATCCTGGTGGCCTTCGGCTGGCAGATGGTGCCGCAGGTGTACGCGGCCATCATGGCCGGCACCGTGCTGCTGTTCTGGCTGTTCAGCCACAGCGACCCGGCGCACCTCGTGCCCAGCCAGGTGAGCTTTGCGCAGCAGCTCAAGGCCTTGAAGGACCCGAAGGTTCTCAAGTACTGCCAGTACTACAGCATCGTCTTCGGCGGCTACGTGGCGCTGGCGCTGTGGATGGTGCAGTACTACATCGGCGAATACGGCCTGGACATCCGCGTGGCCGCCTTGCTGGCGGCCTGCTTTTCGCTGCCGGGTGGCGTGCTGCGCGCCGTGGGCGGCGTGCTCAGCGACAAGTACGGCGCGCACACGGTCACCTGGTGGGTGCTGTGGGTGAGCTGGATCTGCCTGTTCCTGCTGAGCTACCCGCAGACGCAGTTCACCGTCACCACGGTCAACGGCCCGCAGACCTTCCACATCGGGCTGAACGTCTATGCCTTCACCGCGCTGATGTTCGTGCTGGGCGTTGCCTGGGCATTCGGCAAGGCCAGCGTCTTCAAGTACATCGCCGACGACTACCCCGGCAACATCGGTGCCATCAGCGGCATCGTCGGCCTGGCCGGCGGCCTGGGTGGTTTTGTGCTGCCCGTTCTCTTCGGCGTGCTGCTCGACGTCACCGGCATCCGCTCCAGCGCCTTCATGCTGCTCTACGGCGTGGTCTGGGTCTCGCTCATCTGGATGTACTGGACCGAGGTGCGCCAGACCGAGGTGCTGGGCCGCCACGCCAAACCCTTCTCACTTCAAGGCTGAACCGCCATGAACACCCCGCACACACCGGGCACACGGGACACATCGTTCGAGCACCGCCTCGCCACGCGTCCCGACATCGACGACTGGCGCCCCGAAGACGAACAGTTCTGGGAGAGCACCGGCAAGCGCATCGCCTACCGCAACCTCTGGATCTCGATTCCCGCGCTGCTGTGCGGCTTCGCGGTCTGGGGCATGTGGGGAATCATCACGGTACAGATGCTCAACCTGGGCTTCCCGTTCACGCAGGCCGAGCTGTTCACGCTCACCGCCATCGCGGGCATCTCGGGCGCCACCATGCGCATCCCGGCCTCGTTCTTCGTGCGCCTGGCCGGTGGCCGCAACACCATCTTTCTCACCACCTCCATGCTGCTGGCGCCGGCCATCGGCACCGGCATCGCGCTGCAGCACCCCGAGTGGCCACTGTGGGTGTTCCAACTGATGGCCTTGTGGTCGGGCGTGGGCGGCGGCAACTTCGCCTCCAGCATGTCCAACATCAGCACCTTCTTCCCGAAGCGGTTGCAGGGCACGGCGCTGGGCCTCAACGCGGGCCTGGGCAACTTCGGCGTCACCACCATGCAGATCGTCATTCCGCTGGTGATGACGGTGGGCATTTTCGGCAGCTTCGGTGGCGAGCCCATGCTGCTGCAAAAGGACAGCGGCTGGATCTTCGGCAAGATCGCCGCGGGCACGCCCACCTGGATCCAGAACGCCGGCTTCGCCTGGCTGCTGTCGCTGGTGCCGCTGAGCGCCGTGTGCTGGTTCGGCATGAACAACCTGCGCACCGTCTCGCCCGACGCGGGCCACCCGCTGATGGCCTACGCCCGGATCACCTACCTCTACACGCTGGCCTTCGTTCCGGCCATCGCCATCCTCTACGTCTACCTGCCCGCGCCCACCGGGCTGGGGCTGCTCAACATCTGGGTGGCGGTGCTGCTGGACATCGTGATGGCCTTGCTGGTGATGCGACTGGCTGCCTTCGGTCCCATGAAGGAGGGCGTCGCCAAGCAGTTCGCGATCTTCCGCAACAAGCACACCTGGTCGCTCACCGCGCTCTACATCGTCACCTTCGGCTCCTTCATCGGCTTCTCCATGGTGCTTCCCCTGGCCATCACGGTGATCTTCGGCTTCCAGCACATCCCCGACGCCGCGGGCGTGATGCAGCACACCCTGAAGAACCCGAACGCGCCCTCCGCGCTCACCTACGCCTGGATCGGCCCCTTCGTGGGCGCGGCGGTGCGGCCCGTGGGCGGCTGGATCTCCGATAAGGTGGGCGGCTCCATCGTCACGCAGATCATCTCGGCCGTGATGGTGGCGGCCTCGGTGGCGGTGGGCTACGTGATGATGCAGGCCTACGCCTCACCCACGCCCGAACAGCACTTCGGCACCTTCCTCGGCCTGTTCGTGGTGATCTTCATCGCCAGCGGCATCGGCAACGGCTCCACCTTCCGCACCATCGGCGTCATCTTCGATCGCCAGCAGGCCGGCCCCGTGCTGGGCTGGACATCGGCCGTGGCCGCCTACGGCGCCTTTGTTGCACCGGTGGTCATCGGCGCGCAGATCAAGGCCGGCACACCGCAGCTTGCCATGTACGGCTTCGCGGCCTTCTACGCCGCCTGCCTGGTGCTGAACTGGTGGTTCTACCTGCGTCGCGGCGCAGAGATCCGCAACCCCTGATCGCCACGCCCCAACGACAAGAAGGAGTTCCGATGAGCCATTTCCTCGACCGCCTGATGCACTTCAAGCTGCCGCGCGAGTCCTTCGCCGACGGGCACGGCCAGGTCACCGCCGAAGACCGCACCTGGGAGGACGCCTACCGCAACCGCTGGGCGCACGACAAGATCGTGCGCAGCACGCACGGCGTGAACTGCACGGGCAGTTGCTCGTGGAAGATCTACGTCAAGGGCGGCATCGTCACCTGGGAAACCCAGCAGACCGACTACCCGCGCACGCGCTGGGACATGCCCAACCATGAGCCTCGCGGCTGTGCGCGCGGTGCCTCGTACTCCTGGTACCTCTACAGCGCCAATCGCGTGAAGTACCCCATGGTGCGCGGCCGCCTGCTGCAGCGCTGGCGCGCCGCGCTGGCCGTGGCCAGGGACCCGGTGGCCGCCTGGGCCAGCATCGTCGAGAACCCCGAGGCCCGGCGCGACTACCAGCAGGTTCGCGGCATGGGCGGCTTCGTGCGCAGCACCTGGGACGAGGTCAACCAGCTCATCGCCGCGTCCAACGTCTACACCATCAAACAGCACGGGCCCGACCGCATCATCGGCTTCTCGCCCATCCCGGCCATGAGCATGGTCAGCTACGCCGCGGGCTCGCGCTACCTCTCACTCATCGGCGGCGTATGCATGAGCTTCTACGACTGGTACTGCGACCTGCCACCAGCCAGCCCGCAGGTCTGGGGCGAGCAGACCGACGTGCCCGAATCGGCCGATTGGTACAACAGCTCGTACATCATCGCCTGGGGCTCCAACGTGCCGCAGACGCGCACGCCCGACGCGCACTTCTTCACCGAGGTCCGCTACAAGGGCACCAAGACCGTGGCGGTCACGCCCGACTACTCCGAGGTCGCCAAGCTGTCCGACCTTTGGCTGCACCCCAAGCAGGGCACCGACGCGGCGCTGGCCATGGCCATGGGCCACGTGGTGCTCAAGCGCTTCTACTTCCCCGACAGCGGCAAGCGGTCCGCCTATTTCGACGACTATGCGCGCCGCTACACCGATCTGCCGATGCTGGTGCTGCTGAAGGAGCACACCCTGCCCGACGGCCGCGTGGTGCAGGTGCCCGACCGTTACCTGCGCGCCAGCGATTTCAACGGCCGCCTGGGCCAGAAGAACAACCCCGAATGGAAGACCGTGGCCTTCGACGCCGACGGCCGCGCCGTGTTGCCGCAGGGCTCCATCGGCTTTCGCTGGGGCCCTGAAGGTCGCGAGGACGCGGGCCGCTGGAACCTGGAGAACAAGGAGGCGCGCCATGGTGCAGAGGTGCGCCTGAAGCTCTCGGTGCTGGAGGACGGCGAGCAGGCGCACGAGGTGGTGGACGTGGGCTTTCCCTACTTCGGTGGCCAGGCCTCGCCGCACTTCACCGCCAGCGCCGGCACCGGCGAGGTGAACCACGCGCGCGTGCCCGCCGTGCGCCTGCGCCTGGGCAAGGCGGGTGAAGAGCGCCACGCCCTCGTGGCCACCGTGTTCGACCTTCAGGTCGCGCAGTACGGCATCGACCGCGGCCTGGGCAGCGGCGCGAAGGGCTTCGACGACGATGCGCCCTACACACCGGCCTGGCAGGAGCGCATCACCGGCGTGCCGCGCGATCAGGTCATCACCGTGGCCACGCAGTTCGCCGACAACGCCGACAAGACGCGTGGCAAGTCGATGGTGATCATCGGTGCGGCCATGAACCACTGGTACCACGCCGACATGAACTACCGCGGCGTCATCAACCTGCTGATGATGTGCGGCTGCATCGGCCAGAGCGGGGGCGGCTGGGCGCACTACGTGGGCCAGGAAAAACTGCGCCCACAGACGGGCTGGACCCCGCTGGCCTTCGCGCTCGACTGGATCCGTCCGCCGCGCCAGCAGAACAGCACCAGCTTCTTCTACGCCCACACCGACCAGTGGCGCTACGAGAAGCTCGGCCTCGACGAGATCGTGAGCCCGCTGGCCGACAAGGCCGCCTGGGGCGGCAGCATGATCGACTACAACGTGCGCGCCGAGCGCATGGGCTGGCTGCCCAGCGCGCCGCAGTTGCGCACCAACCCCTTGCAGGTGGTGAAGGACGCCACCGCCGCCGGCATGGACCCGAAGGACTACGTGGTCAAGGCGCTCAAGGACGGCACGCTGGAAATGAGCTGCGAGGACCCGGACGCGCCGCAAAACTGGCCGCGCAACCTGTTCGTCTGGCGTTCCAACCTGCTGGGCTCCAGCGGCAAGGGCCACGAGTACTTCTGCCGCCACCTGCTCGGCACGCAGCACGGCGTTCAGGGCAGCGATCTCGGCCCGGACGACGCCAAGCCCACCGAGGTGCGCTGGCACGACAAGGCACCCGAAGGCAAGCTCGACCTGTTGGTCACGCTCGACTTCCGCATGAGCACGACCTGCCTGTACAGCGATGTGGTGCTGCCCACCGCGAGCTGGTACGAGAAGAACGACCTCAACACCAGCGACATGCACCCCTTCATCCACCCGCTGTCCGCCGCGGTGGACCCGGTGTGGCAAAGCCGCAGCGACTGGGAGATCTACAAGGGCTTCGCCAAGGCCTTCAGCGAGGTCTGCGTGGGCCACCTGGGCGTGGAGAAGGAGGTGGTGCTCACGCCGCTGATGCACGACAGCCCGGCCGAGCTGGCCCAGCCCTTCGAGGTGAAGGAATGGAAGAAGGGCCAGTGCGAACTGGTGCCGGGCAAGACCGCGCCGCAGATCGCGGTGGTCGAGCGCGACTACCCCAACGTCTTCAAGCGATTCACCGCGCTGGGCCCGCTCATGAACAAGCTGGGCAACGGCGGCAAGGGCATCGGCTGGAAGACCGAGCAGGAGGTCACGCAACTCGGCCAGCTCAACGGCAACACCGAGGAGGTTGGCGTGACGCAAGGCATGCCCCGCATCGTCAGCGACATCGACGCCTGCGAGGTGATCCTGCAACTGGCGCCCGAGACCAATGGCCACGTGGCCGTGAAGGCCTGGGAGGCGCTGGGCAAGGCCACCGGGCGCGACCACAAGCACCTGGCGCTTTACCGGGAGGACGAGAAGATTCGCTTTCGCGACATCCAGGCGCAGCCCAGAAAAATCATCAGCTCGCCCACCTGGAGCGGCATCGAGAGCGAGACCGTGTCCTACAACGCGGGCTACACCAACGTGCACGAGCTGATCCCCTGGCGCACGCTCACCGGGCGCCAGCAGTTCTACCAGGACCACCCCTGGATGATCGCCTTCGGTGAAGGCTTCAGCAGCTATCGCCCGCCAGTGGACCTGAAGACCACCGACGGGGTACAGGGGCGCAAGCCCAATGGCCACACCGAGATCGTGCTGAACTTCATCACGCCGCACCAGAAGTGGGGCATCCACAGCACCTACAGCGACAACCTGATCATGCTCACGCTTAACCGCGGTGGCACGGTGATCTGGCTCAGCGAGACGGATGCGAAACGCGCCGGTATCGAAGACAACGACTGGGTCGAGCTGTTCAACGTCAACGGCGCGGTGGCCGCGCGTGCGGTGGTGAGCCAGCGCGTCAACCCCGGCATGGTGATGATGTACCACTCGCAGGAGAAGATCATCAACACGCCCGGTTCCGAGATCACCGGCGTGCGCGGCGGCATCCACAACTCGGTCACGCGCATCGTGCTCAAGCCCACGCACATGATCGGCGGCTACGCGCAGCTCAGCTACGGCTTCAACTACTACGGAACCATCGGCACCAACCGGGACGAGTTCGTGGTGGTGCGAAAGATGCGCAAGGTCGACTGGCTCGACACACCGCGCGACGACCACCTGGCGCCGGTCTATCAGGACCGGGGCGAGAACCCCTGAGCCGGCCGGGAGCGCCCCCATGGCACTGCCTCATGCCGCCGCCGCCGAGGTGATCGCCGCCGGCCCGCTGGGCGCGGCGCTCGCCAGCGCCCGCTCTCAAACGCTGGTACGCGATCGCGGCCTGCAGATCTTTCGCCTCGTGCTCACGTCGGGCCAGGTGCTCGCGCCCCACAAGGTGCGCGACCGCATGGTCATCCAGTGCCTGGAAGGCAGCTTCGAGTTCGAGGCCATGGGCCGGCGGCTCACCCTGCGCGCCGGCGACCTGTGCCACATCCCCCCAGAAGAAGACCACGCCGTGCGCGCCATCGAGGCCTGTTCGGCCCTGGTCACGCTGTTCGGCCTCGACACCCACGAACCCCCCGCCACCGGAGAACAAGCATGAAAGTGCGCGCACAGATCGGCATGGTGCTCAACCTGGACAAGTGCATCGGCTGTCACACCTGCTCCGTCACCTGCAAGAACGTCTGGACCAGCCGGCCCGGCGTCGAATACGCCTGGTTCAACAACGTCGAGACCAAGCCCGGCATCGGCTACCCCAAGGAATGGGAGAACCAGGACCGCTGGAAGGGCGGCTGGGTGCGCAAGGCCAACGGCGCCATCGAGCCGCGCCAGGGCGGCAAGTGGTCGCTGCTGATGAAGATCTTCGCCAACCCCGCGCTGCCGCAGATCGACGACTACTACGAGCCCTTCACCTTCGACTACGACCACCTGCAGTCGGCCCCCGAGATGCAGCACGCGCCCACCGCGCGGCCGCGCTCGCTCATCACTGGCCAGCGCATGGAGAAGATCGAGTGGGGTCCGAACTGGGAAGAGATCCTCGGCGGTGAGTTCGCCAAGCGCAGCAAGGACGCCAACTTCGACGGCTTCCTCGAAGCGCAGAAGGCCATGGTGGGCGAGTTCGAGAACACTTTCATGATGTACCTGCCGCGCCTGTGCGAGCACTGCCTCAACCCGGCGTGCGTGGCCTCCTGCCCTTCGGGATCGATCTACAAGCGCGAGGAAGACGGCATCGTCCTCATCGACCAGGACAAGTGCCGCGGCTGGCGCATGTGCGTGAGCGGCTGCCCCTACAAGAAGATCTACTACAACTGGAAAAGCGGCAAGGCCGAGAAGTGCACCTTCTGCTACCCGCGCATTGAGGCCGGCCAGCCGACCGTGTGCAGCGAGACCTGCGTCGGCCGCATCCGCTACCTCGGTGTGCTGCTCTACGACGCCGACCGCATCGCCGAAGCGGCCAGCACCGAGCAGGAGATCGACCTCTACCGCTCGCAACTGGATATCTTTCTCGACCCGAACGACTCGGCCGTGATCGAACAGGCGCGCGCCGACGGCATTCCCGAGGCCTGGCTGGAGGCCGCCCGCCACAGCCCGGTCTACAAGATGGCCGTCGAGTGGCAGGTGGCCCTGCCGCTGCACCCCGAGTACCGCACCCTTCCCATGGTCTGGTACGTGCCCCCACTGTCGCCCATCACCGCCGCGGCCAACGCGGGCCAGGTCGGCATCAACGGCGACATCCCCGACATCTCGCAACTGCGCATTCCGCTCAAGTACCTGGCCAACCTGCTCACCGCGGGCGACACCCAACCCGTGGCGCGCGCGCTCGAACGCATGCTGGCCATGCGCGCCTACCAGCGCAGCAAGCACGTGGACGGCGCGCTCAACCAGAGCGTGCTCGACCAGGTCGGCCTCACGGCTGCGGAAGTCGAGGCCATGTACCGCGTGATGGCCATCGCCAACTACGAGGACCGCTTCGTCATCCCGAGCACGCACCGCGAGTACGCCGAGAACGCCTTCAACGTCAAGGGTGGCTGCGGCTTCAGCTTCGGCAACGGCTGCAGCGAGGGTGTGACCGAGACCAGCCTGTTCGGCAGCGAGAAGCGCCGCACGATCCCCATTCAAGCGGAGATCTGAAATGAAGAACCCTTTCGCGCCTGAGCGCCCCGCGCCGCACACCTTGCGCGTGCTGGCCCGCCTGCTGAGCTACCCCGATGCCGTGCTGCGCGAACACGCGGCCGACATGGCCCGCGTGCTGGCCGCGGAGGGCGCGCTCTCGCCCGCACGCGCCGGTGAACTCGGCCAGCTGCTGCTGCGTCTGGCGCGCCGCCCCGCGCTGGCGGTGGAGGCCGAATTCGTCGAGCTGTTCGATCGCGGGCGCAGCACCTCGCTGCACCTGTTCGAACACGTGCACGGCGACTCGCGCGACCGTGGCCCGGCCATGATCGACCTCGTCAAGACCTACGAGCAGGCTGGCCTGCTGCTGCGCGAGGACGAACTGCCCGACCACCTGAGCGTGCTGCTCGAGTACGCCTCCACCCAGCCGCCCGCCCAGGCGCGCGCGCTGCTCGCCGAAACGGCGCACATCCTGCGCGCCATCTTCAGTGCCCTGCTCGGCAAGGGCAGCTCCTACGCCAGCGTGCTGGCCGCCGTGCTCGAACTTGCCGGCGAGCGCGCCGAAGCGGTGGCCGTGGCCGATGACGAGCCGCTCGACGAGACCTGGGAAGAGCCCGCCGTCTTCGGCGGCTGCTCCACCGCGGGCCAGTCGCGTCCCGCGCAGCCGCAGCCCGTGCGCGTCGTCCGTTCCGCTTCTTCGGGAGCCCAGCCGTGAACACCCTGCACAACTTCCTGTTCAACGTCTATCCCTACGTTTGCCTCTCGGTGTTCCTGATGGGCAGCCTGGCGCGCTTCGACCGCGACCAGTACACGTGGAAGAGCGACTCGTCGCAGATGCTGCGCGCCGGCCAACTGCGCTGGGGCAGCAACCTGTTCCACGCCGGCATCCTGTTCCTGTTCTTCGGCCATGCCGTGGGGCTGCTCACGCCGCACTGGGTGTATGAGCCCTTCATCTCGCCGGCGAACAAGCAGATGCTCGCGGTGGTGGCCGGTGGCGTGGCCGGCCTGGTGTGCTTCGTGGGTCTCACCCTGCTGCTGCACCGACGCATCTTCGACCCGCGCATCCGCCTCACCAGCCACCGCACCGACCTGTTCATCCTGATCATCCTGTGGGTGCAACTGATGTTGGGCCTGGTCACACTGCCGTACTCCATCTCGCACAGCGACGGTGCCACCATGCTGGCGCTGTCGCACTGGGCGCAGAGCGTGGTCACCTTCCGCCCCGACGCCAGCGTGCTGGTGGACATGGACTGGCCCTTCAAGGTGCACCTGGTGCTGGGCATGACGATCTTCCTGCTGTTCCCCTTCTCGCGCCTGGTGCACGTGTGGAGCGGCTTCGCCACGCTGGCCTACGTGCTGCGCCCCTACCAGGTGGTGCGCAGCCGCCGCCTGGGCCTGCACACCCGAGAGGACCGCTGACATGACTGCACATGAACCCCAGGGCGGCGGCTGCGGCAGCGGCCATTGCGGCTGCGCCTCCAGCGCACAGGGCCAGGCCGAGCCCGTGGCCGTTGGCCCCCCCACCGAAGTGCCCAGCGTCAACGGCGTGCGGCTGCACGGGCCCGGCGAGCGCCTCACGCCCGACGAACTGCGCGAGCGCGCCCACACCGAACTGCTGCGCCAGGCGGCCGTGCGCCAGGGCCGCCTGCCCGCGCAGGATGTGGCGGTCGCACCGCCCTTGAATGCGGCCGAGCGCGCCGCCATCGAAGCCATGCTGGACGACGAGGTGCACGTGCCCACGGCCGACGCCGAGGCCTGCCGCCGCCACTACGAGGCCAACCGCCCGCGCTATGTGGTGGGCCAGGCCCGCCACGTGCGCCACATCCTGTTCGCCGTCACGCAGGGCGTGGACGTGCACCGCCTGGCACAGCGCGCCGAGGCCGCGCTGCTGGAACTCACGCGCCAGGACGCGGGGCCCGGTCGCTTCGAGGAACTGGCGCAGACCCTGTCCAACTGCCCGAGCGGCGCCCGTGGCGGCGATCTGGGCTGGATCTCGCCCGACGACTGCGCGCCCGAACTCGCCAACGAGCTCTTTCACCTGCGCGACAGCGCCTGGGGCATGGGCGTGCACCCGCGCCTGGTGCACTCGCGCCACGGCCTGCACATCGTTGAGGTGCTGGGCCGGCGCAATGGCACGTTGCCACTCTTCGAGGCGATTGCCGAGCGCATTGCGGACGAGCTGGCGCTGCAGGCGCGCGCCATCGCCTGGCGCCAGTACATGCAGATCCTGGTGGGTGAGGCCGAGCTGCGCGGCATCGAGCTCGACGGCGCGGGTTCGCCGCTGGTGCAATGAACCCGTCGCCGCCGGCTGGCGGCGACGAACTGCTCACACGCCTGCGCGATTTTCACGCCGACTACTTTCCACGGCACCAACAGCGCTTCCAGGATCTGGTGGCGAACGGGCAGCACCCCCGAACCCTGTTCATCGGCTGTTCGGATTCGCGCCTCGTGCCCTACCTGCTCACCGGCGCGGGTCCGGGCGAGCTGTTCATCGTGCGCAACGTGGGCGCGCTCATTCCGCCCTACGACGGTTCGCGCGGCTGGCACGGCACCATGGCCGCGATCGAGTTCGCCGTGCTGAGTCTCAAGGTCGAGCGCATCATCGTCTGCGGTCACAGCCACTGCGGCGCGGTGCGCGCCGCCTACGAGGGCGTGCCCGAAGAGGCGCGGGCGCTGCGGGTGTGGCTTGAGCTGGTGCAAGAGGCCCTGCTGCCGGTGCGGCCATCACCCGAAGCCCAGTGGCGCACCGAGCAGCGCAGCGTGGTGCTGCAACTGCAGCGGCTCATGGACTACCCGATGGTGCGCCGCGCGGTGGAAGCGGGTACCCTGTCGTTGCACGGCTGGCACTACGTGATCGAGGACGGTGAGGTGCACGTTTTCGACGCCGCCGCGGGCGGCTTCGTGGCCGCCTCCCAGGCCAGCAGCAGTGGCACCGGCCCTTACCCGCCGTACGTGGAGCACGACGGCCAGATCATTGCCGATTGACCCGGGCGTGGCGACGCGCCTCCAAGGACACCAAGACCATGAACCGAGAACCCACAGCGCGCGATCTGCTGCCCGAACTGGACCCCCAGCCCATCAGCGAAGAGGTGCTGCGCGAGAAGTACCTCAAGGACGGCGAGACCACGCGCGAGCAGCTCTTCGCCCGCGTGGCGCGCGCCCTGGCCAGCGTCGAGGCGCCGGAGCGCCGCGCCGAATTCGAACCGCGCTTCCTGGACCTGTTGTGCCAGGGCGGCATCGGCGCCGGGCGCATCATGAGCGCGGCCGGTACCGAGCTGCAGGCCACGCTCATCAATTGCTTCGTGCAACCGGTGGGCGACGCCATCCAGGGCCGTGACGAGGCCGGCTACCCCGGCATCTACGAAGCCCTTCGCGAAGCCGCCGAAACCATGCGACGCGGTGGCGGCGTGGGCTACGACTTCTCGCGCATCCGCCCGCGCGGCGCGCGCGTGAAGGTCACCGCCTCCATTGCCTCCGGGCCCTGCAGCTACATCAACGTGTTCGACCAGTCCTGCGCCACGGTGGAGAGCGCGGGCGCGCGGCGCGGCGCGCAGATGGGCGTGCTGCGCATCGACCACCCCGACGTGCGCGAGTTCATCACCGCCAAACGCACGCCCGGGCGCTGGAACAACTTCAACGTCTCGGTGGCCGTGCCCGATACATTCATGGACGCGGTGCTGGCCGACGGCCCCTGGGAACTGGTGCACACGGCGCAGCCGGGGCCGGAGCAGATGGCCCGCGGCGCGCACCAGCGCGACGACGGCCGCTGGGTGTACGAGACCGTTCGCGCGCGCGAGCTGTGGGACGTGATCATGCAATCCGCCTACGACTTCGCCGAGCCGGGGATCCTGTTCATCGACGCGATCGGGCGCGACAACAATCTGCGCGCCATTGAAAACATCGAGGCCACGAATCCTTGCGGCGAGCAACCCCTCCCTCCCTACGGCTGCTGCGACCTCGGCCCCGTCATCCTCACGCGCTTCGTGCGCCACCCCTTCGGCGTGGGCGGCGACGCCGCCTTCGACTTCGAGGCCTTCGAGCGCACCGTGGCCCTGCAAGTGCGCGCGCTCGACAACGTGCTCGACCTCACGTACTGGCCCTTGCCCGAGCAACGCGCCGAGGCGCAGGCGAAGCGGCGCATCGGCGTGGGCTTCACGGGCCTGGGCGACGCGCTCATCCTGCTCAAGCTGCGATACGACAGTGAGGCCGGCGTGGCCATGGCCGCGCGCATCGCCGAGCGCCTGCGCGACGCGGCCTACCGCGCCTCGGTGGAATTGGCGAAAGAGAAGGGCGTCTTCCCGAAGCTGGATGTCGAGAGCTACCTGGCCAGCGGCACCTTCGCCAGCCGCCTGCCGGACGACATCCAGCAGGCCATCCGCACACACGGCATCCGCAACAGCCACCTGCTGTCGATCGCGCCCACGGGCACCGTGAGCCTGGCCTTCGCCGACAACGCCTCCAACGGCATCGAGCCTGCCTTCTCCTGGACCTACACACGAAAGAAGCGCGAGGCCGACGGCAGCACGCGCGAGCACGAGGTGAGCGACCACGCCTGGCGCCTGTGGCGCGCGCTCGGCGGTGACGTGCAGCAGTTGCCGCCGTACTTCGTCTCCGCTCTGGAGATGGGCGTGGACGGCCACCTGGGCATGATGGCCGCGGTGCAGCCCTTCATCGACACCTCCATATCGAAGACGGTGAACGTGCCCGCCGACTACCCGTTCGAGGAATTCAAGGACCTGTACCTGAAGGCCTGGCGCGGTGGCCTGAAGGGCCTGGCCACTTACCGGCCCAATGACATCCTCGGCGCCGTGCTGTCGGTGCCAGGGGCCAGCAGCGCCGAGGAACCCACGGCGCCCGCGCCCGGCGACCCCATGCGCAGCGTGATCGAGCAGCGCCCGCTGGGTGCGCTGGACGCCGTGGCCGAGAAGATCGAGTACTGGACGCAGGAAGGCCACCACACCACCTACATCGTGGTGTCCTTCCTGCCTGTGCCGGCGGCCGACGGCCAGAGTGGCACGCAGTCGCGCGCCATCGAGTTCTTCATGCCCGTGGGCCAGCGCGCCGAGTCGCAGCAGTGGATCACCGCCAGCATGCGCCTGCTCTCGCTGGCCGCACGGGGTGGCTTCCTGGACCGCGCGCTGCGCGACATGCGCAAGGTGGCCTGGGACCGCGGCCCCGTGCGCCTGGGCACGCGCACCCGCGAGGACGGTGCTGTCATCCCCATGTGGCACGACTCCGAAGTCGCGGCCCTGGCCTTCGCGGTGCAGAACATCCTGGAGCGCCGCCGTGGCGTGGCGGGCGCGGTGTCCGTCGCCACGCCCGTCGCGCCACCGTCGACGGTGGCCTTGTCGGTGCCGGGCCAGATGGCCGGGCGCAAGTGCCCCGAGTGCGGCGCGCACGCCATGATCCGCAAGGACGGCTGCGACCACTGCACGGCCTGCGGCTACGTAGGCTCCTGTGGCTGAGCGCGACCCGCGCTCCCACGGCCTGTGGGCGGCCAGCGCGCCGCCCGCACCCGAGGCATCGCCACTGCAAGGGCACGCCACGGTGGACGTGGCCATCATCGGCGCCGGCTACACCGGCCTGTCCGCCGCGCTGCACCTGGCCGAAGGCGGTGCCTCGGCCCTGGTGCTGGAGGCCCACGACATCGGTTTCGGCGGCTCGGGCCGCAACGTGGGCCTGGTCAACGCGGGCATGTGGGTCATGCCCGCCGCGCTGCCCGAGCGGCTGGGCCCGGTGCACGGCCCGCGCCTGCTGGAGCGCCTGGGCGATGGCCCGTCGGTGGTGTTCGACCTCATCGAACGCCACGGCATTGCCTGCGAAGCGGTGCGCCAGGGCACGCTGCACTGCGCGGTGGGTGCGTCCGGGTTTCGTGGCCTTGGCGAACGCGCGCGTCAATGGCAGGCCCTTGGCGCGCCGGTGGACCTGCTGGACGCCGACGCCGCCGCGCGGCTGACCGGCACCACCGCCTACCGCGGCGCCTTGCTCGACCGCCGCGCCGGCACCCTGCAACCCCTGGCCTACGCGCGCGGCCTGGCGCGCGCCGCGCAAGCGGCCGGCGCGGCGCTGCACACGCAGTCCCCGGTGGCGGCCGTGGGCGACGAAGGCTCGCACTGGCGGCTCACCACCGCGCACGGCGCCACGGTGGACGCGCGCTGGGTGCTGGTGGCCACCAACGCCTACAGCGCATCCGGCGGCCCCTGGCCGGGGCTCGACGAAGAGCTGGTGCGCTTCCCCTACTTCAACCTCGCTACGCGGCCCTTGAGCGAGCACCAGCGCGCCACCATCCTGCCGCAGCGCCAGGGCGCCTGGGACACGGCGACGGTGCTGTCCTCGTTCCGGCTCGACGCGGCGGGCCGCCTGGTGTTCGGCAGCGTGGGCGCGCTGCGCGGCGCGGGCCGCGCCATCCACCGCGACTGGGGCAGGCGTGCGCTCGCGCGGCTGTTCCCGTCGTTGCGCGCAATCGACTTCGACCATGAGTGGTACGGCCACATCGGCATGACCCGCGACGCCCTGCCGCGCCTGCACCGCCTGGCGCGCAACACCTGGTCTTTCAGCGGCTACAACGGCCGCGGCATCGCGCCGGGCACGGTGTTCGGCCGCGAGTTCGCGCGCCTGGTGCTGGGGCAGTGCAGCGAGGCTGGCATGGCCCTGCCCGTGACGGCGCCGCGCGCCGCACCGCTGCGTGCGGCGCGCGAGGCGTTCTACGAGCTCGGCGCGCGCGCGGTGCATCTGGCGCAGGCGCGCGGGTGAATGTGCCCGCACCGGGTGCGTGATCGCCGTCATGGTGCGCGCAGAAACTGAGCTTATGCGTGCATAAGAAATTTGCGCTTCAGTCGATCGGCCTCGCCGCCCACAATGGGCCGCACTTCAACGAGGCCGCCCCATGCAAAGACGACAACTGATTCACGCCGCCGGCGCCGCCGCTCTGTTGAGCGCGCGCCCCTCTTTCGCCCAGGACGCCTACCCCGCGCGGCCCGTGCAGGTGCTGGTGGGCTTTCCCGGCGGCGGTGCCATGGACGTGGCGGCCCGCATCGTCACCAACGCCCTGGCTGACGAGGGCATCAAGCCCGTTGCCATCATCAACAAGCCCGGCGCGTCCACCACCATCGCCACCGGCCAGGTGGCGCGTTCGGCCAACGACGGCTACACCGCGCTGCTGTCCACCTCGGCCAACCTCGGCATCGCGCCCTACCTGTACGCCAGGCTGCCCTATGACGCGGACAAGGAGCTCGTGCCCGTGGCGCAGTTCGGCGTGGCGCAGAGCGTCATCTACTGCTCGGCCTCCTCGGGCCTGCGCGACCTGAACGCGCTGCTCAAGCGCATCTCGGCCACGCCGGGGCAGCTCAACTACGCCTCGCCCGGCAGCGGCACCACCGCGCACCTGGCCTTCGAAAGCCTCAAGGCGCAGCGCAAGCTGTTCATCGTGCACGTGCCTTTCCGGGGCAGCCCGGCGGCCATCACCTCGGTGCTCTCGGGTGAGCTCGACATCGGCATCGACGCCATCGGCCCGACGCTGGGCCACATCAGGTCCGGCAAGATCGTGCCGCTCGCCCAGACCGGGGCGAAGCGCTCCGCCTCGCTGCCCGACGTGCCCACACTCGACGAGCTGGGCGTGCGCGGCATTCCCAGCGGCACCAACCTCGGCTTCATGATGCCCGCCGGCACGCCCGCGCCGATCCTCGCGCAGTGGAGCGCCGCGATGAAGCGCGTGCTGGCCACGCCGGCCGTGGCCGAGCAACTGAGCGCGGTGGGCGTGGACGTGGCCTACCAGGACGCCCGCGCCTACGCCGCCACCATGGCCAGCGAGCAAAAGCTCTGGCAGGCTGCCGTCAAGTACTCCGGTGCCGCCGCGAGCTGAGAAGGCGCGCATGTCCCCCCGCCTGTTCCGATTCGCCGTCATCGCCGACAGCCACGTCAACCCGTCCGACGAAGACCAGATCTCGCCTTACGAGTCGCACCGGCTCACCAACACGCGCCTCGCGCACACGGTGGACGTGCTCAACGCCCTGGCACCAGACTTCACCGTGCACGTGGGCGACATGATCCACCCCGTGCCCGAGGCCGTGTCCTACCCCGACGCCGTGGCGCGCTTCAAGGCCGCGGTGGGCCGGCTCAACGCGCCCCTGCACCTGGTGCCCGGCAACCACGACGTGGGCGACAAGCACGCCGACTACGTGCCCGCTGGCGAGATCTGCGAGCCCTACGTGGAGCTGTACCAGCGCCACTTCGGCGAACACTTCTACGCCTTCGACCACGGCGATTGCCACTTCGTGGTGATCAACACCTCGCTCATCAACTCGGGCCTGGCCGCCGAGGCTCGGCAGGCGCGCTGGCTGGAAGACGACCTGCGGGCAAACGCGGGCCGGCGCACGCTGCTCTTCGTCCACTACCCACCCTTCATCGCCAGCGCCGACGAGCACGGCCACTACGACAACATCGACGAGCCCGGGCGCTCGTGGCTGCTGGGGCTGGTGGCGCAGCACCAGCTGGCGGCGGTGTTCACCGGCCACGTGCACAACTTCTTCTTCAACGCACACGCGGGCACGCCGATCTTCTCGCTGCCGTCCACCGCCTTCGTGCGCGGCGACTACTCGGAGCTGTTCGCGGTGGGCCAGCCGCCGGAACACGAGAACGGCCGCAACGACGTGTCCAAGCTCGGCGTGCTGGTGGTGGACGTGTACGAGGACCGCCTGGTGCCGCAGTTCATTCGCACGCACGACCGGCCCGAGGGCGCTGCGCCGAGCGTGCAGCGCGACTGGCCGCAACTGCCGCCGGCCGCCGACGCGCCGGGGCCCGGCCTCGGCCTGGACCTGCGCTACCACTGGGGCGAGCTGCACCAGATTCCCTACAGCAGCATGCTCGACGAGTTCCGCCGCAAGCAGGCGCGCAACGATTACCCCATTCTCGCGCTGTGGGAGATGGGCATCCGCCACTTGCGCGTGCCGCTGGACGACCTGATCGACCCGGCCTCGCGCGTGCGGATGGCGGCCCTGGCCGCGCTGGGCAGCCGCTTCACGGTGTTTCTGTTCGGCTGGCCCACGGATGAACAGATCACTCTGCTGCGCGAACACCGGCACCTGCTGCGCGCGCTGGAACTCATCGTGAAGTGGCCGCTGGCGCCGGACCTTGGCGATCGGCTCGACGCGCTGCGCACGCGCGTGGGCGTGCCGCTGCATGTCTCGCGGTTCTGGAGCGCGTCGGGTCAGTCGCGCGACGGCAAGCAGATCAAGCTGCTGGTGGACCATGGCTTTGCGGGCGCGGCCGATCCGGCGGCGCGCGAGTTGCTCGAGACCACGCGCGGGCGGGGTGTCGATGCCCTGGTGTTCCGCGTCGCCGCCGACACGCCGTTCGACGAGGGCATCGCCGACGCGGCCGAGTTCGCATCGCGCCACGGCGTGCGCGCGCAGGTGCACGTGCGCCTGGCGTCCGACAGCCCGGCCCAGGCGCGCCACGACGCGCAGGCCAATGGCGTGCGCGCGCTCGGCGCGGCCTTCGCCAGCCGCGGCTTCCCGCGGGTGGACGTGTTCCTGGACACGCTGAGCGACGTCGATCGGGGTTACTTCCCGCGCGCGGGCCTGGTGGACCGCCGCTTCAACCCCAAGCGCGAAGGCCAGGCCCTGCGCAACCTGCACGGCGCGCTGAGCGAGCTGCCGGCGCTCGACTCGCCCCGCTGGGTGCGCGACCCGCAGTTCCTGGTGGGCACGGCGCGCGTGGGCCAGTCGGTGCTGATGCTGGTGCTGCCGCTGGGTGGCGGTGCGCTGATGCAATTGCCCGACTGGCTGGACACGCAGGGCCTGCGCGTGAAGCGCTGGCTGGACCTGGCAAGCGGCGAGGAGCGGGCCTGGCCGGACGCGGACCCCGATTCCGCGAAGGTGCTGGAGGGGGCCTGCCTGATCGAGTTGATGACCAGCCGCGTGAAGGAACAGGTCGCCGTGTAAGCAGGACGTCGTTGTTTGATGTGGGCTTGTTGGCAGCGGGTGGGCGGGCCGAAGGCCCGGGGTACGGTGCGGCGGGCTTCACTGCGCTGCCCCTCGCTGCGCGAGGGGTTCGCTGCGGTGCTCGGGCGAGCGGCCCGGCGGCATAACTCGCTGCGCGCGCTTTGCGCGCTCCGCTCAAACAGATGCCGCCAATCAGTTCACGAGGCGCGCTGCGCGCGCGGGCCACTCACCCTGCGCTCCTCGCCAGCGCACAGGCGCCCGCCGCACCGTACCCCGGGCCCTCGGCCAGCGGAGCCGGCCTGCACGCGAGAAGGGAAGCCCGTTTTCTGAGCTGGCGCTCAGTGGTGTCACTGGTCCTGTGCCCGCCCCTGACACGCCAACCAAGCGGCGCGAAGAACAGGGCGCTCACACCATAATTCCCCATGCCCACCCTCCGCCAGCTCAAGGCCCTGGCCCTCATCGGCCAGACCGGCAGCTTCACGCGCGCCGCCGAGAAGCTCTTCATCACGCAATCGGCCGTCAGCTCGCTCATCCGCGAGCTGGAGGAAGAGGTCGGCATGCCGCTGGTGCAGCGCGGCCGGGTCATCAGCCTCACCGAGGCCGGCGAGCACCTGCAGCGCGCCGGCAACCGCGCCGACCTGGAGATCGAGCGCGCCGTGAAAGACCTGCGACACGGGAAAACCGCCGAGCGCATCGTGCTGCGTGTGGCGGCGGGTTCGCTCTCGTCGGCCGCGCTGCTGCCGCCAGCCATTGCCAGCCTGCAGGCCAGCGACCCGCAACTCAAGATCGCGCTCTTCGACCGCCCCGTCGGCATGCTGGGCGACATGCTGCTGCACGGCGAAGCCGACGTCGCGGTCGGCTCCATCGACTCACCGCTGCGCCTGTCGGGCGAGTTGCGCTCTACCCTGCTGTTCGAAGACCGCATCGCCGTGGTCTGCGCGCGCGGCAGCGCGCTGAGTGAACAGGCCGAGCAGGCGGGCGGCCTGGGCTGGGACGACCTGCACCACACCGAGCTGATCCTGGTGGGCCGCACCGGCGGCCAGTGGAACCTGCTGCTGCAGGACCAGCTCGCCGCGCACGAAGGCCTGGGCATCGGCCACGAGGTGCAACTGCTCTCCACCGCGCTGGCGCTGGTGCGCGCCAATCTGGGCGTGGCCGTGTTGCCGCTGTACGCCACGCGCCAACTGGAGGCTCAGAGCTTCTGCGTGGCGCCGCTGCTCAAGACCAGCGCCAGCTGGAGCACCTACTTCGTGACGCGCAACGGCCCCGTGGACGAGGCGAAGCTCGCACCCATCGAGCGCCTGCGCGAGGCGCTGGCGGCGCAGGCGCCGCCAGCCTGAAACGGGCAAGAGGCCTACGCGGCTTGCCCCGTCGGCACCGAGCGGCGCGCGCGCAGGCGCCACACCTGCACCGCCGCGCCGATCACGAACAGCAGGAACATCGCGCCCACGGTTTGCTGGAGCGCCGGGTCTTCCGGGCTGCTGAACAGCGGCGCGCCACGCGGAAAGCGCGTGAAGGTCTCGGTGGTGCCGGGGATCCAGTGGAAGAAGTAGGTGAGCGAGAAGCCCACCGTGGCCACGTAGGCTGAGAGGCGCCCCAGCAGCGCCGAGCGCTCGGCCCAGATGGCGACGCTCAGCACCACCAGCGTGAGGATGCCCAGCACGTGCGCGATGTTGAAGCCGCCGCGCTGGAAGATGCCGAAGCCGGTGAGGCAGGTGAGCGCCGTGGTCCAGATGAAGACGCGCCCCGCGCGGGAGCGCGAGGCGATGGCGCCGTCCGCGAAGAAGCAGAGGGCGCCCGCCACCAGGGCCACCAGGCCCAGCAGCGTGTGGATGAAACCCAGTGAGGTGAGTCCGAGCATGCTGATCTCCTTGTGGCCGATGACGGCGCCGCAGATCATGCGAGCGAACCCCGCTGCCCGCAACACCCGCGTGAGGCGGGTGTTGCGTTCGCCTCAAATGAAGCGGCTGCGCAGCCGCGCCGAGGCCAGGTCGATCAGCGACACCGTCACCACCAGAATCAGCAGCACCGCGCAGGTCTCGGCGTACTGGAAGCTGCGGATCACCTCGTACAGCACCACGCCGATGCCGCCCGCGCCGACCATGCCCACCACCGAGGCCGAGCGCACGTTCGATTCGAAGCGGTAGAGCGTGAAGCTCATCCACAGCGGCAGCACCTGGGGGATGACGCCATGCACCACCTCCACCAGCTTGTGCGCGCCGGTGGCGCGAATGCCCTCCACCGGGCGCGGGTCGATCGCCTCCACCGCTTCCGAGAACAGCTTGGCCAGCGTGCCCGTGGTGTGCACCGCCAGCGCCAGCACGCCGGCAAACGGCCCCAGCCCCACGGCCACGATGAACAGCATGGCGAACACCATCTCGTTGATGGCCCGGCAGGCGTCCATCAGGCGGCGCATGGGCTGGTGCACCCAGGGCGGCGCCACGTTGGACGCGCACAGCAGGCCGGCCGGCACCGCCGCCACCACGGCCAGCAGCGTGCCCCACACGGCGATGTGCAGCGTGACCAACATCTCGCGTGCGTAGATGCGCCAGTCGTGGAAGTTGGGCGGGAAAAAGTCGCGCGCGTAGGTGGCGATGTTGCCGGCGTTGTCCACCAGCGCCCAGGGCCGCATCTCCGCGCCCTGCCAAGACCAGCCGAGCAGCACCGCCACCGCGGCCCAGGCGGCCCAGGTGCCCCAGCCGGGGCGCTCGGTAGCGGCCCGCTGGCGCAACTGCGCGATCGAATCGGCGCTGGGGCCCAGGGACGCCATCGTGCTCACCGAGGCGCTCACGGTTGCAGTTGCGCCAGCTTGGCGTCGATCTCGGCCAGGGCCTTGGCCTTGGCGTTGGCGTCGAGCGCGGCGTCGTGCTCGACCTTGTTGCGGTCCTTGTACAGCTCCAGTTGGCGCGTGGGGATCAACTGGGCGTTGGTGGAGGCGCGGAAGCCGCCGTAGTTGTAGATGTTCTTCAGGATGGCCTTCTCCTGCTCATCCGTCTTCGCGTAGTTCACGACGAAGTTCGCGAGCTTGGTTTTCACCGCCGGGTCGAGGTCCTTGCGCCAGACGAAGGGGTCGCTGGCGATCAGCGGGCTTTCCCAGATCACGCGCAGTTGTGCGAGCAGCTCGGGCTTGTTGGCGCGCAGCTTCTCGATCTCTTCGGTGTTGTTGGTGGCCACGTCCACCTGTTTGGCCAGCACCGCCTGGATGTTGGCGCCGTGGCTGGCGTTGCGGATGGTCTTGAAGGCGGTGCGGTGGTCCACCTTGTTCTGTGCGAACACGTAGAAGCTGGGCACCAGGAAGCCGGAGGTGGAGTTCGGGTCGCCGATGCCGAAGTTGATGGACTTGGCGTTCTTGAAGACGTCGTTCAGGTTGTTGTACGGGCTGTCCTTGTGCGTGATCAGCAGCGCCTTGTAGCCGAAGCTGCCGTCCGCGAACATGACCTGCGCGAACACCTCGCCGTTGGCGCGGTCCACCGCCTCCATGGCCGACTTGTTGCCGAACCAGGCCACCTGGATCTTGTTGAAGCGCATGGCCTCGATCACGCCGGCGTAGTCGGGCGCGTAGAAGGACTTCACCGTCAGGCCGGTCTTCTTCTCCATGTCGCGGAAGAAGGGCTCCCAGCGCTCGCGCTGGGTCGAGGCCGTGTCGGTGGCGATGATGCCGAAGTTGATCTCCTGGGCCTGCAGCGTGGCGCTGGTGGCGATCAGGGTGGCGGCGACGGTGAAGAGGGCTTTTTGCTTGAACATGGTGTGTTGCAGGGCGAGGGGATCGGAGGGATTCGCGGCCGGCGCTCTCAAGCGACCAGTGCGAGCGGTGGCGCTTCGGCGGCCGGGGCCGCGAAGTCGTGGTCGTCGTGCAGCAGCTCTTCGGCGGCGGTGCCATAGAGCTGCTGCAGGAAGCTGGCGGTGAGCGCGGCGCTGGGGCCGTCGTAGACCAGTTCGCCGTCGCGCAGCGCCAGCACGCGGTGGCAGTAGCGGCGCGCCAGGCTCACCTGGTGCAGGCTGATCACGAGCGTGAGCCCGGCGTCGCGGTTGAGCGCGGCCAGCTGGTCCATCACGCGCAGGGTCGACTGCGGGTCCAGCGAGGCCACCGGCTCGTCCGCCAGCACCAACTCGGCGCCCTGCACCAGCACGCGGGCTATGGCCGCGCGCTGCTGTTGGCCGCCCGACAGCGTGGAGGCGCGCTGGAAGGCCTGAGGCGCCAGGCCGATGGTGTGCAGCGCGTCGAGCGCGCGGGCCCGCTGCTCCAGCGTGTAGCGGCCCAGCAGGCCACGCCACAGCGGCGCGTCGGCGGCCAGACCGGTGAGCACGTTGTTCATCACGCCCAGTCGGCCCACCAGGTTGAACTGCTGGAAGATGACGCCGATGCGCCGGCGCAGGGCGCGGATGTCGGCGCTGTTGCGGCCACCCACCTGCAGCGGCTGACCAAAGGCCTCGATGCGGCCGGTGCCGGCGTCGGTGGTCTCCAGCCCGCTCAGGCAGCGGATCAGCGTGGACTTGCCGGAGCCGGAGGCGCCGAGCAGGGCGACGCGCTCACCGGGGCGGATGTCGAAGGACACGTCGCGCAGGGCCGCGCGGGTGCCGTAGGTGCGGCGCAGGTTCTGCGCGCGGAGGACAGGGTGGTTCATCGGGCTCGATGGCGGGTACCGCGAGGTGCGCGGTGCCGGCCGTGACAAGGGAATGGCGCCAGTCTTTCGAGTCCGTGTGACGGATCCGTGACTGGCATGGCTTCACCGGGCCATCAAAGCCATTCAATTTTTTCGAGCGCAGTATTGAGAAAACCTATATTTCCTCCGGGATCGCCCCAGGCTCCGTCGCCTGGGGCCTACCGCTCAGAAGCGGTGGCGGATGCCCACGCGCAGCGCGGTCTGGTGGTCGTCGGAAGACACGCCGTTGGTGACCAGCACCGCGCGCGTGCCCGGGCCCGAGGCCTTGCGCAGGTTGGCGGTGGCGTACACGTCGGTGCGCTTGGAGAGGTAGTAGTCGGCCGTGAGCGTGGTGGTGGTCCAGTCCGAGTCCTGCAGCGAGGCGCGCTGCAGGCCCGCGCCCAGTACCAGGGCGCCGAGCTGGTGCGACACCGAGACGCCCAGGGTCTTCATCGCGTCCGAGTTGCCGTTGGCCGCCGTGAACTTGGCGTGCGTGGTGAGGGCGGCCAGCGTGGTGGGGCCGAAGGCGTAGGACGCGCCGAGGCCGGTGGTCTGGTACTCGGGCAGCACGAAGGCGGTGGCGGCCGTGGGCAGCGTGGTGCCCAGGAACTCAGAGACACCGAAACCGGTCCCCGGGCGCACCGTGTGGCCCTCGATGCTGGTGGTGGCGAAGCCCAGGTTGAGCGGGCCGCTGTTGTAGCTCGCACTCGCGCTCCAGGCGCCGCCCGGGCCGGTGGTGTTGGTGCCGCCTTCGGACAGCGCGCGCTGCAGCGCGAACTTGAAGCCCCCGAAGTCGGGGCTGGCGTAGGTGATCTGGTTGTTGAGCCAGGCGCCGGCCACGCGGTCGGCGTCGCCCGGCGTGAAGCCATAGATGCCGCTCAGGAAGCTGGGGTGGTAGCGCAGCAGCGTGCCCACCATCTGGTCGAACTGGCGGCCCATGGTGATCTGGCCCCAGCGCTGGCCGGCCAGGCCCACGTAGGCGGCACGGCCAAAGCCCAGGCCACCCTGGCGCAGCGTGCCGTCGTCGGTGGCCACGCCCATCTCCAGGTTGAAGAGGGCGGCGAGGCCGCCGCCAAGGTCCTCACGGCCGCGGAAGCCCAGGCGGCTGCCTTGCGAGATGCCGTCGTCCATGCGGGTGATGCCCTGGCCGCCGATGTCGCTCACGCGCGTAAGCCCGATGTCGAGCACGCCGTAAATGGACACGGAGGAGGTGGGGGCGGGCGCGGACTGCGCCTGTGCGGCGAGCGGGATCAATGAGCCCATGGCCAGACAGGCCAGGCCAACGACGTTCTTGGTGTTCACGTTGCTTCTCTCCATGGAGGTGTGGCGCGGGGGCGCCGGTTGGGGGTTACTGGAAGCTCAGCAGGCGGCGCGGCGTCTTCACCAGAAGGGTGTCCACGTCGTCCTGCGTGAAACCGCGCCGCAGCATGCGCGGCACGATGTTGGCGAAGATGTGCTGGTAGCCGTGGCCGCCGTAGCGGCCCAGGCGGGTGCGGGTGCAGATGTCGTGGCTGATCAGCACCTGGTCGCGGTGGCCGCGGTCCACCAGTTGCTTCACCATGCGCAGGCGCATGCCGTCGTTGGGCATGTCGATGTCGGCCGCGGGGTAGGCGGTCTGCTCCCAGCCGAACAGGTCGAACTCGATCAAGCAGCCGGTGTCGGCCAGGCGCAGCAGGCGCTCATCGTCGAAGATGGTGCGGTCGATGTGGCTGATGACCACGCGGTCCAGTGCCTGGCCGCGCGCGCGGATGAAGCCCACCACCTCCATCGGCTGGTCAGCGTCGCGGCCCGGGTGCACGTTGAGTGCCGCGCCGGTTTCCTGCATGGCGGTGATGGCGCCGTCCATGACGCGCTTCTCGGTGTCGGTCCAGGGTGCCTGGCAGCCGATCTCGCCGATGATGCCGGCGCGCACCTTCGTGCCCCAGGCGCCGACGGTGATCTGCTCGATCATCTCGCGTGCGAAGTCGTCGGCCGAGCGCGCGTGGTTGGCGGGGTGCTGATAGTCGTTGACGTAGTGGCCGCAGCCCATCACCAGGTGCACGCCCGTGGCCCTGGCCACCTCGACCAGGCGGTCGGGCTCGGGGTTGAGTCCGCCCACTGTCAGATCCACCAGCGCGCGGCCGCCCGCGGCCTTCATCTCCATGAGCTCGGCGATCGCGACCTCGGTTTCGTCGAGCCGGTAGTTGCGCATGAAGGGCTTCTGGCCGTAGGCGATGCCGAAGCAGTTGCAGAGATTGATTTCCTCTTCCTGCACCGGCGGCGGCGACAGGCGCAGTGGCGGTGGCGTGAGGTCGATGAACACGTGCTCGTGCATCAGCGTGGGGCCCAGCTCGGCCGGGTCCACCAGGCCCAGCACGGTCTGCACCTTGCCCTGGCGCTCGCTGCGCGCACTCATCGCGGCAGCCCCGGGCCGAAGCGGCGCAGGAAGGCCTCCACGGCCGCGTGAAAGCGCTCGATGTCGGCGTCGGTGATCGGCAGCGAGAGCACGATGAAGCCGCGTCGCGCGAGGTAGAAGCCCTGTTCGAGCATGTGGAAGAAGAACAGGTCTTTCACGATGCCCTCGGCGGTGGGGATGTCGTCCACGTTGCGGATCGCCACGCCCGTGCCATGCAGGTTCATGAGCGAGCCCAGGCCGGTGAACTGCAGCGCCAGGCCGTGCGCGCGACAGCTCGCGTTCAGGCGATCGCGCAGCGCGTCGCCGCGCGCGTTCAGCGCCTGAGCCACCTCGGGCGTGTAGATGCGGCTCAGGCCTGCGATGCCGGCCGACATGGTGAGCACGTTGTTGTTGAAGGTGCCCGCGTGTCCCAGGTGGCCCGGCGTGCGCGGATCGAACTGGGCCATCACGTCGGCGCGGCCACCGAAGGCGCCGAAGGACATGCCACCGCCGATGTACTTGCCCAGCGTGGTCAGGTCGGGCCGGATGCCCAGCACGGCCTGTCGGCCACCGGGCGCCAGGCGCGAGGTCATCACCTCGTCGAACACCAGCAGCGCGCCCGCCTCGCTGGCCAGGCGTCGCAGCGCGTGCAGGAAATCGGGCTGGCCGACGATGCAACCGCCCGCGCCCTGCATGGGCTCGACCACGATGGCGGCGAGATCGGCGGCGTGTTCCTTCACCAGCGCGGTGGTGCCCTCGATGTCGTTGTAGGTGCCGATCACGAAGGGAAATGGCACGTTGACGGGCGAGGGACCGCCCGCGAAAGTGAGCACGCCGCCGTGGTAGGCGCCCTTGAACACCAGCACCTTGCGCCGGCCGGTGAAGTGGCGCGCGGCGGTGATGGCGAGCAGGTTGGCCTCGGTGCCGGAGTTGGTGAAGCGCAGGCGCTCCAGTGAGGGGAAGCGTTGCGTCACCAGGCGCGCGAGTTCGGCCTCGAGCAGGTTATGGCCGGTGAGGTTGATGCCGCCGTCGAGCGCGGCGTCGATGGCGTCGCGGATCAGCGGGTGGCTGTGGCCGTACAGGCCGGCGGTGAACTCGCCGATGAAGTCGGTGTACCCGTGGCCGTCGGCGTCCCACAGGCGCGCGCCCTCGCCGCGCGCGATGGCGAGCGGAAAGGGCTCATAGAACAACACCGAGCGGGTGTTGCCGCCGGGCATGACCTCGGCGGCGGCCTGCAGGCGCGCACGGCTTTCGGGGTGGCGCGCTACGTAGGCCTCGCGCAGGCGGTCGAGTTCGGTGTCCAGGTTCATCGGGGAAACGGTCGCGGTGTCGGTGCTCATGTCGGAATACGTCGGGTGCGGGAATCGGGTTCAGGAAGGGAGTTCGTCGAGCGGCCACACGGGCCGCCGGAGGTTGCGGTAGGGCAGGCTGCGCAGGTCGCTGGCGTGGATGCCACCGGCCTCCACGAACACGATGCCGCGCGCGATGGGCTCGATGTCGGCGCGGAAGTGGTTGATGCCCTTGAGCGCGACCACCTGGAGGCGCTCGATGTCCACGCCGAGCACGCGGTACTGGCCGCGTTCCTCGGCCTGCACGCGGTGGCTGGCGACGACGATCTGAACCTCGCCGCACTGGAGCAGCGCGCTGGGGCCAATGGAGGCCTGGGTGCCGGTCTTGAACGGCCCGCTGCGCACGTAGCGGCCGTCGGAGACGGCCAGCACGCGCGCGCGCACGACCACGGGGCCGCCGCCGAAGCGCTCGTCGGTCTTGCCGCCGATGCGCAGGTCCGGTTCGGCGCCCACGCCGGCGTCGATGGCCTGGCGCGCGCTCTCGGGGTCGTGGATCAGACCCACCAGGGTGCCGGGCATCTGCGCGTCCAGCAGGGCTTGCAGCAGGCGCGTGGCGTCGCCGTATCCGCCGCCGCCGGGGCCGTCGGTGTAGTCGGCCAGGATCAATGGGCCAGGGCGATCGGCCGGTTCGCGGCAGCGCGCGATGGCCTCGTCGATGCTTTTCAGGTGCACCGTCTTCTGGTCGCGCCAGGAAAATGCGTCGTCGATGAGCTCGTCGGCGATGCGCTGGCACGGGCCTTCGTCGCCGTCGGCCACCACCAGCACCGAGGGCCCGGCCTCGTAGACGTCGCCCATGTAGTAGCCGGCGTTGAGGCTGATGTCGAGCGCCGCGGTCTCGCGGCGTTCCCAGTCGCGGGCGCGTGCCTGCAGCCGCGTCATGGGCGTGTCGCCCAGGGTGCGACCCAGGTCCATGCCGGCGATCATGGGCCGGCGCGCGACCAGCGTGCGCGGGCGGATCTCGCCGCGCAGCGCGCGCTGCACCAGGTCGCTGGCGCGTCGGCCGGTCTCGTGCTGGTCCACGTGCGGCGTGGTGCGGTAGCTCGTCAGGATATCGGCGTAGCGCACCATGGCGTCGGTGACGTTGGCGTGCAGGTCCAGCGTGGCGGCCACGGGCACGCCAGGTCCCACCCGCTGGCGGATGCGACACAGCAGATCGCCCTCGGGGTCGGGCAGGCCTTCGACAAACATGGCGCCGTGCAGCGAGAGCACCACGCCCGCGATGTCCGGCTGCTCGTCCAGGGTGCGCAGGATGGGCTCGGTCAACGCGTCGTATGCGGCGCGGCTCACCGGGCCCGCGGTGGACGCGCAGGCGCTCACCACGGGGACCAGCTCCCAGCCGTGCTCGCGCGCCGCTTCGATCACGCCGCCGATCTCGGTGCGCGTGCCCGCCAGTCGCGTGAGCATGTCCTCGCCGAAGAACAGCTCTTCGCGGCCGAACTCGGCCAGTGTGGTGATGAGCCGGCTGAAGGCGTGGCTCTCGTGGCTCAGACGCGCCAGCAGCACGCGCGGTTGGGTGGTCGTCATGCCGCGGCTCCGTGGAATTCGAAGCCGCGTCCCGGCACCGCGTCGAGCAGTGAGCGGGTGTAGGCGTGCAGCGGCTGCGTGAAGACCTCGTGCGCGGGCCCTTGCTCGACGATGCTGCCCTGGTGCATCACGATGATGCGGTCGCAGATCTGGTTGGCCACGCGCAGGTCGTGGGTGATGAACAGCAGACCGATGCGCAGGCGTTTCTGGATGTCGTCGAGCAGTTCCAGGATCTGGGCCTGCACCGACACGTCCAGCGCCGACACGGCTTCGTCGGCGATGAGCAGTTGCGGCTCGCAGGCCAGGGCGCGCGCGATGCAGATGCGCTGGCGCTGGCCACCCGAGAATTCGTGCGGGTAGCGGTTGAGCGCGTCGGGCCGCAGGCGCACCAGGCGCATCAGCTCCTCGGCGCGGGCCCAGGCCTGTGCGCGCGGCTGGCTGGCGTTCACCGCGCCTTCGATGATGGATTCGCCCACGGTCTGGCGCGGGTTGAGTGAGCGGTACGGGTCCTGGAACACCACCTGCACGCGCTGGCGGAACGCCTTGAGGCGCTGGCCACTGGCGTGTTCGATGGCCTCTCCCTGCGAGAGCACGCTGCCGCTGCTGGGGTCGATGAGGCGCGCGATGCAGCGCGCCACCGTGGACTTGCCGGAGCCCGATTCGCCCACGATGCCCACCGTCTCGCCGGGGCGCACGCGCAGCGAGACCTCGCGCGCGGCGTGCACGTCCTTGCGGGCGCCGAAGAAGCGGCGCGTGCTGTACGTCTTGCCCAGCGCGCGCACGTCGATCAGCGGCTCGGCCTCGGCCACGGGCGCGCGGTGCACCGGAGCCAGGCCTGGCACGGCCGACAGCAGGGTGCGCGTGTAGTCCTCGCGCGGCGACTGCAGCACCTGCAGCTTGTTCCCTTGCTCCACCATCTCGCCCAGACGCATCACCACCACGTGGTCGGCGATCTCGGCGACGACGCCGAAGTCGTGCGTGATGAACAGCACTGCGGTGCCGCTCTCGGTCTGCAACTCGCGAATGAGCTTGAGGATCTCGGCCTGCGTGGTGACGTCCAGCGCGGTGGTGGGTTCGTCGCAGATCAGCAGCGCCGGCTTGAGGATCAGCGCCATGGCGATCATCACGCGCTGGCGCTGGCCGCCCGAGAGTTGGTGCGGGTACGCATCGAAGATGCGGGTGGGGGAGGGCAGGCGCGTGCGTTCGAAGATGTCGAGGATGCGCTCGCGGCGCTCGGCGCGGCCGAGCGTGGTGTGCACCGCGAGCATCTCGTCGAGTTGCGCGCCGCAGCTCATCACCGGGTTGAGCGCGGTCATGGGCTCCTGGAAGACCATGGCCATGCGCTCGCCGCGCACGCGGCGCAGGCGATCGGCGGACATGGTGAGCACGTCCTCGCCGAGCAGGCGAACGTGGCCCTGCACGGGTTTCACCGAGGGCGGCAGCAGGCGCATCAGGGTCTGCGCGATGACCGACTTGCCCGAGCCGGACTCGCCAAGCAGGCAGGTGGTGCGACCGGCGAAGACCTCGAAGGAGATGCGTTCGACGGCGTGGGCGCGGTCGGCATTGGCGGGCAGGCGCACGGTGAGGTCCTGCACGCTGAGCACGGGCTGCACGCCCTGTACGTTGGGGGAGACGGGGTGGCTCATGCTCAGTCTCCCCGCCGGCGCAGCTTCGGATCGAGCGTGTCGCGCAGCCCGTCGCCCAGGATGTTCACGGCCAGCACCGTGAACGCGAGGAAGGCGCCCGGGAACAGCACGTGTTGCGGGTGCTCGTTGAAGTTGACCCGGCCCTCCGACATGATGTTGCCCCAGGTGGGGATCTCGGGCGACAGGCCGATGCCGAGGAAGGACAGGATGGCCTCGACCAGCATGGCCGAGCCGCAGACGTAGGTGGCGTGCACGATCAGCGGCGCCACTGCGTTGGGCAGCACGTGGCGCCACAGCACCTTCCAGGTGGGCGTGTTCAGCGCGATGGCGGCCTCGACATAAGGCTCCTCGCGCACCGAGAGCACGATGGATCGCAGCAGGCGCGCCACGCGCGGAATCTCCGGCAGTGTGATGGCCAGGACGATGGTCCACAGGCTGGCGCGGAACATCGACACCAGCGCGATGGCCAGCAGGATGTTGGGGATGGCCATGAAGCCGTCCATGAGGCGCATGAGCACGCCGTCGAGGCGGCGGAAGTAGCCCGCGAGCAGGCCGATGAGGCCACCGCCGAGCACGGCCAGCACCGCCACCGCGAAACCCACGAACAGCGAGATGCGCGCGCCGTAGGCCACGCGGCTCCAGGTGTCGCGGCCGAAGCCGTCGGCGCCCATCAGGAAGAAGTGGTCCACCGACGCGCCGGACAGGTCGGTGAAGGGCGCGTGCGTGCCGGGCGCGAGGTTGATGCTGGCGGGGTCGATGGCGGCGGGGTCCACCGTGCCCAGCCAGGGCGCGGCCACGGCCACGACGGCCAGCACGGTGAGCGCCGTGGCGCCCAGGCGCACGGCGCCGTTGGCGCGCACCAGGCGCCAGGTGGAGGGGCGCGCCGAAGGCGCGGGCGCGTCCGCCGCCGCGTCTGGCGGAAGTTGGCGGGAATCGAGGGTCATGGTCATGCGGGTCGCTCGCGGCGCCTCAGTAGCGGATGCGCGGATCGAGCAGCACGTAGCTCAGGTCGATCAGCAGGTTGATGAGGACGTAGACCACCGAGAACAGCAGGATCACGCCCTGGATGACGGGGAAGTCGCGCGAGAGCACGGCGTCGACCGTGAGTTGGCCCAGGCCGGGGATGGCGAACACGGTTTCGGTGACGACCACGCCGCCGATCAGCAGCGCGATGCCGATGCCGATGACGGTGACGATGGGCACGGCCGCATTGGCCAGCGCGTGGCGCATCAGCACCGCGCGCTCGGCCAGGCCCTTGGCGCGCGCGGTGCGCACGTGGTCTTCGGTCAGCGCCTCGGACACGGCCGCGCGCGTGACGCGCGCGATGAGCGCGGTGTAGACCAGCGAGAGCGTGAGCGCGGGCAGCACGAGTTGCGACAGCCAGGGCCCCACGCCGTTGGACAGGCGCGAGTAACCCTGCACCGGCAACCAGCCCAGGTGCAGCGAGAAGACCCAGATGAGTGCGTAGCCGATGACGAACACCGGCACCGAGAAGCCCAGCACCGAGAACCCCATGAGCGCGCGGTCGAGCCAGCCGCCATGGCGCGCGGCCGCGATCACGCCCAGCGGCACGGCGATCAGCACGGCCAGCACGATGGTGAAGGCCGCGAGCGAGAGCGTGGGCTCCAGGCGCTGCGCGATCAGTTCGGTCACGCCGGTCTTGAAGTAGTAGGACTCGCCCAGGTTGCCGCGCAGCAGCTCGCCGACCCAGTGCAGGAATTGCGCGGGCAGCGGGCCTTCGAGGCCCAGGCTCTGGCGCACGCGCGCGATGTCGGCCTCGGTGCCCATGTCGCCCACGATGAGCGCCGCGGGGTCGCCGGGCGCCAGGCGCAGGATGAGGAAGACGAAGACCGCGACGAAGAGGAGGACCGGCAGCGTGGACAGCAGCCGGCGCAGGATGAAGGCTGCCATGGCGTTCAGGGCTTGCTGATGTTCCAGTACACGTTGGTCGAGCCCACGAGCACGCCCTGCACCGCGCCTTGGCGGAAGGCCACGGGGCGCAGCAGCTCACCCATGGGCGCGAAGGCGCCGATCTCGTAGGCACGGACCTGGATGTCCTCGGCCAGTTGCTTGCGATGGGCCTCGTCGCCGGCGCGCGCGAAAGCGGCGCGCAGGTCTTCCAGGCGCTGGTCGCTGGCCCAGCCGAACCAGCCGGATTCGCCATTGGCCGACAGCGGCGCGTAGTTGATGGGGTTGAGCGCGTCCTCCGAGCCCCAGTAGGTGACGAACGCGTTCCAGCCGCCTTGATCGGCCGGCTCCTTCTTGGCGCGGCGCGCCACGACCGAGCCCCAGTCCATGGACTTCATGTCCACGGTGAAGCCGCCCTGGCGCAGCAGTTGCGCCACCACCGGCGGCAGCTTGGCCAGGGAGCTGTTGTCGGTGGCGTGCAGCAGTACCACGGGCTGGCCCTTGTAGCCGGCCTGCTTGAGCAGCTCGCGCGCCTTGGCGAAGTCCGGCTTGGCGGTCATGCCCAGGCTCTTGTTGGACGCCAGGGGCGAACCGCAGGGGTAGACCGACATGCAGGTCTTGTAGAGCTCGGGGATGCCGACCTGGGTGCGCAGCAGCGCGTCCTGGTTCATGGACAGCATCGCGGCCTGGCGCACGCGCGCGTCGTTGAAGGGTGGCACCAGGTGGTTGAAGCGCAGCAGGTACTGGCCGCCCGCGGCCGCGGTGACAGTGATCTTCGGGTTCGCCTTGAGCGCCTTGTAGTGCTCGAAGGGCACCGACTCGAGCATGTCCACCTCGCCGTTGACGAGGGCGTTGACCTGGGTCTGCGCGTCCTTGAGCACGACCCATTCCACGCGGTCCACCTTCACCAGCTTGGCGCCCGTGGTGCCGGACGGCGCCTCCTTGCGCGGGACGTACTTCTCGTTCTTCAGATAGACCGCGCGCTCGCCGGGGCGGAATTCGTCGGCCTTGAAGACGTAGGGGCCGGAGCCGATGTGCTCGGCAATCTGCTGGTCGGCCGGCGTCTCGGCCAAGCGCCTGGGCAGGATGAAGGGCACCAGCGACGAGGGCTTGCCCAGCGATTCGAGCACCGCGCCGTAGGGCTCATTGAAGTTCAGGCGGAAGCTGTTGGCCGACACGGCCTCGGCCTTCGCGAGGGCGCCATACATGCGCTGACCCATGGGGTCGCGCTTGGCCCAGCGCGCGAGCGAGGCCAGCACGTCCTCGGCCGTCACGGCCTGGCCGTCGTGGAAGGCCAGGCCAGGGCGCAGCTTGAACGTCCAGGTCTTGCCGTCGGCGCTGACGGTGTGCGACTCGACCATCTGCGGCTGGATGCGGCCCTGCGCGTCGGTGCCGAAGAGCGTGTCGTAAATCATGTAGCCGTGGTTGCGCGTGACCACGGCGGTGGTCCAGGTGGGGTCCAGCACCTTCAGGTCGGACGAGGGCACGAGCCGCAAGGTGCTGCTGGCGGACTGCGCCGCGGCGGGCGCGGTGGCCAGGACGAGGGCGGCGCCAAGGGCGCAGGCGAGCGTGAAACGACGCGTGGTGGGCATGGGAACTCCTGGGGTAGCGCCGTTCAACGGCGGCATCGACAACCATCTGGTGCACTGTCCGGGTGCGTGATCCGGAGCGCGGGCCAGGCCTGAACGGTGTCAAGCAATCAATATGCCACGTTGAACAATTATTTTATTGTTCACGCGACAATTGAATTATTGTCCTTGGAACTGGAGGTCGATGACAGGGGAAACCCTGGGTGTACGATCGCCCGGCCCATCAGCCATCGCCTTTCGCGCACGACACATGCCACCTGCCGCTCCCGCCAAGGCGCCCCGCAAGACCGCGGGGCGGCCAGTGAACAGCACCATCACGCACGAGCGCATCGTTTCCGTGGCCCTGGAGCAGATCGACCGCGTCGGCATTCACGCCTTCAGCCTGCGCGACGTCGCTCGCTCGCTGGACGTCTATCCCAGCACCATCTACTGGCACGCGGCGTCCAAGGACGCGCTGCTGGCCGACGTGTCGAGCCTGGTGATGGCGGGCGTGGTGCCGCCGCGAGGCGAGGGCGACTGGCGCGACTGGATGCGCAAGCTGTTCAACCGCTACCGCAAGTCGATTCGAAAGCACCCCAACGTGGCGCAGCTCATCGGCGCGCAGCTCGCCTCGAACGCGAGCCTGAGCATCGCGCTCATCGAAGGCGTGATCGACGCGTTGCTGGAGGCCGGCGCCACGGAGACGAACCTGCGCGAGGCCTACAACTGCGTCATCTCGGCCATGATGGGTTTCATGACCATGGAGCTGGCCCCCCTGCCCACCGACGACCCCGAAGGCTGGGCCGCCGCGCTGGAGGCGCGCGTGCGATCAGTGGACCCGCTGGCGCACCCCACGCTGGTGCGCCACCTGCCGCTGCTGGCCAACAAGGCCTTCATCCTGCGCTGGCAGAACGGCAGCGAGGTGCCGCTCAACAGCAGCTTCGACGCCCACGTGGAGATCTTCCTGGCCGGCCTGGAGGCCTTCCTCCAGCGGCCGGTGGGCTCAGGCGCCTGAGGGCAGGGCGCTGGCGAGCCGGGCCGCGTAGGCCACGAAGAAGCCGAGGCTGGCCGGGTTTTGCATCGCGTCGGGGCTGGCCACCTTCTCGGCGGCCGTGCCCAGCAGCAGCTTGCGCACCGGCACTTCCATTTTCTTGCCGCTCAGCGTGCGCGGGATGTCGTCGACCTGCACCACCTCGTTGGGCACGTGGCGCGACGAGGCCTTGCTGCGGATCTGTTCGGTGATGCGCTGGCGCAGCGCGTCGTCGAGCGTGAGGCCGGGCTGCAGCACCACGAACAGTGGCATGAAGGACGGGCGACCAAGGTACTCCAGGTCCACCACCAGGCTGTCGCGCACCTCGGGCAGCTCCTCCACCACGCGGTAGATCTCGGCCGTGCCCATGCGGATGCCGAAGCGGTTGATGGTGCTGTCCGAGCGGCCGTAGATGACCGAGGTGTGGCGCGGCGTGAAGCGGATCCAGTCGCCGTGCCGCCAGACGCCAGGGAAGGTCTCGAAGTAGCTCTCACGGTAGCGGCGCCCGCCCTCGTCGTTCCAGAAGCGCACGGGCATGGAGGGCATGGGCTGGGTGATCACCAGCTCGCCCACTTCGTCGACCACGGGCTGGCCGGCGTCGTTGAAGGCGAAGGCCGCCACGCCCAGCTCGGCGCACTGGATCTCGCCCGCGTGCACGGGCAGCGTGGGCGCGCAGGCCACGAAGCCCGAGGCGATGTCGGTGCCGCCGCTGATGGAGGCCAGCCACAGGTCCGGCTTGATCGCTTCGTAGGCCCAGTGGTAGGCGTCCACCGGCAGCGGCGAGCCGGTGACGTTGATGGCGCGCAACTGCGTGAGCGCGCCGATGTCGCGCGGGCGCAGGCCGTCCTTTTTGGCCGCGATGAGGTAGGCCGCGCCGCAGCCGAGGTGGCTCACGCGCTGCTCGTCGATGAAGCGCCACAGCGCGCCCGTGTCGGGCCAGTTGGGGTTGCCGTCGTAGAGCACGATGCTGGCGCCCGTGAACAGCGCGCCGAGCTGGAAATTCCAGACGATCCACCCGGTGCTGCCGAGGAAGAGCAGTCGGTCGCCGGGGCGCAGGTCGTGCTGCAGCGCGCAGGTCTTGAGGTGCGTGAGCACGACGCCGCCGTGGCTGTGCACCATGGCTTTGTGCAGGCCGGTGGTGCCGGAGGAATAGACGATCCACAGCGGGTGGTCGAACGGCACGCGCTCGTAACGCGGCGCGGCGGGCGTGGCGATGGCGTCGGCCCAGTCGAGGCGGTTGCGCCAGGCGGGCGTGCTGCGGCTCCCTTGCATCGGCCCGGGCACCTGCACCACGTGGCGCACGCTGGGCAGCGCGGCCAGCAGCTCGTCCACCTGCGGTGCACGGTCGTGCTGTTTGCCGTTGTAGCTGTAGCTGTCGGTGGCGAAGAGCAGTCGGGGTTCGATCTGGCGCAGGCGGTCGAGCACCACGGTGGGGCCCATGTCGGGCGCGCAGCTGGACCAGATGGCACCGATGCTCGCGCAGGCGAGGAAGGCGATTACCGTCTCGGGTCGGTTGGGCATGTAGCTGGCCACGCGGTCGCCGGGGCCGATGCCCCGTGCGCGCAGGAAGGCGGCCAGCGCCGCGGTGTCGCGCTCCAGTTCGGCCCAGGACAGCTCGCGCGGCGGCGCGTCCTCGCTGCGCGCGATCAGCGCGGGGCGCTCGGTGCTGGCCTGGCGGAAGATGTTCTCCGCGTAGTTCAGCCGGGTGTTCGGAAACCACTGCGCACCGGGCATCTCGCGCTGGCCCAGCACCGGCGTGAGCGGGCCCTCGCCCAGCACGTCGAAGTAGGTCCAGATCGATGACCAGAAGCGGTCGATGTCCTCGATCGACCAGCGCCACAGCTCGTGGTAGCTGGTGGTGTGGATGCCGTGCTCGCGGGCCAGCCAGGCCTGGTAGTCGGCCATGCGGCTGGCGGCGGCCTGCTCGGCCGAAGGCGTCCACAGGAGTTGGCCGTAGCCATCGGAAGAAGCGTCTGCTTGCATGGGCGTGAGGGAAAGTGGTGCGGAAGCGGTGCGCACGATTCTGGGCAGCCCTGGGTATGCTCACAGTTCGCACGATGACAATTGCACCAAAACCGCCCACGCTCGACGGGCTGCTCGCGCAGTCGCCTTGGTTCCACGCCTTGCCACCGGCCGTGCAGGCCGATGTGCGCGCGGGCCTGGTCGAGCAGGCGGTGCCCCTGGGCGAATCGCTCGGCCGCCGCGGCGAGTTGCCGGGCCACTGGTACGGCGTCATCGACGGACTCTTCAAGTGGTCGGTTTCGTCGGCGGACGGACGCACCGTGTCGCTCGGCGGGCAGCTCGGCGGCAGCTGGTTCGGCGAAGGCACGCTCATCCGCCAAAAGCCCCGCAACGCGGACGTGATCGCCCTGCGCGACAGCCGCGTGGCGCTGATGCCGCGGGACATGTTCCAGGTGCTGCGCGAGACGCAGCCCGCCTTCAATGAATTTCTGCTGCGCCAGATCAACGAGCGCCTGCACTGGTTCATGGACAAGCACGTGGACCACAGCCTGCTCGACACCGACGCCCAGGTGGCGCGCGCGCTGTGCGGCCTTCTGCATCCATTGCACAACCCCAGCGAATCGCCGCAGTTGCGCCTGTCGCAGGAAGAACTGGCCAGCATGGCCTCGCTGTCGCGCCCGCGCTGCAACCAGGCGCTGAGCCGGATGCGCGCGCGGGGCTGGATCCGCACCGGCTACGGTGGCATCACGCTGCTGGACGTGGACGCGCTGCTCGGCATGGGCAGTTGAGCGACACACGCCAGGCCAGTGCCGAACCCCCTGTCCATGCTTCACCCCTTTGGAGCCCCAGCCGCATGAACGAACCGACGCTTCTGGTGGATGTGCAGGACGGCGTCATGGCGCTCACGCTCAATCGCCCCGACAAGCTCAACGCCATCGACAACGGTCTCGCGCGCGCGCTGTTGGCGGCGATCGCGCGGGCCGAATCCGACGACGCGGTGCGCGTGCTGCTGCTGCGCGGCACGGGCCGGGCGTTCTGCGCCGGGCGCGACCTGGGCGCACCGCCGACGGAAGACGACCTCACACTGGTGCAGGCCGTGGCGCAGGCCTTGGTGTCCCTGCCCAAGCCCGTGGTGGCTGCCGTGCACGGTTGGGCGGTGGGTGCCGGCCTGGAGTGGATGCTCGATGCGGACGTGGTGATCGCCGCCGACAGTGCCCGGTTCAAGCTGCCCGAAGCGTCCCTGGGTGTGTTCGTCACCGGCGGCCTCACGGCCACGCTGCCCGCTGCCGTGGGGCTGGCGCGCGCCAAGGGCCTGATGCTGCTGGGCGAGCCGTTCCATGCCACGCAGGCCCAGGCCTGGGGGCTGGTGTGGCAGGTGGTGGCCGACGACGCGCTTGAGGCCTCGGCGAATCAGGTGTGCGCGCGCCTCGCGCAACTGGAACCCGCGGTGGCGGGGCGCTTCAAGAAGGTGCTCAACGACGTGGGCCTGGCCCACTTCCAACGGGCGATCGAAGCGGAGAACGCGGCGCAGCGCGGCCTCACGCCTTCGAGCGCGCCTTCCGTGCCTTGACGGTGGGTGAGGGTTTGAGCAGGGCGCTCGCCTCGTCCAGCCACAGCAACGCGTCGGCGTGCGCCATGAAGCGGCGCAGGTACTCGGGCGAGAGCTCGCTCAGCAGGCCCAGGGTGCGCAGCACCAGGCGGTGCGGGTTGAGCGGGCCAGGGTTCTCGGGGCCGCGTTGCAGGGCCTGATGCACTTCGTCCTCGGCGTGCAGGCGCTCCCAGGTGTCGCGGAAGGCCTGCGCGCTGCGCAGTTCGGTGCGCGCGGCCTGGGGTTGCCCGGTGACGTCGGCGATGTGCCGGTTGAGCTGCGCCAGGACGCTGGCCTGGGTGGTGGGGACCCCGCGCCGGGCTGCGCCGTGGTGGGGCCGAGGGGCATCGTCGGACTCAGTCACGCGTGGCCTTCCCGGCCTCGCGGCCGGCCTTGGGCACGGGAGCCATCTCCACGCGGCGGTTGAGGGCGCGCCCCTTCTCGTCGGCGTTGGAGGCCACGGGTTGTTCGGCGCCAAAGGCCGCGCTGAACACGCGTTGACGTGGCATGCCCTCTTCGATGAGGGCGCGCGTGACGGTGAGCGCGCGCTGGGCCGACAGCTCCAGGTTGTCGGCGAAGCGCTGGTTGCCGGCCTGCACCGGGCGGTCGTCGGTGAAGCCGCTCACCATGAGCATCTCGTCGCGTTCGCCCAGGTACACCTGCAGTGGCGGCACCAGGCTGCGCAGGATCAGCCGGCCCTCGGGCCGCAGTTCGTCGGAGTTGAGCGCGAATAGCACGCTGCCGCTGATGCCGATGCGGCCGTTGTCCAGCGTCACGCGGCCGTTCTGCAGGGGAATGGCCAAGGCCTTTTCCAGGGCCATGCGGCGCTGCTCCTCCTGCTCGCGCTTGCGCACCTCGGCCTGCAAGCTGTTCACCAGGTCCATCTGCACCACCAGCACGCCCACCAGGATGAGCACGAAAGCGCCCACCAGGCCGGACATCAGGTCGCCGAACACAGCCCACACCGGGGCGGCGTTCCCGTCGCCGCCGTCATCGCCGGGGCGTTCGTCCAGGCCGGCCATCATGCGGGTTGCCTCCCCTCGGGCAGGGCGCGCAGGCGGCGCAGGTCTTCCACGATGCCTTGCTGTGAGCTGATGCTGAGATCGATCACCTCGCGCGCCTGTGCCACGTAGTAGGCGAGCTGTTCGTCGCTGCGCGCGATGGACTGCGTGACGGCGTTCTCTACGGCGCGCAGGCTTTCGATGAGTTGCTGGTTCGTGCTGCTGACCAGTTGCACGCCATGGCCGAAGGCCTCGCCCAGGCTGGCCAGCTCGATCGCACTGGCATTGACCCGCGCGGCCACGCTTTCCACGCGCCCGGCGTGCGCGCCCACGGTGTCGGCGAATTGGCGGCCCACCTGGTCGAGCACCGCGCCGGCCGAGGCGACGAGCGATTCGATGGCCGCCGCCTGCTCGCCCGTGCCCTGCTGCACACGCTGCAGCAGCGAGTCGATGTGCTGTAGCAGCGCGCCGCGTTCCTGCAACGCCTGCTGGTCGCGCTCGGCCAGCTGGACCATCTCTTCGCGCCGTTGCGCGACCAGCTCGGCCGCAGCCCGGGGCGCTTCGCCGGCCGTGTGGATCAGTCGCGCCATCGGCGCTTCGAAGGCCGTGCCCAGCTCGGCGAGTTGGCGGGTGTGCTGCTCACTCAGCCTGCTCTGCTGCTCGCTCATCGCGCTTTGCAGCTCGGCCAGGTGTTCGCGGTGTTCAGCTTGCGATCGGGTCAGGGTCTCCTGCACGTTCTGCATGAGCGCGCCGCCGCGCTGCTCGAAGCCGCTGCCGACGGCCTGCATCAGCGACTGCAGCGAGGCGTCCACGCGTTCGTGGTGGCGCGTGGTCTGCTCGACGATGGCGTCCATGGCCTGCGCCACCGCGCTCTGCAGGTTCTGCGCGGCGCTGCGGGCGCTGGCGTCCAGGCTGTCCTTGAGGGATTGCTCGACCGAGCGGGCAAGCCCCTGGTAGGCCTCGCGCGAGCTGTCGAGAAAGCGCGTCTGGCGTTCGAGCAGTTGCTCGTCGAGCTGCTGGCCGCGGCGCTCGACCTGCTCCACCAGCGCCTGCAGTTGCGTGACCACGGCGGGCAGGGCATTGGCCTGTTGCTGCAGGGCCTCGACGGTGGCCTGGCGCTGGTGCGTGAGCGAGAAGGGCCGAAACGCGTCGGCCACGCGCGCGTCGAGCTGGCGCGACACCTCGGCGCGCTCGCGTCGGGCGATGGCCGACATCAGGCCCAGCATGGCCGAGGTGGCCACGCCCACCACCGAGGTGCCGAAGGCCAGGCCCAGGCCCTTGATGGGTGCGGCCAAGGCCGTGCGGATGGCCTGCAGGTCGGCCGAGCCTTCGAGCGTGAAGACCACGCCCTTGAAGGTGAGCACCATGCCGAGAAAGGTCCCGAGCATGCCCAGCATCACCAGCAAGCCGATGAGGTAGGGCGTGAGCGCCAGGCCGGGCAGGGCGCCGCGCTCGCTTTCGATGCGCTGGCGCACGCCGTGGCGCAAGCCGGCGGGCACGCGGGCCAGCCAGTCGGCGAGTGCGGCCTCGGGCGCGGGTGTTTGCTGCAGCGCCGTGGCGAGCCCGGCGGTGTCGTGGCGGTAGCGTTGGATCTCCAGCGCACCCAACAGGAACACGCCGCCGATGAGCGCGGTCATGGTGAGTGCCAGGGCGCTGGTGCCGATGAAGCCGGCACCGACCCAGACGACAGAGAGCAGGCCGAGGACGAAAGCGGCGGCGAAGAACGTTCGGTTCAGGAAGGGTCGGTTCATGGGTGTCTGTTCAGGGCGAGGCGTTGGCCTGGGCGAGGGCTTCGATGAGCCCCGTCACGGGCTGCAGGCGCAAGTCGAGCTCGGCCACCAGGGCCTGCTGCAGTTCCTGTTCGAAGGGCTCGGGCCAATCGTCGGGTCGGGTCTGGCGCAGTTGCTCGAAACGCGCCTTGAGGAAAGCCGGTACGCCGGACAGCAGCCGTTGTTCTCGCCCGCCGAGCAGGCGCTCCAGCGTGGCGTCCAGCGCGGCGAGCCGCGCCAGCCGCGGCGAGGCGGCGGCGAGCGTCTGGCGCACGTGGGCGCGAAGGGGCTCGATGGCAGTTTCCATGCGGCGCTGCTGATCGAGGCAGCGCTGATGGTGAGGGGCGAAGGCGCTGTCCTGCGGCTCGACCGGCAGCGCGGGCGGCGCCGCGATGCCTTGCCGCAGGGTGGCGCGCAGGCGGTGCAGCGCGGCCAGCAGATCGGCGGCGCGGGGCTGGGTGGCGGCGCGGCGCGGGGCCTGGGCAGGCAGGGCAGGAGGCAGGGGCTGGTGCGCCGCGTGCAAGGCGATGGCGTCGTGCACGTTCAACCACTGGCCCAGGCGCTCGGCGAGGTCCTGGCGCGGGGCGTCGGGCTGGCTCCTATACACCTCTGACGCTGCCGGCGATCCACCCTGTGGAGATCCCGGTGG
>NZ_CCAE010000011.1 GCF_000723405.1 Hydrogenophaga intermedia | reverse complement strand
TGAAGGGATGCTCCAGGTGCAGCTCGTCGATGCGGCGCATGAGCGCCAGGTCACTCTCGCTGGTGGGGCGGGGCTGGTAGTAGACAGCGCCGCGGCTGATCTCCAGCAGTCGGGCCTAGCGCACCACGCTCAAGGGGTGCTCACGGTCGATCATCGCTTTGCGCTCAGCAATCCCGCCTTGGTGAGCGCGCTTTCTAAAAAATCATTCTCCAGCGCCAGCTGCCCGATCTTGGCGTGCAGCGGGGCCAGATCGACCGGCTGGGGGGCCGAGCCGGCGCCGAAGACGTCGGCCGCGCGATCAAGCAGCTGGCGCTTCCATTCGTTGATCTGCGTGGGGTGCAGCTCGAACTCCTTGCAGAGTTCGGCCATGGTCTTGTCCTCGCGCAGCGCAGCCAGCGCCACCTTGGCCTTGAACGCTGCGCTGTGGGAGCGGCGCGTGCGCCGCCCAGATGCCTTCTTGTTCATCACAAGCTCCTTCTCGCCAGCCCGCATCGGACCAGCTCAATGCACGGAGCCTGCTTTATCTCACCTGTTCAGATTTGCGGAGCCACTTCTGGGGCAAGACCATCCTTCGTCATCAGCTATGCATCGGTTGGTTTGGCCACTCAATCCGTCTTGGCGGGCACTCCCCAGCTTCTCCTTCCAACTGACGTAGAGAAACAGATGGTAGCTCAACGACTCCACAAGCAACGTCTCGGTTGGTGGATAGATAGCAAGAATCTGTCAAGGAACGTTGACGTCGCGCTCGACCGTCTACTGGATGGCCAGCACCTCTGGTTGGCTTGCAAGGAAGTTCGGTTCACCGCCCAAAGGCGCCTGCCAAAGGATTCTTTTGCTCAGGAAGTTGAAGAGGCGATCAAACGCCTGTGAACCGACGATGAAGCGAGCCGGCACGAAAGATCGACTCGTCCTTGGTCAGAGTGAGCTACTCAGACGACTATGTTGGTGTCGCGGCGGTTGCGGTTGCACTCTGCCGCGTCGGCAAAGGAAGCGTCAGCAACTGTCGATAGGCTCTGCGATCCATCGGTAGGCTGCGCACCGCGTTTGCGATGCATGCGAAAGATTGCAGTCGCTTCCCCAGAAGTTTGAGCCCGTAGGCCGCAGACAGATGGTGCGTGTTTGCGGTGTGGCGGATAAGCGGTACGTAGGCCGCGAACTCGGGCCGCGCAGCAAGGCCTTCGTACATTTTCGCGGTCGCCATGTCCAGGCGAGATGGGCCTGCGGAGTTCGTAAGCGAAGTACCCACCTTGCGATACTGGGCAGTCGTCGCGCGGCCGAAGGCAAAGTTGTGATTGAGCGCCAAACGAATCCAAAGCTCCAGATCCTCTGCCAGTGCGAGATCTTCGTTAAAGGGACGTGAGCCTCCCAGGGCATCGCGGCGAACCACCAGCGCACAGATCCAGGCCGGGCACATGGTGATGAACAGTTCGGTGGGCTTGGAGAATATCGCGCTCGACCCCTCTCCCAGCTTTTCTCGCAGCTTCGGCCCCTTGCGACGGTTGGACCAGAGGCAGTCTGTTGCGATCGTCTGACCTTCCGCGTCGATGTAGTCGTAGTCGGTGGCCGAAAACGCCACACTATCGTCCTGCAGCAAACGGATATGAGTCGCCAGGTGACCAGCCTGCCACTTGTCGTCGGCATCGTGGAAAGCGATGAGAGTGCCTTGCGCGGCACTGATCGCTTGGTTGCGCGCACGCGAGACGCCGCCGGGCTTGTCATTGACCAAGACCCGGACCCGTGGATCCGAGCGGGCCTTGTCAATGAGTTCCAAGGTGAGTGGGTCTCGCGAACCGTCATCGACGAGTAGCAGTTCGAGTTGCCACGGCGCGGGCAGTTGCTGCCCCAGGACAGAATCCACGGCTTCCTGAAGATAACGGCCCGCGTTCAGGCAAGGCATTACCACCGATATCAAACTCGACATTTCCCCTCCAAGCGCGGCGAGCCGCTGTTGTTAAATCAGATACTGATCCAGACCAAAATCACTGCATCAGCAGCTTCAAAACATTGTCGATCGCCAGCATGCTCACGGAGGCCGCTGCGAGTATCGCGCCCCAGCCACTGAGCGAGGATTGTCGGAGCATGGCTTTGATCTGGGCTTGACCCCCGTCGTGCATGGTGTTCGGCCAAGAAATTCGCGTGGACATGAACCAGCATGCCACGGAGCCCAGGCCGCAAGCAATGGATGCCAGGTTGAGTGTTAGCGACAGCGTATTCAATCAAGATTCTCCGGAAGTCACTAACTCATCGGTGATGTGTTCATGCCTGAGCCTGGCTGCGTCTTCGCGCCCCTTGGCTGGCAACAGCGATAGTCGGCACTGCCCTAGCTTCGTTGGTGCCGACCGCTCAGACCAATCCCACAGTTCCAAGCAGACGGTCGCAAAGATACCTCAGAGCATACCGAGAATGCGAGAAATCACGCAACGATGTCACGGCTCACGATCGTGAAGTGAAGCATGCCTCGAGTTCATTTCTTGGCGCAACCGCAATCAGGCCGCTATTGGTCGTCTCCTGGCTTACGAGTCGCCGAAGAGGGTGCCAACTTTCGAGTGGTCCATGGCAAGTTGACGAGCGTACGCCACCACGCTGGCGACACTGCGGTGACCCGTCATCGCCATCGTCTCGGGCAGTGGCACCTGCTGCGACACCGCTTCGGTGACAAAGCCTGAGCGCAAGGAGTGAGCTGAGTACTGGCCCTCGGCGCCGGCCAGCCGACAGCGCTCGTTGACGATGTCGCGCACAGCCGCGGCGGACAGCGGCGCCCCCAGCTTGCCGCCCTTGAGCACGCGGCGGAAGAGGGCGCCCTCGCGGATCCGTGCTGCTGCAAGCCACTCCTGCAGCGCCGCGCCGGCCGCACCCCGCACCGGCTTGTGGTTCTCGGGCCGATCGGCTCCGCTCTGGTTGGTCTTCGAGTATGCGAGCTCGTAAGAAAACTCTCCTGGCCCCAGCTTCTTCAAGAACTTCATGTCCGCGGCCGCGACTTCGGAGCGCCGCCGCCCGCCGCTCGCCCAGGCGAAGAGGAGGAGGGCGCGGTCGCGTTTTCCGCGCAGCGAATCGTCGCAGGTGGACAGCAGCAGTTTCAAAGGATCCTTAGTGAGCGCGTCCTTTTTCTTGGGCAGCTCGCCGCGCTTGGCGTAGGCCTTGCGCGTGCGCGAGAGCAACTCGCGCACCTTGGGGTCGCGGCACGGATTTTTGAGCTCCTTGACCTGGTGGGCTTTTGACAGCACGGCGACGCGGTGCACGAGCGTATTGTTGGCCAGGGGCCCGAGTTTTCCCTTGAAGCCGCTGCTGACAAGCGCCTGGTCGATCTCGAGCGGCAGCTCGTGCACCAGGCCTTTGGGGGTCGTGCGCTGGGCGTGGTCGACGATGAACTGCAGCACGCAGGCTGCGGGCAGCGGCAACGCGATCTGATCGCCATAGCGCATCGCATACCAGGCGGCCCAGTAGCGCAGCGCGCCCTGATAACTGCGCTGGGTGTTGGCGGACTCGCCCTCGCGCAGCAGCTCCGCGACGGCTTGCTCGGCCACGGCGCTCAGCTCATGCGGCGCCAGGGCGGGGGTCTTGAGGAGGGCGGGCAGCGCCATGTGTTGTGCTCAGGCCGGTGTGGTGAGATATTTGATATGTACTAAGTGTGAAATCGTACAAATCAAGCCGATAAGGCACGATAACAATCTCTTATCGTGGGTAATTTAACCACCGGAGCAGGGCGATGCAAATCAAAAGTTCGAGCGTCAGCGCAGACGAGATCCGCCCACGCCGCGGCGTGCAGCGTGAAGACGTCTGGGCCGCGGCCGACGCCGTGCTGCTTGCGGGCGAAAAACCCACGATCGAGCGGGTGCGCCAGCACCTGGGCAGCGGCTCACCCAACACCGTGGGGCCGCTGCTGGAGCAGTGGTTCAAGCACCTGGGGCGGCGCATCCAGGATCCTGGGGCTTTCGCGGCTCCCGCCGGCGTGCCCGACCCCGTGCTGCAAGCCGCCCGACACTTCTGGGAGACGGCCCTCGCCCAGACGAGGGGGGATTTCGAAGAGCGACTGCGCCAAGGCCTGGCGGATGCCGTGGCCAACGTCGAATCCGAGAAGGAGCGTGCCGAGATTGCTGGTGCAGCTGCATTCGAAGCGAGTGCCAAGGCGAGCAAGCTACAGGGCGAGCTGGCCGAACAGGCTCAGGTGCTGCGGCAGGCGCACGAAGAACTGGCGGCCGAGCGCGCCCGGCTCCAGGAGGTTCGTGAGGCGCTAGCGCACGAGAAAGTGCGGCTGATCGAAGAGCGCCAGCGCGCCGCCGAGCAGATGGCAGAACTCAACCAACGACTCGCGGCCACCGTCGGCGCGGCGGATGAGCGAGCGCAAGGCGCCGAGCGGCGCGCTGCCCGGGAGATTGAACGCGAGCGGCAACTACGAGTAAAGGCCGAGAAATCGACCGAATCCGTTGCCAAGCGCTTCGAGGAGGCCCTCAAGGCCCAAATCTCAGCGTCCGAGCAACTGACCGCCGTGGCGGACCGGCTGGCGCAGCTCAAGGTCGACTCGCGGCAACAAGAGCTGAGCTTGCAAGCACTCGTAGATGAACGGGATGTCCGTATCCGGCAGCTCGAGGCTGAGCTTGTCGCCGCGCAACGGGAGTTGGTTGGACGCACCGCGCAGGAAGTACTGCTGTCTGAGCTCGCGGCCAAGCTGGGCCCCTCTAGGAAGCAAGCAGGCTCCAGCGAAGTCGAGGTCGCCCATGCAAGTCGGCGAGGCTCGAAGCGCAAGAGGGACGCCGCGTGATCGCCTCACCCTTGGCGCACAACTGGCGCCTAGGCGATCGGCCTGACCTGCGGTCCATGAACGTCCTGAACCGGGTGTTCAAGACGCTCGACATGCATAGGCACGGGGCGCTGCCAAGTTTCGACACTGCAACGCAGATCCTCGTCGGCTCCGACTACGGTGGGCAGCATCCTTCCTCTCAGTACGAATCGCTGGCCTTCGTTATTGCCGACGCAATGAAGCTCAGACCATGGGACGAAGCTCGGGTGCGGTGCCGGAAAGCACATCTTCCCGACGGGCGCCGGATGTCCTTCAAGTCGTTGAACGACAAACTGCGCGTGGCAGCACTTCCTGACTTCCTATCCGCCGCTGACCTGATCCCCGGCCTGCTATTGGTCGTGCTCTTCGACAAGCAAATCGGCTCGATATTCGACGCAGATGAGGTGCAGCCAGAGGTGCCTGACGAGTTCAAAAAACTCATCGAGTGGCCGGCGCGCACGCAGGAGCGGGTGCTGCGAATTTGCCATGTCATGGCCCTTGTTCTCGCTGGCCTTTCTCGTGAACTGCAGGACGTCCTGTGGATCACCGATGAAGACGAAATCGCAGCGAACGTCGAGCGCCACACGCTCTTCACCAATGCCTTCGGGAACATTGCTAGCCACTACTTGCAACACCGATTGGGCCACCTGCGGGTTGCCACGACGGCATCCGACACCGGCAAGCGTGACCTTGAGGACTTTGTCGCCATAGCAGATCTCGCAGCAGGCGCCATCTGCCACAGCCTCAATGCGTACGGTGCAACCGGGCTGTCTTCGGTGCCTGGCCTTGTTGTCCCACCGCCACCTGGTGCTCCGCCAAAAGTAGATAGGCTTTTGGGCTGGTTCTCGAACGACGCCACATCGTTGCGACGACTGGTGCTCTCAATCGACGTTTTGCCCAGCTCGAGGAAGCTCAAGGTCCGACACCTTGAGCTGGTGGGTATGAACTGACTCCTCAGGTTACGCCTTTGAGTCCGCAGGAAGTCGCAGCCACGCCACATGCGCCTTGCAAGGTGTACGTTCGTACACCAAAATGCCCGCATGGGACACCCTAACACCGACGCAACGCACCTGAGCCGGCTGCGAGACCATTACGCAAGGTACGGCGTTCTGCCGTCCTATGCCGGCATGGGCAAGGTATTGGGTTTTCGAGCCAAGACTGCGGCGGTGAAGCTTGCAGAGCGACTCTCGATCGCCGGTTTCCTGCAGCCTGCCCCCGGTGGGAAGCTGGTGCCGACAGCCCGCTTTTTTGAGCTGCCGCTGTTCGACACGCCTGGCTTCCACATAGAGCGCCCGAATCTTGACGTACACGCCCATGCTCGCCAGCTTTTGGCGGCAGGTGTCGAGCGTGGTAAGCGAGATCGCGATCGAGGTGGATTGCATATCCTCGGACGGATCGCCCCAGGGGCCGGCGAAGCAATCGACGTAGCAGAGCTCAATGCTGCCGCCTCCGTTCTTCGACCCCATGCCAATGATCAAGAAGAGCTTCTCGAGATAGTCCTCGAGCAGTCGGTGCTTGACCAGCGCCTGCTCGCGCCCGTCATAAGCCACCGGGATCAACGGCGTCACGACATCATTCATACGCCGCATCATCTCATGGGCTGTATATCTAGCCAGCACTCCTGCCCAGAGTCATGGTGGCAGAGCCTGGTCAATTCGATTCGGACAAGCCCAAGAGGGGTAAAAGCTGGTCAACGCCCGCCGGCGACTGGGTTAACTGGGTCTGGGTGCGCTACGCCAAGTACCGGTCAATTTGGTTCGGACAGGCCCAAGCAGGGGTCAAAACTGGTTGGAGGTTGCCGGCGACAGGGCTAACTGACGGTGGGAACTGCCGGGAGCTTGAAAACCGCGGTGTCCAGGACGTTCCGGGCCTGTCCGCTCGGAAATTAAGGTTGGTCTGCCAGCTGGCACCTCATGACGTCGCTCTGTGCAGATCTTCTTCAGCAATCTCCAGGAATAGCGCGGCCAGTTCTTCCGGTCCGAGATCTCGCAACGCAGGGTTGGCAGCACGGCCGAGCAAGAACTCGGCCCCGGTACTTCCACCGAAGACCTCTTGCCTCGTGCGCAGAAAGTCCTGATATAGCACCAAGTCCACGCCTCGCGATTGGTACATTGAGATCGCGGCACGGTGCATTGCCTGATACATGGGTGGAATCTGGTCGGGGAATCCAGCCGTGAGATTGGAGAAGGATTTTGGTAGTGGCATAAGCAAGTAGTCGCCTGGCGGACGTCACGACAACCCAGATCGGCGCTGCTCGCGAATGTGGTTCAGAATGAGCACGTTCATCTCCCGGGCGGTGATGATTCCGCGCTCCGTGAGGTTCAACAGGGCGAGCTCAGTGGCATCGAGCCTGACGTCATCGCCTGAAAGCTCAGTCAGTTTCTCTGCGACCTGATCGAGTTTTGTTCGAATAACGACCACGCCATGCTCGCGTGCAAGTTCTGCCACGAATCCGGCGACGTTGGCAGTCGGCAGCGGGTCAGGTAGCTTGGCCATGTTCAGATCTCGATCGCCAGCGTTGGATCGAAGTTCTTGTTCTCAAAGCCGCCGCTGAACATGGGGTAGCCGCGCGGATTAAGAACGACCTCGGTTCCGTTGACGACGTAGCGCTGGCTGTCGTGCATATGGCCATGGATCCAGTACCGGCTGCGGCCCATCAAGTGTTCCAAATCTGAAGCGAAGGCAGGCGTCAGCCCATCGGCCTGGTACCTCGGATGGATCGACATTCTGTGCGGTGCGTGGTGGGTCACCACAATCGTCCTCGCTGACTCTACAGCGGCCAGCTCGTCGTTCAACCAGTCGACAGTCGTCGCATGGATCTTCGCGGAATCGATCGGCAAGAAGTTGCGCGAGCGAGAGGGTGACTGACCCGGGTAGACGCCAATCTGGTACGCCTCTTCTTCGCCACGGGGCAGGTGGGTCTTGATGGCACCGAAGTCGTTCAGACCGTAGTACGCCTCCTCCATCGAAAACTCCAGCTCGTCGAACAGCTTGAAGTCGGTCCACAGGGTTGCGCCGAGAAAGGTGATGCCCGAGATCGTCGCTCGGTCGCGCTCGAGGAAATGCACGCCTTCGATCTCCGCCGCGGCGCGCAGGTCCTCCATTCGCAGCTCGTAGACCGCCCCATAGAACTCGTGGTTGCCCACCACGTAGACGATTTCTTTGCTTGGGAACGCCCTGCGGGCCCACCCGATGCCGTCGTTCCCCGCAGCGATATCCCCCGCCAAGACGACCACGTCAACCCCGTCATCAATCCGGCGGCCGTTGTGCACCGTCTCGAAGCCGTGGAACTCGAGGTGAAGATCGGAAAGAACCAGTGCGCGCATTCCTCAAACCCTCCAGGTCCTGGCCTCGTCCAGCTCGCCTGGCTGAATGACAACCATCTCGCCCTCTGGGGTCAATGCCGTGATCCCTCGCAGCCCCACACCGTGACTCTGGAACCCCTGTGCCGGCCAGCGTGCTGAGCTGTCCAGGCGATCGTGTTGATGGCCATGTACAGTCGTACGCGCGCGCATCGATCGCGCCAGCGTGTCCAGAATTTCGAAGCCGTGCGGGTGGTAGCCAGGTGCCTCGTGGGTCACCAGCACGTCCGCCCTGAGATCAGCCATCTTGTCGATGACTTCAGGATAGATCGAGCTCCAGTGTTTTCGGTGCTGCATCCCCCTGCAGCGGTCCTGCCGCGGCGTACGCGCGGCGTGCTCCTGCGGGCTGTGAAAGAACGGCTGACCGCGGTTCTTCGAGCCAGGATCCGGGTGCCACACCGACTCCCGAAAAACCCCGCCCAGGCCCGCCACACGCACACCACCAGGTAGCTCCACCACCTGGCCGTGCAGGCTCCTCCTCTGCCCCAGCTCGTCGTCCCACAGGTGCGCGAAGCTGAGATCAGAGTCGGTGTCATGGTTGCCATGGATGAGCCAGGTGATCTCCTTGATCGGGGCCAGCACCTGGCTCAGCGGCGCCGGCGCCTCCAGATCACCGAGCAAGACGACTGCCCAAACCTGGTGCCTGTCGGCGGCCTCCAGGATGTGGTCAAAGCGACCATGAGGGTCACCGCAGAACAGAATCATTGCCCCGTCCTAGGCCAGATCATCGTGGGCCTTTCGAAGAGCTTGCCTTTGCTCCTCCAGGGTGATAGCCCCTTCGGGCATATGGGCAGGGCAGCGGCATTGCACATACCCAGATGCGACTTTGATCTCTCCCGGCTTCCCACAGACTTCACATGTGTGATGCGAGGCGGTTTCAGCCTCTGCAATGGCCTTGTCGTGCTCCGTCGTGGCTCCATCCACATAGAAGCGCAAACCGCCGAATTTCTCCTTAGCCTGGCGAGCCACGACCTGAGACCCGGTGCGATCAGAGATCTCCTGAAGCTTCCCGCACAGGGCGTGGATCAAATCGAACCAGCCGTCTCGACACCAGAGTCGCTCGCGATGTTCGAAGATCTTCGGATAGCGCTCGAACAGCTGTTGGTTGTGTTCGTGGTTCATGTGGTCCTCTGTTTGCGCCCCGTGCGCATTGCGCCGAAGAGGGCGACACGTTGCCCTGCGCCCATGCCGTGGTCTGCCTCTTTCCAGTCCGGGGAACTTACATCCTCAGGCTTCATGCCGCGCGCCAGCAGCGCCATCGCGCCAGCTTGAGTTCGGGCACTCGTGCCAAGGCCTCCGAGATGCGCTCATCCAGGCGCCTCAGGTCCTCGACCTGCAGCCCTTTGCTGCCGTCGACGAGTAGCAACTGGGGGCAACCAGGCTCGAACAATGCTTGCTCGTCTTCGACGGCAAGCCACTCTTGGTCCGAGGGTCGATGAGTGTCCATCCATTGCTCGCACTCGCGCTGGCGGACGAACTCCGTGTCCAGATCCAGCACAGGCGTAGTGCCGACGATCTGCTGGCGCAGATCTTCATCGAAGAGCTCGACGAGGTCCTCGAAATCGAAGACCTCGCGCCAGGAACTGGAGATGACTACTTCCAGCCGAGGGTGTCGGCGGATCGATTCTTGTAGCTGCGGCAAGGCAGTGAACTTCTCGGCGCCTAGTTCACGGCGATGCAGCACGCCATCAACATCCAGGAACAGCGTGACGTCGCCCCTCGGCGAACTTGAAATTGACAATGTCTTGCCCACGTGCGACTCGGTCGTTGATCCGTTCAGAACAACAAAGACTATCGAATCGAGCCTACAAAAACAATGGTGACCAATTATGGGACGCAGACAGGTGACCGTCTATGGGAATGTCGTGATGGGAGTTGACCCGGTCCGGTGGAATAGACTCATTCATTCCTTGCCGAAATCTGCATCTGGCCCGGGTGGGTGCGCTTCGCCTTTCGCATCGCCATTCGCCTGTCAGGCCAATTTCTCTACGTCCAATACCTTCTCAGGAGCGCCCTTGGTGACCAACACTGAACGAGATACATCCCGCATGAGCGCCACCGAACTCCGCGAATACGCGGAGCAATTGATGAAGCAGGCAGAAGAGCAGTCGACAAAGGAGTTCGAATCCACGATGAACTTCCTATCTGACAAGCTCGCTCACATGGGAAAGACCAAGAAGGATGCTGTCATCCACTTGATCAAGATGATGAAGTCTTTCGAGGCGGAGGCGACGCTCCAGGAGCTGGTCGGCGGCCCGTCCGGCGCACGTCCCAAGGAGCGCAATGATCTCGACAGTGCCGGCTGTCCTCCCGAGGTAGGTGTCACGTACCAGTTGCCGTCCGGTGAGACCTGGATCCGACGGAGCAAGGCAGGCGCCACGAAGAAGGAGTTCGCAATCCACGCGAAGTCGACCACCTGGGTGGCAATGAAGCCTTGACCCGTTCTCCAACACCCTTTCTGCGGCCCATTCCAGCCGAGAACGACGAGGATGAACGTCGATCGCCTGAAACCCTGAAGAACTCAGAGCCAGCATGCGTCTGGCGCTGGATGTCGTCGCAGCCCATCGCATCGCCCGAGGTCTGTCTCTGGACCAAGAGAGGGTGACAGCAATCCGGGGCCTGTTTGAGGAGCCAGTGACGTGCGCGCTGGAGGAGACCGACGAGGCCGCTACTGGCGCATGAACTTCATGGATTTGGCGGCCGATTCATCCAGCCACTCGTCGTACTGATCCTCGCGAAGGATCACGACCATGCACTTCTCATCGCTGGGCTTGTGAAACAGCTTGAACAGCTCGTGGTTGTCGACATTGACGATGAGCATGGTGAAGCTCGAGACCTTCGCGCCCGTCGGTCAGCCGCGCTGACCCAGCCAACCAGCCCTCAGTCCCAGCGCGTCGTGCAGGGCGTGGTGCCGAGTGACACCGTTGTCCTGAAAGTATTTGCTTTCAGCCGCATTGAAGACCGGATCAGCGTGGTAGTTAGCTAGGGAGAGAGGCCTGGCCAGGACGTTCGTGGGCAGCTCACCTTCCAGCGCGTCCAGGAGCAAATCCCGATCATGTGCCGAGTCGCATGCCAATAGGACCCTGCCGTGCAGACTTGCGAGCCAAGAGTAGAGCTCGCGCGAAAGTGCTTCCCTCGTGAAAATCCGATCCGGCCACTTGCCGAGCAGTGGTACTACGACCTGTCGAACGAACTCGCTGCAGGCTGCAGCGCGATAGTCACTGCGCTCGGCGTAGAAGGTATGGTGGCCATCCTCACTTACAAGCCCGATCGAGATGAGATCGATGTCGAGGAAGTCCGTGAATTCGGTGTCGAAGAAAAGGACCATTGCTACCAGGAAAGTCGGCAGGATCTCGGAATCGGCCTTGGGTCTGCATGTTAGCCCCACACGCGCAATCGAGGCGCCTCTTCTGGGTCCTCTCGAGCTGTGCACGCTCACAAAGAATGGGCCGCGTCCAATACTTTCGCAGGAGCGCCCTTGGAAAAAGATTCCGGTGTCGCCTCCAGCGCCTTCAGGCCCAGCAACGCCACCGCCAGCGCGATGGTCGAACCAGCAACACTAGGAAGAGGGCGCGTCGGGGCCGCGGGACTGGACACCACCCATTCAGCAGCCTGCGGCTCGGCTTCGACTCAGCTGACGCGGCCGACAAATGTGCCTGTTGCGCGAGTCGTGACGCAAGAATTTGCGCATGAACGGATGCGCAGTATGGAGCACTTTTGACTGGGCCCGTTAGCCTGTTCGCTGGAAGTTTGCCGCCTGGTGCGTCAAGTGGGTCGTGCAAGCGGTCTGCGTGGCGATCATGGCGGCCGTGATCATCTGGCTCAAACTGTACCAACACTCGAGAGCACGAGCGCATTACAGGATGCGCACGTTGTCGAACAGCGATAGCACCAGCCATGCCGTCAGTTTTTGCGGCGATATGAGAGAGACACCGTGCCCATGCTCGCCAAGCGCTTGGATCTTGTTCTCGGTATGGCCGCCAAACGCCATTCCGTTCAGAGAGTCGCTACCTCATCAAAATCTATTCCTATGGTGGCCATTCGCTCGACGACGCGCGCCGTGGAACTGATTTTGGGATGAAAAGTGAACAGATTTACCCTCGGTAGCCACCGTACGAAGCACTCGACAGCTCGAGCGCATTACAGGATGCGCACGTTGTCGAACAGCGATAGCACCAGCAATACCGTCAGTTTTTGGCGGCGGTATGAGAGAGACACCGTGCCCATGCTCGCCAAGCGCTTGGATCTTGTTCTCGGTATGGCCACCAAACGCCATTCCGTTCAGAGAGACGCTACCTCATCGAAATCTATTCCTATGGTGGCCATTCGCTCGACGACGCGCGCCGTGGAACTGATTTTGGGATGAAAAGTGAACAGATTTACCCTCGGTAGCCATCCAGGCCGTTCCAAGGACCGTCGGCTCGGAAGTTGAGGCTGGTCTGCCAATGGGGCAGCGGGTGCCGGCGGCCTCTGGTGCCACTTGTCAAGTGCTTAGCAATGACTTCAGCAGCGGAGTATCGTGAAAGCTTCAGTCGACCCGTTAACAACTTTACTGGTCTTGAGCATTACAACTTTGCTTGTCTCGGCGGTGTCAAGGTCAAGCGTGGGCCACCACATTCTTATATTTACATAATATACAGACCGTTCGTCGCCCGGGCTTGCTGAAGGCGCTGTGCAACTTGGTGCCAGAGGGCTCTCGCCTCGTCCGTGGTGGCGCGTTGTTCCTCGACCTCGGCCGCCAGAATCGCGGGGTCATCACCAGTCAGGTCGCAAATCAACCGGATTACCCGAGCGTCGGGAAGGGTCTTGCCGTCCCTGTAGTTGGCAACCGACCGGTGGCTGACGCCCATTACGAGCGCCAGCTTGTAGTCGCTGGGCAGCTTGTGGATAACCTTTGCCTTGTCCAGTAGAGCGGCGATGCTTGCGGCCATGTGGATAACCTCCGTTTCGGATAGGGGTTGAGAGGGCCTCCGAGGGCCTGTAACGGTAAGGGTACGCCGTATGTGTAAACGGTTGCCCTATGGCAATCCGATTGCCTGTGGCAATGGCTTGCCATACCATCCGTCCCGCGCCGGGGCGGTTTCTCATCATCCCCCCACCTTCTGGACCGTGCCCGGCGCCTTCGATTTCAGAGGGCAGGGGGGGTGAAGGTGGGTTCCATGTCGAGTTTCACGATTGCCCGGCTCACGGGCCATTTCGAGCACCAAGGGCAACTCAGGGTCGCGGCCGTCGGCCAGTGCAGCGAAAAGAAGGATGACCCGTTCGTCGTCGTCCTGTCGCACAACAGCGGGCCGATGAGTTTCGATTTCCACCTCACGCCCGACCAGTCGCGCCGCCTGCGCGCGGCGCTGGAAGAGGCCGAGGGCAAGGCCGAAATCCTTACGGCGGCGATCTGACCATGAGGGGCGGATTCCTCGCGGCACTCGCTGGCCTGGTGGCCGCCAGCGCGGTGCCGTTCGCCGAGTCGGTGCGGCTGGCGCAGCCGGCGCCGTTCAAGGGCTACGACCATCGCGGCCTCGGCCGCTCGCGCGTCCCGGGCAAGCCCGGGCGGGCCGGCGACAAGCTGCGCCGCATGGCGGCCGAGCGCCGCATCGGCACACCGCGCGGGGTGCCGGCATGAAAACCACCATCAAGCTCACGGCCGGCCGCGCGCTGGTCGTGCAACCGGCGCCCGGCAAGGGCGTGCGCGTGGACGTGACGCTGGCCGGCGTCGTCGTCGCGGGCGACGTGCTCACGCCCGACCAGACCGGCGCGCTGCTGTTCGGCCTGGAGCAAGCCGCCGAGGCGGCCGGCATCGCGGCGGACCGCGTGTCCGAGGGCATCGCCAGCGCCTTGCGCATCAAGGCGGCGCCGCTGGCCGTGGTGAAGCGCACGGCCTGCGCCGCCTCGGGCTGCAACTACCCCGAGGGCGAGTGTTCCGGCGCCCTGGGCGGCTGTATCGGTTGCAGGCGGGCAGCATGACGGCCTGGCGCCAGTCAGCCACGGGGGTGCTGATCCCCGCCGAGCATCGGCCGCGTCTGATGGCCTGGCCGCGCCCGGCCGGCTGGGACAAGCTGCCGGCCGACATCCGCGCCGCGTGGGATGCGCAGTGGCGCCGCGTGGCCGAGCAGGGCCAGGGGGCGCGGTGACAGTGGCAGCGGTGTGGCCGCCCCATGACTGGAGGCCCGTCCGTCATGAACGGCCGGCGGCAGACAGACTGATGCGGTGCGGCGAAACCCCGGCATCGGGGAGTGAGCGACCAAGGAATGCAGCCCGGAAAATGCGGAAAGTAGCCGGGCGGACACACCACTGCCACCGAGGCGCGCAGTGAAAAAGCCCCGCGCCAAGGCCGCCCACATCGGCCCCTTCGCCAACGTCGCCGGCTACACCGGAGCCGCGCGCGCGCCGGTCGTGGAGGACTACAGCGCGCGCACCCCGCATTGGGCCGCGCCGCGCCTGGAGCTGCTGCCGCCGAGGTGGGCCGCGCGCATGGTGGGCGAGTGGCGAAAGCACGCGCAGACCCTGGCCGACAGGGGCGCCACCCACGGGCCGGCCGACATGTGGCTCAGTCGTCGCCTGTCGGAGTTGGAGGCGGGCCGCCGCGTGGGCATCGCGCCCAGCATGGGCGACTCCGACCTGTGCAAGCTGGCGAGGCAGGAGGCCCGCGACCATGGCGACATGCAGGCCAGCGCAGACGGCCAGTACCGCCAGCGCTGGGCGCACATGCCCGCTGAGTACCTGGCCCGCTGCCTGGCCGAGTTGAAGCGGCGCCTCTCGCGCACGGTGATGGCCGGGCGCGGCTTGCTGGACCTGTGGCCCGACGGCCCCACGATGACGGACGCGGGGCGCCTGGCGCGCCTGCGCGACGAGAAGTTTTGGCGCAAGGTCTTCCGCCGCGTGCACGCGCGCACCGTGGAGGTCTGCGCAATCGGCCTGGGCCTGGTCCACGCGCGCGCCGACTGCTACGTGTCGGCCGAGTCGCGCAAGGTGCACGCCGAGCGCCAGCGCGCGAACGCGGCCATGCTGGCGCACACCCTGGCCGTCAACGACCACGGCCAGGAAATGACCCTGGCGGCCGTCGCAGAGAAGTCCGTCGCCAATCCGGTGATCCGACGCGGCGAGTTGATGACGCGGGTTGCTGGCTTCGAAGCCTGCGCCGATGCCCTGGGCCACGTGAAGCGCTGGGCCGTGCTCACCTGCCCCAGCCGCATGCACAGGTTCACCCACCTGGACAGCGGCAAGGTGGTGGAAAACCGGAAGTACGACGGCACCCGGCCGCGCGAGGCGCAGCAGTACCTGGCAGCGCAGTGGCGCCGGCTGTGCGCCCATTGGGAGCGCGAGGGCCTGCGGGTCTATGGCTTTCGCACCACGGAGCCGCACCACGATGGCACCCCGCACTGGAACATTCTGTGTTTCTTCGCGCCGATGACGGAGCGCGTGGAGATGCGCAAGCTGTGCAAGGTGCCCACCGATGCGGTGCCGGTGTTCGATGACGGCTTGCGCCGCTACTTCCTAGAGAACGACAGCCCGGACGAGAAGGGCGCCCGGGAGCGGCGCGTCAAGATCAAGGCCATCGACGGGGAGAAGGGCAGCGCGGCCGGCTACATCGCGAAGTACATAGCCAAGGGCGTGGACGGCTTCGCGATGCAATACGACCTGTATGGCAACCCGATCGTGGAGGCGACGGCCGCCGTCGTCACCTGGGCGCGCGTGTGGGGCATCCGCCAGTTTCAGCAGATCGGCGGGCCGCCCGTGACGGTGTGGCGCGAACTGCGCCGGCTGCACCCCGAGCACATGGAGGCCGAGCAGACGGCGGACAACCTGCGCCAGGCCACCCGGGCGGTAAACCTGCAACTGGTGGAGCCGGGTGAGCGCAAGGCCCTGGCCTGGCAGCGCTACACCATGGCGCAGGGCGGCCCAACGTGCCGGCGCGCGCGGCAGGCCGTGCGCCTGTACCGGGTGGAGCGCGAGGCGGCCAACAGTTACGGGGAGCCGTCGCCCGCGCGCGTGCTGGGCGTGCAGGGCCTGGGCTCCGTATCCGTACCCGCACCGGCCCACATCGCGGCGCGCGGCCTGGGCGGGCACTTCCGCAGCCCGGCGCAGACGGTCATTGAGTCCGAGCGGGCCGAGTGGATCGTCATCAGCAAGGGCGGGGCGCTGGACGCGGTGGAGGCCCACTGCGCGCGCCTGCAAGGGCTCATTCACGCGCATGACGCCAGGGCCGCGCAGGAGACGGCCGCGCGCCTGGAACGGCTACAGCAAGAGCGGGAGGCCGCATCGCGGCTGCGCGAAGCGCTGCCGCCTTGGACCCGTGTCAATAACTGCACGCCGACGCCAACGCTCGACACGTTGGATCGGCGGCACATGGATACGGGGCCGCGCCTGTTCGGGGTTGTGAACACCCATCGGCGCAAGTTGGGGCGGTTCTTCAACTGGGCATCGCCGCCGACGGCGGTGGAGGTCTGACGATGCGGTACCAGGGCGGCAAGAACGGGGCAGGGGTCTTTCAGACCATCATCAACCGCGCGCCGGCGTGCACCACCTTTGTTGAAGCGTTCGCGGGCAGCGCGGCCATCTACCGGCGCCTCAAGCCGGCGGCATCGTCAATCCTGATGGAGCGAGATCCCGAGCAGGCGGCAAAGCTGGCGGTGCTGGCCAGGCCGTCGACCATCGTCCGCAACGTCGATGCGCTGGCTGAGCTCGCATCGCTGCTGCCGGCGATGGGTGATGGCTGGTTCGTGTATCTGGACCCGCCCTACGTGCACCAGGCGCGAAAGGACGTGGACCTGTACCGGTTCGAAATGAGCGATGCCGACCATGGGCACCTGGTGGGCTCGCTGCTTCCGGCGATGACAGATCGAGGTGTGCGCTGGATGCTCAGTGGCTACCGCTGCGCGCTCTATGACGATGCGAGCAGCTTGCGCGAGGCGCACCAGCACGATTTCCAGGCCATGACGCGGCGCGGCGTGGCAACGGAGACGCTGTGGATGAACTATGACCCCGCCGCCGTGGCGCTGCATGACGTGCAGTTCGCCGGCAACGACTACCGCGACCGCGAGCGCATCAAGCGCAAGGCGCAGCGCTGGGCCGCGAAGTTTTCGGCGATGGGGCCCCACGAACAGACGGCAGTTTTGCAGGTGCTGCAGCACCTGCACGCCCGGCGGTGGGATCCCACCGCCGAGGGCGACGGTGAAGTGCTTCAGAGGGCCGGGGGGCCAACGGAAGGGGTAGAGCATGAAGGACGATTTCAAGGTGCATGACGTGGCGCGCGTGAAAGCGGGCGACCTGGCCGGCATGGTGGGCGTGGTGCAGGAGCGCCACCCGGGCGTGGCGGGCGGCTGGGCCACGGTGCGCGTGCAGGGCGTGAAGGACGACGCGCCCGTGGACGAGACGCGCAAGTTCAAGGTGTCCGAGTTGGAGCGCAACCATGTCCGATAAGGTCGTGCGGGGCTACATCGATTGCCCCTCCTGCGGCACGCCGGGAGGCATGCGGATCACCAGCGACAAGAACGGCGACCCGTTCGGCTTCTGCACCGCAACGTGCCGCCAGCAGTTGCGCGTCGGGCCGGACCCCGAGCGCGTGGCGCTGTTCGAAGCCAACCACGCGAAGCGGCTGGCCACTGCGGCGCCTGCGCCCGCGCCGGCCGCGCCCGTTGCTGCGCCGGCCCCGGTCGCGGAGCCCCCGCCGCCGCCCGCAGCACCCAAGCGCACCGGCCTGGCCGACGCGTTGCACTTCATGGCAGGGGGTGCGCGATGAGGCCGAGCAATACCAACACGCAGGCCGTGGAGCGTGACATTGCGGCCAACGGCGAGGCGCCGGCCAGCGACGAACAGGCGGCCGACCTGGCGGCGCTGGAAGCGGCGGCGGGGCAGGGCGGGGCGCCAGGTCAGGCGCTCGCCACGCAGGAACAGGAACCGAAGGGGCCGACCCTGCAAGAGGAAATCGCGGGCCTCATGGGCATGGTGGTCGCGGTGCTGTCGCCCGCGCTGCCCAGCTTGAAGACCATCTACACCCCCGAGGCCATCGGCGCCGCGTCCGGGGCCATCGGCGCGCTGTGCGAGAAGCATGGATGGCTGGGCGATGGGCTAATGGGCCAGTACGGCGCGGAAATCGCCTGCGTGGCCGTCGTCGGGCCGCTGGCCTGGGCCACCTACAACGGCGTTAGCGCGGACCTGGCCGAGTGGAAGAAGCGCCGGCCGATTGAAGCGACGGCGAAGGAACAGGGCATCGACATCGCGGCGCCCGTGCCAGCGCCGCCGCCCGCGCCCGAGCGCACGGGGCCGGCCGTGACCTTCGGAAGCGGGCCGGTCCAATGAAGACCATCGACGGCGAACTGAACGTCATCAGCGGCGCCTCGCGCTCTGGCAAAACCGCGTGGACCGCGCGCCAGGTCAAGGCGAGGCGACGAGTGTGGGCATGGGACCCTGAAGACCAGTGGGCGGCGCTGCCCGGCTGGCGCAAGGTGACGACGCGCGCGCAGCTTCTGGAGTGGGCGAAGAAGGGCGGGGCGCAGCGCATCGCCTACGTGGCCGGGGGCGACCTGAAGGCCGAGTTCGATTTCTGGTGCGGGTGCGTGATGTACGCGGGCCGCTACGTGGAACCGCTCGACGCCATCGCCGAGGAACTGGCCGACGTGACGACGCCGAGCAAGGCCCCGGGCAATTGGGGCATCCTGATCCGCCGCGGGCTCAAGCGCGGGATCACCATCTATGCCATCTCGCAGCGCTGGGCCGAGGCCGACAAGACGGCGATCGGCAACGCCACCCGCTACGTGTGCTTTGCCATGGGCGGCGAGGACGTGTTCTACATGAACCGCAAGACCATGATCCCGGTGGAAAAGCTGGGCGCCTTGAAGCCCCTGGAGTTCGTCATTGCTGACCGGCTCACCAAGCAAATCACCACCGGCAAGCTCCGTTTCTGATCGCAGAAGCCATCCGGTCCCCGTACCGGTTACAGCCGCCCACGGGCGGTTTTTTTTCGCCTGCAATTGAGGCCACGCAAGCGCAGGGCGTCACCGAGCGCGGCGACCAACCCCATGTGTACCTGCACCAACCCTCAAGGATCGTTCGCAATGGACCAAGCCACCCTCATGAAGTACGGCATTGCCGCCGCCATCGCCTTTGCCGCCTGGAAGTACGGCGGCACCTACGGCAAGGCCGGTGCCGTGGCCGTCGCGGCTGTGGCCGTCGCGCGCCGCACGCCCTACATCCGCGAAGTGCTGTAAGCGCTGCCGCCACCCTCTGACCACCAAGGAACAACCATGTCCGTCGGAAAACTCACGCGCTACGGCCTGCCCTTCTCCAACGTGGTGCCCAGCGGCACCGCCACCAACCAGGTCACGCCCGGGCGCACGCTGGAAAACCTGCGCCTGAAGCTGGGCGGCACGGCCCTCACCAAGGCCATGATTTCGCTGCTCAAGCTCAAGGCCAATGGCAAGGTGATTCTTGAGGCCACGGGCGCCCAACTGGACGCGATCAACGCCTATCGCGGCGAGTCCACCGCCGCCGCCTTCCTCGACATCCAGTTCGCGGACTACTCCATGATCGCGGAGCTTGACCGCATGGTCGGCGCCTTCGACACCTCGCAGGGCATCGCCAACATCACCAGCGAAGTCACCATTGCGGGCGCCACCGCCCCGGTGATCACGCCGATCCTGATCGAGAGCGCGCAGCAGAAGACCCGCGACGGCGCGGCGGCCCCGTTCGCTGCGCTCATCAGCAAACTGCTGAGCTACCCGTTCAGTCAGTCCACCGGTGGCCGCCTGGCAGTGAACCTGCCCTTCGGCAACACCGGTTCCATCATCAAGCGCATCCACGTGTTCCACACCGGCACCGTGACCGGCGCGACCATGAAGGAAGACGGCCTGGTGATCCACGAATCGGTGGCCGCTGAAAACAGCTTCGACCAGACCAAGGCCAAGCGCGTGCCGCAGGCCAACGTCTACACCATCGATTTCGTGCTCGATGGCAACATCAAGAAGGCGCTCGACACCCGCAACGCGAAGTCGCTGGAATTCCTGCTCGACTTCTCGGGCGCGGGCTCCGGCACGGTGCTGGTGGAGTACCTCGACCCGCTGGGCAACCTGTAAAGCGAGGGCCGCCCCATGTGGGAAGAGTGGTTCCAAAACGTCAGCAGTTCGCTGCTGAACAAGGCGGCTGACGCCAAGTTCACCCAGCCCTATGAGTTGCAGAAACTGCGGCTCCAGGCGCTGGGTGAACTCGGCCTCTACAACGAAGGACAGCCGCAGACGGTGGCACCGCAGACCATGTTCGGCATGAGCCCGGGCGTGGTGGTGCTGCTGGCCCTGGGCGCCGTCGTGGCGGTCTTCGCGCTGAAGGACTGAGCCCATGATGCCCATCAGCGGCAGCGCAGGCGGCGGCGGTCCTTCGAACGCCTCGTCGGCGGCCAACTCCAGCGGCTGGGTCGTGAATTTCGGCTCTGGCGGCGTGAACACGGGCGGCAGCGGCGACATGGCGCAGTACCTGCCCTATGCGGTGCTGCTGGTCGGCGCGTTGATCGCGGTCAGCTACTTCAAGCGCAAGAAATGACGCCGACCACCCGGGACCAGGCTGCGCAGGCCTTCGCGCTTTGCGCGGGCCTGGACCCCGAGGGCGTCGAAACCCCCGAAGGCGCGGCGGCGGCCGGCGAGTGCTTCGAACTGTGCACCGCCTGCGGCCGGCTGTTCCTGTCGGTGTCCTTCGTTGACGGCGTGGGCTGGATTCACGCGGCTGCGGGGCAGGGGCAGGGCATGACGGCCGAGGGCCTGCATGCGGTGGAGTGCCAGGCGCTGGCGCGCGGCTGTCGCCTGGTGGGCTTTCAGACGGTGCGCCGTGGCCTGGTGCGCCGAGCGAAGAAACACGGATACCGGATCACGCGCACCGTGGGCGCGGGGTTCGTTTTGGTGAAGGCCATCAAGCCATGAACGTCTACGAGTTGAAGCGCAAGGCCTTGGGCCATCACTGCCCCTGCATCGGGGGCAGTTCCAAGAGCGCGAACACCAGCGAAGACAACCGCGTCACGGCGGGCTCCGTGGGGATCAGCGGCGCGGGCAACGCGGTGCAGATCACCGACGGCGGGCTGGTGTCGCGCGGCCTCGATACGGTGGACCTGTCCATTGCCAACCTGGGCGAGGGCTACGCCGACCTGATCGATGCGGCGCACAACATCTTCACGCAGGGGCAGAGCCTCATCGGCCAAACGCAGAAGTCGGTGGCCGATGCCTACGCGCAGGCCGAGGCCGACAAGTCGGGGGCGCTCGATCAGCGAACCATCATCGTGCTGGCCGTCGTCGTGGCGGTGGTGGCCGGCTTCTACTTCGTGAATCGCAAGGGCTGACCATGTCGATGACCATCACCCTGCAAGCCGGCGTGCCGCAAGAGTTCTATGGCGTGTGCAACTTCCTGCGCATCTTGGAGGCGGCCGGGCCGCTGACGCTGGAGTTCTACAGCGGAGGGCGCGAGGTCGCCGAAGCCGTGGACGTGGGCGAGGGCTACGCCGAGAAATTCGAGGTCGGCACCTTTGATCGCGTGCGCCTGCACAGCGCATCGACTCAGGTGGTGCAGTTCGTCACGCGCCTGGGCAACACGGTGGCCTACGACAAGGCGCCAGTGGGGGATGTTCAGGTGGTGGGATCGGTGCTGCTGGCAGACGAGAGCATGCGCCCCGTGCTGCCGACTCACAACTGGTCAACCGGTGCCACGGTCGCGGCCGTCACGCCGCTGACGGTGTTCAATGCCGCCGCCAACCCCAACGGGGCCATTCTGTGGAGCGCGGGCGCAAGCGACGCAACGTCGTCCGCCACCATCGTGCAGGCCTTCGTAGCGAAAGCGACCGCGCCGACCGGGGTGGGTGACGGCGATGTCATCGCGCAATCGGTGTTCTCTCAATCGGGGTCCGTGCAGATCGCCAACATCGATCTTCAGCAGCCGCGCCGCATCGCGCCGGGCTTGGGACTGTTCTTCATCAGCAGCACGGCGGGCGGCGGCGCCTGGTTCCGCCATGCACGGTACACCCTGCTGTGATCCATGCGACCTGCGTTCCTCATCGCGTCGGCGGGCCTGCTCGCGGCCGGCGCCTGGCTGCTCATGCGCCGCGAGCAGGAGGCGGCCGACCTGTGGGCGTCCGCTGTGCAAGCGGGCGAGGGCATCGCCGAGGAAGTGACCGAGGCGGCCGAAACCATCATCGACACCATCACCATGCGGCTTGACCTCTCCAAGATGCGCACCGTCACGGCGGCCGACGTGGCGCACCCCAACGTGCGCGCGCTGGTGGCTGTGATCCGCCGCGGCGAGGGCACGGCGGGCGAAGACGGCTATCGAACCCTGTTCGGCGGTGGCCTGTTCACCAGCTTCGCCGACCACCCGCGCCAGCGCATCACGCGCATGCTGGGCGGCAAGCCCATCACCAGCACGGCTGCCGGCGCCGGCCAGTTCCTGGCGTCCACGTGGGACGAGACGGCCCGCATCATGGGTCTGACCGACTTCACCCCTGCAAGCCAGGATCGCGCCATCGTCGGCCGCATCGCAGCGCGCGGCGCACTCGATGACGCCAAGGCCGGGCGCGTCGATCTGGCGTTGCAGAAGATCGCCCGCGAGTGGGCCAGCATGCCCGGCTCGCCCTACGGTCAACCCGTCATTTCCCTTGCCACGGCCCGAGGCGTGTTCGCCTCGGCCGGTGGCACCTTCGCCTGAGGAAAACCATGAAGCTGCAAACCACCGAAATGCTCGTTCTCGGCCTGGCCGGCATCGCCGTGTACATGATCTGGCGCAGCCAGACCACGCCGCGCGTGAACGCGCCGCGCGACACCGGCAAGCCGCTCGATTGGGTCGATGAAATCTTCGACTCGGCGGGCAAGGCCTTTAACAACGGGTGGCGCTACTTCGAAAACGGTGTCGCCATCGACCCCAGCGGAAACTACTACCAAAACGGGCAGATGGTCTGGCAGGCGCCGGGCGCGGGGGCCTGACGTGGTGCGCGTGTCTCCCGTCTACATCGTGGGTGCCGGCGCCGTGCTGCTCGCGCTGGTGTGGGCCATGACGCGCGAGGGCGGCGCGCGCGGCGTGGGCGCAAGCCTCGGTGAAGCCGCGGTCGATTTCATCGACGGCACCGCCTCGGGCGCTGTCGTCGGCATCGGTGAACTGGTGGGCATCCCGGCCACCAACAAGACGCAATGCCAGCTTGACCGCGAGGCGGGCAACACCTGGGCGGCGTCGTTCTCCTGTCCTGCGAAGGACTTCCTCAACTACCTCTGGAGCTAGCGCATGCACGCCTTTCTGAACCGCATCAAGGAACCTTCGACCTGGGCCGGCCTGTCGGCCCTGGGCATCGTCTTCGGCCTGCCGCCCGGCACCATGGACCTGATCGCGCAAGTCGTGCTGGGCGTCACCGGCCTGGCCGCCATCGCGCTGCCTGAGAAAAAGCAGCCGTGAGCCAGTTGGTGAGCATCGCGGTCACGGCCCTGGTGAACGGGGCCGTCATGTGGGGCGTGGTGTCCACCAAGCTCGATTGGTTGCGCGCGGACGTGGACCGCCTGGAAACGCGCGTGGCCCATCTGGAGCGCAAGCCGTGAGCGTGCGCAAGATCATCCCCTCAGTCCCCGAGGTCGGCCGCGAGGCCGTCATCGTCCTGGCCGGCGCTTTGCTGGCCGCCCTCGTCATCGGTCAACTGCCCGGCGTGCGCGCCTGGATCAAGCGGCAGTGGGACGGTGCGCAACCACCTGGAGCAACGTGATGGCAACGAAGAAACGCGCGGTGAGCAAGTCCGCCGCCACCAAGGGCAAAGGCCGCTTGAAGAAGGGCTTTCGCTACGCCAAGGGCGGGCGCATCGTGAAGGCGAAGGCCAAGCGCTGATCAGGCGCGCCAGAAAGGCAAGTTCGCAGCCTCGGGCTGGGCCTGGGTCAATTCCCGCTCCAGCACCGCGATACGCCGCCGCAGGGCGGCGTTTTCGTTGGCCAGGGCCTGCGCATGGCCCCGGTGCACGTCGGCGGCTGTCGCGGCCTCGGCGTCGGCCGCAGAGCGCCCCCAGCGGCTTTCCCAGTACAGCGCCAGCATGACGGCGCGCGGCGCCTGCTGCGTGGCCTCGTAGCGCGCGAGCGTGCGTGTGGACAGGCCAAGATGCCGGGCGACATGCGGGCGGGCCGCCTGCTGGTCGTGCAGCAGCCAGGCGAAGGGCGGCAGACCAGCAGCCGAAGGCGCGCGGAACATGACAGGATGTCGGCCGGCTGAGCCGCGGCTTTAGGACAAGGCGGCCACGGCCGCCAGCACGAAGACGAGAACCCAGCACAGCGCCAGGATGGACCAGCCCAGGGGGGTGAGGGCCAGGGCGCGGGCCAGGTGCAGCAGCGCGCGCAGCATCAGGCGGCCACCGGCATGAGCGTCAACCGGCCGCGCAGCCTGGTTAACATAATATACATCGTAGAACTATTTGAGATGTGCAGATCGTGAACCCTCGATCAAAACGCCGTTACCCAACGCCGCCTGTCCATACCCCCAAGGACACCGAAGGTCAGACATCGAACCCACGGAGCCGCGCATGAACCTGGAAGCCGTCGAGCATTGCCTTCACCGCGCCGCTGAGCAGTCAAGCGTATGGGCGGTCATTCGGGAAGCCACCGACGCGACCTGGATGATCGTATTGGCCGATGAGTCCATCGTCGACGTCGAGTACGACGCTGCCCACGCCGAGTTCCTGTTTCGCGCCGAACTCGGCCTTGTGAAAGACGCCATTCAGCGCAGCTCGATCAACGATCTCATCCTTCGCTGCCACGGCGTGATCCCTGTGCCCACCATCACGCTGACCCAGGATCAGCGCTACGAACTGCTGGCCAGTTGGCCCATGGACCCCGATGCGCCGCAGCCGCTGGCCGTCTACCTGGATGACGTGGCCAGCCAGATCACCCTGTGGCGAGAAGTCGTGAACCAACCCACGGCGTCGGGCACATGCGGCGACGTCATTCCCGAACTGGGCCTTTTTGCCTGACCTTGCCTGTTTGCCCCGAAAACACACGCGCCATGAGAATCCACCGTCCCAATACACCGCCTTCGGCCATCGGAATGGCCGCCTCGCCCGCCGCGAACGCATCGACGAAGACGGCATTGATCAAGGTCGATCAGCAGGCCGCCGTTCAGGCCGCCGTGATGGGCCGGCCGAGTCGGCCGAGTCCGTTGCAACGCCGCGAGGCCGGCATTCAATCGGTCGCCAATTTGTCGAGGCAGCTTGGCATCGATCTGCGTGGGCGAGCTGTCCCGCTGCGCCCGGCCCAGCCCACGCCGAATCACTGATCGCCTTCGGCACAGCCCAAGCAAAGAGCCCCCGATCTGTCGATCGGGGGCTCTTTTTTACTTGGACGCAGAGCGCGTGTAGCGGTGGATCACTCCTCCACGAACGCCTCTTCCCGCTTCTTCTTCACCGATGGCAAGAGCACGATGATCAAGAGCAGCACGGCGACCACCAGCAGCGAGGCCGAGATCGGGCGCGTGACGAACACGGCCCAATCACCGCGCGAGATGAGCAGCGCGCGGCGCAGGTACTCCTCCATCATCGGGCCAAGAATCAAGCCCAGCAGCAGCGGCGCGGGTTCGCAGCCGAGCTTGATGAAGATGTAGCCGATGAGGCCGAACAGCGCGACCATCCAGATGTCGAAGCTGTTGTTGTTGGTGGAGTACACGCCAATGGCGCAGAACAGCACGATGGCCGGGTACAGCCATTTGTAAGGCACCGTCAGCAGCTTGATCCACATGCCGATCAGGGGCAGGTTCAGGATGATCAGCATGGCGTTGCCGATCCACATCGAGGCGATCAGGCCCCAGAACAGGTCCGGGTTGCTGGTCATCACCTGCGGGCCGGGCTGGATGTTGTGGATGGTCATGGCACCCACCATCAGCGCCATCACGGCGTTGGGCGGAATGCCCAGCGTGAGCAGCGGGATGAACGACGTCTGCGAACCGGCGTTGTTGGCCGACTCGGGCGCGGCCACGCCGCGGATGTTGCCCTGGCCGAACGGCACTTCGCCCGGCTTGAGCTTGGTCTTCTTCTCGATGGTGTAGGCAGCAAACGCCGACAGCAACGAACCGCCGCCCGGCAGGATGCCCAGGGCCGAACCGAGGGCCGTGCCACGCAGCACGGCGGGGAACATGCGCTTGAAGTCCTCGGCGGTCGGCATGATGCCGGTGACTTTGGCGGTGAAGACCTCGCGCTTGGACTCGTCGTGCGAAAGGTTGCTGATGATCTCGCCGTAGCCGAACAGACCCATGGCGATGACCACGAAGCTCACGCCGTCGGTGAGTTCGGGAATGTCGAACGAGAAACGCGCCACGCCCGAGTTGATGTCGGTGCCGATGAGACCGATGAGCAGGCCCAGCACGATCATGGCCAGCGCCTTGATCAGCGAACCCGAGGCCAGCACCACGGCGCCGATCAGGCCCACCACCATGAGCGAGAAGTATTCGGCGGGGCCGAAGCTCAGGGCGATTTCGGTGAGCGGCGGCGCGAAAGCGGCCAGCACCAGCGTGGCCACGCAGCCTGCAAAGAAGGAGCCCAGGCCGGCGGCCGCCAGCGCGGGACCCGCCCTGCCCTTGCGCGCCATCTGGTAGCCGTCGATCACGGTCACCACCGAGGACGATTCGCCCGGCAGGTTGACCAGAATGGCGGTGGTGGAGCCACCGTACTGGGCGCCGTAGTAGATGCCGGCCAACATGATCAGCGCCGACACGGGCTCCAGCCCGTAGGTGACGGGCAGCAGCATGGCGATGGTGGCCAGCGGGCCCAGGCCCGGCAGCACGCCGATGAGGGTGCCCAGCAGGCAGCCGACGAAGGCGTACAGCAGGTTCTGCCCGGTGAAGGCGACGCTGAAGCCCAGTGAGAGGTGTTCAAGCAATTCCATGGTGTTCTCTTGTCTCCGTGATCAGTGGCCCAGGAACCACGGCAGAACCGGGAACTGCAGATTGAGGGCGTAGACGAAGGCGCCGTAGCTGCCAATGGCCAGCGCCGTGGCCAGAATGACCGATTCCTTGAGCTTGTGGCCCGGGCGCGCGTAGCCGGAAATCAGCACCAGGCCATAGATGGCCACGATGAGCCCGAAGTGTGGAATGCCCCAGGAAGGAATGCCCACCAGCAGTGCGCCGAAGGCCAGGTTGGCGCCGAGGATGAAGATCAGCGGTCGCCAGGCGATGCCCCCCAGCGATTGGTCGCCGATGTGGCTGCCGAACGACTGGAGCGTGATGACGACGCCCAGAACGGCCAGCAGGATGCCCAGCAACAAGGGGAAATAGCCCGGCCCCATGCGGGCCGCGCTGCCGATATCGAAGTTGGTGGCGCCCACCCCGAAGGCTATGCCTACGATGGTGAACATGAGGCCGGACGCGAAGTCCTTCTGGCTCGCTATTTTCACGACGTCTGTCTCCTGGGGATGCAAAAAACCTGCGCATTGTCCGCGCATGGCCGAGCGGCGGGCATGTGGGATACACCTACGCTGACACCAGCCTGACGCGGCATGGGTCTACCAGCGGCCGGTCGACTGCTTGGCGCGGATGGCGGCGGCGATGGCGTCAGCGGTTTCCTTGCGGCCCGCCCGGTGCGCGAAATCGATGGCACTGAGCCCCTGCTCGTTTTTCATCGCCGTGTCGGCGCCCTCGTCGAGCAAGAGTCGCACCACCTTCGGGTTGCCGTAGAGCGCGGCCATCATCAGCGGCGTGCTGCCGTTGGGCGATTGGGCGTCGATGAAGGCGTGGTGCTCCAGCAGCAGGCGCACCACAGGCAGACTGGCCTCGCCGGGCTGGGTGGCGGCGTAGTGCAACGGTGCCCAGCCGGGCTTGTTCACCTCGGCCTTGCGATCGATGAGCCGGCGCACGAGCTCCAGCTTGCCCTTGAGCGCGGCCATCATCAGGGGCGATTCGCCCTTGGCGTTGCGGTGCTCGACCTTCACCTCGGGCCGGCTCAGCAGGAACATGGCCACGCGGTCGGACTCATCGCGCAGCGCCAGGTACAGCGGGTGCTGGCCGCCGGGGTCCAGGGTGTTGAGGTCGAAGCCGCGTTGGGCCAGGCTGGCAAGGGTGTCCGGGTCGTTGCGCTTGATGGCGGAAAAGAAGTCGTCGTACGAACTGGCCCAGGCGCCAGGGCTGCACACGCCCAAGGCCAGAAGGCATTTCAGAACAAGGCGCTTTTTCATGTTGTTAATGTAAAACCCGAAATTCAGGCGACCATCACGCGATCGAAGAGTCGCTCGAAGTTGCGGCTGGTGGCCTCGGCCACGGCCTCGACGGGCAGCCCCTTGAGTTCGGCCACCTGCGCGGCCACGTGCGGCACCAGGGCCGGGGTGTTGACCTTGCCCCGGTGCGGAACGGGCGCCAGGTAGGGGCTGTCGGTTTCGATCAGCAGCCGCTCCAGCGGCACGAGGCGCGCGGTCTCGCGCAGGTCGGCGGCGTTGCGGAAGGTCAGGATGCCCGAGAACGAGATGTAGAAATTCAGGTCGAGCGCGGCGCGCGCGACCTCCGCAGTCTCGGTGAAGCAGTGGAACACGCCCCGGGCTGGCGCACGCCCGTCACCCGTGCCGAAACCGCCCTCCTCGCGCAGGATGTCCAGCGTGTCGTCCGAGGCGCTGCGCGTATGGATCACCAACGGCAGCCCCGTCTGGCGCGCGGCGCGAATGTGCACGCGAAAGCGCTCGCGCTGCCACTCCATGTCGGCCAGGCTGCGATCACCCAAGCGGTAGTAGTCCAGGCCGGTTTCGCCGATGCCCACCACCTTGGGCCGCGCCGCGCCGTCGAGCAAGTCCTGCAGAGAGGGCTCGATCACGTCTTCGCTGTCGGGGTGCACGCCCACGGTGGCCCACAGGTGGGCATGGTCACGCGCCAGGGCGTGGACATCGTCAAACTCTTCCATCGTGGTGCAAATGCACAGCGCGCGGTCCACCTGGGCGTCGGCCATGGCCTGCAGGATGGCGGGGAACTGCTCGCGCAGCTCGGGGAAATTCAGGTGGCAATGCGAGTCGGTGAACATCCGCCAATGATCCCCCAAAAACACAACGCCCCACGGCCGGGCGGCGGTGAGGCGTTTCGCGGGGCGAACCGGATCAGAGCGTCTGCGTCTGGCGCTCGGAGTTCACGTTGGCGCCCAGGATCTCCTCGATCTTGAGCTTGAGCTGTTTCGATTTCTCGTCGGCCGGGAAGCGGATGCCCACGCCTTGCGTGCGACCACCCTGGGCCTTGGCCGGGGTGACCCAAGCGACCTTGCCCGCCACCGGGTAGCGCTGCGGGTCGTCGGGCAGGCTCAGCAGCACGTAGACGTCGTCGCCCAGGCGGTACTCGCGCGAAGAGGGAATGAAGATGCCACCGTCGGCGAACAGGGGCACGTAGGCGGCATAGAGCGCGGCCTTTTCCTTGATCGAGAGCTGGATGACGCTGGGCCGCGCGGCGGCGCCGGTGGTGGACGGGTTGGTGCTCATGCGGTCGAGTGTAGGGGCAGGGGCACGGCCGAAAGGCCGATAACAGAGCGCGGCGGTCGTGCAGTTTTCAGCGTGGCGATGCAGCCGGTTGCACTTCAGCGACCAGCGGTCGCCAGGGCCTGACGCGCCCGCGCCGCCCAGGCCTCCTGCAGCAGCCCGGCCTGGTAGGGGTGCTCCACGCTGCGGGCCGCCTGCGTGAGTTCGTCCGACCAGCGCGCCAGCACGCGCCAGGGTGGCGACGGTGGCAACTGCTCGGCCGGGAAGAAGCGCGGCGCCGCACCGGCCGCTCGGGCCATGAGGTCGTGGCAGAGCTTTTGCAACACGTCGAGTTGCTGCGCCGGCGCCTGTTCGCCCAGCACCTTCCAGTCGCCGCGCGCCAGAGCCTGCGGCAAACCGGCCCATTGCTCCGGGGTGAACCCGCGACGCGACAGGGCCAGGGCTTCGTCGGGCCGGCCACCGGAGGCGCGCCACCAAGCCTGGGCGGCGGCGGGCGTCGTCTCGGCGGCCGCCTGCAGCCAGGGCAAGGCCTCGGCCTCGTCGGGCCACTGCAGGGTGTGCGTCTGGCAGCGGCTGCGGATGGTGGGCAGGAGCAGGTGCGCGGCCTCGGTGGCGAGCACGAAGCGCACGCTCGGGCTGGGTTCTTCCAGCGTCTTCAGCAGGGTGTTCGCGGACTCGACGTTGAGCCGCTCGGCCGGATAGACCAGCACCACTTGCGTGCCGCCGCGAGCGCTGGTGGTCTGGGTGAATGCCACGGCCTGGCGCGCGGCCTCCACACGGATGGCCTTGCTGGGCTTGCGCTTCTTGTCGTCGAGTTCGCGCTGGGTCGATTCGTCCAGCGGCCAGGCCAGCTCCAGGCTCAGGGTCTCGGGCATCAGCACGCACAGGTCGGCGTGCGTGCGCACGTCGATGGCGTGGCAACTGGGGCATTGGCCGCAGGCGCCGGTGGGTTGGGGGCGTTCGCACAGCCAGGCACGCGCCAGGGCCAGGCCCAGTTCGTACTGACCCAGACCCGAAGGACCGGCCAGCAGCACGGCGTGGGTACGCCAGGTCAGCAGCGATTGCAACTGGCGTTGCAGCCAGGGGGCCAGCGCGGTGTCGCTCATGGGATTCGGCGCACGGCCGCCCCAAGGCGAATCAGCCCCTTCGGGGCTGAGCCCCGCGGCTCCAAGCCTGCCTGCGCAGGCTTGGTCGGGCGAAGAGACGCTGACTCCGGCAGCGTCGCGGCCTGCAAGGCCTCGCGACCCGCGCAGCGGTGGAGCGTGGGGGCCTTCATGCCAGCCAACCGCGTTGCTCGAAGGCCTGGCGAACCATCGCCGCCACGCGCTCGCGCGGCTGGTTCGCGTCGATGCGCACGAAGCGCGCGGGCTCGGCCTGGGCACGCGCCGCGTAACCTTCGCTCACGCGCTCGAAGAAGGCCTGCGGTTGCGCCTCGAAGCGGTCGGGCACGCGGGCGCCGGCCAGGCGCTCGGCCGCCACCGCCGCCGGCAGGTCGAACCACAGGGTCAGGTCGGGCTGGCGCAGGCCGCCGTCGGTGCTGGCCTGCACCCAGCGCTCGAGCTGACCGAGCACGGCCAGGTCGAAACCGCGCCCGTGGCCCTGGTAGGCGAAAGTGGCGTCCGTGAATCGGTCGCACAGCACCACATCGCCTCGCGCCAATGCGGGCTCGATCACCCGCTGCAGGTGATCGCGCCGCGCGGCGAACATCAGCAGCGACTCGCTCAGCGGGTCCATCGGGTCGTTGAGCACCAGGCTGCGCAGCTTCTCGGCCAGTGGCGTGCCGCCCGGCTCGCGCGTGAGCACCACGCGCCGGCCGGCGGCGTCGAAGGCCTTGGCCAGCATGTCGATGTGCGTGGACTTGCCCGCACCGTCGATGCCTTCGAAGCTGATGAACAGACCGGTGGACGACATGGGCATCAGCGGCGCAGGATGAAGCGGCGCACGGCGGCGTTGTGCTCGTTGAGCGTGGCGCTGAAATGGCTGGAGCCGTCGCCGCGCGAGACGAAGTACATGGCGTTGGTGCGGGCCGGCTGCACGGCCGCCATGATGGACGCCATGCCCGGCAGCGCGATGGGCGTGGGCGGCAGGCCGGCGCGCGTGTAGGTGTTGTAGGGCGTGTCGGTGTCAAGGTGCGTACGGCGCAAGTTGCCGTTGAAGGCGTCGCCCAGGCCATAGATCACGCTCGGGTCGGTCTGCAGCCGCATGCCGATGCGCAGCCGGTTGGCGAACACGCCGGCAATGCGCCCGCGGTCTGCCGGCTGGCCGGTTTCCTTCTCGACGATGCTGGCGAGGATCAGCGCCTCTTCGGGTGACTGCAGCGGCACGCCAGGGTCGCGCTGCGCCCAGGCCTCGGCCAGGCGCTCGTCCATGGCGCGAGCGGCCTGGCGCAGCACGGTGGACACGGGCGTGCGCTTGGTGACGCGGTAGGTGTCGGGGAAGAAGCGGCCTTCGATGTGCTGGCCCGGGTAGCCGATGCGCTCCATGGTCTGCTCCAGGCTGAGGCCTTCCAGGTCCTGCGTCAGGTCGGGCGAGCGTCGCAGCGCGTCGATGGCCTGGCGCGCGGTCCAGCCCTCGATGATCTGGGCATTGACCATGGCCTGCTCACCGCGCACCAGCTTGCTCAGCAGGCCGCGCGGCGTGGTGCCCGGGGCGATTTCGTAGACCCCGGCCTTGATGCCCCGCGACTCGCCGGAGAGGCGGAACCAGGCGTACAGCAGCGCGGCAGGCGCCCGCACGCCAGCGGCTTCGATGCGGTTGGCCGCGCCGCGCGCGGACGTGCCCGCCGGGATCTCGAATTCGAGCGGCGCGCTGTCGCTGGCCGTGGCCGGCAGGCTCAGGGGATGGTGGACCCACCAGTGGGCGGCCATATAGGCCAGGCCCAGGAGCAGCAGGGGGACGACCACCAGGTTCTTGAACAGGCGCATTGAAGGCTTGCTAGGGACAGGGAGAAGGCGCCGGGCGGCGACGGCGCGACAGACGGACCATGATAATTCAGCGCGCATGTCCCAAGACACTTCCCCCACCTCCCTGCACGGTGCGGCCCCCCTGCCCTCGCTCGGCGTGATCGCCGCCGAAGGTGACGAGGCCGCGTCCTTCCTCCACAGCCAGCTCACGCAGGACTTCGCCCTGCTCGGCGTGAGCGAGGCGCGCCTGGCCGCCTTGTGCACCGCCAAGGGGCGCATGCTGGCCAGCTTCGTCGCCTTCAAGCGCGCGCACGACCGCATCCTGCTCGTCTGCCGCCGCGACCTGCTGCCCGCCACGCTCAAGCGCCTGCAGATGTTCGTGCTGCGCGCCAAGGTGAAACTGCGCGACGCCAGCGACGAGTTCGCGCTGCGTGGCCTGGCCGGCGACGCGGTGCCCGCCGGGCTCGGCACCACGCCCTGGAGCCACCTGGCCGAAGGCGACGTCAGCGTGGTCCGCCTGTACCCCGCCGGGGCCACCCCGCGCGCCCTGTGGGTGGGGCCGCCCGACGCGGCGCCCGCTGCCCCCGCGCTCACCGAAGCGCAATGGGACTGGCTGGAGGTGATCAGCGGCGTGGCCACCCTGAGCCAGCCCGTGGTCGAGGCCTTCGTGCCGCAGATGCTCAACTACGAATCGGTGGGCGGCGTGAACTTCAAGAAGGGCTGCTACCCCGGCCAAGAGGTGGTGGCGCGCAGCCAGTTCCGCGGCACGCTCAAGCGCCGCGCCTACCTGGCGCACGCCGACGCGCCCCTGCAGGCCGGCCAGGAAGTCTTCCACGCCAGCGACGCCGAGCAACCCACCGGCACCGTGGTGCAGGCCGCGCCCAACCCGCAAGCTGGCTGGGACGCCATCGTCTCCATGCAGACCGGCTCGGCCGACGGCGCCCCGTTGCGCGCGGGCGAGGCCACGCTGCACCTGCTGCCGCTGCCCTACCCCCTGCTCGACGACATCTGAGATGTGCCTGATCGCCTTCGCGATCGACGCCGCGCCCGGCGTGCCCCTGCTGGTGGCCGCCAACCGCGACGAGTACTGGGCCCGCCCCACGGCCGCGCTGCACCGCTGGGCGCTGGACGACGGCACCCCCGTCATCGGCGGGCGTGACCTGCGCGACGGCGGCACCTGGCTGGGCCTGGGCCCGACCGGGCGCATCGCCTGGCTCACCAATGTGCGCCAGCCCGGCGCCGAGCACCGTGGCCGCAGCCGGGGCGAACTGGTCTCGCGCTGGCTGCAGAGCGACACCGACAGCACCGGCTTCGTCGACACCCTGGATCCCGCCGCCTACGCCGGCTTCAACCTGGTGGTGGGCGACCTGCGCCGGGGCGAATGGGCCTGGATCGGCAACCGCCGCCCCGACGCGCCGCACGCCGAGCAGGCGCCCGAGCGGCACTGGCGGGCCATTGCGCCCGGCGTGCACACCCTGTCCAACGCCACCCTGAACACGCCCTGGCCCAAGGCGCGCCGGCTCGCCCAAGCCCTGGGCGATGCGCTGAAAAGCAGTGACGAACAGCCCGCATCGCTCACCGGCGCGCTCATCGACACCACGCTCGCGGCCGACGCCGACCTGCCGCGCACCGGCGTGCCCGACGAGGTGGAGCGCGTGCTCTCCAGCCCCTTCGTGCGCTGGCCCGACCACGCCTACGGCACGCGCAGCTCCACCCTGCTGCGCCTGGGCGCCGACGGCGAGCTGCGCATCGACGAGTGGACGCACGACGGTGCCGCTGGCACGCCCGCGCTGTCCGCGCACGCGCACCGGCAAGAGCGGATCAGAGTGCCTTGACCATGGTCTGGTGCGGGATGCCGGCCTCCTCGTACGGCTCTCCGCGCGTGGCAAACCCCAGGCGGGCGTAGAAGCCCACCGCGCTGCGCTGCGCGTTCAGCACCACCTCGCGGTCGCCGCGCGCGCGGGCCGCGTCCATCAGCGCGAACAGCACCCGCCGGCCCAGGCTGCCGCCCCGCAACACGCGGTGCACCGCCATGCGGCCGATCTTGCCCACGCCGGGCTCGCCGCGCAGCAGCCGGCCCGTGGCCACCACGCGGCCCAGGCGGTTGCGCGCTACCGCGTGCACCGCCGTCGCGTCGGCCTCGTCCATCTCCAGTTCCAGCGGAATGCCCTGCTCCTGCACGAAAACCTCGGCGCGCAGTTGCCGGGCGCCCTCGCCCAACTCGTCCCAGCCGCCCACGCGCAGGTCCAACATGTCCTCGCCCGCCTCGTGGCCCAGCAGGATGTCGCGCAGCGCCTGCGGCACGGGGCGCGAGCGCTGCGTCGCCGGGTCGGCGAACACGTAGACGATCTCGCCGGTGATCAGGTGCTCGTCGCCCCGGAAGATGGCGCCCGTGAAGGCCATGGAGCTGGTGCCCACGCGGCTGCACTTCATCGCCACGTCGATCTGCTCGTCGGCGCGGGCCGAGGCGTGGTACTCCACCGTGGCCTTCACCACGTACAGGTCGCCGTCCAGCGAGTGCATGGACTCCTCGTACGGCAACGCCAGCGCGCGCCAGTAGTCGCTGATGGCGGTGTCGAAGTACATCAGGTAGTGCGCGTTGAACACGATCTTCTGCATGTCCACCTCGGCCCAGCGCACGCGCAGGCGGTGGAAGAAGCGGAAGTCGTCGCGGGTCAGTCGGGTGGTCATGTCAGTCATCTCCTCCAAAAGCGTTCTTCAAGGCCTTCGCGGCGTGCTGGTGCGCGGTGCGCGCCTCGGGTATGGCGCGGCCGAACTGCACGAAGTTGTGCACCACGCCGGCGTAGATTTCCAGATCCACCGGCACGCCCGCCAGGCGCAAGCGGTCGCCGAAGGCCACGCCCTCGTCCACCAGCGGGTCGCACTCGGCCAAACCCATCCACACCGGGGCCGCGCCGTCCAGGTCTTTCAGTTCACCCTGCTCGTCGCGCCCGTCCAGTGGCGCAAAGCGCCAGTCGTCGCGGTCTGCCGGGCTGCGCAAGTAGTGGCCGAAGAAGTAGCTGATGCTCGGCTCGTCCAGGATGAAACCGTGCGCGTAGGTGCGGTGCGAGGGCGTGTCCTGGTGGCCCGCGCAACCCGGGTAGAACAGCAGTTGCAGCGCCAGCGGCCAGCCCGCGTCGCGCGCCTGCAGCGCGGTCGCGATGGCCAGCGTGCCACCCGCGCTGTCGCCACCCACGGCAATGCGCGCGGCGTCCAGGCCGAGGGCGCTGGCTTCGGCGCGCAGCCAGGCCAGGCTGTCCCAGGCGTCGTGCACCGCGCCGGGGAACTTGCGCTCGGGCGCCAGCCGGTAGTCCACCGACAGCACCGCGCAGCCCGCCAGGCGCGCCAGCGTTCGGCACAGCGGCTCGTGCGTGGCGATGCTGCCGATGGTGAAACCGCCGCCGTGGAAGTAGAGCAGCACCGGCAGGCCGTCCGCCTCGATCGGCAGGTACAGGCGCGCGGGCAGTTCGGCGCCATCGCGCGTGCGAATGCGCAGGTCCTGCGTGCGGGCCATCGCAGGGGGCGACACTTCCAGCACGCCCGCACCGGCCGCATAGGCCTGGCGCGCCTGCTCGGGGGTGAGCGCATGGAACGGGGGGTGGCCGGCGCGCGCGATGCGGTCGATCACGCCGCGCATCGCCGGCGTCAGCCGCGCGCGCGGATCGGGGTGGTGGGACATGGGTGGGCTTGTCGGCTCGGCGACCGCGCAAACGCGGCGCGTCCGTATAGTTTTCGCTGCCCCGAACCATAACCGGAGACCGACATGGCCCAGATCCTTTACGTGACAAACATCCTCATCGACTACGGGGCCTTGTCGCAGTTGCCCGCCGAGTGCGAGCGCATCGGCATGCGCCACCCGCTGATCGTGACCGACGCCGGGGTGCGCAACGCGGGCCTGCTCGACAAGCTGCAAGCGGCCCTTCAGGGCACGCCCGCCGCCGTGTTCGACCAGACCCCCTCCAACCCCACCGAGGCCGCCGTGCGCGCGGCCGTCGAGATCTACCGCCAGGAACGCTGCGACGGCCTGATCGCGCTGGGCGGTGGCAGCGCCATCGACTGCGCCAAGGGCGTGGCCATCGCCGCCGCGCACGAAGGCCCGCTCAAGACCTACGCCACCATTGAAGGCGGCTCGCCGAAAATCACCGCCGCCGTGCCGCCCCTGATCGCCGTGCCCACCACCGCCGGCACCGGCAGCGAGGTCGCGCGCGGCGCCATCCTCATCGTCGACGACGGCCGCAAGCTGGGCTTTCACAGCTGGCACCTGGTGCCGCGCACCGCCCTGCTCGACCCCGAGCTCACCCTGGGCCTGCCACCGCTGCTCACCGCCGCCACCGGCATGGACGCCATCGCCCACTGCATGGAAACCTTCATGAGTGCGGCCTTCAATCCGCCAGCGGATGGCATCGCGCTCGACGGCCTGCGCCGCGGCTGGTTCCACATCGAGCGCGCCACGCGCGACGGCAGCGACCGCGAGGCCCGCCTGAACATGATGAGCGCCAGCATGCAGGGCGCCATGGCCTTCCAGAAAGGCCTGGGATGCGTGCACAGCCTCAGCCACAGCCTGGGCGGGCTCAACCCGCGCCTGCACCACGGCACGCTCAACGCCGTGTTCCTGCCGGCCGTCATCCGCTTCAACGCCGAGGCCGACAGCATGCAGCGCGAGCAACGCCTCGACCGGATGGCCCAGGCCATGGGGCTGAACGCCGGTCAGGAGGTGCCGGCCGCCGTGGCCGAGATGAGCGCCCGTCTGGGCCTGCCCAAAGGCCTGGCGGCCATGGGCGTGGACCGCGCCCTCTTCGATCGAATCATTGACGGCGCGCTGGCCGACCACTGCCACAAGACCAACCCCCGCCTCGCCTCGCCGCAGGACTACGAGGCGATGCTGGAGGCCTCCATGATGGCTTGAGAACTTTTGTAGTTCTTTTGTATTTATGTTCACGAAAAATTGATGACTTTCGCAGTGCTGTAATCGCCTTTTCAGGTGAGGAAGAGCCGTCATGCGAAAGCACAGCGCAGCGGGGCGTGTCAAAGCCGCCCCCGAATTGCCCGCGAAGGCCCCGGTCGTTGCTGCCATCCCGCCCGCCGGACAGGCACCGGCCGGCGGAGACGAATTCACGTTCGGCCCCTTCGTGCTGCGCTCGGACCACCGCGAACTCATGTGCGACGGCGTGCTGCGCCCGATGGAGCGGCGGGCTTTCGACCTGTTGCACTACCTGCTCAAGCACCACGGTCGGGTCGTCAGCAAGGAAGAACTGCTGGAGCAGGTGTGGCAGCGCCGCTGCGTGACGGACTCGGTCATCGCCCAGGCCGTACTCAAGGTGCGCAAGTCGCTGAGCGACGTCCCCGGCTTCGATTGCCCCGTTCAGACCGTGCACCGCGTGGGCTACCGCGTGGTGGGTGAAGTGCGCCACCGCCGTGTGGCCCCGGGGCTCAACGGTCGTGGCCCGGCGCTGCTCGCGGTGCTTTGGCTGGCGCCCCGTCTCGCCCACGGACTCGACCTGCCGCCGTGGCTCCCCGGCGCCCTCGCCGGCTTCAGCGTCCTCTCGCTGCAGGCGCACGGCGTGCAGCCCATCGACACGGAACGTGCGACGAACCTGCACGACGACACGGTGCAGGCCAGCGGGTTGCTGCGTCTGGCGGACACGGAGTCCGACGGAGGCGATGGTCCGCCGGTCTTCGTGCTGGAGGTCGATCTCGCTGCACCCGACTGGCGCACCCGCGTCACCGCCAGCGCCGGCTCGCCATTCGAAGCGGCGTGGCGGGCCGCAGGTTCGACCGCCCTGGCGCTGCGTCTGCGCCAGATCCTGCTGTCCACGTCCCCCGGCGAAGTGGAACGCCGTTGGGAACGCCTGGCGGCCCTGGTCGGCCACCCGCCACCGCAAATGGCGTCGTGCAGCCAGCACCTGCCCGCCCTGTGGTGCCGCTCCCTGGTCGAGCGCAGCCTGGACGCCGAGGCCGACATCCTCATGGAAGGCGCCTGGCGAGGCGACCCGCGCACGCCCCAGGAGTCGAACGAACTTCGACGGCGTGCCTCCCGGGTGGACGCCAGCCGCCTCGAAGGCTGGTCCGACCTGTGCCTGGCTGTCTACGAATGGACCGCTGGTGATCCACGTCGCGTAGCCCACCTTGTGGACCGCGCGCTCACCCACTTCGACCACGCCACCACCACCTCTCTGGCGGTGCGCGCCGGTGCCATCGCCGAACACCTGATGGTTGCCGTGGGCGCCGACTGGGCGGCGCCGGTCTGGTGGCGCCATCTGCGCGACGCGCCGATCGTCGATGGCTCCGCCGGAATTCGCCGCTGGCACCGGTTGGCCAACCTGCACCGCCAGATCGCACGGGACGCACCGAGCGGGCTGGCGTTTCACCGCACCAGCGACGCGGGCAGCAACGTCGCACCGGGCTGCGAGGGCCTGCAGGCCCTGCTGCACGCCCTGTCGGGTCAGATGCGTCACGCCGATGGCGACCTGGACACCGCCCTGAACGAATGGACACGCGCCCATGACCTCGCCGAGCGCTCGCCGTGGCTCACCCCGCGCCTGCTCAGCCGGCTCGCGCTGGGCGACCTGGCCGCCCGTCTGGATGACCGCATCCGGCTCGACGCCTGCCTGCAGGGCCTGGACCACCTGGCCATCGCCGGCCTGCCCCGCTGGCGTGCCGTGAACGACTGGCTTCAGGCGCGCCGTCTGCGGCTGAACGCGCAGCCCCAAATGGCCTGGGGGCTGGTGGAAAAAGCCCTGCCTGTGCTGTCGCACTGCAGCCTGTGGTTTCGCGACGAGGCCTGGCTGTTCGCCATCGACACGGCCTGGCAAACGCGATCGCGCACCGCGCTGTCGGCACTGCGCGACACCATCAGCGGCCACACGCGGCAGCACAACCGCAGCATCGCGGCCATTGCCCTGGCCGCCGACGCCACCCTCGCACTGCTCGATCGCGACATGCCGCAGGCCACCCAGTTCATGCTGCGCGCCTGGCAGACCGCGCCATCCTCGAGCGTCAAACGCCAACTGGCGATGGCGGCGGCCACCGCCATGCTGTGGCGCCGCCCGCCCAGCGCGCAGGCACTCGATCAGGCACTGTCTCAGGCCGGCGCCTGGCTGCAGCGCTCATCCAACGGCCAGCGACTGAGCCAGTTGCATCGGCGCCCGTACGGCGTACTCTCGGCGTCGTCGCCCGAGCCCTACCGCGTGGCCGAACCCGAGGCGGACCTCGGCTGGCTCTGGGCGCCCTGAGCCTGCGTGGCGTCTGGCTTGCCTTGGCCGGCCCGCTCGCCACCCTCCGATGTGGCCAATGTGGCCGAGTTGGCCGGGGGCATGGCGTCGGCGCCGATGTGCGCAACGCCCCGTTCGCGCGCCAGCACCACCTGCCGCTGGCGCTCGGCCAGACGCTCGCGGTCGCCGTCGTCGCGCTGGGCATGGCAGTGGGGGCAGCTCACGCCTTCCTGGAACAGCGGAGAGGCGCGATCGGCCTGGCTGAGCGGCCAGCGGCACGAACGGCACAGCGCGTGCGCGCCCGGGCGCAGGCCGTGGCCCACGCTCACACGCTCGTCGAACACGAAGCACTCGCCTTGCCAGCGGCTCTCGCTTTCGGGCACTTGCTCCAGGTACTTCAGGATGCCGCCTTCGAGGTGGTAGACCTCCTCGAAGCCCTGCATGCGCAGCAAGGCCGTGGACTTCTCGCAGCGGATGCCACCCGTGCAGAACATGGCCACGCGCGGTTTGGTGGCGCCTTGCAAGGCTGGCTGGCGCGCCAACCAGCCGGGCAGATCGGTGAAGGCGCCGATGCCTGGATTGATCGCGCCGTCGAAGCTGCCGATCTTCACTTCGTAGTCGTTGCGGGTGTCGATGAGCAGCACGTCCGGCTGCGCGATCAGCGCGTTCCAGTCCTCGGGCTTCACGTAGTGGCCCGCGTGCTCCTGCGGCCGCAGGCCGGGCACGCGCAGGGTGACGATCTCGCGCTTGAGCCGCACCTTGAGGCGGTGGAACGGCGGGCGGTCGGACCACGAGGCCTTGTGCTCCAGGTCGGCCAGTCGCGCATCGCGCCGCAGCCAGGCCAGCACGGCCTGCACGCCCGCCTCGGGGCCGGCGATGGTGCCATTGATGCCCTCGGGCGCCAGCAGCAAGGTGCCCTTGACCTGGTGTTCGCGGCACCGCTCGATGAGCGGCTCGCGCCAGTCGGCGTGGTCGTGCAGGTCGACGAACTTGTAGAGAGCGGCGGTGAGGTAGGGCGCGGTCACCGGGGGATTATCCCGCGCGCTCTGTCTGGCCTCGCAAGCGCTCAGAGCGGCTCCACCCGCCCGACGTCCGGCTTCGCCAGCCACTCCCCCAGCTCATCGCCCAGTTGCCGGGCCGCCGTCACCGCCTCACCCCAGGCCTTCACCCGCGCCGCCAGATCCTGGCCGTAGCGCACGAAGTCGTTGCGGTCGGGCAGCTTGCCGTCGGGCAGGGTCTTTCTCACCCAATCGGGGTCGGGCGCCACCACCAGCATGTGGTCCAGCGCGGTGCTGCTGCGGTGGCGGCGCTTCCAGGCCTTGTCGAGCCAGCCCGGTACCACCGCTTTCTGAAAATGCGGATACAGCACGATCGGCGCCGAGGCCTCATGCCGGTAGTGCAGGTGCAGGTGGTAGTCGGTGATGCCGCCGTCCCAGTACGGGCCGTGCGGCGCGCCCGGGATGTCCACCACCGGACGCAGCATGAACGGAATGGAGCAACTGGCCTGCAGGGCCTGCATGAAGTTGTGCGGCCCCATGGGAATCTGGCGCGTGCGCAGGTCGTGCGTGGCGAAGGGCAAGGCGCTGGTGGTGCCGGCCGTGGCGTCTGGCCCGGAGAACACCACGCGCTCCAGCCAGCCGCCCAGCGCCGGACGGTGAACCGCGTTGGCCGCGAACGCGCCCAGGTAGCCCAGCGGCGTGCGCCAGCGGCCGTCGCTGGCCAGCAGGCGGCGCCCGCGCGCGGTGACGACGTGCAACCGCCAGCGCGGGTGCTGCAGCACCGGCTCCACGCGCCCGCCGTAGAACGTGCGCAGATTGAGCGAGAACTGCTCGCTCAGTTGCTGAGGCGTGGGCCGCCGCTGCCCGGCCGGCAGCTCGAAGTGCTGGTGGATGTAGTCGTGCTCGAGCCGCTCGAAGCTGCCCCGCGCGTCGGGCAGGCAGGCCGTGGCCATGCGCCAGGCGCCGATGGAAGAGCCCACCAGGTGGATGGTTTGTGGTGCGTCGGCCAGCCAGTGGCCGAACAGCAGGCGGTCGATGGGGCCGAGGATCAAGCCCTTGGGGCCACCCGCCGCCGCCGGAACGACACCGACGTCCGAGGGACGCAGACCCCGTTCGGTCAGGTGGGCCAGGGCCGAAGGGCCGGCATACAGTCGCAGCGCTCGCATGGGCCCGGATTGTCACCGAGCGCCGTCGGGTAGGCTCAAGTTCCGTGGGGCACGGAATCCTTGAACGACTCGACCTGCGGCTCGTCCGCTTCCACCGGGTGCCGCGAGATCGACGGGATCCGCTCGGCCACCACGGTGTCCGGGTCGATGCCCAGCACCACGCCCACCGGGTCCGGGTAGGTGTTGATCAGCAGCTCGCCGCGCAGGTCCGCCTCCTCGGCGCGGGCGCGCCAGGAGCCGACGTGGATGACGCCCGCGATGGGTTCGTACACGTCGTTGTCGAAGGGCGCCGACTGGTGCTCGATGGCGTTGATCATGCGACGCGGGAACTTCCACTCGCGCGCCAGCGCTGCGCCCACCTCGGCGTAGCTGTAGCCGAACAGGCTGCGCTCGGCCTTGGCGCGCTTGAGGTCGAGCATGGGCACGTTGCGATCGAGTTCGATCATGGCCTCGGGCATGCCCACGTGCATCACCAGCTCGCCGATGGCGTGGATCAGGCCGGCAGTAAAGGCGGTGTTCTCGTCGATGCGGATGGGCAGCGCGATGTAGCGCGACAGGTTGGCCGTGTTCAGGCTGTAGCGCCAGAACTGGTTGAGGTTGACGCCACCCACCGTGTGAAAGCCTTCGCCCAGGGCGCTGGCCACCACCAGGGCGCGCACCTTGATCAGGCCCAGGATGTTCATCGCCTCGCGCGCGTTCGTGACGTTGCGCGACAGGCCAAAGAAGGCCGAGTTGGCGGTCTTGAGCAGCTTGGCCGTGAGGACCGGGTCCTCCTCGATCAGCGAGGCCACCAGCATGGGGTCCACCTCGGCTTGCTCGAAGGTGTCGATCAGGCGCCGCACGACCTTGGGAACGGACGGCAGGGCCTGGGGTTGCTTGAGCAGTTTGTCGAGGTGCATGGCGATCCTCTTGCGTGTGGTGCGTCGGTGGTTTGTCTTGTTTATCGTTCCCTGGCTGCGATTCTTTAGAACTATCGGGGGCATATGTAACTGGCCTGCGCCGGACTCAGTCCAGGAAGGCGGACAGCACGTCGGTGAACTCCCATTCGGCCGGGTCCTTGCCCAGCACGCTGCCCAGGTCCAGGCCCAGCGTCAAACCCACCATGTCAGGGAAAGTGGCGGCCAGGCCGCCGTCGTCGAGCTGGATTTCCTCGGCCCGCGCGCGCCAGGAGGCCAGGTGCAGGATGCCCGCCAGCGGGTCGTACACGTCGCCGTCGAACGGCGCCGTCTGGTGCTTGAGGGCGCTGACGATGGCGGTGGGGAAGTTCCAGCGCTCCACCATGCCCGCGCCGACCTCGGCATACGTGTAGCCGAAACGGTTGCGCTCGGCCTGGGCGCGCTGCAGGTCCAGCGGCGGCGTGCCCATGTCCAGCGGGCCGATGTCGTCGGGCATGGCGATGTGCATCACCAGGTCCCCGATGGCGTGGATCAGACCGGCTGTGTAGGCGTTGGCCTCCTGCTGGCGCAACACGGCCGCCAGGGATTTGGAGATGTCGGCCACGCGCAGGCTGTAGCGCCAGAACTGCGGCAGGTTCACGCCGGGCACATTCTTGAAGCTGGATCCGAGCGCGGCGGCCATGACGAGGGAGCGCACGTGCGTCATGCCCAGCATGGCCACGGCCTCCTCGGCGCTGCCGATCTTGCGGCTGGCGCGGAAGAAGGACGAGTTGGACAGCCGCAGCACCCGGGTGGTGAGCGAGGGGTCCTGCCCCACGAGTTCGGCCACCCGCTTGGGGCTCGGGTCGTCCTTGTTCATCTCCGACATCAGGTCGGCGACGGTGCGGGACATCGCCGGCAGGGCACCGGGGTAGTTCAGGAGCGCTTCAAGTTCCATGGTGGGCGGAGTTGTCCTTTCCTGCCCTATCGGCAGGCCGCGGCGGAACTTGATGCGCCGCTCAGCGCTTGCCCGAGCGAAGCTTTTCGAAGGCCGAGGCCATGGCCGAGGGCGCCTGGGCCGCGTCGCGGCCGCCGCCCATGTGGCGCGCGAAACCGTCGCGCCCCGCGCGTGGTGCCCCCGCACCACCGCCCTCGCGCCGCGCCGGCGCGGCGTCCAGCTTCATGGTCAGCGAGATGCGCTTGCGCGCCGTGTCGACCTCCAGCACCTTCACCTTGACGATGTCACCGGTCTTCACCACCTCGCGCGCGTCGTTGACGAACTTGTGGCTTAACTGGCTCACGTGCACCAGGCCGTCCTGGTGCACGCCCAGGTCCACGAAGGCGCCGAACTGGGCCACGTTGCTCACCGTGCCTTCCAGAATCATGCCCTCGCGCAGGTCCTTGATGTCTTCCACGCCGTCGTTGAATCGCGCCACCTTGAAGTCAGGACGCGGGTCGCGGCCGGGCTTTTCCAGCTCCTTCAGGATGTCCTTGACCGTGATGGCGCCCACGCCGTCCACCGCGAACTGCTCGGGCTTCAGGCGGCCCTGCCAGTCGGCGCGGCCCATGAGCTTGTCCACCGGTTCGCCCACGCTGGCGATGATCTTCTCCACCACCGCGTAGCTCTCCGGGTGCACGCCGGTCATGTCCAGCGGGTTGTCGCCGCCGCGGATGCGCAGGAAACCGGCCGCCTGCTCGAAGGTCTTGGCGCCCAGGCCGGCCACGTCCAGCAACTGTTTGCGGCTGCGGAAGGCACCGTTCGACTCGCGCCAGCGCACCACCGCCTTGGCCTGCGAGGCCGACAGGCCCGACACGCGCGACAGCAGCGGCGCGCTGGCGGTGTTCAGGTCCACGCCCACGCCGTTCACGCAGTCCTCCACCACGGCGTCCAGCGTGCGCGCGAGCTCGCTCTGGTTCACGTCGTGCTGGTACTGGCCCACGCCGATGCTCTTGGGGTCGATCTTCACCAGTTCGGCCAGCGGGTCCTGCAGGCGGCGCGCGATGCTGGCGGCGCCGCGCAGGCTCACGTCCACGTCCGGCATTTCCTGGCTGGCGTACTCGCTGGCGGAATAAACCGAGGCACCGGCCTCGCTCACCACCACCTTCTGCGCGCCCGGGTGGCGCTTGAGCAGGTCGGCCGCGAGCTTGTCCGTCTCGCGGCTGGCGGTGCCGTTGCCGATGGCGATGAGCGAGACGCCGTGCTTCTCGCACAGGCGGCCCAGGGTGTGCAGGGCACCGTCCCAGTCGCGCTTAGGCTCGTGCGGGTACACCGTGGCGGTGTCGACGAGCTTGCCGGTGGCGTCCACCACGGCCACCTTCACACCGGTGCGGATGCCCGGGTCCAGCCCCATCACCACCTGGGGGCCGGCCGGCGCGGCCAGCAGCAGGTCGCGCAGGTTGGCGCCAAACACCTGGATCGCCACGCCCTCGGCGCCTTCGCGCAGGCGGGCGAACAGGTCGCGCTCGCTGGAGAGGCTCAGCTTCACGCGCCAGGTCCAGGCCACGCACTTGCGCAGCAGGTCGTCGGCCTTGCGGCCCTGGTGGCTCCAGCCCAGGTGGCGCGCGATGCGGCCCTCGGCCAGGCTGGGCTGGCCGGGCTGCGGCTCTTCCGGGAGCGCCAGCTTCACGTCCAGGATCTCAAGCCCCCGGCCACGGAACATGGCCAGCGCCCGGTGCGACGGCACCTTGCCTATGGCCTCGCGCTGGTCGAAGTAGTCGCGGAACTTGGCCACCTCGGGCGCGTTCTCGTCCTTGCCGGCCACCAGCTTGCTGGTGATCTCGCCCTCGGCCCACAACCACTCGCGCAGCGATTGCACCAGTGCCGCATCCTCAGCCCACCGCTCGGACAGGATGTCGCGCACGCCGTCGAGCACGGCCGCGGTGGTGGTGAAGTCGCTGCCGTCCTCGCCCTTCTCGGTCTTCACATAGGGCGCGGCGGCGGTCTGCGGGTCCAGCGTCGGGTCGGCCCACAGCGCGTCGGCCAGGGGCTCGATGCCCGCCTCGCGCGCGATGGTGCCCTTGGTGCGGCGCTTCTGCTTGTAGGGCAGGTACAGGTCTTCCAGGTCCTGCTTGGTGTCGGCCGCCTCGATGGCCGCGCGCAGCGTGTCGCTCAGCTTGCCCTGCTCGTCGATGCTCTTGAGCACCGTGGCGCGGCGGTCTTCCAGCTCGCGCAGGTAGGCCAGGCGGGCGTCGAGTTCACGGAGCTGGATGTCGTCGAGGTTGCCCGTCACCTCTTTGCGGTAGCGGGCGATGAAGGGCACCGTGGCCCCACCGTCCAGCAGGTCCATTGCGGCCTGCACCTGCTGTTCACGAATCTTCAGGTCTTGCGCGAGGCGCGCAACGATCTTCTGCATGGGTCTCCCGGGCCCGGATCAGGGGCTGCTCTTTCACGAAGCGCGGGAGTTTGCCACAGGCTGTTGGGGCGAATTTTCAGCGCGCCAGCACCTGCTCCGTCGTGCTCAACGTGGCGTAAGTCCCCAGCGCCGACATGAACGCCGCGTGCACCTGCGCGGCCGGCACCGTCTGGCCGCCGAACACCAGATCACGCGTGGCGCAGGCGTCGTGCACCACCGTCACGGTGTAGCCCAGGTCGGCGGCGGCACGCGCGCCGGCGTCGATGCACATGTGGCTCATCGCGCCCACGATCACCAGTTCGCGCACGCCCTCCTCGTCCAGCAGCGCCTTCAGCGGCGTCTCGCGAAACGAATTGGGAAAGTGCTTGACGATCACCGCCTCCCCTTCAACCGGCGCCACCGAGGCGTGGATCTGCGTGTTCGGCGTGCCGGGGGTGAACACCGGGGCATCGGCCTTGGCGGCTTCGTGCCGCACGTGGATCACCGGCACGCCGTTGGCGCGCGCGTCGGCGATCACGCGCGCCGCGTTGGCGGTGGCGGTTTCGATGCCGACGAGGGGCAGTTTGCCGGTGGGGAAGTACTCGTTCTGCAGGTCGATCACGAGCAGGGCGCGCTGGGGCATTCGGTTCTCCATGGGTCAGGGTTCGCATCCCGGTTCGGGACGACGGCAATGATCCGCACCGTCGCGCACCCGGGAAAGTGGCGGCATCGACATTCCAGAGGGCAGAATCGACACATGCCTGCCCCCGACCCCATGGAAATCGGCCTGGTGCTCTACCCCGGCGCGCAGTTGGCCGCCGTGCTGGGCATGAGCGACCTGTTCGACTTCGCCTCTCGCACCGCCGCGCGCCGGGTGGGGCAAAGCGCCGCCACGCTGCGCATCACCCACTGGCAGCCGCAAGACAAGGGCCCGCCCACGCGTGTGTTCGACAGCGCCCCCGGCCCCGACCGCACACCCGCCGTGCTGGTGCTGCCCCCCAGCCTGAACCCGCCCCTGCCACGCGAGGCAGCGGCGCCCCTCGGCGCCTGGCTGCGCAAGCAGCACACGGCCGGCGTGGCCCTGGCGTCCGTGTGCGCCGGCGCCTTCGTGCTCGGCGAAACCGGCCTGCTTGCCGGGCGCACCATCACCACGCACTGGCGCTACGCCGAGCCCTTCCAGGACCGCTTCCCCGGCGTGCAGCTCGACACCGACCAGCTCATCGTCGACGACGGCGACATCCTCACCGCCGGCGGCGCCATGGCCTGGACGGACCTGGGCATGCGACTGATCGACCGCACCCTGGGCGCCACCGTGATGGTGGAGACGGCGCGCTCGCTGCTGGTCGACCCGCCCGGGCGCGAGCAGCGCTACTACAGCGCCTTTTCGCCCCGGTTGCGGCACGGCGACGCGGCCGTGCTCAAGGTGCAGCACTGGCTGCAGGCCACCGACGCGAAGGACATCGCCCTGCCCACACTCGCGGCGCGCGCCGGGCTGGAGGAGCGCACCTTCCTGCGCCGCTTCCAGAAGGCCACCGGCATGACCACCACCGAGTACTGCCAGCGCCTGCGCGTGGGCAAGGCGCGCGAGATGCTGCAGTTCGGCCGCCTGCCGGTGGACCGCATCGCCTGGGACGTGGGCTACAGCGACGCTGGCGCCTTCCGCAAGGTCTTCGCCCGCATCGTGGGCCTCACGCCCGGCGAGTACCGCCGGCGCTTCCACGCGGGCTGACGCGCACGATGCAGGACGACCTGTTCGGCGGACCACCGCCTCCTCCTTCACCTTCACCCGCACCACCACCGTCCGCCACCCCGGCGCCGCGCAGCCGCCCGCGCACGGGCGTGCAACCCGCCCCGCGCGACGACACCCTGCGTGCCCTCGCCGCCGCCCTGCCGCCGCGCCTGCGCCTGGGCACCTCGTCGTGGACATACCCTGGCTGGACCGGCCTGGTGTGGGACCGCGAGTACCCCGACGCCACGCTGTCCAAACAAGGCCTCACCGCCTATGGCCAGCACCCCTTGTTGCGCACGGTGTGCATCGACCGCAGCTTCTACCGCGCCCTCACCGACGTGCAGTTCCGCCGCTACGCCGAGCAGGTGCCGGCCGACTTCCGCTTCGTCGTGAAGGCGCCCGCGCTGGTGTGCGACGCGCAGATCCGCAGCGAGGACGGCAAGGGCCGCCAGCCCAACCCGCTGTTCCTGGACCCCGACGTCGCCGTGAAGGAATTCATCGAGCCCGCGCTCGCCGGCATGGGCCACAAGGTCGGCGCACTCGTCTTCCAGTTGAGCCCCCTGCCCTTCATGCAGTTGCAGCGCCTGCCGCTGTTGCTGGACCGCCTGCGCGCGATGCTCAAGGCCCTGCCGGACGTGCGCGGCGCCACGCCCGATGGCGTGGTGGCGGTGGAGGTGCGCGATCCCGAATGGCTCGCCCCGGGCATCGCCCCCGCGCTGGCCGAGGTGCTGCGCGAGGCTGGCGCCACTTACTGCCTGGGCCTGCACGCCAAGATGCCGCGCATGGCGGACCAGTTACCGCTGCTGCGCGCCCTGTGGCCCGGCCCGCTGGTGTGCCGCTGGAACCTCAACCCCCTGCACGGCGCCTACGGCTACGAAGACGCGCAGCGCGAGTACGCGCCGTACGACCGCATCCACGACGTGGACGAGGACACGCGCGAACTCATCGTTCGCACGGTGCGCGGCGTCACCGGCGCGGGGCAGAACGCCTACGTGACCATCAGCAACAAGGCGGAGGGTTGCGCGCCGTTGTCGGCGCGGGCGTTGGCGGAGCGGCTGGCGAGCGCCTAACCGCCGTCCGGCCCGAACAGGTCCGGCTCCAGCGCGCCCTCGATCCCCAGCATCCGCAGTTTGGTCACCGCGCCGCCGCGCGCGGAGAAGCCGCCGGGCTTGCCGCCCGCCGCCATCACACGGTGGCAGGGCACGATGGGTGCGAAGGGGTTGGACCCCATGGCCTGCCCCACCGCGCGCGCCAGTTGCGGGTCGCCCAGGGCCTGCGCCACCTCGCCGTAGGTACGCGTCTGGCCGGGCGGAATGCGGCGCGCGAAGTGATAGACGCGCTGGTGGAAGTCGCTCACGCGGTCCATGTCCAGCGCCACCTCCAGCAGGTCGCGCCGTTCGCCGGCCATGAGCGCCTGCACGCCCGCGATGGCCGCCTGCACCGGAAGCGGTGGCTCGGCGGCCGCCAGCTCCTCGCCTGCGTTGCGAAGCAGGCGCTGCCGCGTGGCCTCGTGGCCCGCGTCGGGCAACTGCACGGCCACGATGCCCGCCGGCCCCCAGGCGATGCCGCAGGTGCCGATGGCGGTGGTGAACAGGCAGTGCCCGCGCTCGGCCGGCGAGTCCATGGCGCCTCAAGCGCCCCGCAGGGCCGCGCGCAATTGCTCGCCCACCTCGGGCCGCTCCATGAAGGGGTCCGGCGGGTTCTGCACGTTCACGATGGCCTCCATGCGCGAGCGCACATTGCCCAGCGCCTTGGGGTGGCTGAACACATAGAAGCGGTCGGCCTCGATGGACTCGAACACCTTGTGCGCCACCTCCGCCGCCGTCACCTTGCCCGAGCCCACGGCCTTGTCGCTCATGGCCTGGCCGATGACCTGGGCCCGGGTCAGCTGTTCGTCGGCCATCTCGGCCGGCTTGTTGCGGTGGCTCTGGTTGATGCCGGTGGGCACGAAGTACGGGCACAGCACGCTGGCGCCGATCTGGTCGGTGACCAGGCGCAGGTCCTGGTAGAGCGTTTCGGTGAAGGCCACCACCGCGTGCTTGCTCACGTTGTAGATGCCCATGTTGGGCGGCGTGAGCAGGCCCGCCATGCTGGCGGTGTTGACGATGTGGCCGCGCCAGTTCGGGTCGGCCTTGGCGGCGTCCAGCATCATGGGCGTGAACAGGCGCACGCCGTGCACCACGCCCCAGACGTTCACGCCCAGCACCCACTGCCAGTCGCGCACGGAGTTCTCCCAGATCAGCCCCGACGAGCCCACGCCCGCGTTGTTGAAGACGAAGTGCGGCGCGCCGAACAGGCGGTACACCTCCTCGGCCAGCGACTCCATCTGCGAAGCGTCGGACACGTCCACGCGCCGCGCCATCACGGTCGCGCCAGCCGCCTTCATCTCGGCTTCGGCGCGCTCCAGCGCGTCGGCCTGCACGTCCACCAGCACAAGCTTCATGCCGCGCTGCGCGCCGATGCGCGCGCACTCGAGGCCAAAGCCCGAGCCCGCGCCGGTGAGCACGGCCGTGGTGCCCTCGAAATCCTGAATCATGGTGTCGTCTCCTTCTGTGTGTATTCGCTTGTCTTGCTCGATGGCCCAACGCCTCAGGGGCGCAGCATCTCGATGTGGGGAATGCCGTCCTCGTCGTAGGGCGCGCCGTCAGGCAGGAAGCCGTGCTGCCGGTAGAAGCCTTCCAGATGCGCCTGCGCGCCGATGCGGATGGGCCCCGGCCCCCACAGCGCGCGCACGCGCTCCACGGCCTCGCGCATCAACGCATGGCCCAGGCCGGTGCCGCGCGTCGACGGGTCGCAGACCACGCGGCCGATGCTGGCCTCGGCGAACTTCAGGCCCGCCGGCACCAGGCGCGCGTAGGCCTGCAGTTCATCACCGTCCTCGCCCATCAGGTGCCAGCAGCCGGGGTCGGCACCGTCCGCATCCAGATAGACGCAGCGCTGCTCGACCACGAAGACCTCGCTGCGCAGGCGCATCAGCTCGTACACCTCGCGCGCGGACAACTCGTCGAAGCGCGCGCAACGCCAGGCGATCAAGCCTTCACCTCGCGCAGCACGTACCCGACGCGCGGAAAGTGCACGTGCACCGTGCCGGCGCGATCGTCGTGCCGTTCGATGGTGTAGCGCGTGCGCGTGGCAGCGAGCAGCACGCCTTCACTGGTCTCGGTGCCGAAAGCCTCGGCGGCGATCGTCACGCGGCTGCCCAGGGGAATGCCGTGGTCGTCCTGGAACACCTCCTCGGCCTTGATCGGCTCGGGCGTGGCCGCGCGCGCGATGCCCACGGCGTCGGCGCTGCTCATTCGATCGCTGCGGCCGTGGCCGATGGCGGCCAGGCGGTCCATCCACTCCAGCACGTCGGGCGTGGCGTCCAGGATGTCGGCCAGGCCCGGGTTGAGCTTGCGCGTGAACCACAGCGGGTGGTAGGCCGCGAAGTCGGCGATGCAGGGCACCTCGCCCAACAGATAGGGCTGCTCGTCGAGCATGTTGGCCAGGCGGCGCAGGTAGCTGCGGTAGGCGCAGGTGGCGTCGGCGGGGCGCAGCAGGGTCATGTTCTGACGCATGGTGGCGCGGTCGGCGGCAAAGGCCTGTCCCTCGCCGGGTGGCAGGCCGGCGAACATCTTGGCCGCTCCCTTGGGACTGAGCGTGTAGCCCATGGAAGCCCAGAACAATGAGGAGTCGGCCCACTGCGCGACAGCGCGCGACAGGCCGCGCGCATGCACCGGAAACAGCGGCGGCTCGGGCTCGCGGTGTTCCAGCACATCGGCGATGAGCGCGGTGTCGCAGTAGATGTCGGCGCCGATCTGCAGCAGCGGCGTCTTGCGGTAGCCGCCGGTGAGCGCCACCACGTCGGGCTTGGGCATCACCGTGGGGATGTACACGCTGTGCCAGACGAGGCCCTTGTGGCCCAGCATGAGGCGCGCCTTCTCGGCGAAGGGCGACATGGGGTAGTGATGAAGGATCAGGTCGTGCATGGTGGTGGCGTGCATGGCTGGTGTCTCGGCAATCATGCTTGGCCTTGCTGCCTGCTGGGGATGAAGTTTGTTGGGGGCTTCTCGCGGGCGGGTTGGCGATGGCCGAGGCCACTGGGTGCCCTGCTCCGCAAATGTCCCCCGCCAAGGGCTTCGCCCTTGGCTCCTCCTTTATTTTGCTGCGCAGGGCACCCAGTGTCCTCGGCCTGCAACCATGCCGGCACACGAACGGTGGGCACTCCATCGCTGTGTGGGTGGGTCGGGTGACAGGGCGCTCTGTGTAGCGAAATAAAGGAGGAGGACCGGCGCAGCCGGTCCGGGGGACATTCGCGGAACAGAGCGCCCTGGCGCCCGATCCTGCGAGGCAGCCGCCTGCGAGCGCACCGAACGTCAAGCATGTTCATCGAAGACCAAGCTCAAGCCCGCGGCATGGCACGCGAGATGATGGTGTCCACATCGGCACCGGACGACAGCGAACCGAAGCTGTACCCCCAATGCCCCCCCAGACGCGAATCGCAGAAGGCGTTGAACACCTCGGCCGGCGCGGTCTGCGCCAGCAGCGCGGCCTGCACGGCCAGCGCCACGTCCTGCGCCAGGCGTCGGGCCTCCATCTCGGTGGCCATCTCCTCCACACGCAGCGGCAATCGCGCGGCCAGGTGGTCCAGCGCGGCGTGCATGCCTTTGGCGGGCGCCAACTCGTGGGCCAGCGCGGCGGCGGCGTCGGCTTTGCGGATCGCACGCAGCAAGTCAAGCGCCATGATGTTGCCCGCGCCTTCCCAGATGGAGTTGAGCGGCATCTCGCGGTAGATGCGGGCCATGATGCCCTCGCCACCCTCCTCCACGTAGCCATTGCCGCCCAGGCACTCCATGGCCTCCTGCGCGAAGTGGCTGCCGCGCTTGCAGATCCAGAACTTGGCCACGGGCGTCAGCAGGCGCGCCATCACCTGCTCATGCGGGTCGTGCTGGCGGTCGAAGGCGCGCGCCAGGCGCAAAGCGAGCGCGGTGGCCGCTTCGGATTCGAGCGCGAGGTCGGCCAGCACGTTCTTCATCAGCGGCTGGTCGATGAGGACCTTGCCAAAGGCCTTGCGCTGCGTGGTGTGGTTGAGCGCGATGGACAGGGCCTGGCGCATCAGGCCGCTGGTGCCCAGGGCGCAGTCCAGGCGCGTCATGGTCCCCATGGCCAGGATCTGCGGCACGCCGCGGCCTTCTTCGCCCACCAGCCAGGCGCTGGCGCCGTGGAACTCCACCTCGGAACTGGCGTTGGCTTTGTTGCCCAGCTTGTCCTTCAGGCGCTGGATGCGGATGGCGTTGACGCTCCCATCGGGCAACACACGCGGCAGGAACAGACAACTCAGCCCGCTAGCCGTCTGCGCCAGGATGAGGAAGGCGTCGCACATGGGCGCCGAGAAGAACCACTTGTGGCCGGTGACGCTGAAGCGCTGGCCCCAGCCGTCGCTGCCGGCGGGTTCGGCGCGCGTGGTGTTGGCGCGCACGTCCGAGCCGCCCTGCTTCTCCGTCATGCCCATGCCCATGGTGGCACCGGGCTTGTCGCGCCAGACCTTCAGCGTGGGATCGTACGCGCGGCTGGTGAGCTGCGGCGCCCAGTCGCGGTAGATGGCCGCGTTGCCCTGCAGCGCGGGCGTGACCGCGTAGCTCATGGAGATGGGGCACAGCACCGAGGGCTCGAGCTCGGTGAAGAGCATGAAGCCGGCGGCACGGCGCAGGTGGGCGGTGCCGCTCGCGGTCTCCTCGGGCGCGAATGCATGGCCGTGCAGCCCGGCGCCCACGGCCTCGCGCATCAGCGCGTGGTAGCTGGGGTGGAACTCCACCTGGTCGATGCGCTCGCCCACGCGGCTGTGCGTCTTGAGCTGCGGCGTGAACACGTTGGCCAGGCGCGCGTGGGTCTGCATCTCCGCGCTGCCCACGGTGGCGCCCAGGGCGCGCAGGCCGGCCGTGTCCAGCCCCGGCGCGTTGAAGGCCAGCGCGGCCTGCAGGGCGCGGTTGGTCTCGAAGAGGTTCACATCCACCAGCGGCGCGGGCTGGTTGAAGACCTCGTGCGTCGCCTGCATGTGAACCTCCTTGCGCTCAGATCAGCTTGACGAGCTGCTTGCCGAAGTTCTTGCCCTTGAGCAGACCCAGGAAAGCCTCGGGCGCCGACGCGATGCCCTGCGCCACCGTCTCGCGCGGACGCAGCTTGCCGGTGCCCACCAGCGTGCCCAGCTCCTTCAGCGCCTCGGGCCACACCTCCATGTGTTCGCTCACGATGAAGCCTTCCACCTTGAGCCGGTTCACCAGGATCAGCGCCGGGTTGGCCAGGGGCAGCGGCTGGCCGTCGTAGCCGGCGATCATGCCGCACACGGCGATGCGGCCGAAGGCGTTCATGCGCAGCAGCACGGCGTCCAGAATCATCCCGCCCACGTTCTCGAAATAGCCGTCGATGCCGTTCGGGCAGGCTTCCTTCAGTGCCTTGGCCAGGGAGTACATGTCCTTGTGCAGGCGGTAGTCGATGCAGGCGTCGAAGCCCAGCTCTTCCACCGCGTACTTGCACTTCTCGGGCCCGCCCGCGATGCCCACCGCGCGGCAGCCGCGCGCCTTGGCCAGCGCGCCGAAGGCACTGCCCACGGCGCCCGTGGCCGCGCTCACCACCACGGTTTCGCCGGCCTTGGGGTTGATGATCTTCACCAGGCCATACCAGGCCGTCACCCCCGGCATGCCCACGGCGCCCAGGTAGTGGCTCAGCGGCACGTGGGTGGTGTCCACCTTGCGCAGCGCGCCGGGCTGCTCGGCGTCCACCACGCTGTACTCCTGCCAGCCGCCCATGCCCACCACCTGGTCGCCCACGGCGTATTTGGGGTTCTTCGACTCGACCACCTCGCCCACGGTGCCGCCGATCATCACCTCGCCCAGGGGCTGCGAGGCCGCGTAGCTCTTGCTGTCGTTCATGCGGCCGCGCATGTAGGGGTCGAGGCTGAGGAAGTGGTGGCGCACGAGCACCTGGCCGTCCTTGAGCGCGGGCGTTTCGCTGCTCACGAGCTTGAAGTTGTCGACCGTGGCCTCGGCCTTGGGGCGGTTGTCGAGCAGGATCTGGCGGTTGGTGGGCATGGTGTGTCTCCCGGAGTTCAGTCGGTTGAGATGCGGTTGAGGGTGTTCACGGCGCCCGGCCCCGTGGGCAGGCGCGGCACGAACTTGAAGGTGCCGGTGGCGTGGCTGCACAGCTTGCCGGCGGCGTCGAACACGCTGGCTTCGGTGAAGGCCAGGGTGGCGGTGCGGTGCAGCAGCTTGCCGCGCGCCACCAGCGGGCCCTTGGCGGCGCGCATGAAGCTGGTCTTCATCTCGATGGTGACGCAGCCCATGTCGGTCTGCACCGATCGCGCGGCGTGGGCCATCACCACATCCAGCAAGGTCATGCTGGCGCCACCGTGCACCACATCGAAGGAGTTCAGGTGCTCGGCGATCGGCTCGTAGGTGATCTCGGCCTCGCCGCCGTCCATGCGGGTGAGGCGAAAGCCGAGCAGATCGACGAAGGGAATGCGGACAGAAAACTCCAAGCGTTCAGCCTCCCGTGATGATGGACACGCCGCCGTCCACGGCCAGCCACTGGCCGGTGATGTGCTTGCCGGCGTCGCTGGCGTACAGCAGCGTCAGGCCTTTCAGGTCCTCGTCGTCACCCAGGCGGCCCAGCGGCGCGTGCGCGGCGAGCTTCTCCTCGCCCATGGCCTTGAGCGTGCCCTGTGTCATCTTGCTGGGGAAGAAGCCCGGGCAGATGGCGTTGACGCGGATGCCATGGTCGCCCCACTCGGCCGCGAGCGCGCGCGTGAAGTTGATGACCGCACCCTTGGAGGTGTTGTAGGCGATGGTCTTCATGCCGCGCGGGTTGCCACCCAGGCCGGCGATGGAGGCGGTGTTGATGATGCTGCCGCCCTTGTTCGGGATCATGCTGCGGCGCGCGACCTCCTGGCTCAGGATGAAGTAGCTGCGCACGTTGAGGTCCATGACCTTGTCCCAGGCGTCCACCGGGTGCTCTTCGGCCGCCGCGCCCCAGGCCGCGCCGGCGTTGTTCACCAGGATGTCGATCTTGCCCAGGCGCTTCATCGTCTCGTCGACCAGCCGGCGGCACTCCTCCTCGCTCTGGCCGTCGGCGGCGATCCACTGCGCGTCGATGCCGGCGGCCTTGAGTTCGGCCGTGGCCTCTTCCAGGTCGGCCTGCTTGCGCGAGCTGATCAGCACGCGCGCGCCGGCCTCGCCCAGCGCGTGCGCCATCTGCAGGCCCAGGCCGCGCGAGCCGCCGGTGATGAGGGAGGTCTTGCCCTTGAGGTCGAAGAGTTGGGAGATGGTGCGGGTCATGTCTTGTCTGCCTCGTGTGTGTTGTTTGAACCGACGAAAACGGCCATTGTGGCCCCGGGGCCGGCGCGCGTGTGTCACATCAGTGGCGCGCTCCGCGACCGCTCAGGCGCGCAGGCTCCATAGCCGCAGCGCCACGTGAACCTCGAGCGCCCGCGAGGCCTGGCCCAGGTGGCCCAGCAGCCCCTCGATGGTGCTCAGGCGCTGGCGCACCGTGTTGACGTGGATGTTCAGCCGCTGCGCCGTGGTCCTGGCGTTCTGGTTGCAGTCGAAGAAGCACAGCAAGGTGGCGGTGAGGGCCGTCTGGCGCTTGCGGTCGTGCTGGATCAAGGGGCCGATGCTGGCATCGAGGAACTGCTCCAGGCTGCTGGCGTCGTGGGTCTCGAACAGCGTGGAGTACAGCGCCAGCTCGTTCTGGCCGATGAGCTGTTCCTGCAGCCCCAGGCGGCGCAGGATGCCCATCGACCGTTTGATCGTCGCAAACACCGCGGGCAACTCGGCCGGTGAGCTCATGGGCCGCGACAGCACGCCGCGGTAGGCCTTGCCCACTTCCCGGCGCATCCACAGCGCCAGGGCCTGGCGCACCTCCTGGGCGCGAAGGGTGCTGCACACGACGGCCACGATGCCGTCGATGTCGTCGATGAGGCAGGGTTTCACCCCGGGGATCTGCAGCAGGCGCCGGGACACGAAGCCGGCGCTCGGCCCATTGAGCTCGACCATCATCAGGGACAGGGGCTGCGTGAGGTCCAGACCGAAGCGCTCGGCCCCGTCGCCCAGCAGGGCCAGCTCGTCCTGCCGCGGCGACACCAGGGCGCGCATCAGGGCCGACATGTCGCGGTGGCTGCTGGCCTCCTGGCGCTCCTGCGACAGCAGCACGATCCCGATCACGCTGGAGCTGCGCTCGAACGTGCGCTCGGCCACCTCTTCCAGTGGCTTCTGGTGAAACAGGACGATGGCGCCCAGCGCGTCGTCGCCCCCGATCACCGGCATGACGCGGCAGATTTCCCCGTCGGCTTCATAGGCCTGGGCCGAGCGCCCGGACAGGCGCGCCTGACGAAGGGCCCGGGCCAGGTCGGCGCTGTGTTCGCCATGGGGCTGGTAGCGTTGCGCGCCCGTGCCCGCGTAACCCTCGGCCACGCCCTGGCTGATGACCTGGTTGAGCTCGTCCAGCACCAGCAGGCCGCCACCCAACAGGCCCGCCACCGCCTGACACAGCGTCGCCAGCGAGGCGCCCCGGGCCAGCAGCAGGGTGATCTCCTCGTGCGCGTCGGCGGCGGCCTGCACGCCCCGGATGTGGCGCTCCAGTTCGGACCGGGCCTCGTCCGCCTTGTCCAGCGCCAGGTTGACGCGCTTGAAGTCGCGCGCGTTCTTCAGGGCCAGCGCGCCGTGGGCGGCCAGCGCGCGCAGGATCGCGATGTTCTGCGTGGTGTGGACCCGCGGGTAGCGGTCCGCCGCGAACAGCAGGCCGATCACCTCGTCCTGCCAGATCAGCGGCACGCCCACCAGGGCGCAGATGCCCTCGGCGCGGAAGATGTCGTCGAAGCGGGGGTCGTGGCTGAAGCGCGTGTCGTGCAGGTAGTCGGGTGTGGTGAAAGGCATGCGGGTGGCCATCACCACGCTGGCCACGCCCCGGTCGCTGCGGATGTTCATGGCGACCGAATTGCGCGTCAGCCCGCCTTCGGCGGCCAGCGCCTGGAACACGCCACGCGCCTCGTCCAGCTCGGAGAGCCAGGCCATGTCCGCACCCAGCAGGCGCCGCGTCCTGGCCACCATGGCATCGAGCAACTTGCCTTGTTCGAGTTGCTCGGAGAGGTCCTGGGCCGACTCCATCAGGGCCACCATGCCCTGCTCGCGTTGCTGAAGCACCTCGATGCGGTTGTGCACGGCCATGGCCATGCGCACCGTCTCCACCAGGCTGGCCTTGTCGGCCTGACCGGCCGGCAAGGCCTCGACCTGGGCCAACTGTTGGGCGAAGTCCTCGGCGGGCGCGGCGCGGTGCAGCAACTCAATCAAGGTCTGCGCGATCGAGGGGGGGATGTCCAAGGCGCCTCCTGCGTTGGGCGGCAAGGGTACCAGAGCCCGCCGACCCGAAAGGGGGTGCCTTATGTGAGGTCGTCACACAAACAAGCCTGTATTTGTGTGCGCAAAGAACATGGCTCGTGACGGATGCATTGCAGACACTGCCCGCAGCTTGCACACCGACCGACCCATGGCCCTCCACGAATCCCTCCGCCCTGCCCCCGGCCTTCGCGTGCTGATCACTGCCGGGGCCGGTGGCATCGGCGCCGCCATCGCACGCGCTTTCCATGCCGCGGGCGCTCAGGTGCACGTCTGCGACATCGACCGCTTGGCCCTGGACCGGCTGCTCACCGAGAGCCCGGGCCTCACCGGCACGCCGGCCGATGCCTCGGTCCCATCCGATGTGGACGCCGTGTTCGAGGGCGTGCGCCACCACCTGGGCGGCCTGGACGTCCTGGTCAACAACGCCGGCATTGCCGGCCCCACCGCCGCCATCGAGGACATCGACGCCGCGGCCTGGGAGCGCACGCTGGCCGTCAACCTGGACAGCCAGTTCCATTTCGCCCGCCGCGCGGTGCCCTTGCTCAAGGCCTCGGGCGCAAACCCGAGCCTCATCGCCATGGGCTCGGTCGCGGGCCGCCTCGGCTATGCCTACCGCACGCCCTACGCCGCCAGCAAGTGGGCCATCGTGGGCATGACCCGTTCGTTGGCCATCGAGCTCGGACCTCAGGGCGTGCGAGTCAACGCCATCCTGCCCGGCGTGGTCGAGGGCGCCCGCATGGACGGCGTCATCGCGGCACGCGCCAGCGCGCTGGACATCAGCCCGCAAGCGATGCGCCAGCAGTACCTGGACAAGATTTCCCTGCGCCGCATGGTCACCGCCGACGACGTCGCGGCTACGGCGCTGTTCCTGAGTTCGCCGGGCGCGCGCAACCTGACCGGTCAGGTGATCAGCGTGGACGGCAACGTCGAGTACCTCTGACCCCCCATCCACAACAGGAGACAAACCATGAGTTCATTTCGCCTCGCCGCCCTCCCCGCGGCCCTGCTGATCGCCTCGGCCGCGCACGCCGACGCGGTCAAGATCGGCCTGCTGGAAACCCTCTCGGGCCCGCAAGCCTCCACGGGTCAGACCTTCCGCGCCGGCGTGCGCTTCGCTATCGACAAGATGAACGCGGCCGGCGGCTGGAACGGCCAGCCGGTGCAACTGGTCGAGTACGACAACCAGGGCGGGCCCGCCGGCGCGTCCGACAAGCTCAAGGCCGCCATCGCCGACGGCGTGCAGATCGTCGTGCAGGGGGCGTCGTCGGCCATCGGCGGGCAGATCACCGAAGACGTGCGCAAGCACAACCTGCGCAACCCGGGCAAGGAAATCGTCTACATCAACGTCGGCGCCGAGGCCCTGGAGCTGACGGGTGAAAAGTGCAACTTCCACCACTTCCGCGTGGCGCCCAACGCGCAGGTGCGCACCAAGGTGCTGGTCAAAGGCATGAAGGAGGCCAACGCACTGGGCAAGAAGGTCTATTCCATCAACCAGAACTACTCCTGGGGCCAGGACATGGAGGCCGCCATCGTCGACAACGCGACGGCGGGCGGCTACCAGGTGGTGGAGAAGACCCTGCACGACACCAACAAGATCCAGGACTTCGCGCCCTACATCGCCAAGATCGGCAGCTCCGGTGCCGAGACCGTGCTCACCGGCAACTGGTCCAACGACCTGCTGCTGATGATGAAAGCGGCCAAGGGCGCCGGCCTCAAGGCCACGTTCGGCACGGTCTTCCTGGATCAGCCGGGCAACATCAGCAACGCCGGTGACACCGCCCTGGGGCACTTCATCGTGCACGCCTTCAACGGCGAAGCGGGTGGCGCCGACGGCGAGCGCTTCGTGGCCGACTTCTCGGCCAAGCTGGGCCGCCCGCCCGTGTTCGTCGAACCGCAGACGGCGTTCGGCCTGGACATGGTGGCCGATGCCCTGCGGCGCACCAAGCCCGAGGGCGGCAAGCTCAACGTGAACGCCTTCGCCCGCGCGATGGAGACGGCGCGCGTGAAGACCCCCATGGGCGAGGCCAGCATGCGCGCCGCGGACCACCAGATCCTGATGCCGCTGGTGGTGTCCACCGTGACCCGGGACGCCCGCTACAAGGTGGACGGCACGGACATGGGCTTCAAGCCGGTGAAGGTGTTCAGCGCCGAAGACGCCGCCATGCCCGTGCAGGCCAGCTGCAAGATGCAGCGCCCGTCCTGAGCCATGGACACCCTGCTGTTCTCGCTGCTCAACGGCGTCATCTACGGTCTGCTGCTGTTCATGGTGTCGGCGGGGCTGACGCTGGTGTTCGGAATGATGGGGGTGCTGAACTTCGCCCACGCATCGTTCTACATGCTCGGCGCCTACTTCGCCTACACGCTGCAGGGCGTGCTGGGCTTCGGCGCGGCGGTCGTGGTGGCCATGTTGCTGGCCGGCGGCGTGGGCGCGGTGGTGGAGCGCTTCTTCCTGCGGCGTGTCCACCACCATGGCCACGCGCACGAACTGCTGCTCACCTTCGGGCTGTCGTTCATCGTGGCCGAGTCGATCAAGCTGCTGTTCGGCAACTTTCCGGTGAACTACCAGGTGCCCGCGGCACTCGACGGTTCGGCCTTCTCGCTCGGCGGGCAGCAGTACCCCCTGTACCGCCTGCTGATGGGGGGCGTGGCCCTGGCGATGTTCGCGCTGCTCTACCTGCTGCTCACGCGCACCCGCGTCGGCATCATCGTGCGCTCGGCCATCTACCGGCCGCGCATGGTGGAGGCCCTGGGCCACAACGTGCAGTTCGTGTTCATGGGCGTGTTCGGCGTCGGCGCGGCGCTGGCGGGGCTGGCCGGCGCCATTGCCGGCGCCTTCTACACCACGAGCCCGAACATGGCGCTGGAGATCGGCGTGATGGTCTTCGTGGTGGTGGTGGTCGGCGGCCTGGGTTCGCTGGCGGGGGCCATGCTGGCGTCCCTGCTGATCGGCCTGCTCACCTCGCTGGCGGTGGGCATCGACCACAGCCTGGCCGACCTGCTGGGCCTGTTGGGCGCGCGGGCCTGGGCCGAAGGCGTGGGCGGCCTGCTCACGCTCAAGCTGTCCAGTCTGGCGTCCACGCTGCCATTCGCCCTGATGTTGCTCGTCCTGCTGTTGCGGCCCCAGGGCCTGCTGGGCGACAAGAGCTGATTCTTCCCATGCGCACCTCCCTCTCCCTCCTGTCGGGCGGCGTGGCCCTGCTCGCGGTGTTGCCGTTCCTGCTGTCGGCGGGGTTGCTCAACGCCGCCGTGCAGATGCTGATCGCTGCCCTGTTCGCCAGCGCCTACGGTCTGCTGGCGGGTCGCGCCGGCATGCTCTCCTTCGGGCATGCGGCGTATTTCGGCGTGGGCGCGTTTGCCACCGTCCACGGCATGAACGCCCTGGGCGGCACCGGGCTGTTGCCCACGCCGCTGATGCCGTTGGTGGGCGCCGGTGCGGGCCTGGCCTTCGGCGTGGTGGCGGGCTGGTTCGCCACCCAGCGCAGCGGCACGGCCTTCGCCATGATCACCCTGGCCATCGCGGAGTTGCTGCACTCGCTGGCACCGCAGCTCAAGGGCCTGTTCGGTGGTGAATCGGGCATCTCCACCATGCGCATGCCGGCCTGGGGCCTGAATTTCGGCTCGACCACGCAGGTGTACTACCTAACGCTGGTCTGGGTGCTGATCTCGCTGCTGCTGCTGCACTTCCACACGCGCACGCCGGCCGGGCGCCTGACGCTGGGCCTGCGCGAGAACAGCCACCGCCTGCGATTCCTGGGCTACGACGTGCACCGCCTCAGCGTGTCGGCCTTCGCCATCTCCGGCCTCTTCTCGGGCCTGGCGGGCGCGCTGCAGGTGCTCGCCAACGAGGCGGCCAACTACGTGGTGTTCGACCCCGCCGTCTCGGCCAGCGTGGTGCTCAACAGCTACATCGGTGGCGTCGGCGTGTTCCTGGGGCCCGCGCTGGGTGCCGCGCTCATGAGCTTCTTCGGCTATGCCGTGTCCGACACCACCCAGGCCTGGCTGCTCTACCAGGGCGTGCTGTTCGTGCTGGTGATGATGTTCATGCCGCAAGGCCTGGTCGGCCTGGGTGGCCTGGCGGTGTCGCGCGTGCGGCGCCTGGGCGCCGCGCGGGCCCTGCCCCTGCTGCTGGCCTGGCTGCTGGCGGCCCTGCTGCTGGCCGCTGGCGCGGTGTTCCTGGTCGAGCTGCTGCAGCGTCTGTGCTCGCAGGACTACCGCACCCTGGCCGCCCAGGCGCAGGGCTGGCCGCCCGTGAACCTGCTCGATGCCACCTGGGACGTGACCAGCGTGGCCACCTGGGCCTGGCCGCTGGGCCTGATGGCCCTGGGCGGCGGCCTGCTGGCTTTCGCGCACAAACGCCTGCGCACCCCGGAAGACGCCGCATGACCGAGCCCATCCTGCAACTCAAGGCGCTGTGCAAGTCGTTTGGCGACACGCAGATCATTCGCGGCGTCGACCTCGAGGTGGCGCCGGGCGAGCGCCGCGCCCTCATCGGCCCCAACGGCGCCGGCAAGTCCACGCTGTTTCACCTGATCTCGGGCAACCTGGCCGCCAGCTCGGGCACGGTGGCCTTCCAGGGGCGCGACATCACCGGCTGGTCGCCCCAGCGCGTGAACCGCCTGGGCCTGGCGCGCTCGTTCCAGATCACCAACATCTTCCCCAGGCTGACGGTGTTCGAGAACGTGCGCCTGGCGGTGATGCGCCAGCAGCCGCAGCCCACGGCGTTCTGGCGCCGCGTCGAGCGTTTGCCCGGCCTGCGCGAAGCCACGGATCGGCTGCTCGAACAGGTGCGCCTGCACACGCGCGCCACCGGCCTGGCCGGTGAACTCAGCTACTCCGAGCAGCGCTCGCTGGAGATCGCGATGACCGTGGCCTCCGATCCCCGGCTCATCCTGCTCGACGAGCCCATGGCGGGCATGTCGAGCGAAGAGACGGAGTACACCTTGAATCTGATCCGCGAGGTCACCGCCGGCCGTGCGCTGCTGATCGTGGAGCACGACATGGACGTGGTGTTCAAGCTGGCCGACCGCATCAGCGTGCTGGTGTATGGCGAGGTCATCGCCACCGGCACGCCGGACGAGATCCGCCAGCACCGGGGCGTGCGCGAGGCCTACCTGGGCGAGGAGGTGGCGGCATGACGGACTTGCTCGAGGTGCACGACCTGCACGCCTTCTACGGCAAGAGCCACATCCTGCAAGGCGTGGGCCTGCGCGTCGGCCAGGGCGAGGTGCTCAGCCTGCTCGGGCGCAACGGCTCGGGCCGCTCCACCACGCTCAAGGCCCTGATGGGGCTGGTGCCGCCCAGCCGGGGCAGCGTGCGCCTGGCCGGCCGCGAACTGACCGGCTCCCCGCCCAGCCGCATCTGCCGCGCGGGCCTGGCCTATGTGCCCGAAGAGCGCGAGGTGTTTGCCAACCTCACCGTGGACGAAAACCTGCGCATGGGCGAACAGCCCCCGGCACCCGGCGCGCCGCGCTGGACCCTGCGGCAGATGTTCGACTACTTCCCCCGACTCGAGGAGCGGCGCCACACCCGGGCGGGCAGCCTGTCCGGCGGCGAGCAGCAGATGCTCACGATCTGCCGCTCCCTGCTAGGCAACCCGCGCGTCATCCTGATCGACGAGCCCACGGAAGGGCTGGCGCCCATGATCGTGGCGCAGGTCGCCGAGTGCATCCGCGACATGCGCGCCCAGGGCGTGTCCGTCGTCCTGGTCGAGCAGAAGCTGGCCATCGCGCTCAAGGTGTCGGACCGCGTCTGCGTGATGGGCCATGGCCGCATCGTGTTCGAGGGCACGCCCGCCCAACTGCAATCCGATCCGGCGCTGCTCGCGCAGTGGCTGGCCGTCTAGGAAGCCTTCCTACAAGACTTCACACAAGCCTTCGCATGTCCGACAAAGTCATCATCTCCTGCGCGGTCACCGGCTCGGTGCACACGCCCACCATGTCGCCCCACCTGGCGATCACGCCCGAGCAGATCGCCGAGCAGGCCATCGAAGCCGCCGAGGCGGGCGCGGCCATCCTGCACCTGCACGCGCGCGACCCGGCGGACGGGCGGCCCACGCCCGACCCGAAGGTCTTCGACCGCTTCGTGCCGCGCATCAAGGCCGCCACCGACGCGGTCATCAACATCACCACCGGCGGCAGCACCCGCATGACGCTGGCCGAGCGCCTGGCCTACCCCCTGCAGGCGGCGCCCGAGATGTGCTCGCTCAACATGGGGTCGATGAATTTCACCATCCACCCCGTGGCGCGAAAGATCACGAACTGGCAGCACGGGTGGGAGAAGCCCTACGTCGAAGGCATGGAGGACCTGATCTTTCGCAACACCTTCGCCGACATCAAACACATCCTCCAGGTGCTGGGCCGCGAGCGCGGCACGCGCTTCGAGTTCGAGTGTTACGACATGGGCCACCTCTACACGCTGGCCCACTTCCGCGACGAGGGCCTGATCGATGGGCCCATCTTCCTGCAGTGCATCTTCGGCATCCTCGGCGGCCTCGGCGCCGACCCGGAAAACCTCGTCGCCATGCGCACCACGGCCGATCGCCTGTTCGGCCGCGACGGTTACCGCTTCTCCGTGCTCGGCGCCGGGCGCCACCAGATGCCGCTGCTGACCATGGCCGCGGTGATGGGCGGCAACGTGCGCGTGGGGCTTGAAGACAGCCTCTACCTGGGCAAAGGCCAACTGGCCAGCAGTTGCGCCGAGCAGGTGCGCAAGATCCGCCGCATTCTCGACGAGCTGTCCCTGGAGGTCGCGACACCCGCCGAGGCCCGGACCCTGCTGGCGCTCAAGGGCGCCGACGCCGTCAACTTCTGACCACCTTCACACATCATGAAAAAACTGCTTCAAGAACGGGTTGCCATCGTCACCGGTGCCGGCGGTGGCCTGGGCCGCGCCCACGCCCTGGAACTGGCGCGCCATGGTGCGCGCGTGATCGTCAACGAACTCGGCAGCCCCAGCGGCAGCGCCGCCGCGCAGGCCGTGGTGGACGCCATCCGCGCCCAGGGCGGCGAGGCCCTGGCGCACCTGGGCGACGTCACGCGGGCCGGCAACATGCAGGACATGGCCGAGCTGGCCATGTCCGCGTGGGGCCGCATCGACATCCTCATCAACAACGCGGGCATCCTGCGGGACAAGTCCTTCGCCAAGATGTCGCTGGACGACTTCCGCCTGGTGCTGGAGGTGCACGTCATGGGCGCCGTCCACGCCACCAAGGCGGTGTGGCCGCAGATGCAGGAGCAGCAGTACGGCCGCATCGTGATGACCACCTCGTCGTCGGGCCTGTACGGCAACTTCGGCCAGTCCAACTACGGGGCCGCCAAGATGGCGCTGGTGGGCCTGATGCAGACGCTGGCGCTGGAAGGTGACAAGCGCAACATCCGCGTCAACTGCCTGGCCCCCTCAGCCGCCACGGGCATGACGCACGGCATCCTGCCGCCCGAGGCGCTGGCCCGGCTCACGCCGGAACGGGTCAGCCCCGCACTGATTCCCCTCGTCTGCGAAGACGCGCCCAACCGCACCATCCTGCTGGCGGGTGCGGGCAGCTTCGAGGCCGCGCACATCACCATGACGCAGGGCATCCACATCGCCGACCAGGCCCGCGCCGCCGAGCAGTTGTGCCAGCGTCTGGCCGAGGTCCGCAGCCGCGAGGGAGAACGTGTCCCGGGGTCTGGCTGGGAGCAGTACGCGCATGAGCTGAAGTTGGGCGAGCGCGCCGTGGAAGGTGCCGCATGAGCGCCGGCCTGCAAGGACAGGTGGCCTGGGTCACCGGGGCCGGCTCCGGCATCGGGCTGGCGGCGGCCCGTGCGCTGGCCGGTGCTGGCGCCACCGTGGTGCTGTCCGGGCGACGCGCGGGTCTGCTGGAGGCAGCGGCCGAACAGATCCGCGCCGCCGGTGGCCTGGCCGAGGTGGCGGCGCTGGACGTGACCGATGCCCAGGCCGTGGCGGCCGCAGCCTCGCAACTGCTGCAGCGCCACGGCGGCCGCCTGGACGTGTTGGTGAACTGCGCGGGCACCAACACGCCCGAGCGCTTCTGGCACGACCAATCCGCGCAGGGCTGGCGCCAGGTCATCGCGACCAACCTGGACAGCATGTTCTACACGACGCATGCCGTCCTGCCCGCCATGCGCGCACGTCGCAGTGGCCTGGTCATCAACGTGTCGTCCTGGGCCGGCGTGCACCACCCCAAGCTCACCGGACCGGCCTACAACGGCAGCAAGCACGCCGTGGTCGCGATGACGGAGACCATCAACATGGAAGACGGCGTGAACGGCATCCGCGCCTGCAGCCTGTGCCCCGCCGAGGTGGCCACGCCCATCCTGGACACGCGGCCCTCGCCGCCCACCGCGCAGGAGCGCTCGCGCATGCTGCAACCCGACGACCTGGGACACACCATCCGCTTCATCGCCGAGCTGCCCGCCGGCGTTTGCATCAACCAGCTCGTCATCAGCCCGACCTGGAACCGCATGTACGTGAACGACTTGTAAGCCTGGCCTTTCCACCCCCAACGAAGGAGACAGAAGTGATGAGAAAAGGATTCGTCGCGAGCGGCTGTGTCGTGGCCCTGCTGGCCCCGGCCGCCGCCCTTCATGCCCAGGGGCACGCCCGGCCGCTGCCGTGCGCGCAGATGCAGGGGCTGAGCGTCCCGGCGGGCGCCATCGGCCTGCCCACGGGCGGTGGACAGGTCAACGAGGCGGTGGTGGTGCCGGCCGCGGGATCGAATGCGTCCGCCGCACCCGAGCACTGCCGCCTCACCGGCACCATCGCCCCGGTCGATCCGCTGGCCCCGCGCATCACCTTCCGCGTGGCGCTGCCCGTGGCCTGGAACAGCAAGGGGATGATGTTCGGCGGCGGCGGCTTCAATGGCACGGTGCCCAACGTGGCGGGCAATGTGCCGGCGGGGCCGACCGACCAGCCCACACCCTTGGGGCGCGGCTATGCCACGTTCGCCAGCGATTCGGGCCACCAGGCCAATGCCACCGGGTCGCTGGACGGCCAGTTCCTGCTGAACGCGGAGGCAGAGCGCAACTTCGGTGGCGAGGCGCTCAAGAAGACGCGCGACGCGGCCGTGTTCCTGATCGGCAGGCACTACGGTCGCGGCGCGCCCAAACGCGCGTACTTTGCGGGCGGCTCCACCGGCGGGCGAGAGGCGCTCTCGCTGGCGCAGCGCTGGCCGGGCGACTGGGACGGCATCATCGCCTGGTACCCGGCGTGGAATCAGCTCTCGGCCATGCTGGCGGGCCACCGCACCAGCCGTGCCCTGGCGCAACCGGGCGCCTACCCCAACCCCGCCAAGCGCGCGCTGCTGCGGCGCGCGGTGCTGGAAACCTGCGACCTGCTGGACGGCGTGGCCGACGGCGTGGTGAGCCACCAGTCGCAGTGCAACGCCGTCTTCGACCCAGCCGTGGCGCAGGTCGCCGGCGCCCCCCTGCGCTGCGCCGGTGGCACCGATGCCGGTGACGCCTGCCTGTCCGACGCGCAGATCGCCGCGCTCAACACCATGAACACGGCGACACGGTTCAACTTCTTCCTGGCCAGCGGCTCCAGCGGCTACCCGGGCTACAACGTCTGGGGCGCCTCGTTGGGTGGTGCGGCGGGCTCGTCGCCGGTGCACCCGATCGAGACCTTCCTCAACCTGGGCACCGAGCAACCGGCCATGCCGGTGCCCTCGGGTGCGCCTTACATCACCAAGCAGCTCGACCAGGTGATCAAGCTCGGTGTCACGCGCAACCCGGCTTTCGATTCGCTGGCGCTGGACCCGGAGAATCCCGGCCCCTGGGCGTCCCGTTTCAGCGCGCTCAGCACCCAGCTCGACGTGGGCACGGACCTCACCGCCTTTGCCGCCCGGGGCGGCAAGCTGCTGCTCGCGCACGGGGTGTCGGACGTGCTGGTGAGCGCCCGCGCCACGGAGCAGTACTACCAGCGCCTGCAGGCGCAGATGGGCCCGGCCCGGGTGGACACCTTCGTGCGCTACTACGAGGTGCCGGGCTACGGGCACGCGGTGAGCACGGTGTTCAACGCCACCTGGGACTCCCTGACGGCCCTGGAAAACTGGGTGGAAAGGGGCGCGGCGCCGCGCGAACAGGTCACCACCGACACGGTGGGCGTGCCCGGGCGCCAGCGTCCGCTGTGCGAGTACCCCGCCTGGCCGCGGTACCGCGGCACGGGAGACGTGAACGCCGCGGCGTCCTTCGTCTGCACCAACCGCTGAACGCTGGCGCGCCCAGGAGCGGCGCGCCCGCCTAGAACGCCTCTTCCGGCAGCGCCGCGCAGGTCGGGTCGCGCTGGCTCACCACGGCGAGCCAGGCGCCGATCTTGGGCAGCTCGTAGTGGAAGAAGAAGCGCATGGCGCCCAGGCGCCCGGTGCGCGCGGCGCTCTCGGGTGAGGCCTGCGCGGCCAGGGCCACGTCGAGCCAGATCCAGGCCAGCACCGTATGGCCAAAGGCCTGCAGGTAGGGCACGGCATTGGCCAGCGCCTCGGCCGGGTTGCCGGTGGCCCAGGCGGCCTTGGTGGCCGCGCCCAGTTGCGCCAGCGCCTGACCCAGGGCGTTGCCATGCACCGCCATGTCGGGCACGTGCATGGCGCGTTCGATGGTGGCGTTGATGCGCTGCGCCAGCAACTGCAGGCCGCGGCCGTTTTCCATCAGCACCTTGCGGCCCAGCAGATCCATGGCCTGGATGCCGTGCGTGCCCTCGTGGATCATGTTCAGGCGGTTGTCGCGCCAGTACTGCTCCACCGGAAAGTCGCGCGTATAGCCGTAGCCGCCGTGCACCTGGATCGCCAGGCTGTTGGCCTCCAAACACCACTCGCTGGGCCAGCTCTTGGCGATGGGGGTGAGCACCTCCAGCAGCAGGCGCGCTTCGTCGGCGGCCTCGGGCGCGCCGGTGTGCTGCTCGTCCACCAGCCGCGCGCAGTACAGCTCCAGCGCCAGCGCGCCTTCGCAGTAGCTCTTCTGCGCCAGCAGCATGCGCTTCACGTCGGCGTGTTCGATGATGCGGCTCTGGGGTCGCGACGGGTCCTTCCCCTCGGGTCCGACCGGCCTGCCCTGAGGCCGGTTCTTCGCATAGTCGAGGCTGGCGTGGTAGCCCGCCATGCCCAGCATGGTGGCGGCCATGCCCACGCCAATGCGGGCCTCGTTCATCATGTGGAACATGCAGCGCAGGCCCTCGCCGGGCTGGCCGACGAGGTAGCCCACCGCCCCTGCGCCGCCGCGCACCGGGAACTTGCCTTCGCCGAAGTTCAGCAGCGTGTTGGTGGTGCCGCGCCAGCCGCACTTGTGGTTCAGGCCGGCCAGGGCCACGTCGTTGCGCTCGCCGGTCAGCTTCGCGTCCGCGTCCACCAGCTTCTTGGGCACGATGAACAAGGAGATGCCCTTCACCCCCGGCGGCAGCTTGCCATCGGCTCCCGGAATCTTCGCCAGCACCAGGTGGATGATGTTCTCGGTGAGCTCGTGCTCGCCGGCCGAGATCCACATCTTGTTGCCCTTGAGCCGAAAGCGCGGGCCCAGCGGGTCATTCATGAAGTCATCGCCATCGGGCGTGGCGCGCGTGGCCACGTCGCTCAGGCTCGATCCGGCCTGCGGCTCGCTCAGGCACATGGTGCCGGACCAGCGGCCCGAGAACTCGTTGAGCGCGAACACGCGCTTCTGCGCCTCGGTGCCATGCGCCATCAGCAGATTGGCGTTGCCCGTGGTGAGCATGCCGCTGCCGATGCTGACCGAGGCCATGGCGAAGAACGCGTTGGCCGCCGCTTCCACCGTGTAGGGCAGTTGCATGCCACCGATGGCGTAGTCCTGCGCGGCGCTGAGCATGCCGCTCTCGGCGTAGGCCTTCTGCGCGTCGTGCGTGGCCTGCGGCAGGACCACGCGTTCGCCGTCGAAGTGCGGCTCCTGCGTGTCCACCGTGCGGTTGAAGGGCGCGTACTTCTCGCGCGCGATGCGCTCGCAGGTGTCGAGCACGGCATCGAAGGTCTCGCGGCTGTGGTCGGCGAAGCGCTCGCGCTGGTTCAGGGATTCGACCCCGAGCCAGTCGTTGAGCAGGAAGTCGACGGTGGGGCGCAGGCTCATGGGGGTTCTCTCGTCAGGTCTTGGGTGGCAGCGCGGCGATGGTGCCCTGCGCCACCGCGCACAGCTTCTCCTCGCCCCCTTGCACCACGAACACGTCGCAGCGGCACACCGCCTGGCTGCGGCCCGCGTGCACGGCCTCGGCGCGCGCGATCAGGCGCTCGCCCACGGCGGGCCGCAGGTAGTTGATCTTGAATTCGCTCGTGACCACGGGCACGCGCAAGGCCGTGCCTCCCGCATAGGTGAGCGCGTTGTCGGCGGCGTAGCTCACCACGCCGCCGTGCACGAAGCCGTGCTGCTGCTTCACCGACTCGCCGATCGGCACCTGCAGCTCGCAGCGCCCGGGGCTGAGCGCGGCGAGCTCGGCACCGATCAGGCGCGAGAACGGCTGCAAGGCCAGCACCTCGCGCCCCATGGCCAGGAACACCTCGGGGCTCACGCCGGCGGCGTCCATGGCGGCGCGCCCGCTCAGAGCACTTCGAACACGCCAGCGGCGCCCATGCCGCCGCCGATGCACATCGTCACGCACACGCGCTTGGCGCCGCGGCGCTTGCCTTCGATGAGTGCATGACCGGTGAGGCGCTGGCCCGACACGCCATACGGGTGGCCCACCGCGATGGCGCCGCCGTTGACGTTCAAACGATCGGCCGGAATGCCCAGCTTGTCGCGGCAATAGAGCACCTGCACCGCGAAGGCCTCGTTGAGTTCCCACAGGTCGATGTCGCTGACCTTCAGGCCCAGCTTCTTGAGCACCTTGGGCACGGCGTACACCGGGCCGATGCCCATCTCGTCGGGCTCGCAGCCCGCCACCGCGAAGCCCAGGAAGCGGCCGATGGGCTTGAGGTTGTTGGACGAGGCGAACTGCTCGCTCACCACCACGCAGGCGCCCGCGCCGTCGCTGAACTGGCTGGCGTTGCCGGCCGTGATGACGCCACCCGGCAGCGCGGGCTTGATGCCGCTGATGCCTTCCTTGGTGGTGCCTTCGCGCAGGCCTTCGTCGGCGCTCACGGTCACCTTCTTCGTGATCAGGCCCATCACCTTGTCGGCGACGCCAGCGGTGACGGTGATGGGCGCGATCTCGTCGTTGAACTTGCCGGCGGCCTGGGCCGCGCAGGCCTTCTGCTGGCTCGCTGCGCCGTACTCGTCCATCACATCGCGCGAGATGTTGTAGCGCTTGGCCACCTGCTCGGCGGTCTGCAGCATGCTCCAGTAGATCTCGGGCTTCTTCTTGTCCAGATCCAGGTCGCGCAGCATGTGCTGGTTCATCTCCTGCTGGACGCAGGAGATGCTCTCCACGCCACCGGCCACGTACACGTCGCCCTCGCCCGCGATCACGCGCTGGGCGGCCATGGCGATGGTCTGCAGGCCAGAGGAGCAGAAGCGGTTGACGGTCATGCCTGAGACGCTCACGGGCAGATCGGCCATCAGCGCGATCTGGCGCGCGATGTTGGCGCCCGTGGCGCCCTCGGGGTTGGCGCAGCCCATGATCACGTCTTCGACGGCGGCGCCCTCCACGCCCGCGCGCTCCAGCGCGGCGCGAACGGCGTGGCCACCCAGGGTGGCGCCATGGGTCATGTTGAAGGCGCCCTTCCAGCTCTTGGTGAGCGGCGTGCGGGCGGTGGAAACGATGACGGCGTTGCTCATGTGATTTCTCCTGATTCGGTGCGGGGCATCAGCCGTTGAAATTTTTTCCCTCGGCGACGAGCCTCTGGATCAAGGGAGCCGGTTCCCAGAACTTCGCATCGTCGAGCGGGTTCTTCTGGAAGCGCTTCATGGCCTGGGCCACGTTGAACAACCCCACCTCGTCCGCGTACTTCAGCGGGCCACCGCGGTGCACCGGGAAGCCGTAGCCGAAGATGTAGACCACGTCGATGTCGCTGGCCTTGTTGGCGATGCCCTCTTCCAGGATGTGCGCGGCCTCATTCACCAGAGAGAACACCAGGCGCTGCACGATCTCCTCGTCACTGATCTTGCGCGGCGTGATGCCCAGGGCCTTGCGGTGCTCCACGATCATCTGCTCCACCTCGGCGTTGGGAATGGCGTCGCGTTTGCCGGGCACATAGTCGTACCAGCCCTTGCCCACCTTCTGGCCGAAGCGGCCTTTCTCGCACAGCAGGTCGGCGGTCTTGCTGTACTTCATGTCGGGCTTCTCGGTGTAGCGGCGCTTGCGGATCGCCCAACCGATGTCGTTGCCGGCCAGGTCGCCCATGCGGAACGGGCCCATGGCGAAGCCGAACTTCTCGATCGCGCGGTCCACCTGCGCGGGCGTGCAGCCTTCGTCCAGCAGGAAGCCGCCCTGGCGGCCGTACTGCTCGATCATGCGGTTGCCGATGAAGCCGTCGCACACGCCGGACACCACCGCCGTCTTCTTGATCTTCTTGGCCACGGCCATCACGGTGGCCATCACGTCCTTGGCGGTCTTCTCGCCGCGCACCACCTCCAGCAGCTTCATCACGTTGGCCGGGCTGAAGAAGTGCAGGCCCACCACGTCCTGCGGGCGCTTGGTGAAGCTGGCGATCTTGTTGACGTCCAGCGTGGAGGTGTTGGACGCGAGGATCGCGCCGGGTTTCATCACCTCGTCGAGCTTCTTGAACACCGCCTCCTTGACACCGATCTCCTCGAACACGGCCTCGATCACGAGGTCGGCGTCCTTGATGTCCTCGTAGTTCACCGTGGTCTTGAGCAGGCCCATGCGCGCATCCAGCTTGTCCTGCTTGAGCTTGCCTTTCTTGACCTGCGCCTCGTAGTTGCCGCGCATCACGCCCACGCCACGGTCCAGCGCTTCCTGCTTCATCTCCAGGATGGTCACGGGGATGCCCGCGTTCAGGAAGTTCATGGAGATGCCGCCACCCATGGTGCCGGCGCCGATGACGGCCACTTTCTCGATCTTGCGCTGCGGCGTGTCTTCCGGCACGTCGGGGATCTTGCTGGCGGCGCGCTCGGCCATGAAGAGGTGGCGCAGCGCACGGCACTCGGGCGTCCACATCAGGTTGATGAACATCTCACGTTCGGTGAGCATGCCCTGGTCGAACTTCTGCTTGGTGGCGGCTTCCACCGCGTCCACGCACTTGGCGGGCGCCGGGAAGTTCTTCGCCATGCCCTTGACCATGTTGCGCGCGAACTGGAAGTAGGCGTCGCCGTCCTTGTGCTTGCAGGGCAGGTTGCGCACCAGCGGCAGGGGGCTGCCGTCGGCGTGTTTCGCGGCCACTTCCTTCGCGAAGGCGATGGCTTCCTCAGCCAGCTTCTCGGGGCTGCTGGCCATCTTGTCGAACAGCTTCTGGCCCGGCAGTTGGGCGAGCATTTCGCTCTTCACCGGCTCGCCGCTCACGATCATGTTGAGCGCGGCTTCGACACCCAACACGCGCGGCAGGCGCTGCGTGCCGCCAGCACCGGGAATCAGGCCCAGCTTCACCTCGGGCAGCGCGATGTTGGCGCCCGGCGCGGCGATGCGGTAGTGGCAACCGAGCGAGAGCTCGAGTCCGCCGCCCATGGCCACGCTGTGGATGGCGGCCACCACGGGCTTGCTGCAGTTCTCCACTGCGAGGATCACGCTGAGCAGGTTGGGCTCGGCCAGCGCCTTGGGCGTGCCGAACTCCTTGATGTCCGCGCCGCCCGAGAACGCCTTGCCCGCGCCCGTGAGCACGACGGCCTTGACGGCCGGGTCGGCCTGCGCCTGCTCCAGCCCGGCCGTGATGCCCTGGCGCGTGGCCAGGCCCAGGCCGTTGACCGGCGGGTTGTTCAGCGTGATCAGCGCGATGTCTCCATGGACCTTGTACTCAGCCGTCATGTGGGTTCCTTCGATGGCGGTTTAGGGAAAAGAACGGTCGTTCGATTTTGACATTCTAGAAAGGCGCTTCCAGAGCGCCAACCGCGTTTGTCGCGGTCGGGACAAAACGCCTGAGCACACGTAAGGGCTACGTGGGGCATGGGGCGGAACGAAAACGAATACGGCTGTGCTAATCGCCTCGATGCCCACCCCCAGTCGCTTCAAAAGCCGGAGCAGCTGAAGGGCCGCTGCACTGCGTCTGCCGCACGCGACACCAGGCTTTCACGACTCGTCCGTGAGACAAGCGCAATTGACAATGTCCAAGTGCCAACTTTGGCACACCTTGCTGCCACCGCTCATCGCTTTTCGTTTGGAGAACCCACATGGACCTGTTCAAGACCCTCGCCACCGTCGCCCCGCCCCCTACCGGCACCCACGCCACCGGACAGCCCATCGTCCCGTGGTCCGCGCCCGGTGTCACGCCCTGGCAGGCGCCCGACCCGCTGAGCGCCCTCGTGCTGCCCACGCGCGCCGACCGCATGCGCATCGCCCACCTGCGCGATCTGGCGGACTTCAAGTCGGAGTACCTGCTCGACCCCGGCCTGGCCGCCCTGGAGGACAACAAGGACGACGCGGGTGTGGTCATGGCGTTGATGCGCGGCGGTGAAGCCATCGCCACCATCCGCTTCATTCCCTCCGGCCATGGCCTGACGCTGACCGAGCGCTTCTGGGCCGACCTGGTCACCGATCCCGCCATCCTGGGCCGCAACAGCTGGGAAGTGGGCCGCCTGGTGATGGCCCCCGAACACCGCCGCGCCGACCTGCTCACGCCGCTGCTGCGCCTGTCGCTGATGGAATTGATGCGCCGCGAGCACGTGGAGCACATGCACGGCTCCTGCGTGATGCGCATGACCCGGCTGTACCGCCGTTTCGGCTTCCAGATCCACGCCCTGCGCAGTCAGGCGGGCCTGGACTGCGCGCTGGTGCACGCCTCGGTCGAGGCGTCCATGCGGGCCTTCCACATCGACGAACCCGTGACCGCGCCGGCCCCGCTGGAAACCCAGGGCGAAGCACTGCTGCTACAGTGACCCGCGCGCCGGGGAGCACCGCCGGTGTGTCCTGCTCCCGGGCCGGCAAGGGAGGTGACAACGCCAGGCGAGGAGACGCATGCGCAAACGCGGGGGGAGCCTTTTCGATCGCTACCGGGCCCACCACGAGCTGGACCGGCCGCTGCTGCAATGGATCGGCGTGGTGGGCGTCATTGCCTTTCCCGTGCTGTACGCGCTGCGCCGCGCCGCGGGAGACGGTGGTTACGACGACCTGTGGTGGCGCTTGCCCGCCGTTGTGCTCTGCCTGGGCCTGGCCCTGCGCCGCTGGTGGCCCGACCGCCTGAAGCCCTACTACATCGCGTACTCGTGGTGGGTGGTCTTCTACTCGCTGTCCTTCCTGATGTCGTACACCATGCTGCTCAACCGGGGCGGCACACCGTTCGTGGTGAACATGGTGATGTGCACGGTGCTCATCGTGTTGCTGGCCGACTGGCGCAACAGCGTCACCATCCTGCTGCTGGGCTATGCGCTGGCGCTGGGCCTGTACTTCCTCTTCGAGTCCAACCCCGTCGTGCCGCGCGACTTCGTCTTCGCCGCAGGCGGCTCGGCCTTGCTGGTGGCCGGCGGCGCCCTGTCGCATCAGGGTCAGAAGCGCGTCGAGCTCGAGCGCATGCGCCGCGTCTACATCGGCCTGGCAGGCTCTGTCGCGCACGAGATGCGCACGCCCCTGGCGCAGGTGCGCCACGCGCTCGACAACATCGCCAATGCGCTGGGCACCCGTGGCACGGGCCTGCCCGTGGCGCTCTCGTCGCCCAAGGTCCAGCAGTTGCTGGGCAGCGTGCAGCAGGGCAACGAAGCCATCGCGCGCGGCCTGCAGGCCATCGAGATCACCCTGAAGCAGTTGCAGCCCGACACCCCCGACCAGGCACGCCTGCACACGCTGTCGGCCGCCGAGGTGGCGCACCGCGCGGTGGATCACTTCGCCTACGACGCCGCCGAACACCGCGAGCGCGTGCAGGTGGTGGTGGAGCAGGATTTCCGCTTCCGCGCCGACCCCACGGCGGTGGAACTGGTCTTCTTCAACCTGCTGAAGAACGCGCTGTACTACGCGCCGCTGCACCCGGACATGACGGTGCGCCTCACCGTCACCACCCAGCCCGAGCCCAGCATCGTGGTACGCGACACGGGCCCGGGCATCACCCCCGAGTTCGTGCCCCACCTGTTCGAGGAATTCCAGACCACCGGCAAGGCCGAGGGCACGGGCTTGGGCCTGTCCTTCTGTCGCCGTGTCATGCGCGGCCTGGGCGGGGACATCGAGTGCCGCTCCGAATGGGGCCGCTTCACCGAGTTCACTCTGCGCTTTCCGCTGGCACCCGTGGGTGCCCCGGTCACCACGGTGGCGCCGGCCAGCGTCTCCCTGGCCGGGCGCAGCGTGCTCATCGTCGACGACCAGCCACTCAACCGCACCATCGCGCGCGCCCTGGTGGGCGAGCTGGGTCTGACCGTGCTGGAGGCCGAACACGGCCAGCAGGCGCTGGACATGCTGGAGGCCGGCCAGTTGCCTGACGCCATCCTCATGGACATCAACATGCCGGGGCTCGACGGCATCGCCGCCACGCAGCGCCTGCGCGCCCTGCCCGGCGACGCGGGCCGCGTGCCCGTGCTGGCCCTCACCGCCAACGATTCGGCCTCCGTACAGGCCCGCGCGCGCGCGGCCGGCATGCAGGGCGTTCTCGGCAAACCCATCGACCCCACGGCGCTGCAGCGCGCCTTGAGCGCCGCGCTGGAAGGCCGCAGCACCGCGCCGGTGTCTCCCACGCCGGCGCCCGCAGCCGACCTGCTGAACACCGCGCGCATCGAGAACTTCCGCCGCCTGGGCCTGCTGGACGACCTGCTGCCGCGCGCCCTGCTGGACCTGCGACGCCACGTGCAGTCGCTGGAGCAGGCGGCCGCCGCAGGCGACCGCGAGGCGGTGTCGGCGTCGCTGCACGCGCTGGTGGGCCTGGCGGGCGAGGTGGGCGCCCAGACCCTGCACGGCCGTGCGCGCGAGCGCTACGCCGCCTGGCTGGAGGGCCAACGGCCCGGCGGCACCGCTTGGGCAAAAGAGTTGCGCGAGCTGCTCGAGGCGACCGAGCGGGCGCTGTGGCAGTACTGCGGCGTGCGGGTCGCGCCAGGCACGGACACTCGCACCAGCGAGTCCTGAACCGCAGCACCACAGCGTTCGCGGTTTCGTGAGGAACGCGCGGAATCACTGCGGCAACTGAGTGCGCAGCGCGGGCGTCGCCCGCGCAACTCTTTTTGTTGCCCATTCCCGCATGTCCGTACTCGATGCCCTGCTGGGCCCGCCCGCCGGGCAACCCGCCAACGATCCTCACGCCGGCCGGTTGCGCAGCCTGCTCCTCGACGGTGACGTTCTGGTTCACCTGCGCGACCTGGACCGCACCGAGCGCGTGGTGCTCTACAGCGTGCCCGGCCGGCTGCCCGAAACGCACGACCTGGCCGGGCGCACGCAGGCCTGGTCCCATGCCGTGCCGCTGCCGGCCGACGAGCGCGCGCTGGCCGTCGTGCAGATCGAACCGGCGACCCGCCAACTGTTCCTGGCCGAGGTGTGGCCACGCGCCGCGCTCGATGCAACCACGCTCGGGCAGCGGCTGGACACGCATCTGGCGCAGCACCGCGAATGGCGCGAGGCCCTGGACCGGGTGACCTCCGAAGGAAGCCCGGCATGAACCGTCTGACGGGCAACAAGCGCAAGAACGCACCTGGTGTGAACGAACCTGGTGCGAACAACGGCGAAGCACCCCAGTCCCCCCCAACCTCGCACCAGACGCCACTCAAGACCACCAGCCGGCACTCGGTGCACGAGGTCTTCAGGGGCGGCCCGAACCGTGATGAGCCTCCGGAGTTCCCGGAGGAACCCCTCTTGCATCACCTGGGCGTACTGGCCTTGTTGCCGCCGTCGGTGCTCGACAACTTCCTGCGAGGCGTGCGCGAGCCCTTCATGTTCCCGCCGAAAGACATCGTCTCGGCGCCCCCCGAGAAGGCACGCCCTGCGACCGCCATCACCGAGTCGCAGGCCGAAGCCGAGTTCGCCGAGCAACTGGGCCGCCTGTGCGATTTGCAAACCAAAAGCACAGGCCGCCCGAGTGCCGCCGTGCGGCTTCTCAGACAGCCCAAACCCTTGAGCGAACTGATCACCGACCTGATCACCACCAACGAGCACGATCAGAAGATGGCACTGGGCCTGCTGACCCTCCTTCAATGGTGCGACCATGGCTCACAGGTGCACACGTTCATCATGAGCCTCTTCCTGGTCATGCGGCGCCAGCCCGACGAACCACACCGAGAGGGCTTCACGGAGGGGTTGCCATCGGCCCTGTCGCCGTTGCTGCGAGCCCATGAGCAGGACACCCAGGACTACTGGGTCGATAGCGCCACCAATCCACATCGAAAAAGGAGCACGCGGGCACTGGCTACCGAGGTCTGCGAGCACCTCGGCTGGTCACTCGATCCGCCGAACGACGTGTGAAGGAGGGCATGGCAGCGCCGCCTCACACCTCCAGCCACTCCTTGCGCACCGCCGGATCGGCCTTCAACTGCTCCGGCGTGCCGTCGAAGACGATGCTGCCGTGCCCCATCACCAACGCGCGATCGGAGATGCGCATGGCGATGGTAAGCTTCTGCTCGATCAGCAGCACCGAGATGCCACGCGCCTTGAGCGCCTGCAGGTACTCGGCCACCAGCTCCACGATCTTGGGTGCCAGGCCCTCGGTGGGCTCGTCGATGATGATGAGGTCCGGGTCGCCCATGAGCGTGCGGCACAGGGTCAGCATTTGCTGCTCGCCGCCCGATAGCACGCCGGCCTCGGTGTGCTGCCGTTCCTTCAGGCGCGGGAACATGGTGTACATGTCCTCGAAGCCCCAGCGCGATCCCTTGCCCGTGCCCTTCTGGCCGAGCATCAGGTTCTGGTGCACCGTGAGCGTGGGGAAGATGTCGCGGTTCTCGGGCACGTAGCCCAGGCCCAGGTGGGCCACCTCGTAGGCCTTGCGGCCCACGATCTCCTGGCCCTTCCACGACACACTGCCCTCGCAGTCCACCAGGCCCATCACGGCCTTGGCGGTGGTGGAACGGCCCGAGCCGTTGCGCCCGAGCAGCGCCACGATCTCGCCCGCCCGCACCTCGAAGTCCACGCCGTGCAGCACGTGGCTCTTGCCGTAGTAGGCGTGGAGGTTTTCAATCTTCAGCATCAGTGCCCCGCCCCTTGTTCTTCGGCCACGTGCGAGCCCAGGTACGCCTCCTGAACCCGCTCATTCGCCCGCACCGCATCGGGTGTGTCGAAGGCCAGCACCTCGCCATACACCACCACGGCGATGCGGTCGGCCAGGCCGAACACCACGCCCATGTCGTGCTCCACCGTCAGCAGGGTCTTGCCCTCGGTCACGTCCTTGATCAGGGCGATGAAGCGGCTGGTTTCGCTCTTGCTCATGCCGGCCGTGGGCTCGTCGAGCAGGATCACGTTGGCACCGCCGGCGATGGTGATGCCGATCTCCAGCGCGCGCTGCTCGGCGTAGGTGAGGTTCATCGCCAGCACGTCGCGCTTGCGGTCGAGCTGGATCATGTGCAGCAGTTGTTCCGCGCGCGCGTTGGCGTCGGTCAGGTCGGCCAGGAACTTCAGGAAGGTGTAGCGGTAGCCCAGGCTCCACAGCACCCCGCAGCGCAGGTTCTCGAACACGCTGAGCTTGGGGAAGATGTTGGTGATCTGGAAGCTGCGCGACAGGCCCGCGCGGTTGATCTCGAACGGCCGCTTGCCGTCGATGCGCTGACCGTTGAGCAGCACCTGGCCACTGGTGGGCGCGAAGCGCCCGCTGATGAGGTTGAACAGCGTGGACTTGCCCGCGCCGTTGGGGCCGATGATGCCCACGCGCTCGCCCGGCTGCACGGCCAGGTTCACGCCACGGATGATTTCGGTCTTGCCGAAGCTCTTGCGCAGGTCCCTCAGTTCCAACGCGGGGGTGGGTGCGATGCCGCTCACGCCGCCTCCTTCTGCTTGATCTGGTTCTCGATGTCTTCCTGGATCGCCCCCCAGCGGCGCGCGAAGCGCTTGCGCGTGAGCTCGAACAGGCCGAAGCCCACCGCCGCCACCAGCACGGCGCCGATCCAGCTCGCCCAGCCGCGCGCATGCAGCGTGAGGCCCAGGAAGTTCAGCTCGTCGCCCAGCGTGGTGCTGAGCTGCAGGTGGTAGACCATCTCGATGATGGCCGCCGCGCCCAGCAGCATCACCACAGTGGCCGCGAACAGCGCGAGGTAGCTGCCGGTGAGTTCGCGCAAGCGGCCATAAGCCGCCACGCGCACGTTCATCATGATCAGCGCCGCGATGCCGCCGGGCGCGTACATCACCATGAAGAGGAAGATGAGCCCCAGGTAGAGCAGCCAGGCCTTGGTGAGCTCGGACAGCAGGATCAGCGCCAGCACCATCAGCACGCCGCCGATGATGGGCCCGAAGAAGAAGGTGGCGCCGCCCAGGAAGGTGAACAGCAGGTAGGCGCCGGAGCGCGCCGCGCCCACCACCTCGGCCGTGACGATCTCGAAATTGAGCGCGGCCAGGCCACCCGAGATGCCGGCGAAGAAGCCCGCGATGATGAAGGCCAGGTAACGCACCTTCTGCGTGTCGTAGCCCACGAACTCCACGCGCTCGGGGTTGTCTCGCACGGCGTTGAGCATGCGGCCCAGCGGCGTGCGCGTGAAGGCGTACATGAGCGCCACGCAGACGAAGGTGTAGACCGCGATGAGGTAGTACACCTGCCGCTGCGGCCCGAAGGTGATGCCCATGAAGGGCTCGCCAGCCATGCGGTCGCCCGAGACGCCACCCTCCCCGCCGAAGAACTCGGGAATCATGAGCGACAGCGCGAACACCAGCTCGCCCAGGCCCAGGGTGATCATGGCGAAGGTGGTGCCCGACTTGCGCGTGGTGACGTAGCCGAACAGCACCGCGAAGCCCAGGCCCGCCAGGCCGCCCACGATGGGGATCAGCGACACGGGCATCTGCATCGCGCCTTCGGTGACGCGGTTGAGTGCGTGAATGGCCATGAAGGAACCCAGGCCCGTGTACACCGCGTGCCCGAAGCTGAGCATGCCGCCCTGCCCCAGCAGCATGTTGTAGGACAGGCAGGCAATGATGGCGATGCCCATCTGCGAGAGCACCGTCAGGCCCAGGCCGCTGCCCCAGATGTGGGGTGCCACGATCAGCAGCAGCGCGAAGCTGCCCCAGATGAGCCAGCGACCGGTGTTTAAGCGCCGCACGGGCGCAAGCGTGGATGTGGTCGTGTTCATGGCTCAGCCCTCCCGTTTGCCGAGAAGGCCACGCGGGCGGAAGATCAGGATCAGCACCAGGAACAGGTACGGCAGGATGGGGGCCACCTGCGACAGCGTGAGCCGGATGTAGGAGTTGTTGCGCAGGCTGTCGGACAGGGGCACGCCGATCTGCTCGAACAGCGTGAGCAGCGAGTACTCGAAGGCCACGGCGAAGGTCTGGATCACGCCGATGAGCAGCGAGGCCACGAAGGCGCCGGAGAGCGAGCCCATGCCGCCCACCACCACCACCACGAAGATGACCGAGCCCACTGTGGCCGCCATGGCCGGTTCGGTGAGGAACGTGCTGCCGCCGATGACGCCAGCCAGGCCCGCCAGCGCCGAGCCGGCGCCGAACACCAGCATGAACACGCGCGGCACGTTGTGGCCCAGCGACTCCACCGCCTGCGGGTGCGTGAGCGCGGCCTGGATCACCAGGCCGATGCGCGTGCGCGTGAGCAGCAGCCAGACCGACGCCAGCATCACCACCGCCACCAGCATCATGAAGCCGCGCGTGGCGGGGAACGGCGAGCACACCACGCGCACCGCCGCGTCGGCGGCGCTGCACAGCTCGGGCGCGGCCGTGCCCCAGATCAGGCGCAGGCCGTCGACGGAATGGTTGATGAGGGTGAACACCGGGCCCTGCAACTGCTCGGGCGGGCGGAATTCCACCGCGATGCGGCCCCAGATGAGCTGCACCAGCTCGACGATGACGTAGGACAGGCCGAAGGTGACCAGCAGCTCGGGCACGTGGCCGTACTTGTGCACTTTGCGCAGGCACTGGCGTTCGAAGGCGGCGCCCAGCAGGCCGACCACGATGGGCGCGACGACCAGGGCCGGCCAGAAGCCCACGAACTGCGCCACGGTGTAACCCACGTAGGCGCCCAGCATGTAGAAGCTGGCGTGCGCGAAGTTGAGCACGCCCATCATGCTGAAGATCAGCGTGAGCCCCGAGCTGAGCATGAACAGCAGCAGCCCGTAGCTCAGCCCGTTCAGCATCGAGATGATGAAAAACTCCATTCCCTCAGACCTTCATCGTTGAAATTGAAAGAGCCCGAAACGGCACCCCGCCTCGGGCTCCTCAGGGGAGCAGCTTGCTCAGCCGGGGCGTTTCATCTGGCAACTCGTGGGGGTACTCGACACGTAGTTCGGGTACTCCGCCACCGGGGCCAGGGTCATGCCGGTCTTCTCGGGGCTGTAGGGGTACTTGGCGTCGGCCTTCTGCCAGACCGACATGTACAGCGGCTGCTGCAGCTGGTGGTCGGTCTTGCGCATCTGCACCTCACCGTTGAAGCTCTTGACGCTCAGGCCTTCCATGGCGGCGGCCACCTTCACCGGGTCGGTGGACTTGGCCTTGGCCATGGCCGCGCCCAGCATCTCGTAGATGCGGATGGTGGAGCCGGTGTAGAAGTCGTCGTTGTACTTCTGGTTGAACTCCTTCATCCACTTCTCCATCTGCCCGCCCATGTTGTAGTGGTTGTAGGCAATCTGGTAGACGCGGCCGGCGCCGTTGGTGCCCAGCGCGGTGGGCGTGCCGGTGACGCCGGCGTAGTACGTGAAGAACTTGCCGTTGTAGCCGTTCTCATTGGCGGCCTTGATGAGCAGCGACAGGTCGGAGCCCCAGTTGCCGGTGATCACCGTGTCGGCGCCCGCGGCCTTGATCTTGGCGATATAGGGCGCGAAGTCGCGCGTCTGGGCCAGGGGGTGCAGGTCTTCGCCCACGAACTGGATGTCGGGGCGCTTGCGGCCGATGGTTTCCTTGGCGTACTTCACGACCTGGTGGCCGTGCGAGTAGTTCTGGTTGAGCAGGTAGATCTTCTTGATGTCCGGCTGCGTGGCGATGAAGCTGGACATGGCTTCCATCTTCATCGACGTGTCGGCGTCGAAACGGAAGTGCCAGTAGCTGCACTTGCTGTTGGTGAGGTCCGGGTCCACCGCCGAGTCGTTGAGGTACAGGACCTCCTTGCCGGGGTTGCGCGCGTTGTGCTTTTCCACCGCGTCGGACAGCGCCAGCGCGACCGACGAGCCGTTGCCCTGGATGATGTAGCGCGCGCCCTGGTCGATGGCGGCCTTCAGCGCGTTGAGGCTTTCGGCCGGGCTGAGCTTGTTGTCGATCGCGGTGATCTCGAACTTCACGCCGGCCGGGTTGCCCTTGCCGCTGAATTTCTCGGCGAAGAACTGGTAGCCCTTGAACTGGCTCACGCCAACGGGGCCCAGCAGGCCGGTCAGGGGGTCGATGCGAACCATCTTCACCGTCTCGCCCGCCTGGGCGAACGACGCGCCGGACGCCACCAGCAGGGCCGCGGCGGCCAGGGCCTTCATGCTCGATTTCATGCCTTTGTCTCCTTGATGAGTGTGTTGAGCCACAAACCTTCGCAGCGTAAGGCGTAGCGGCGTGTGGTCGCTTCAGGGATTGCCCGGGCTCCTATCCCCTGGGCGACACCCTGCACCGTCATGGCGCGGCCATGGGACTGTCACCAACCGTTTGTCACAGGCCCGGCAACGCGTAGTCCTTGAGCTGCTGGCGCAGCACCATCTTCTGCATCTTGCCCGTGGCGCCCAGTGGAATCGCCTCGACGAAGACCACGTCGTCCGGGATCTGCCACTTGGCGGTCTTGCCTTCGTAGAACGTCAGCAGTTCCTCGCGCGTCACCTCCGCGCCGGGCTTCTTCACCACCACCACGATGGGCCGTTCGTCCCATTTGGGGTGCTTCATGCCGATGCAGGCGGCCATGGCCACGGCCGGGTGCGCCATGGCGATGTTCTCCACGTCGATGGAGCTGATCCACTCGCCGCCGGACTTGATCACGTCCTTGCTGCGGTCGGTGATCTGCATGAAGCCGTCGGCGTCGATGGTGGCGACGTCGCCAGTGGGGAACCAGCCGTGGCCCTGGTCGTCGTAGCGCAGCGGGTCGCCGCCCTCGCCCTTGAAGTAGCTGGCGATGATCCAGGGCCCGCGCACCAGCAGGTCGCCGTAAGCCTTGCCGTCCCAGGGCAGTTCTTCGCCGGCTTCGTTCACGATCTTCATGTCCACGCCGAAGATGGCGCGGCCCTGCTTGAGCCGCACCTTCAGTTGCTCGTCGGCCGGCAGTTCGAGCTGGGCGTTCTTGAGCGTGCACACCGTGCCCAGCGGCGACATCTCGGTCATGCCCCAGGCGTGCAGCACGTCCACGCCGTACTGGTCGTTGAAGGCATTGATCATGGCGGGCGGACAGGCCGAGCCGCCGATCACCGTGCGCTTGAGCGTGCTGAACTTCAGGCCGTTCTGCTGCAGGTGGCCCAGCAGCATCTGCCAGACGGTGGGCACGCCGGCGGCCATGGTCACGCGCTCGGCCTCGATGAGCTCGTAGACCGACTTGCCGTCCAGCGCCGGGCCGGGGAAGACCAACTTGCAGCCCACGGCCGCCGCGGAATACGGCAGGCCCCAGGCGTTGACGTGGAACATGGGCACCACCGGCAGGATGCTGTCGCGCGCCGAGCAGCTCATCGCGTCGGGCATGGCCGCACCATAAGCGTGCAGCGTGGTGGAGCGGTGCGAGTACAGCGCGGCCTTGGGGTTGCCGGTGGTGCCGCTCGTGTAGCACATGCTGGAGGCGCTGTTCTCGTCGAACTCGGGCCAGGCGTAGGTGTCCTTGTGGGCGCCGATCCAGGCCTCGTAGCTCTTGAGACCCGGGATGCCGCTGTCGGCCGGCAGCGCGGCCTCGTCGCACAGGGCAATCCAGTGCTTCACCGTGGGGCACTTGCTCCACACCGCCTTCACCAGCGGCAGGAAGGTCATGTCGAAGCACAGGGCCTTGTCTTCGGCGTGGTTGACGATCCACACCAGTTGTTCGGGGTGCAGGCGCGGGTTGAGCGTGTGCAGCACGCGGCCGGTGCCGCTGACGCCGAAATACAGTTCCAGATGGCGATACCCGTTCCAGGCCAGGGTGGCCACGCGGTCACCAAAGGCCAGGCCCAGTCCGTCGAGTGCATTGGCCACCTGGCGCGAACGGCGAGACACCTCGGCCCAGGTCGTGCGGTGGATGTCGCCCTCGACGCGGCGCGACACGATCTCGGTGGCGCCGTGGTGCCGTTCGGCGTGCACGATGAGGTTGGAAATGAGCAGCGGTTGGCTCTGCATCTGGCCCAGCATGTGAATGTCTCCTGTCTACCGGCAAGGGAATGGGGCGTTCATCGTAGCGGGTGAAGCGCGGTGCAGAGCCGCCGTTCCCCGAGAGGAAACCCCGACATGTCCGATCCGGGACAGGCTCAAGGCACGGTACCGATCTGCGCGGCCGTGGGCGTGGCGTCGAAGCGCAGTTGCGTCGGCCAGGGTTGCCAGTTCACGCCCAGGCCGGCGTGGTTGGGATCGCCATGGTGCGCGAAGGCGCCGAGCGTGGCCATCATGTGCGCGGAGAGCGCCAGTCGGCCGCCGCGGTTGGCGCTGCCGCCGATGGTGTTGGCAAACAGCGAAGGGCCGAAGTTGCCGAACAGGAACGGCAGGTCGAAGGCGTGGGCGGCGCCGTAGACGGTGTTCCATGGCGCGGGCTGCTGCGCCCAGTCGAACTGGTAATACCAGACCTCGGCCTGTCGGGCCTTGAGCGTGTTCAACACGTTGTCGCGGCTGGGCGCCATGAAGGTGGCGGACAGTTGCGCGGCGCGCGCGCTCCAGCCGGTCACCGGCGTGTTCGAGGGCGTGTAGGCGGCGTCCAGGATGTCGCCCTCGGTGAGCGCCGTGGGCGCGTCGGGGTCGAAGGCTTCCATCATGTTGAAGCGCGTGGCGTCGTCGATGCGAAAGCCCGGCGGGCCGCCGAACAGCGTGAGGAAGGGCGCGAAGAGTTTGCCCTCCTCGCCCGTGTTGCCCGCGAGCACGGGCACCTTGTTGTAGTGGCCGGCCACCATGGCGGCGATCGGGTCGGTGGGCAGCACCGCGCCGTCGGGAATCGGCCCGGAGCCGGTGAGCCCGTTCGCCAGCAAGGTGCTCAGCAGGGCGGCGCCGCTCTTGCCGCGCAGGTAGTCGGCGATCTGCGTGGCCGACTGCGTGGCGATCCAGGCCTGCGCCCCGGGCAGGTCGGCGGCCAGGCCATCGGCCATCGCCAGGCGCGCGAGCAACCCATTGGCCTGCGCCAGGTAGGTCGAGGCGGGGTTGAGCGTGGGGATGGTGCCGGGCGGCAAGTTGCTCGCCAGCGAAATGCCGCCTGACAGTGGCACCGCCTGCTGGAACAGCCCGGTGCCCAGCGGCGAGGCCATCAGCGCCCAGACGTTGATGGCGCCAGCCGACTGCCCCATCAGCGTGACCTTGCCGGCGTTGCCGCCGAAAGCCGCGATGTTCTGCCGCACGAAGCGCAGGGCCTGCACGATGTCGAGCAACGCGAAGTTGCCCGAGTCCTCGTCGGGGTCGGTGCCGCCTTTGAGTTGTGGCAGGTTCATGAAGCCCAGCACGCCGAGCCGGTAGTTCAGCGTCACCACCACCGTGTTGGTGGCGCGCGCCAGGGCCGCGCCGTCGTACACCGGGTCGGCCGTGTAGCCCGAGATGTTGCTGCCACCGTGCACGAAGACGATCACTGGCAGACCGACGCCGCCGTTCGCCGGGCGCCACACATTGAGCGTCAGGCAGTCTTCGCTGCCCACGGGGGTGTTCAGCGTGGTGGCAATGGTGGCGTCGTGCCGGTTGTTGGCGCCAGGGCCGTAGATGCGGCCGTTCTGCAGGCAGGCGGCGCCGAAGCGGCTGGCGTCGCGCGTGCCGGTCCAGGCCAGGGGCGCAGCCGGCGCCTTCCAGCGCCGCGCGCCCACCGGCGGTTGTGCGTAGGGAATGCCCTTCCAGAAGTAGGTGCCGTTGGCGGTGGCCGCGTTGACGCCGCGCACGCTGCCCTGGACGAGCTGGCGGACTTCGGGGGCGGGTGGCGCGGGGGGAGCGGGCGTTGGCGGCTCGACGGTCGTGCCGCCGCCGCACGCGGCCAGCAACGCGAAGGCCGCGCCCACGCCCCATTTCACGCCCACCGGTGTGCGTTCGAACATGTCTTGTCTCCTCGTGTTTTGGGGGTAAACAACAGCTTGCGCCGTGCACTGAAATCCCGTTGAATCCGGCTCCGCCTGGCGGCACCGTCCTCGCAAAAAATTCTAGGAACGGGCGCACGCCGCGCCGCTATCGCAACGTGGCCAATCCAGTGACTTCACACCGCCAACCCCCAGCGAAACGGACAAGCTCGGTCACCTGGGTCCGGGGCATTGCCGACATGTTTGCCTCGCAGGGGCTGGACGTGCCCCGCCTCTTCGCGACGGCCGGCATCGACATGGCCCTGCTGCAACAGCCCGAGGCCCGTTTCGACGCCGAGGACATCAGCCGCCTGTGGCGCCTGGCCGTGGCGTGGTCGGGCCAGCCGGCGCTGGGCATGGACCGCGAGCTCGCCACCCGTCACGTCAACTACGACATGGTGGCCTACGTGATGCTGGCCAGCCCCACGCTGCGTTGTGGCCTGCAGAGCTTCGCGCGCTACCTGGCGGTGATCTCCGACGCCGCCACCTTCGAACTCGAGCCGCAAGGCACGGGGCAGTGCTGGCTGGTGCTGGGCCACATCGGCAATACGCAGCCGATCCCGCGGCAGCGCCAGGAGTACGGCTTGCTCGCGCTGGCCATGCTGTGCCGCTGGATCACGCGGCGCGAGGTACAGGCGCTGGCCGCCGAGTTCATCTTTCCCGAGCCGGTGAGCGCCGAGCCGTACCGACGCGCCTTCGGCTGCCCGGTGCGCTTCGATCGACCGGCCACACGCCTGCTGCTCGACAACGCGGACCTCGAGACCCGCCTGCCCTCCAGCGACCCGGTGCTCCTCGACATGCACCGGCGCGTCATCGAGGCGCGCCTGGTGCACCTGGGCAATGCCCGCGTCGGTCACCGCGCCAGCGAGGCCATCATCCGTTGCCTGCACCTGGGGGAGCCACGGCGAGAAGACATCGCCAACGGCCTGGCCATGGCCGACCGCACGCTGCAGCGCCGCCTGCACGAGGAAGGCACGAGCTTTCAGCAGTTGCTGGACAACGCGCGGCGCGACCTGGCGCGCAAGTACCTGGCCGAACCGCGCTACGCGCTCGCGCAGGTGGCCGACCTGCTCGGCTTTGCGGACCAGAGCAACTTCTTTCGCGCGAACAAGCGCTGGTTCGGCGTATCACCGGGTCAATACCGGGCCCGCTTGCTGGGCGCCGAGGCGGTGAGCGAGTCCGGCTGAGGCGGCCCGACCGCGCGGCTCAGGCCTCGCCCGCGGCCACCGGCTGTACGCCGCGTTCGAACAGCAGTTCCACCGTGGTGCCTTCTCCCTGGGTGGAATCGATGCGGATCTGCCCGCCCGCCGCCTGCATCACGCGCTGACAGAACATCAGGCCCATGCCGTTGCCCCCAGTGGCGGCGCGGGTGGTCACCGGCTCGCGCGTGAGCCGCGCCAGCACCTCGGGCGGAATGCCCGGGCCGTTGTCGATGAAGCGGATGAAGGCCCGCGGCCCGGCCGGGCCCGCCACGCAGTCGACCTCCACGCGCAGGCGCGGCTCGGTGGTGTCGCGCAGCGCCAGGATGGCGTTCTTGGTCAAGGTGCACAGCACGAGGTACAGCAGGTCGCGCCGGCCAGGCAGGCGAAAGTCGTGCCGCAGTTCGGCATCGACCCAGCGGCGCTCGCGGTCTTCGAAGGGGTACTCGTCCACCAGCACGGCCAGCAGGCTGGACGCGCTCACCGTCTGCGGCGCCGCGCCCGGGTAGGCGTCACGCGCCGACTGCACGAAGGTGGCCACCAGCGACTGGCAGTACTGTGCGCGCCGCTCCGCGCGCTGCAACGCGGCCAGCAACTCCTTCGGCCCCAGGCCCTCGAAGCGCACCGTGCCCGGGGGGTCGCCCGGCTCGGGCGGGCGGTGGCGCTCCAGCACCGCCGCCACGCTGCCGCGCACCGTGGCCAGCGGCGTGTTGAGCTCGTGCGCGAGGAAGCCCAGGGTTTCGCGCAGCGCGGCGGCCCGGCCTTCGTTGAGCGCGCGCTCCATCGCCTGGTGGCGGTAGAGCGACAGCGCCTCGCGAAGCGCTTCGCGGGTGGGCTCGTCTTCCAGGGGCTTTTCCAGGATGCGCAGCACCTGTCCCTGGTTGACCGCGGCGATGGCGACATCCTTCTCGGCATAGGCCGTCACCAGCAGGCGCACCAGGTGGCGGTGCTCGCGCCGCACGGCCTTGAGCAGCTTCATGCCGTCCTGCTCGGGCATGCGGTAGTCGGTGATGAGCGCCGCGAAGGACTCGCCGCGATCGGAGAGCATCGTCAGCGCGTCCTCGGCGCTGGCGGCGGTGGCGATCTCGAATTCGTCGCCGAAACAGCGCGAGAACCACTGCCGGGACACGGCCTCGTCGTCCACGAACAGGATGGCCTGGGCGTCAGTGCGCATTTTTCTTTCGCATGGTTGTCATTCCCCCTGGCACCGGCGTGTGGCCGGCGCATAACCGGCGCACATTATCTGGCCCGCCGCGGCGCTGGCAACCGGTCAAGGCCCTGAAAACAGGCCGGGATACCCCCCCAGGGGACAATCCCCCACATGAACGACACCGACACCGCCGCACCGGCGGCGCTGGACCTGGCCCTGCCCTGGCGCCACCGCTTCGCCGACCTGGGGCCGGCCTTCTTCACCGAACTGCCCCCCACCCCGCTGCCCGAGCCCCACCTGGTGAGCCTGAACGCGCCGCTGGCGCAAGCGCTGGGGCTGGACCCCGCGCGCCTGCGCCAGGACGACGCCGTGCGCGCGTTCAGCGGCTCGCTGCCGATCGAAGGGGCGCGCCCGCTGGCTACCGTGTACAGCGGGCACCAGTTCGGCGTGTGGGCCGGCCAGCTGGGCGACGGCCGCGCCCTGCTGCTGGGCGAGCTGGACACGCCCGCCGGGCCGATGGAAATCCAGTTCAAGGGCGCGGGCCGCACGCCCTACTCGCGCATGGGCGACGGCCGCGCCGTGCTGCGCAGTTCCATCCGCGAGTACCTGTGCAGCGAGGCCATGCACGGCCTGGGCATTCCCACCACACGCGCGCTCATCGTCACGGGCTCGCCGCAGCCGGTGATCCGCGAGACCGTGGAGAGCGCCTCCGTGGTCACGCGCGTGGCGCCCAGTTTCATCCGCTTCGGGCACTTCGAGCATTTCTCCGCCAACGGGCTCGCGGACGAACTGCGCCGACTGGCCGACTTCGTCATCGACGCGTTCTACCCGGGCTGCCGCGAGGCGGGCGGCAACCCCTACGCGCGCCTGCTCGAGGCCGTGAGCGCGCGCACCGCCGACCTGCTGGCGCAGTGGCAGGCCGTGGGCTTCTGCCACGGTGTGATGAACACCGACAACATGAGCGTGCTGGGCCTCACCATCGACTACGGCCCCTTCCAGTTTCTGGACGCCTTCAATCCGGCGCACATCTGCAACCACAGCGACCACGGCGGGCGCTACGCCTACCACCGCCAGCCCAACGTGGCCTACTGGAACCTGTTCTGCCTGGGCCAGGCCCTGCTGCCGCTGATGGACGACCAGCAGCAGGCACTGGACGCGCTGGAGCCCTACAAGACCCGGTTCCCCGCCGCGCTCACGCAACGCATGGGCGCCAAGCTGGGGCTGGCCGACACCCGCGAGGGCGATGCCGCGCTCATCGAGGAGCTGATGCAGCTCATGGCCAAGGACGCGGTGGACTTCACCATCCTGTTCCGTCGGCTGTGCGACGCGCTCGAGGGTGCGGCCGAGCCCGTGCGCGACCTGTTCCTGCAGCGCGAGTCCTTCGACGCCTGGGCCGCGCGTTGGCGCGAGCGCCTGCAGGCGCAGCCCGGCTTCGACGCCGCCGCCACGGCCGCCGCGATGCGCCGGGTCAACCCGCGCATCGTGCTGCGCAACCACCTGGCGCAGATCGCCATCCAGCGCGCCGAGCAAGGCGACTTCGGCGAAGTCGACCGCCTGCTGAAAGCTTTGTCGGCCCCCTACGACGAACGCAAAGGCGAAGACGACCTCGCCGCCTTCCCGCCCGACTGGGCGCAGCAGATCGAGATCTCCTGCTCCTCCTGAAAGGACCCACGACATGGACTTCCCCATCAAGAAAACCGACGCCGAGTGGCGCGAAATCCTGGCCGCCAAGGGCGCCGAACGCGGTGCCTTCGAGGTCACGCGACAGGCCCACACCGAGCGCCCCTTCACCGGCAAGTACGAAGAGATCTGGGCCGACGGCAGCTACCACTGCATCTGCTGCGGCAACCACCTGTTCGACGCCGGCACCAAGTTCGACGCCGGCTGCGGCTGGCCCAGCTTCTGGAAGGCCATTCCGGGCGCCATCACCGAGATCACCGACCGCAGCCACGGCATGGTGCGCACCGAGACCGTGTGCAGCCAGTGCGGCGCCCACCTGGGCCACGTGTTCGAGGACGGCCCCGCGCCCAGCGGCCTGCGCTACTGCATGAACTCTGCCTCCCTCGAACTGAAATGACCCCGCTAAGCAACATCAAGCTGTCCATGCTCGACCTCGTCGCGGTGCGCGAAGGCGGCACCGTGTCCGAGGCGATCGCCATCGCCACCCGCACCGCCCAGCACGCCGAGCGCCTGGGCTTCACGCGCTACTGGCTGGCCGAGCACCACAACATGAGCGGCATCGCCAGCTCGGCCACGGCCGTGCTGGTGGGCCACATCGCCGGCGCCACGCAGCGCATCCGCGTCGGCTCGGGCGGTGTCATGTTGCCCAACCACGCCCCGCTGGTGGTGGCCGAGGCCTTCGGCACCCTGGCCGAGATGTACCCCGGCCGCATCGACCTGGGCCTGGGCCGCGCCCCCGGCACCGACGGCCTGACCATGCGCGCCCTGCGCCGTGACCGCCGCGAGACCGAGGACGACTTCCCGCGCGAGGTGGCCGAGCTGGCCGCCTTTCTGGGGCCCGTGCAGCCGGGCCAGCGCGTGGTGGCCGTGCCGGGGCAGAACACGAACGTGCCGATCTGGCTGCTGGGCTCCAGCCTGTTCTCGGCCCGGCTGGCGGCGCAGCGCGGCCTGCCCTTCGCTTTCGCCTCGCACTTCGCGCCACGCCTGCTGCTGCAGGCGCTGGAGGTGTACCGCGGCGAGTTCCGCCCCTCGGCCACGTTGGACAAGCCCTACGCCGCCATCGGCGTGCCGCTGGTTGCCGCGCCCACCGACGAGGAGGCCGAGTACCTGGCCAGCAGCACCTACCAGCGGGTGCTGGGCATCCTCACCGGGCAACGCGGGCAACTGCCGCCGCCGGTGGAGAACTTCGTGGCCTCGCTGGCGCCGCATGAGCGCCAGGGCATTGGCGATTTCCTGGCCGCCGCCGTCATCGGCAGCCCCGAGACGGTGCGCGCAGGCCTGCAGCGGCTGGCCGACCTGACCGAGGCGGACGAGTTCATCCTGGTGAGCGACGTGTTCGACCCGGCGCTGCGCCTGCGCTCGCTGGACATCGCCGCCGCGGCGATGCGTGAGGGCGCGCCGGCCGCTGTCTGAGCGCGGGGCTCAGCGCCCCCGCACCATCGCCATCACCTGCCCCGCGTCCAGCGTCGCCGCCTTCTGCTGGATCTGCGGCAGGTACTGCGTCTGCATCTGCTTCGCCGGGCCCAGCAGGTCCTGGAAGGATTGTTTGAGCAGCGCAGTGCTCATCTGCCGCCCACCCGCGTAGTAGCGCTTGGCCACCTGCCCCAGCGCGTAGGTGGTGGCGAAGGAAAACGCCATGCCCGTGGCCGCGCGCCCCACCCCGCCGAGGGTGCGCCCCGCCGCCTTGCCCAGCAGCCCGCCGATGAGCTTGCGGCCGAACTGCTCCAGGTACTGCGAGGTCAGCCCCACGCCCACCGCCGCGATGAACTCACGGATGTGGCCCTGGTCCAGCTCCACCCCGTGCGCCTGGCCGATCTCGTAGACCATCTTCACCTGCAGGGGAATGATGGCCATCGACGCCCAGGACTGCGGCAGCAGTTCCAGCGCGCCGTTGAGCAGCGAATAGTTGAGGATGGATTTGTCCAGCGCGGCGCCGTCCGGTCCGCGCCGCTCGTTGGCGGCGGACGGCGGCGAGGCGGCCGGGGTGCTGGCGGCAGCCGTGGCCACCGCCGCCGCCGGAGCCACCGGCGCCACCGTGCTCGCCGCCTCCACCAGCTCGGCCTCCACCTTCTCGAAGGCCGCCGACTCGGCCGCATCCGGCTTCAACCGGGCCTTCAGGTCGGCCAGGAAGGCCGCTTCGGCCGCCGAGCGCGCGCCGTCGGCGTCGCACACGCACACCGCCATTTCGTAGGCCAGCTCGCGCTGGCCCGGGTCGCTCAGGCGGGCCACGCAGGCCGCCAGATCCACCCGCTTGAGCAGCACATCCTGATACACCTTGGCCAGCCCGGCGCCGGCCTCGGCGCCCAGTGACTCGGCGATGGCGCGGATGCTCTCGCGCTCGGTGTCGGCCTTCTCGCCGTCGGCCAGGGCGGCCATGAGGGCAATGGTGAGGATGGTCTGTTGTTCTTGCAGGTTCATGAAGTCTCCAGCCGGTGGGAACACGGGAATGCGGAATCGGCTCCCAGACAGGCGCCGGACTTCAGAGCCGGTCCGCCCCGCCCGGGTTCCCTGACACACAGTCCACGGATAATCGCGCCATCATGCGCCTGCTGCTCGACTTCCTCCCCATCCTGCTCTTTTTCGCCGCCTACAAGCTGGAGGGCATCTACCTGGCCACCGGCGTGCTCATGGCCGCCACCGTGGTGCAGACCGGCATCGTCTACGCGCTGGACCGCAAGCTGCAGAACATCCACAAGATCACGCTGGTGCTGGTGCTGGTGTTCGGCGTGCTCACCCTGGTGCTGCAGGACGAGCGCTTCATCAAATGGAAACCCACCGTGCTGTACTTCGGCATGGCCGTGGTGCTGGCCGCCGCACTGTGGGGCTGGAAGAAGAACTTCCTGCAGATGCTGCTGGGCAGCCAGTTGAGCCTGCCCGAGCCCGTGTGGGCGCGCCTCACCGTGGCCTGGGTAGGCTACTTCCTGTTCATGGCGGCCATCAACGCCTGGTTCGCCGCTTACCAGACCACCGAACAATGGGTGAATTTCAAGCTCTGGGGCTACGTCTTCCCGGTGGCGTTCATCGTCGCGCAAGGGCTCTACATCGCGCGGCACATCAAGGACGAGGAACCGCGCTCCGAAGCATGAACACCCTGTCCATCCCCACCGCCGCCGCCCTCGAGGCGCGGCTGCGCGACACCCTCTCGCCCACCACGCTGGAAGTCATCGACGAAAGCGCCGCGCACGCGGGCCACGCGGGCGCCAACGGCCTGGGCTACGGCACGCATTTCCGCGTGCGCATCGGGGCCCCGGCGTTCGCCGGCCTGGGCCGCGTGGCGCAGCATCGCCTTGTGTATGATGCCCTGCGTCAATTCACGGACGCCGGGCTGCACGCCCTGGCCATCGAGATCCAGCGCTGACGCAGCCCCCGACTACCTTCTGTCACATCCCCCCGCGAACCGGCGTGGGCGCGGCGGCTCCAACACCTTTCCAACTTCGAGGATTTCCATCCATGAAAGTCACCCTCACGGCACTGACCGCGGCGGTCTTGATGGCCACCGCCCCCTGGGCGGCCGCGCAGAACGTGGCCATCGTCAACGGCAAACCCGTGCCCACCGCGCGCGTGGATGCCCTGGTGCAGCAGATCGAGGCCAGCGGCCGTCCGGTCGACGACGCCGTCCGTGCCCAGATCAAGGAAGAAGTCGTGCTGCGCGAGATCTTCATGCAGGAAGCGCAGAAGCAGGGCGTGGCCAACAGCCCCGAGTTCAAGAACCAGATGGAGCTGGCCCGCCAGACCATCATGATCCGCGCCCTCTTCGCGGACTACCAGAAGAAGAACCCCGTGACCGACGCCGAGGTCAAGGCCGAGTACGACAAGTTCGCCGCCGCCAGCGCGGGCAAGGAATACAAGGCGCGCCACATCCTGGTCGAGAAGGAAGACGAGGCCAAGGCCATCATCGCCAACCTCAAGAAGGGCGCCAAGTTCGAGGACATCGCCAAGAAGCAGTCCAAGGACCCGGGCTCCGGCGCCAACGGCGGTGACCTGGACTGGGCGCCCGCAGCCAGCTACGTGCCCGAGTTCTCGCAGGCCATGGTCAAGCTGGAAAAAGGCCAACTCTCCGAGGCCCCGGTGCAGAGCCAGTTCGGCTGGCACGTGATCCGCGTGGACGACGTGCGTGAGGCGCAGTTGCCCAGCCTGGACGAGCTCAAGCCGCAGATCACCCAGCAGATCACGCAGCAGAAGATGCAGCAGTACCAGCAAGGCCTGCGCGACAAGGCCAAGGTGCAGTAAGCCCTGCCCTGTCGACCACAAAAAAGCGCGGCCCGGCCGCGCTTTTTTTGTGCGCGCTGCGCTCAGAGCACCTTGCAGGCCTCGTCGAAGCCCAGGCGGGCGTTGCGGTTGAACAGCTTGCTGTCGTCGCCGTGGCCCAGGTTGATCAGGAAGTTGGTCTTCCAGCGGCCGTCGGGGAAGAACTCGGCGTCCACCTTGGCGATGTCGAAGCCACTCATGGGGCCACAGTCCAGGCCCAGCGCCCGCGCCGCAATGATGAAGTACGCGCCACCCAGGGTGCCGTTGCGCGTGGCGGTGGCGCTGGCCAGGGCGGCGTTGGCTTCGAAGTTCTCCTTGGCGCCTTCGCGGTGCCACACGCGGGGCATGTACTCGTGGAACTTCGTGTCGGTGGCCACGATCACCGTCACCGGCGCGGTGCGGGTCTTGTCCAGGTTGCCGGGCGACATGGCCGGCAGCAGGCGCTCGCGCGCTTCCTTCGATTGCAGAAACACGTAGCGCGTGGGCTGGGTGTTCATCGAGGTGGGGCCGAGCGCGGCCAGTTCGTACACCTGCTTGAGCAGGTCCATGGACACGGGCTTGTCGAGGAAACCATTGGCCGTGCGGGCCTGGCGAAAGATCGTGTCGATGGCAACGGGGTCGAGCGGGGTCACGGAGGGAAGTCCTTTCGGTACTGAAGTCAGAGGGGAAGGTAATCGACCTGGTGGCGTGCGATGCGCAGGCCTTCGAGCTGCTCGCGCACGCGCAGGTGTTCGGGGTGCGTAGCGTAGTCGGCCAGGGCTTGTGTGGTCTCGAACTCGGAATAGAGCACCACGTCGCAGGCGTAGTCGACGCGGCTGATGTCCACGCCGATCTCCAGCGCGAGCATGCCCGGGATGCGCCCGCGCATGCCTTCGAAGGCTTCCTTCAGGCGCAGCGTGTTGCGCGCCTTCTCCTCGGCTGTATCGCCGAGGATGTTCCACATCACGATGTGCTTGACGATGGGCATTGCGTCCTCAGGCGCTGGGCGGAAAACCCGCCTTCTGGGGCCACAGGTTCTGAAAGGCGTACACCGAGACGCTGGCGTACAGCCCAGCCTTCGTGAATGGTTCGCCCGCCTGCCATTGCAGCGCGGCCTCGCGGCTGTCGAAGTCGATGGCGAGCACGCTGCCCACCATGGTGCTGCCGTCGTCGGCCAGCAAGGGGCCGGCGAAGGCGATGCGATCAGCCATGGCGCCCAGGTAGGCCTTGTGCTCGGGGCGCATGCGCTGGCGCAGTTCGAGTCCACCGGGTTTGTCGATGAGATGGAAGATGTAGATCATGGGTTCGCAAGAGACGGTCACATGCGGGCCAGCCAGGTGGACAGGCCCGGGAAGACGGCGAGGACGAACAGCGAGAACACCATCACCAGCACGAAGGGCAAGGTGCCGGCGAAGATGTCCCGGATGGTGATGGACGGGTTGTTGAGCGCGCTCTTGACCGTGTAGACCGAGACGCCGAAAGGCGGCGTGAGCAGGCCGATCTCCACCGCCACCACGGTGAGCACGCCGAACCAGATCTTGTCCATGCCGAAGGCCTCGGCGATGGGCAGCACGATGGGCAGCATGATCAACATGATGGACACCGAATCGATGATGCAGCCCAGGGCGATGACGATGAGCAGGTAGGCCGCCAGGAATCCCCAGGGCCCCAGGCCCATCTCGGTGATGCCGGTGGTGATGGCCGCGGGCATGCCGGTGAGCGCGAGCATGCGGCTGTAGAGCGAGGCCGCCACGATGAGGAACAGCACCGACACCGAGACGTAGCCGGTTTCGGTGAGCACGTTCCACAGCTTGCGCCAGCTCAGGCGGCGCCGGGCGATGGCAATCGCGAAGGCGCCGGCAGCGCCCACGGCGCCGGCCTCGGTGGGCGTGAAGAAGCCGCTGTAGAGCCCGCCCAGCACCAGCACGATGAGCACCAGGATGGGAAAGAACTTCACCGTGGCGCTGCGCCAGGTCTCCGTGTCCTGTTCGGCCGCAGGGGCCGCATGGCCTGAAGCGTAGATGCTGGCAGGGCGCAGATACGCCAGGCCCAGGATCAGCGCGCAGAACAGCAGGGCCAGCAGCAGGCCGGGGAAGATGCCCGCGAGGAACATGCGCCCGATCGACTCCTCGGCGATCACGCCGTAGATGATCATCAGCAGCGACGGCGGGATGAGCATGCCCAGCACCGACGAGCCCGCCACCACACCCACCGAGAAGCGCGGCGTGTAGCCGTGGCGGATCATCTCGGGCGTGGCCACCTTGGTGAACACCGAGGCCGAGGCGATGGAAATGCCCGTAATGGCCGCGAACACCGCGTTGGCGCCGACGGTGGCCAGGCCCAGGCCGCCGCGCAGGCGGCGCAAGAGCCACTGGAACACGTCGAAGGTGTCGCGCCCCACTCCGCTCACGCTGACGAACATGCCCATGAGCACGAACAGCGGCACCACGCCGAAGAGGTAGTCGCGGATGGCATCGTTCGCCGCCGCGCCCACGAAGCGCGCGGCGATCTCGGGCGAGCGCATGGCCCACACCGTCACGAAGGACGTGACGATGAGCGCGATGCCGATGTGCATGCCCAGGATGATGAAGGCCAGCATCACCCCGATGGCCATGAAGCCCAGCAGCAGGTCAGACATGGCGGCCCTCCCCTGCTCGGTCATGCGCGGCTTCTCGCCAGTCCTGCCAGGCCAGCAGCGCGTACTGCACCGCCGCCAGCAAGGCGCCCGTGAACACCACGATGCGCATGGGCCAGGTGGGGAAGGTGAACACGCCCTCGACGCCGAAGAACTCGTTGTTCGTCCAGGCGCGCTGGAACAGCGGCCAGGTGGCGTAGGCGATCACGCCGCAGGCGAAGATGCCCGCGAGCGAGAACAGCGCGCGCAGGCGCTTGCCGGCGCGTGGCCGCTGGGACACGAAGGGATCGATGAACAGGTCGGCCCGGCTCATGCGGCCATGGCGCAGCGTGGCCGGCAGTTGCAGGAACACGATCACGATGATGGAGGCCGCGACCATCTCGGCGACGCCGTCCAGGGGTTGGTTGAAGGCATTGCGCATGAACACGTCGGCGCACATGAGCACCATGACGAGCGCGATGACGATGGAGCCCAGGCCATTGAGCGCGTCGACGACGTGCCCGAAGGGACTGGACGGCGCCGTCGAGACTGGCGCCTCCTCCAGGTTGGTGTTGGCTTCGAAGCTCATGAAAGCGGCCGATCAGAGCTCTTTGTCCCAGTCGCGCAGGGGTTTCGCGCCGCGCTTGCGCAACTCTTCGAGGTAGGTCTTCACGATCTGCGCCGCCGGGCCGCGCGAGGCATTGGCCTTCACCCAATCGCCGGCGATGTTGGGCATGGTCTTGGCCCACTTCTCACGCTCGCCAGGGGCCATGGGCGCGATCTTCACCGGCACGGCCTGCTTGGCGCCTTGCTCGCCGATGGCCTTGAGCGCGGCCTCGTAGCGCTGCATGAGCGTGTCGCCCAGCACGCGCGAGTACTCCAGGCCCACGTCCTTGATGATCTTCTGCACCTCGGGCGGCAGCGCGTTGAAGCTGTCCTTGTTCATGGCCATGCCGCCGTTGTAGAGCGCGCCGATGTCCACCGTGGTGACGTAGGGCGCCACTTCGTAGACCTTGCTGGGCAGGATGCCGGTGGCGATGGAGATGGTGCCCTCGCTCACGCCGGTCTGGATGTCGGTGTAGTAGCTGGTGAGCGAGCCGTCCACCGGCACCGCGCCCGAGCCCTTGAGCCACAGGCCCAGCGCGCCGGGGGCCGAGAGCTTGCGGCCGTTGAGGTCGGCGTAGGTGCTGAGCGGGTTCTTGGTGAACAGGTGGTAGGTGTCCACGCCGCTGGCGCCCAGGAACACCAGGTTGTTGCGGTCCCACTCGGCCTTGAGCGCGGGGATCTTTTCGTTGAGTTCGTTGGCCACCTGCAGCAGGGTGCGCACGTCACCCGTGGCGAAGGGCGTGACGGTGGCGTACTGGGTCAGCGGCATCTTGGCCGCCTCGAGGTTGGCGAATACCCAGCCGATGTCGGCGATGCCCTGCCCCACGCTGGTGAGCGTGGCGTTCATCTTGTAGAGCTGGCCGCCGTAGGCTTCCTTCCACTCGATCTTGTAGCCCTTGCCGAGGGCCTCCACGCGCTTGTTCACCTCGGGTACGAAGAGCGTGCTCATCAGGCCCACCCAGGGCAAAGTGGTGGGGTGGCTGGAAGCGATGGTGAGCTTGAAGGTCTGCTGCGCGTGGGCCGTGGTGAGGCCGGCGGCCATCAGCGCGGCGGCCAGGGCGCCGGCCACGAAGGCGCGTTTGTGGATCATCATGGTCTTGTCTCCTGTTGTTGTGGAACGGTGAGCGTCAGGCGCTCGGGTTGAGCACGAAATCGAAGTCCAGGGTCACGCGGCCGTCGGGCTGTTCCACCCAGTCGGACACGAGCGAGCTGCGCACGCCGAAGACGGCGTCGGAGTCGAGATAGGGATCGCCATCGCGGAAGACGTGCGTCACCAGCGTCTGGTAACCGGGCGCCTGGATGCGGAAGTGCAGGTGCGCGGGGCGCCAGGGGTGGCGTTTGGTGGCGGTGAGCATCTCGCCCACGGGGCCATCGTCGGGGATGGGGTACGGCTCGGCCACCACACTGCGGAAGTGGAAACGGCCCTCGGCGTCGCTGCGCAGCACGGCCCTGCCCTGCGCCTCCTTCAGGCCTTCGCGCTGCACGTCGTACAGGCCCTCGGCGTCGGCCTGCCAGACGTCGATGACCGCACCGGCCACGGGCTCGCCGCCCAGGCCGCGCACGCTGCCCGCCACCTCGCAGGGCTTGCCGGGTGCGCCATTGGCCACGTCGGCGCCGTGCGGCACCTCGGGCGCGCCCTCCACGTGGAAGGGCCCGAACACCGTGGCCTCGGTGCAGCCAGCGGGCTTCTGGTTGTTCAGCGCCACCGTCAGCATCGACAGGCCCAGCGTGTCCGACAGCAGGATGAATTCCTGGCGCTGGTCGTCGCAGGTGTGGCCCACGCGGGTGAGGAAGTCGATGCCGTAGGCCCATTCGGCCTCGGTCAGCTTCACCTCGCGGGCGAAGGCGTGCAGGTGCTGCACCAGGCTCGTCAGCACCTGCTTGAGGCGCGGGTCCGGCGTCTGGGCCAGGCGGGCGATGACCGCCTGCGTGATGTTGTCCTGGTTGAGGTTGCGCACCGTCGTGTCTCCAAAATCCTTGGGCCCGTGGGCCACCGTGGCGGCAGAATGTAGGCCGCTCGAAATGGAAAACCAATGCCCGGAATCGAAAAGACTTTTCCGTCCGGCGAAAGAGCCTCAGGGACAACCCGAAGAAGACAACGAGACAAGCGATGGACCGCTGGACCGAGATCGAACTGTTCGTGCAGGTGGCCGAAACCGGCAGCCTGTCGCGCGCGGCCGAAACCCTGAACCTGAGCAACGCCAGCGCCAGCCGCCACCTGGCGGCGCTGGAGGAACGCCTGGGCGTGCGCCTGGTGGAGCGCAATACGCGCCGCCTCTACCTCACCGACACGGGGCAGGAGTTCTTCCAGCGCGCGCGCAACATCCTGAGCGACCTGCGCGACGCGGAGTCGGACGTGAACGCCGCCGCGCTCAACCCCACGGGCCTGCTGCGCGTGACGGCCTCGCTGAGCTTTTCGATGCACCACATCGCGCCGCTGCTGCGCGAGTTCACCGAGCGCTACCCCAATGTGAGCGTGCACGTGGAGGCGGCCAACCGCTACCTCGACATCATCGACAACAACATCGACGTGGCGATCCGCACGCGCGAGTACGAGCCCGACAGCAACATCACCATCCGCCGCCTGGGCGAAACACGCCGCGTGCTGGCGGCTTCACCCGGTTACCTGGCGAAGCATGGTTTTCCGAAGGGGCTGGACGACCTGCAGCAGCACAAGCTGCTCGTCTACCTGCACGCCAACACGCCGAACGAGCTGCGCTTCACGCAGATCGGCAGCGGTGAGCAGAAGACCATCCAGATCAAGGGCCTGCTGGAAACCAACGACGGCCAGATCGTGCGCGCCGCCGCGCTGGACGGCATGGGCATCCTCATCCAGCCCAGCTACATCGTCTACGACGACATCGTCGCGGGCCGCCTGGTGCCCGTGCTGGAGGACTGGGACCTGCCCCATCTCACCATCAACCTCGCCTACCCCAGCCGCAAACACCTCTCGGCCAAGGTCCGCGCCTTCATCGACTTCATGGCGGGGCACTTCGCGAAGATGGACTACGAACGGAAGTGGACGGGGCGGTTCGCGGTGTATTGATTTCAACGAAGCCAAGCCATGCCCATCGAACTCCCCCGCGACGAACGCGCGCAGGCCGTCGCCTCCATCGAGCGCTACTTCAACGAAGAGCTCGACCAGCGCATCGGCAACATCGGCGCGGGCGCGCTGTTGAACTTCTTTCTGGAAGAGATCGGCCCGCTGGTCTACAACCAGACGGTGGCCGAGGTGCAGGAGCGGTTGCAGCAGCGCCTGCTGGAACTCGACATCGAGTTGCATGAGGACGCCTTCCAGTACTGGCGCAAGCGGCAGGCCGGGGGCAAAGGCAAGCGCTGAGCCTTCAGCGCGGCGCGGTGCACAGCCGCTCGATGGCTTGGCGGGCGTGGGCCACGAAGGCGGCGATTTCCGCTGGCCACCGGGCCAGTTCATCGCTCTCCTGCCCCAGATAGGCCGCGCGCGCCTGCTCGATCACGGCGCGGTGCGAGGCGGCCTCACCGCCGTCCAGCAGCCAGCGGGCGGCGGCGTCCTTGGACGCGATGCCGCCGGTGCTGGCCGTGTACCAGATGCGGGCCAGCGCCAGCACGATGTTGCACTCGTCGCCCGCCCAATCGTCCGGCCCGTTCCACTGAGCCACGGTGTCCAGCAAGGTGCGCACGAGGTCGGCGCGGGGCACCTCATCGAACCAGCCATTGGCCCCCTCACCCACCAATGCCACGCTGTGCCGGAGGGCCTTCGTCAACAAGATCGCGAGATCGGGGTCGTTCACCGGCCCCTCGATGACACCCGCCCCGATATCCGCGCGCAACCATTCGCCGAACTGCAACTCGCGCCTCGGCGCGTAACGCCAGGGCACGACCTCGGGCAGGGCCAGCACGGTGACCTCCAGCGCGCGAAGGCCCGCCGACCCGGGCGGCGCGGACACGTCCAGCAGATCCACCATCAGCGAACGGCGCACGGACGGGGGCACACGGTCCCCGACGGTCACAAGCAGGTCGATGTCGCTGAAAGGCTTGAGCCCACCATCGACGGCCGAGCCGAACAGGTGAACGCCGAGCAGCGCATCGCCCAAGTGCCGGTTCAGCAGGGTGCACGCCGCCGACACCTGCGCACGGATCTCCGGGGGCATGGATTTGTTCATCTCCGCCATATCAGTCCGTCCCGCTGAACAGGCCCACGGCCAGCTCGCGCAGCCACTGGTTGCCCGGGTCCACCTCGAAGCGGCGGCTCCAGTGCAGCGAGACGGTGAATTCGCACAAGGGAAAGTCGGGCTCGAGGATGGTGTAGCCACGATCGAAACCCCGTGCGATCACGCCGGGCATGATGGCTGCCAGATCGGTGGACTGCACGATGGATGGCAGCACGGTGAAGTGGTCCGTCACCAGGCGCAGGCGGTCATCCACCCCCAACCGTTGCAGGATGCGCAGGGTGTCCGCGTGCGATCGCACGCCCACGAAATCCAGCTCGCGCATGGCCGCCAGCAAGGCCTTGCCCGTGCGGCGCCGCGCGGCCAGGGGATGCCCCTCGCGCAGCAGCACCACGTAGCGGTCGCGGATGAGTTGCACGCGCCGCGTGTCCTTCACCGTGGGCAGGAAGCCGAAGGCAAAGTCGATGCGCCCCGTGTCCAGCGCCTCGGTGATCTGCTCGCGCGGCACGCGACGCGTTTCCAAACGCACGTTCGGCGCCTGTTCGCGCACGGCCGCCATCAGCGCCGGCAGAAAGCGCATTTCGCCGCTGTCGCTCATGTGCAGGTGGAAGGTGCGTCGAGACAGCCCCGGATCGAAAGCCGCCGTCTCGTTCAAGGCCTCTTCGATGCCCGATAGCGCGCGACGCACCGGCTCGGCCAGCCGCTGGGCCTTGGGCGTGGGCTGCACACCGCCCGGCGCGCGGATGAACAGCGGGTCGTGCAACAAGGCGCGCAGCCGCGTGAGGCCCTGGCTGGCGGCCGGCTGCGTCATGTTCAAGGTGTCGGCGGCGCGGCTCACGCTGCGCGCGCGAAACACCGCGTCGAACAGGCGCAGCAGGTTCAGGTCGATGTCGTTGACATGCATTGCGTTGATATTCGATAGTCGGTTCATTGTATTGATTGATGTCGTCCGCGCGCCGACACTCCGGCTCCTTCGACCCGCCCCACTACCGAAGGAGACCCATGCAAGCCCTCGTCAACCTCGACGATGTGCCCGTCATCGAGCGCCAGCACGCGCGCGCCGGCCTGTTCCGCTCGCAGTCGCTGCTGCACGGCGAAGAAGGCACGCCGGAGAACTTCTACCTGCAGCTCGCGCACACCTACGCCGACTTCCACTCGCCGCGCCACAGGCACAACTTCGACCAGGTGCGCGTGCAACTGCACGGCGACGCCGACTTCGCGCGCAACGGCGTGATGCGGCCCGGCTCCATCGCCTACTTCCCCGAGGGCGTGCACTATGGGCCGCAGAGCATCGCCGGCGAATCGGCCACGCTGGTGTTGCAGTTCGGCGGTGCCAGCGGCAGCGGCTACATCTCGGAAGCGCGTTTCCAGCAGGCCGTGGACGAGCTTCGCCGCCACGGCACGTTCGAGAACGGCGTGTTCCGCCGACATGAAGGCGAGAGCGGCCGAAAGAACCAGGACGCCTACGAAGCCGTGTGGGAACACGTGCACGGGCGGCGCATCGCCTACTCGCCCAGCGAACTGGACGCGCCGGTCTTCCTGGACCCGGCGGCCATCGAGTGGCAGGACGATCCGGCTGCACCGGGTGTGCGCCGCAAGCCGCTGGGCCGCTTCTCGGCCCGGGGCACGCGCCTGAGCCTCATCGGCCTGTCGGCCGACATGCCTGTGCCCCTCGCCCCACACGCCATCGTCTTCGTGCTCGACGGCGAAGGCACGTCGCCCCTGGGCACGTGGAAGCGACACGCCACGCTGCGCACCGATGCCGACGGCGCCACGGTGCGCGCCACCCGGCCGAGCGAACTGCTGGAGATGCACATACCGCCACTCACCGGCCATTGATTTCCCTGCACACCGCCCGGCAACGCGCGGTGGCACGACAACGAACACCGCACAGGAGACAAGACATGAAGACCTTCATCCGCCTGCTGATCGGCGGCCTCGCCTTCGGCGCGGTGGCACTCGCCATGGCGCAGCCCTATCCCAACCGCCCGATCAAGATGGTGGTGCCCTTCCCGCCCGGCGGTGGCTTCGATGGCATCGCGCGCCCCTTCGCCGAGCGCCTGTCCGCCGCCTTGGGCCAGCCCGTGATCGTGGACAACCGGCCCGGCGCGGGAGGCAACATCGGCGCGGAGTTCGTGGCCCGTGCCCCGGCGGACGGCTACACCCTGCTGTTCGCCAACGACTTCCTCGGCACCAATCCCAACCTCTACAAGGACCTGAAGTACGACCCGGCGAAAGACTTCGCGCCGATTTCGCTGGTGGGCTCCACGCAGATGGCGATCGCCGTCAACCCGCAGCGGGTCAAGGCCACGGACGCGCAGTCCCTGCGCGCCGAATCCCAGGCGCATACGCTGCAGTACGGCACGCCGGGCGTGGGCACCTCACCGCACCTTTTCGGCGAGCTCTACGGCTTCAACACCGGCACCCGCGTGCAGCACATCCCCTACCGTGGCACGGGACCGGCCATCAACGACGTCCTGGGTGGGCAGATCGACATGGTGGTGGTGACCGTGCCTGCGCTGGCAGCGCACATCAAGGCGGGCAAGCTGCGCGGCATCAGCGTCATCGGCGGCGACAAGCGCTCGCCCCTGCTGCCCGAGGTGCGCACCCTGGCCGAGAACGGCGTGGGCGCCACGCACGACCTGTGGTACGGCCTGTTCGCCACGGCCGGCACCCCGCCCGAGGTGCTGCAGCGCCTGCGCGAGGCCACGGCCACGGCGCTGGCGCAGGCCGATCTGGTCGAGCGCTTGCGCCAGTTGGGCTACGAAGTCACACCCAGCACACCCGAGGCGCTGTCCGAGCGCGTCAAGGCCGACCTGGTGAAGTGGAAGCAGGTCGTGGAGCGGGCGAAGATCACGCTGGAGTGAATGCCCTCAACCGATCCGCCCGACGTGTTCGGGCGAGATGACAAGCCTCAAGCACCCAGCAACCGGCGGGCCAACACAGACTGCATGTCTCGGCGACCGTCCACGATCAGGTAGATGACGACGCGCTGGCCCACGACGCGGTAGATCACCCGATAAGGCTTGAATGCCGTCTGGCGGTACTCCTTGATGCCGAGCGCCACCAGCTCCTTCGGATAGCTGCCCCGCTCGGGCATGTGAGCCAGCCCGTCCACCACCGCCATCAACTGGTCCAGAACACGATGGGCATTGGCCAGACAGTCGAACTCGGCGATGTGGTCGTGAATGGACTCCAGGTCCTGCTCCGCGCCATGAGTGAGCAGGACCTCGTAACGCTTCGGCCTGCTGGCCATCAGCCCGGTGCCCGCTTCGACCGCAAGCGCGCCACTACCTCGGCCACCGGTCGGACCCGCCCCGCCTCCAGCTCCTGGTGGCCCAGCGCCAGGATCTTGAGCAACGCCAAGGCCTCCTGCGTTTCCTCGAAGGAGGCGACGTCCTGCAGCACCGCCTTGGCTTCACCGTTCTGTGTGATGACCAGGGGTTCGCGCTGCTCGGACAACTGCGCCAACACCTCTGCCGCGTTGGCCTTGAGGTAACTGATGGGCTTGACTTGAGATGAGTAGCGCACGATCTGTCCTTCGGGATCCGGAAAGGACTGAATATAGTCCTTTTTTGGTCCTATCTGACCATGTGTGGACACCTTGGCGCTCCCGGCGCGCCCATCCTCACAGAGGGATAATCCCGAGGTTATCCACCCCCAGCCCACGACCGACCATGCCCACCACCATCAAGGCCGACGATCTCATCGAATCGATCGCCGGTGCGCTGCAGTACATCAGCTACTACCACCCCGCCGACTACATCGCCCACCTGGCCCGCGCCTACCAGCGAGAGCAGAGCCCCGCGGCCAAGGACGCCATCGCGCAGATCCTCACCAACAGCCGCATGAGCGCCACCGGCCACCGGCCCATCTGCCAGGACACCGGCATCGTCAACGTCTTCCTGAAGATCGGCATGGACGTGCGGCTCGAGGGCTTCTCGGGCAGCCTGGACGACGCCGTCAACGAAGGCGTGCGCCGCGGCTACAACCACCCCGACAACACCCTGCGCGCCAGCGTGGTGGCCGACCCGCACTTCGCGCGCAAGAACACCAAGGACAACACGCCCGCGGTCATCTTCACCGAGATCGTGCCCGGCAACACCGTGGACGTGACCGTGGCCGCCAAGGGCGGTGGCAGCGAGAACAAGAGCAAGTTCGTGATGCTCAACCCCAGCGATTCGCTGGTGGACTGGGTGCTCAAGACCGTGCCCACCATGGGCGCCGGCTGGTGCCCGCCGGGCATGCTGGGCATCGGCATCGGCGGCACGGCCGAGAAGGCCATGCTGATGGCCAAGCAGTCCTTGATGGACGACATCGACATGTACGACCTGCAGACCAAGGCATCCAAGGGCGAGAAGCTCTCGCAGGTGGAAGAACTGCGCCTGGAACTGCACGAAAAGGTCAACGCCCTGGGCATCGGCGCACAGGGCCTGGGTGGCCTCACCACGGTGCTGGACGTGAAGATCGCCATGTACCCCACACACGCGGCCAGCAAGCCCGTGGCCATGATCCCCAACTGCGCGGCCACGCGCCACGCGCACTTCGTGCTCGACGGCAGCGGCCCCGTGTACCTGGAAGCGCCCAGCCTGGACCTGTGGCCCGACGTGCACTGGGCGCCCGACTACAACAAGAGCACGCGCGTGGACCTGAACACGCTGACCAAAGAGGAAGTCGCGGCCTGGAAGCCCGGCCAGACCCTGCTGCTCAACGGCAAGATGCTCACCGGCCGCGACGCCGCGCACAAGCGCATCCAGGACATGCTGGCCAAGGGCGAACCGCTGCCCGTGGACTTCACCAACCGCGTCATCTACTACGTGGGCCCGGTGGACCCGGTGCGCGACGAGGCCGTGGGCCCCGCCGGCCCCACCACTGCCACGCGCATGGACAAGTTCACCGGCATGATGCTGGAGAAGACCGGCCTGATCGCCATGATCGGCAAGGCCGAGCGCGGCCCGGTCGCCATCGAAGCCATCAAGCAGCACAAGAGCGCCTACCTCATGGCCGTGGGCGGCGCGGCCTACCTCGTGTCCAAGGCGATCAAGAACGCCAAGGTCGTGGGTTTTGAAGACCTGGGCATGGAAGCCATCTACGAGTTCGACGTGGTGGACATGCCCGTGACCGTGGCGGTGGACGCCGGCGGCACCAGCGCGCACATCACCGGCCCGGCCGAGTGGAGCCAGCGCATCGCCTCGGGCGAGTTCAAGGGCATTTCGCTGGCCACGGCTTGAGCGGTTTCGCCCCCGTCGTCGGTGTCTTCGACAGCGGCGTCGGGGGCTTGAGCGTGTGGCGCGCCCTGCGCGGCGCGCTGCCCCACGCCCGACTGAGCTACCTGGCGGACAACGCCTGGGCGCCCTACGGCGAGCGGCCCGCCGAGGCGCTGCGCGAACGCCTCCTCACCCTCGTTCGCGACTGGCGCGCGCGCGAACCCCTGAACCTGCTGGTGCTGGCCTGCAACACGGCCACCGCCGTCGGCATCGACGCCTTGCGCGCGGAACATCGCGAACTGCCCATCGTGGGCATCGAACCCGCCATTCGCCCCGCCCTGGCCGCCTCGCGCAGCGGCCGGGTGGGTGTGGTGGCCACGCGCGCCACGCTGAACAGCGCGCGCTACCAGGCGCTGCGCGCGGCCTGCCTGGCACGCGCGCCGGGTGGCGCCACCGTGCACGAGCGCGCGGCAGACGGCCTGGCCGCGGCGATCGAGCGCGGCGACGGGGCGGCGGCCGAAGCGCTGTGTCGCAGCCACCTGCAAGCGCTGCTGGACGAGGCGCCGGCCATCGACACGCTGGTGCTGGGCTGCACGCACTACCCACTGGTGCTCGGGTCCTGGCGAGCGGCCAGCGGCGCGCAGCCGCTCACGCTGATCGATCCCGCGCAGGCCGTGGCGCGCCGCGCGCTCGGCTTGCTGTCGGGTGCGGCAGCGTCTGGCCTGGCGTTGAAGAATGAGCCGATCTGGCACTGCACCGGCCACGCCGAGGCCCTCAGCCGCGCCACGCGGCAGTGGCTGGGCATGCCAGCCGATGTGCGCCCGCTTCAGAGCTGAGCGGGGGCCGACGGCGCCGTGAGCGCCGCTTCGCGTCCGCGCCGCATGTTCACCGGCGCCAGCAAGCTCAGCCCCAGCACGAACAGCAAGGCGGTCGACATGATGGCCAGGCGCTGGTTGCCGCCGGTGGCCCAGGTGATGACGCCGTAGGTGAGCGGGCCCACGATGCTGGCCACGCGCACGGCAAAGGTCCACAGGCCGAAGAACTCGGCCAGTTGCGCGGGCGGCGCCAGCATGCCGGCCATGGCGCGCCCGGCCGACTGGCTGGAGCCCATGCACAGGCCCGCAATGGCGGCGGCATACCAGAACATGCCCTTGGTGGTGCTGAGCGCCGCGATCACGCAGGTGGCAATCCAGCCCAGCAGCGTGAGGCCCAGCGCCAGCTTGGGGGTCTCCTCGTTTTCAGTGCAATAAGTGACGGTACGAAAAGCTAGCACTGGCGCGGAGGTGGTGTTGGTAGATC
>NZ_CCAE010000010.1 GCF_000723405.1 Hydrogenophaga intermedia | reverse complement strand
AGGTGGTGGGCGCGCAGCTTCGCGCCATGATGCCCTGGATCGCCAAGAACAAGCTGGTCGATCAGAGCCGCAACTGATTGGGCGCTCAGAGCGGCAATTGCCGTTCCCGGGCCAGGACCGCGTTCATGCGGCCCTGGCCCTTTTCATTTGGTGCGCGCCACGTACACTGCGGAGCTTTCGGGCCCGATGAAAATCCATTAGAAAACGCCATGCACGACGGACACGAAACTGAAGTGGAGCACCTGGGCGAGGTGCGCCGCCGCCCCAAAGGCATTTACTTCCTGCCCAACATGATCACGCTGGCTGCGCTGTTCGGCGGCTTCTACGCGGTCGTGATGGCCATGAATGGCCGGTACGACCTTGCCACCGTGGGCATCTTCGTAGCCATGGTGCTCGACAGCCTGGATGGTCGTGTGGCCCGCCTCACCAACACCCAAAGCGCCTTCGGCGAGCAGATGGATTCGCTCTCCGACATGGTGTCATTCGGTGCGGCGCCCGCACTCATCGCCTACGAATGGACCCTGCGCGATCTGGGCCGCTGGGGCTGGATCGCGGCCTTCGTCTACTGCGCGTGCGCCGCGCTGCGACTGGCGCGCTTCAATGTGAACACGGGCGTGGTGGACAAGCGCTACTTCCAGGGTCTGCCATCGCCAGCGGCGGCGGCGCTGGTCGCCGGCTTCATCTGGCTGATGCAGGAAACCGGCGTGGCGCCGCAGGACGTGAGCTGGGTCATGTTCGTGATCACGCTCTACACGGGCCTGACAATGGTGACCAACGTGCCGTTCTACAGCTTCAAGGACTTGAGCCTGAAAAGGAGCGTGCCCTTCGCGGCGCTGGTGCTGGTGGCGCTGGGCATCGCGGTGATCAACATCCACCCGCCCACCGTGCTGTTTCTGCTGTTCGTGCTCTATGGCCTGTCGGGCTACGGCGTGTACCTGTGGCGCAAGTCCAAGGGGCGGCCAACCAGCGTGATCAGCACGTCCACCGATGAGCCCGACGAGCGCGGCCTGCACGACGACTGATTACGCCCACCGCTCACCGCTGTGGGTTTCGCGCCCTTTGTGATACATTGCCCAGCATGTTTTCCCAAGCCGCCTCGCTGCTACTACTGGGTGTCCGTCACGGGCAGATGCGGTAGCGCGCGAGCGACTCACACCAACGGCCCGTTTGCACCCGCAGCGGGCCGTTGGTGTTTTGGGGCTGCGGGTTCTGTCGATACGAGAGAGTCCACACCATGCTGAAGCAACCTGCAAGCAAGTACGCCGCGTTCCAGCCCGTCGGCCTCAAGGACCGCACCTGGCCCGACGCCGTCATCCATAAGGCTCCCATCTGGCTGAGCACCGACCTGCGCGATGGCAACCAGGCCCTGATCGAGCCCATGGACCTGGAGCGCAAGCTGCGCATGTTCCGCGAGCTGGTGAAGATCGGCTTCAAGGAGATCGAGGTGGGCTTTCCCTCGGCTTCGCAGATCGAATTCGATTTCGTTCGTCGACTCATCGAAGAAGATCTGATCCCCGAGGACGTGACGATCCAGGTACTCACCCAGGCCCGCGAACCCCTGATCCGCCGCACCTTCGAATCGCTGCGCGGCGCGCGCAGCGCCATCGTGCACCTCTACAACGCCACGGCGCCCGTCATGCGCCGCGTGGTGCTGGGTATGGACGAGGATGCCATCGTGGAACTGGCCGTGGACAACGCGCGCCTGTTCGAACGCCTGGCGGCCGAACAGCCGGACACGCGCTGGACCTTCCAGTACTCGCCGGAGACGTTCTCAGGCACCGAACTCGCCTTCTCCAAGCGGGTGGTCGACGCGGTCACCGCGGTCTGGGCGCCCACGCCCGAGCGCAAGTGCATCGTCAACCTGCCCTCCACGGTGGAGCACAGCACGCCCAACATCTTCGCCGACATGATCGAGTGGATGCATCGGCACTTGGCTCGGCGCGAGTCCATCGTGCTGTCGGTGCACCCGCACAACGATCGGGGCACCGGCACGGCGGCGGGTGAGTTCGCGCTCATGGCGGGGGCCGATCGCCTCGAAGGCTGCCTCTTCGGCAACGGCGAGCGCACCGGCAACCTGGACATCGTCAACGTCGCCCTCAACCTCTACACGCAAGGTGTGTCGCCCGGGCTGGACTTCTCCGACATCGACGAGATCCGCCGCACGGTGGAGCACTGCAACCAGTTGCCCGTGCACCCGCGCCATCCCTACGTGGGCGACCTGGTCTACACCTCATTCTCGGGCTCCCACCAGGACGCGATCAAGAAGGCCTTCGCGGCGCGCAAGGACGGTGACATCTGGAACATGCCCTATCTGCCCATCGACCCCAAGGATCTGGGCCGCAGCTACGAGGCGGTGATCCGCGTGAACAGCCAGTCGGGCAAGGGGGGCATTGCCTACCTGCTCGAAGCGGAGTACGGGCTGGAGTTGCCGCGTCGCCTGCAGATCGAGTTCAGTCAGGTGGTGCAGGCCGTGATGGACCTGGAAGGCAAGGAACTGGTGGCGAAGGACCTGTGGCAATTGTTCGAGCGCGAGTACGCCCTGTCGGCCCCGGCCCCCGCCAACGCCACCACCAGCGAGCAGCCTGGCGGCAGCGTGCGCGTGACCGCAGACGTCGATTGGGCGGGCGCGGCGATGCCCGTGCAAGGGCAGGGCAATGGCCCCATCGACGCCTTCGTCAACGCCCTGAACGCGGCTACCGGCCGCTCGGTGCGCGTGCTCGACTACCATGAGCACGCCATCGGCGCCGGCGCCCAGGCACAGGCCATGGCCTACATGGAGCTGCGCGTGGACGAGCGTCACACTGTCTTCGGCGTGGGGCGCGACACCAACATCGTGTCCGCCTCGTTCAAGGCCATCGTGTCGGGCTTGCGGCGCGTCGCGCCCGGCCAGACGCAGCAATCTATCGAACACGCGGCGCCCTGAGGCGCGCGAGCACAACAAGGAGTCCCTCCATGAGCGAGCAACTGATCATTTTCGACACCACGCTGCGCGACGGCGAGCAATCGCCCGGCGCTTCCATGACCAAGGACGAGAAGCTGCGCATCGCGCGCCAGCTCGAGCGCCTGAAGGTGGACGTGATCGAGGCCGGTTTTGCGGCCAGCTCGAACGGGGACTTCGACTCGGTCAAGGCCATCGCCGACCACATCAAGGATTCCACGGTGTGCTCGCTGGCGCGCGCCAACGACCGCGACATCTCGCGCGCCGCCGAGGCGCTGCAGGGAGCGAACCGCGCACGCATCCACACCTTCATCGCCACCAGCGCGCTGCACATGGAGAAGAAGCTGCGCATGACGCCCGAGCAGGTGCTGGAGCAGGCTAAGCAGTCGGTGCGTTTCGCGCGCAACCTGGTGAGCGACATCGAATTCAGCCCTGAGGACGGCTACCGCAGCGACGTGGACTTCCTCTGCCGCGTGTTGGAAGCGGTGATCAAGGAGGGCGCGACCACACTCAACATCCCCGACACCGTGGGCTACGCAGTGCCCGAGCTGTATGGCGAGTTCATCCGCACGCTGCGCGAGCGCATTCCCAACTCCGACAAGGCGATCTGGAGCGTGCACTGCCACAACGACCTGGGCATGGCGGTGGCGAACTCACTTGCCGGCGTGAAGATTGGCGGCGCGCGGCAGGTGGAGTGCACCATCAACGGGCTGGGCGAGCGTGCAGGCAATTGCTCGCTGGAGGAAATCGTGATGGCGGTGCGCACGCGCCGCGACTACTTCGGCCTCGACGTGGCGGTCGACACCACGCAGATCGTGCCCGCCAGCCGCATGGTGAGCCAGACCACGGGCTTCGTGGTGCAGCCGAACAAGGCCGTGGTGGGCGCCAACGCCTTCGCGCACGCCAGCGGCATCCACCAGGACGGCGTGCTCAAGGCGCGCGACACCTACGAAATCATGCGCGCCGAGGACGTGGGCTGGGCCGCCAACAAGATCGTGCTGGGCAAGCTCTCCGGTCGCAATGCCTTCAAGCAGCGCCTGCAGGAGCTCGGCATCGAGATGGAGTCCGAGACGGAAATCAACACCGCCTTCGCCAAGTTCAAGGAGCTGGCCGACCGCAAGGCCGAGATCTTCGATGAGGACATCCTGGCCCTGGTGAGCGACGAAAGCGTCACCACCGAGAAGGAGCAATACGGCTTCGTGTCGCTTGCCCAGCGCAGCGAGACCGGTGAGCGGCCGCACGCCACGGTGGTGTTCACCGTCGAAGGAAAGGAACTGCGCGGCGACGCCGACGGCAACGGCCCCGTGGATGCCTCGCTCAAGGCCATCGAACAGCACGTCAAGAGCGGCGCCGAGCTGCTGCTCTATTCCGTGAACGCCATCACCAGTGGCTCCACCGAGAGCCAGGGCGAGGTGACGGTGCGCCTGCAGCACGGTGGCCGCGTGGTCAACGGCGTGGGGGCCGACCCGGACATCGTGGTGGCGTCCGCCAAGGCGTACCTCAGTGCGCTCAACAAGTTGCACAGCAAGGCCGACCGGGTGGCGGCGCAGGGATAAAGTTCAAAGGTTTCAAGGACTTGTAGAACTTCCTTACTGATCGGGGGAAACTGGGTGCCAAACGGTGCTTTATTCCACCGATCATTTAAGACCACCCTCCAAGCTTTTGATATTGCTGATTTTTTTGTGACTCCCTATACTCCGGCCCAGCGCTGATCCCGTCTTGCTGGAGTTGAGTCATGTTGTTCCGCCCGATCCCCCTGAAATCGCTGATTGCCACAGTGGCGTTTGCGTTGGTCGGGGTCCTCGGGCAAGGCGGGGTGGTCCATGCCGCTTCGGGCTCTTCCGCCAAGACGAGCAAGAGCGCCAAGGCGCCCGTCAAGAAGGCCAGCAAGCCCAAGCTGGCCACTCGCTCGGTCAAGAAGGTCAACACCGCCAAGCGCAAGCAGAGCGTTGATTCCCGCAAGGTCAAGCTGGTAAAGGCCGCGCCGACGACCAAGCCCCGGGCTCAGCGCATCAAGCACACCGTGCGCGCTGTCACGCCGCCGGTGTTGTCGATGGGCCAGAGCCTCGGGCTGCACGGCATCGATGACGAACTCGACCTGAACGCCAGCGTCGCCCTGGTCGTCGATCAGCGGACCAACGAGGTGCTGTTTTCCAAGAACGATTCGGCCGTGCTGCCGATCGCTTCGCTCACCAAGCTCATGACGGGTCTGGTCGTGGTCGAGGCGGGGCAGAACATGGACGAGACCATCACCATCACCCGCGACGACATCGACACCATCAAGGGCAGCCGTTCGCGCCTGGCCGTGGGCACGCGACTCACCCGCGGCGAGGCCATGCACCTGGCCCTCATGTCGAGTGAGAACCGCGCCGCCAATGCCCTGGGTCGGCATTTCCCGGGCGGCCTGGACGCCTTCGTGAAGCGCATGAACGACAAGGCGGCGGAACTGGGCATGCACGATACGCGCTACGTGGAGCCCACCGGCCTGTCGAGCCAGAACCGCTCCAGCGCCCGCGACCTGGCCATCCTGGTCTCGGCGGCCTACGAGCGCCCCATGCTGCGCGACCTGTCCACTTCCCCCGGCTACGAGGTGGACGTGGGCCGGCGCACACTGCAGTACAACAACTCCAATCGGCTGATCAAAAACCCCGAGTGGGACATCGGTCTGCAGAAGACCGGGTACATCTCGGAAGCGGGCCGCTGCCTCGTCATGCAGGCCAGCGTGGCGGGACGTCAGCTCATCATGGTGTTTCTGGACGCCAGCGGCCGGATGGGCCGCCTCCAGGACGCCGAGCGCGTACGCCGCTGGGTGGAGCACCAAGGCGAGATGCTCGCTTCCAAGGTGCGTCCCCAGGGTTGATACCCCCGAGGGCCGTGCATCAGCGGCTGGCCGGATAACCCAGCGCGGCCGAAATTTCGGCCGCCGTGGCCTTGAGCCGGGGCAGCCAGCCCTCGTCGATGCGATCGGCCGGTGCCGAGATCGACAAACCCGCCACCAGCTTGCGCTGGTCGTCGTAGATGCCGGCGGCCATGCAGCGCACGCCCATCTCCAGCTCTTCGTTGTCGCGCGCCACGCCGGCTTGGCGGCACTGGGCGAGTTCGCGCTCCAGCGCGGGCAGCTGCGTGAAGCTGTTGCGCGTGTTGCCTGCCAGGCCCGTGCGGGTGGCGTAGGCCCGCACACGCGTGGGGTCGTCGTCAGCCAGAAACAGCTTGCCCACCGAGGTGAGGTGCAGCGGCGCCCGCCCGCCGATGGCGCGCACCACCTGCATGCCCGAGCGCTCGCTATAGGCCCGCTCCACGTAGATGATCTCGTCGCCCTGGCGCACGCTCAGGTTCACCGGCTGCTGGATCTGCTTGTGCAGCTCGCGCATGGGCCCCAGGGCGGCATCCCGCACGCTCAGGCGCGCCTTGACCAGATTGCCCAGTTCCAGCAGGCGCATGCCCAGGCGATAGCTGCCGGCCTCGGGGCGATCGACGAAGCGGCCGATGGTCAGGTCGTTGAGGATGCGGTGCGCCGTGGACGGGTGCAGGCCGGTTTTCTCGCTGATTTCCTTGAGCGAGACCGCTTCCTCACGGGAGGCCAGCACCTCCAGCAGGTTGAACATGCGCTCCAGCACTTGGACGGTGGGCGCGGTAGGGGGGGAGTCGGATCGTTTGCTCATGATCGGATGTGCAAACCTCATCTTACAAGATGAAATCGCCGCACCGCAGCATTCCGTAAAGACCCCGCGCCGGGGTCGATTCAGGCATTGCGTTGAGCCCAGCGGCCATCGACCAGCACCTCATGCGGCTGGAAGCCGGCCTTGTAGTTCATCTTCGGGCTTTGGGCGATCCAGTAACCGAGATAGACGTGCGGGAGGTCGAGTGCGCGCGCCTGCTCGATCTGCCAGAGCACGCTGTAGGTGCCGTAGCTGCAGCGCTCGTCGGGCTCGTAGAAAGTGTAGACCGCCGAGAGGCCGTCGTTGAGCACGTCGATGATGGACACCATCTTGAGCCGGGCGGGCCGTCCCTGGACGTCAGGCTCGTGAAACTCGACCAGGCGCGAGTTGACGCGACTCTGCAGCAGGAACTGGGTGTACTGATCCACGCTGTCGTGGTCCATGCCACCGCCTGCATGGCGGCTGTTCTGGTAGCGAAGGTAGAGCTGGTAGTGCTCGGGCAGGAAGCACAGCTTCAGTACGCGGGTAATCAGGCCGCCATGCTGGCGCTGGCTGCGCCGCTGGCTGCGGTTGGGCACAAATCGGTCCACGGGCACGCGCAGCGGCACGCAGGCGTTGCAGCCGTCGCAGTACGGCCGGTAGGTGAACATGCCGCTGCGGCGAAAGCCGTGCGTGACAAGGTCGGAGTACGCGTCGTTGTGGATGAGGTGGCTGGGGGTGGCCACCTGGGAGCGCGCCTGGCGGCCCGGCAGGTAGCTGCACGGGTAGGGCGCGGTGGCGTAGAACTGCAGCGCCTGGAGCGGGAGGTCCTTGAGGTGCGTCACGCGCGTTCGTCGCCAATGGGGAGGAGCTCACGCCAGTATACGGGGCGGAATTCCCAGCGGGGCGCAGGCTGCAACAGGGCCAGACGCACGTGCCGCACGAAGTCCTCGCGCGGCATCAGGCGCCCCCCCAGCGAGGCCAGGTGGGCGGTGTCCTGCTGGCAGTCGACCAGGGTGATGCCGTGGTGGCGGCACAGCGCCATCAGGCCCGCCAGGGCGATCTTGGAGGCGTCGCTGCGCCGACTGAACATGGATTCGCCGAATACCATGGCGCCGACATTGACGAGGTACAGACCGCCGGCCAGTTCGCCATCGATCCAGGTCTCCACCGAATGCGCCATGCCTGCGCGGTGCAGGCGCGTGTAGGCCTGCACCATGGCCGGCAGGATCCAGGTGCCGCTCTGGCCGTGGCGCGAGGTCTGCGCGCAGGCCTGGATCACGCGCTCGAAGTCGTGGTCGATGCGCAATTCGAGCCGCTGCTCGAGCAACTGCTTCTGTAGCGTCTTGCGCAGCGACCGGTGCAACCGGAACTCGCGCGGGAACAGAACCATGCGTGGGTCGGTGCTCCACCACAGGATGGGTTGGCCCGAGCTGTACCAGGGAAAGATGCCGTGCGAGTACGCGGCCACGAGCGAGGGCACGTCCAGCACGCCACCGGCAGCCAGCAGGCCTGGTGCGGGATCGTGTGCTCCCCAGGCCTGCTCCACCGGCGGAAACGCCTCCCCCGGCTCCAGCCAGGGCAACGGTCGGGTGGGGGGCGTCTGGGTCATGGCGGGAGCGGCGTTCGCGCGACGGCGTGAGCGCTATTGTGCGCGGCGCCCCCGCGACATCAAGTGCGCCCGGTCAATGCGCGGCCGGTGAGACGATCCGGGAGCAGGCGCCAGGGCAGCCACACGGCCAGCACGCCGATGGCGTCGGCCAGCCAGTCGATCCACTCGCCGTAGCGCCAGCCGGTGGCCAGTTGCATGAGCTCGATCAGCCCGCCCCACACAATGAGACCCGCCAGCACCGCCCCGGCCTGGCGCGGGTAGGCGATGAGCCCCAGCAGCGCCAGCCAGGCGAAGCCCAGGGCGTGCTGGGCCTTGTCCCAGAGGTTCATTGCCTGCGGAGGCAGCAAGTCGACCGGCACCAGCGAGGCGATGGTGAGGCCGGCGACGCTGCACCAGAAGCCCAGGGTGATCAGGCGTTGCATGGCGTGCTCAGGAATGGAGGCCCGGAAACGACAACGGCCTTCATGAGAAGGCCGTTGTGCGGGTATTGGGTGGCTCCCCGACCTGGACTCGAACCAGGGACCTGCGGATTAACAGTCCGGGGCACAAAGACAATCAAATCAATATCTTATCTCAAATTCCGTTCCGCAAATATCCGCATCCGGATGGAAATTATCCCCTCTGCGGCGCCAATTTCAATTGAGTTTTGCGGAAATGAATTAGCGGGTCGGCGTGACGATGTTGCCCTTGCGGACGTAGTGCTCGGTCATCTTCGATGACGCGTGCCCGAGCAGGCGCTGGGCGGCTTGCAGGCCGTCGGCGTCGTTCTTGTCGGTACCGGCCTTGGCGCGCAGGTCGCGGAACTGGAAGGCCTTGATCTGCGCGGCCAGCTCGGGGTGCTTTCGGATCGCCAGGGCCCGGGCTCGGTCGAAGGCGTTGTCGAGCGCCGACTCGGTCATGCGCAGGCCGTTGGCCCCGCACACGAGCGCCAGGTCCGCCACCTTGACCTTACGCCCCGCAGCAGCCGCTGCGGCCGCGCGCTGGCGCTTGCGTGCCAGGATCTCGGCAATCTTGCGCCCGAGTTCGTTGGGCTGGCCAGCGGCGTCCGTGGTGCGAACCCGCAGCTTGGCCTTGGTCTTGCCCTGGTCGACGTGCAGCAGGTGGTCGCGCAGGTCCGTCTCGTTGTAGCGCAGGGTGTCGGCCGGGCGCTGGCCAGCCAGATAGGCGAGGTCGAGAGCGTCCTGCAGCCCCTGGCTGGCGACGGCGTAGACGGCCTTGTAGACCGCGTCCTCGACGTATTCGTCGCGCCCCTCCTCGGTGTAGCCCTTCACGCCGCGGCAGGGGTTCTCCAGGCTCGTGACCCCGCGCTCGCGCGCCCAGTTCCAGATGTGGGACAGCAGCGCCTTCTCGCGGTTGGCGCGCACGTGGCCGAGGTTGGGCTTGATCTCCAGCGGCTTCTTGCCGGCGGCCACTCGCTCGGCGTTGCGCTCCTGTGCGGCCGCGCGCGAGGCCTGCACGCGCCAGTCGAGGTACTGGCGCACGTGCTGGGGCTCGATGGCTTCGATCGGCACCGGCGGGTCGTTGAAGAAGGCCAGCAGCCAGACCAGCTCCTCGAGGTTGTCCTCGCGCGTGCGCGGCGCCTTGAGCGGCAGGGCCTCGCGCACGTAGCGGTCGGACACCTCCTTGAAGGTGACGGGGGGCGCGGTGCCGGTGACCGTGAGCTCGGCCCAGCGCCGCACAGCCTCGGGATAGTCGGTGCCCAGCGGGATCTCCCGCCGCGGTCGCCGCTCGCCGGTGTCGAGGTAGTAGTAGGTGCGCCCGTTCGGCCTACGCCGCGCGCGCATGCCTTCCGGCAGGTTGAGATTGACGGTCGGTTTTCGACCCATGGCGCCCCCGCGATCCTGGCTGGGTGAGTTTGTTGGAGCGCCAGGGGGTTGCCGGCTGTGCCGCGGCCGCCGATCCTGGGCGCCCATCGAAGAACGATCGTGCCACCACTGGCCGACCTTGTGCGTTGATGACGAAGGGCACGCCCTGGGCGCGCAGCGCGGCCACCTGACGCGCGCGCTGCTTGCGCCCGGTCAGCTCGGCGAGTTCGTCGTCGGTGAGGAACATGGCGTCACGCCACCTTGAGCGTCTTGTGCAGGATGGCCTTGAGGGCGTTGAACTCCTGCAGCTCGGCCTGCGAGCGCTGGATGTGCTCCTCGGCCGCGAGTGCCGCGTTCTCCATGTCCTCGGCCAGGCCGCGCAGGTCGTTGGACATGGCGCGGGCCCGGGCGGCCAGTGTGGCCAGCCGGTCGAGCGGGGCCTCGTCGGGCTCCTTGTCGGCGGCCGTGCCAATGCCCGCCAGCACGAGTGCGGACGCCATGGTGGTGGGCTTCTGCTCCACCTGGTTGGCCACCTGGCGGTGCTCGCGCACGGGCGTGCGCTTGAACTGCTGGTGCTCGTTCCTCATGACCAGGCCGGCGTCGTGCAGCTTGGCCAGGCACCCCTGCGCCACGTCGTACTGCACCGCGCGACCGAGGCGGCCGCACTCGCTCACGATCTGGTGGATGGTCCAGAAGTCGGCTGCGGGCACGCCCTCGTAGACCTTCTGTGCAACGCTGGTCATGCCGGAAATCAAGGCTTGGAAGCGGGCTTTGTTCATGGTCAGTGCGCCGGGGAAAGGCCGAGTTCGGCGGCTACGCCCGGGGGAATGTCCGCCTCCAGTTCGAGCGTGAACACCGAGGTCTGAGCCAGCAGTTCGGATGTCTTGGCGATGCCCATGACGCCGGTGCTGATGGTGGCAATGCCGCTCAACACGCCAGCGATCAGGGCCTCGTGATCCTCGGGCCTGATCAACTTCAACATGCCCGGGAGCATGCGAAAAACGGTTTGCTGGACGAGCTGCGTGCCGATGTCGAAGGCCTCGCCGTTGAACTCGTAGGTGGCAGTGGCCAGGCCGGCGTCCTTGGCCTGCTGGAGCACGCGCTGGATCTCGTCCTCGCCCTTGGCATTGCGAAGGGCGTCCATCAGCATGGCGGCGATGTGGGCGGTAGTCATGGTGCCTCAGTTGAGTTGTGGCGCCGGCGCGAACGCGGCGCGGTTGTTCTCGATGTTCTCGACGGTGCCCTTGAGCATGTCGATCGCGGCGTCGGCGCCGTAGTTGGTGGCCACCATGCCCGCCACTGCGGCGATGGCGCCGGCGAGCATCTGTGCGACCTGCTGGGGGCTCGCGCCGCCCGCGTTGGCGGCCTCGATCGCGCTGCCCAGGCTGTCGGCGACGATCTGCGCACCGACCTCGGTGGGTGAGCCTGCGTATTCGTGGCCCTCGTTGGGACTGGCTTGCATGTTCATGGTGTTGGGTCTAGAAGGGGATTTCGCTGTCCATGTCGTCGAAGCCGGCACCGCTTGCCGCGGGAGCTGGCCTCGCGGCTTGGCGAGGGGCAGGCGCCGGCGCGGGTGCGCGGCCTTGCTCGCCGTCGGACTGGACTCGGTCGACGAACGCGAGCTGGTCGATGCGCCCCACCAACTTGGTCTTCGGCGCGCCGTCGCCCCTGGATGGGTAGCTCTCCGTGTGCACGTCGGTGAGCGTGAGGAACAGGCGCTGCCCCTTGACCAGGTGCTCGCGGAGAGCACGCGCGCGCTCGCCCCAAATGGCGCCGTCGATGAACTGGGTGGGCAGGTAGCCGCGGTCGTCGCGCTTCGAGCCGTAGCTGTAGGCCATGCCCAGCGTGATGATGGGCGTGCCCTCGGTCGTGTGCCGAAGCTCCACGTCGCGGGTGATGCGGAACAAGCCGCTCATGACCACCGACATCAGGCCCCCCGCGCTTCGATCATCTTCGTGGCGTAGTGCCAGCGCCAGGCGAAGTAGCGGCGGGCTTCGTTCTCGATGTCCACCGTTGCGGCAATCGCCTCCGCTTCCTTGCTCGCCTTCATCGCCGCTTCGCGCATGTCGTTGGCGAACGCCACGATGGCCTCCAGCTCGTCCGGATGGTCCTCGCCTTCGGCCACGCAGTTGACGGCCACATCCTTCTGCTCTTCGCTCAGGTCGTTGAACCCCGGCGACGCCTTCAAGGCCTCCATGACGCTCGGCACTTGGACGGAGGGCGGTGGCTCCAGCTTGTCGCTGATCGAGAACCACCCCGGGGGCTCGGCCGGCGCATGGGCGGCGAAGCAGTCCCGCAAGGTCATGCCCACCGTGGACGCCATCACCATGTCGATGATCTCCTTGGCCTTCGCCTCGTCGGTGACCTCCTCGCGGATGGCGTCGACGATGACTTCCAAGGTGCCGGCCGGCATGGGGAAGGCCATGCCACCAGGGGTGCGGATCTTGTCGGCGGCGCTCATTGCTGGGCCTCCTGGGGCTCGGCCGCTGCGTCCTCGGCTTTCACGCCCGTGGCGATCAGGTCGAGCACGTCGTTGGCGCTGGCGGCCTCGACGGCGAAGCGGTCGCGCGCCACGTGACTGCGGGCCGTGGCCTGGCTGGTCGCGCGCACCAGGCGCTTCGTGCCCGAGGTCTTGTCGGTGACCACGTAGGGTCGGGTGTTGGTTGCCATTCGGCGGTTCTCCTTGTGGGCGACGAGCTGGCGCACTGTGGCGCCAGCATGCGAGTTAGCTGGCGCGGGCGTAGGAGCCGACCATCACCGGCAGTTGAGGGGCTTCGAAGCGCAGGCAGGAGCGCGCCAGCTCGACGAACTCTTCCGCCATTTCCTGCTTCTTCTCTTCGAGGTTGCGGATCTGCAGCCCGATCTGCGGCGCCTTGTCGTTCGGCGTATGGATCGCCAGGCGCAGCTTGAAGGTGTGCGATTGCAGGTGCAGGTACGGCACGGTCGTGAACTCGATGAAGACCGGGATCATGTCGGGCGAGTCGGCTTTCACGCGCTCGAACGCGCTGGCTTCGGCGCTGAGGTTGCCGACCTTGCTCTCGGCTTTGCGGGCCGTCTCGATCGTGAGGTGTCGCAGTGCGGCAATGGCGTGGCGCGGATCGAGGGCGAGGTATTCCTCGCTCATGAACTTGCAGTAGTCGATCCAGTCCTCGAAGAACTCCACCATGGCCTGCTGCTGGCGGGACTCGTCGAACAGCGAGGGCTGGCCGATGGTCAGGCGGCCGAAGCGGCCGACGTGCAGGACGACAGCACCGGCCATTTCCTCGCTGGACTTGCCGACGCGGGTGGGCTTGCTGTACTTGATCGTGTGGGCGACGCGCACCTGGCTCGTGCCCTTGATGTGCTCGAAGTTGAGCTCGAGCGTGACCTTGCCCTTCTTCTCGTGCGTGGTCACGCCGCCAGCGACCTGCGACAGGGCGGTGGAGAGGGCGCGGTCGAACATGCCGGCTTCGATCTCGGCGAACAGCTCGGGGACGTTGGTGGCGGCGCTGCTGGTGTCGGGCCGCTGGGGTGCTTCGGTGCTCACGTAATGCTCCTGGTTGGGGGTTGCGGGACGGAAAAAAAGGCGGCCCTGGCGGGGTGTTTTGGCTGGGAGCGGAAGTGCCAGGGCCGCACGAAATCAGGCGCGCGCGCGGTGGCGCCGGCGGTTGCGGGCCTTGAGGGCGTGGCGCTGGTGCTGACGCACCGAGGCGGCGTAGGGCTTGCCGCGCGGCGCGCGCCACTGGCGCACGTAGCCGGTGCCCAGGCGCGCGGCCTTGGCGTCGGTGTGCTTGACCGGCGCGCGCTCGGTCGGCTGCTGAGCGTTCTGGCGTTCGGTGACGGAGGGACCGGCGGGGATAGCGAAACCGCCGAGGCCGGAGCCGGCCATGGCGGTCAGACCAACGGCGACGAGCATCGCGGCGCGCGAGGCTGAGGACTTCTGCATGAAAGCTCCTGGTGGTGGTGAAAGGAAATGCCGGGCACCAGCGCGCAAGGCGTTTGGTCAGGGAGGAAAACCTCGCGGCGCGCTGGCTGTTGATGCCCGGGGGAAACTGGTCAGGCCGCCTGCAACAGCAGGCCGGCGTTCGCGGGGTTGTTACGCAGGAAGTGCTCGTAGTCGTCGACCAGCGCCTTGAAGGCGATCAGGTCCGCCTCCAGCGCCTCGATGAACTCGTCATTGCGCTCGATCACGCGCCAGAAGAGCTGGCGGCCGACCGGCTCCAGCGCGGGGCAGTACATGCAGAAGTGCCAGCGCTTGCGGCCGGTGATCCACATGCAGCCCTGCACTTGGTCGATGTAGGTGCTGATGTCCTCGTCGAACAGCACGGGTCGCAGGCTGTCGGGCGAGATCAGGCACTTGTATTCCGAGCCTTCTTCCTGCCCGATGAGGCCGTCCGCGCTGGCACCGAAGGCACCGTCGTCGGTGAGCACGATGCCGGCGCGCCAGACGATCACGCCGGCCTGCGCCTCGTGCTCAGCACGCGCGGCGGGTTCGAGTTCGTGGCCGCGCCGCATGGCGTAGGTTTCGTAGCCGTCGTCCAGGGGCTTGCCGGCGATGCGCTCGATCGCGACGCGGAAGGCGTAGTTCTTGGCGGGGTCGGACCAATCGCCCACGGGCAGGCCCATGATGGCCCGCTCCAGCGTCTCGCTCATGGTGGGCTTGGATTTGTAGCCCGCGACCTCGGCGGCGGCCTTGATGTCCAGTCCGTCGTTGCGGATGGCGTCCACCAGCTTCTGCTGCTGTGGCGTGAGCCCGCCCACGCGCGAGCGTGCGACGCGGAACATGCTGGCGGTGATGACGCCGGCCCGGGCCTGCAGCCACTCGGGGCTGCCCTGGTCGCACTCGATGATCCTCATTTGGCACCACCCTTCTGCATGGCGGCCTTGAGTTGGTCGTGCAGGTCCAGCAGTTCGCCCGCGCGGTGCTGCTCCTCGGGGGCGAGGGCGTTCGACCAATCGAGGGCGACGGCGAGCGCGTCCACGGTGCGCGCGGCGCGCAGCTTGGCCTCGACCTCGGCGAAGGTCGTGGTGATCTCGCCGGTGCTGGTGTTGGTGGTGGTGGCCGCGGCGGGCGCCGGCGCGGGGGCAGGTGCCGGCGAGTCCACGGTGCGCTCACGGTCCGCCGCCTGGGCCTGGTCCTTGAAGCGGTCGTGCTCGGGGGTCTTCGCGAGCTTCTGCTGCAACTCGCGCGGCAGCAACTTCCAGAAGGCGCCGTAGGCGGCAGCGCCCTTGGCAGCAGCTTCCTCGGCCTGGGCCCGCAGGTCGGGGTGCCACTCGCTCACCACCTCGGCTGGGCCCATGTCGCGCGGAACCGATTCCTGCAGCTCGTCAGGGGTGTAGACGCCCAGGATGACGTCCGGAGCATGCAACCGCGCCCAGCGCTTCTGCGCGAGGTAGGCCAGTTGTTGCTTCGGGTCGTCGGCCCAGAGCGTGGAGTTGCGCACGCCGGCCTGGCTCAGCAGGAGTTCCAACACGCGAGGCGCGGGCTCGCCCTTGATGGTCGCCCAGACTTTCACGCCCAGGCCCTTCTCGTCGGCGAGAACCCAACCAGGGGCGCGGTACTTCTCGCCCGGGTTGCGCTTGCTCTCCTTCTCCACGAAGCGGCCGATCACCTTCGTCCAGTCGCCGAACCACTCGAAGTTGAAGCGGTCGCGCACGAGCGGGCTGTTGTTGATGACTGCGGCCACCAACTGCGCTTCGTAGCCCAGCGTGCCGTTGACCAGATGGGTCTTCTGCGCCACGGCGTAGGGGTTCATGTTCCACTGCACGGCCTGCATGACGACGGCCATGCAGTCGCCCACGTTGCCCTGCAGATGCTTGGGAATCGTGCTGCGCCCGCTGGCCATCACCTCGGCCACGCGCAGCATCTTGTCCATGCTGGCGTTGTCCAACACCAAGGCGCTGCTGCTGATGACCGTGCTGGGCACGGGTGGTGGCGAAAAATGCTCGGCGGTCGCCAGGGCGCCGGCTTCGGTCTGGGTGTGGTTCACGTGCGAGCCTTTCGTTCGGTGAGGTACTGGTCGTGGGTGATCTGCTCGCACTTGGCCAGGCGCGGGTCGCCCTTCGCCTGGTGCGAGTTCATGTTCTCGGCGTCTCGCGCGCGGGCGGCGAAGAACTTGTCGGCGTCCCAGACGAGGTGCGCCTGGACGTAGCTGCCGCCAGCGACGCCGGTGTGGCGCGCGTACACCTCGCGGGTGGTGAGTTCGGGCTGGCTCAAGCGGCCTCCCCGTCGTCGAGGTTGAAGATGTCGTCGGCGCGGATCACCAGCCAGTCGATGGCGGTAGAGCGCGGCACGCCGTAGGCCTCCGCGATGACCTTCACGATGGACTCGGCCGGGGGCGCGTCGGTGGCGGGCTGGTTGCGCTCGGGCAGCGGCGCCGACATGGCGGCGTCGAAGCCAGCGGACACCTCGGCGTCAACCACGTCGTCCTGCGCCGCTGGTGGCTGCGGCGCCGGGGCGGGAGGCGTTTCGGTTGCGAAGGGATCGGGCACGGACTCGCGGGGCGCGCTCCGACGTCCACTGCCGTAGAAGTGGCCGCGAGTCACCTCGCTCTTCGCCTCCACCGTGGGGGTGCTGATGTCCGGGCCCGAGGCGAGATCCACGCCAATTACCTCGGGCTCGCTCAGGTCCACCATGCTTTCCACGGCGGCCGGCTCGGCAGGCGCAGGCGCGTAGTGCTGCTGTGCCTGCTCCAGAAACGCCTTACGCTCGCGCTCGAAGGCCTCGCGCTCGGCCTGCAGCTTCGCGGCAGCGGCCTCCTGCTGGCGCCGCTCCTCGGCCAGGCGCTCGCGCTCCAGGCGCTGGCGTTCGGCCTCGGCCTCCGCGTCGGCTTTCTCCTTGAGCGTGGCCTGCATGTGCTGCAGGGTGATGCGGTAGGCCACGCCCGCGTCGTCGGCGAATTCCTCGAACCGCGCCTTGACGTCGTAGCCGTCCCACAGCGCCGTCAGCTTGTCGATGAGGCTCTGCACCATGGTGCTGGTGCGGCTCTGCTTCGCCAGGTTGCGGAACTCGTTGACTTCGCCGATTCGCGCGGCAATGGCGGCCTTGCGCAGGCCCTCCAGGCGCGCCGCTTCTGCCTTGCGCTCCTGCTCGGCCTTGTCCCAGGCATCGCGCAGCGTCTTGAGGCGCTTTTCCTCGGGCTCAACGATGGCCACCAGGCGCTTCTCTTCGGCCAGCACTGCGGCGTTGAACAGCTTGGCGTCGGCCCGGACCTCGTCAGCTCGGCCGCCGACGCCCGTGCGCAGGCGCATCAACTCCATGGCCGCGCCGTGGCACTGGTCGCGCCCGGCCTTGTCCTTGATCTCGGTGATGCCCTTGTGCTTCTCCACGGCCCCGCGCAGCGCGGCCTCGGTCTTCTCGGTGTTGAGCGCGAGGGCGGCGCGCTTGGGCGGGGGCAGAGTGACCAGGTCCGACCCGGTCGCCTCACTACCCGGCGCCACTTCTGGCTCGATCAGTTCAACCTGCATTGCGTTTCCTTTGAAATATCCGGATGCGGATAGCGTTGGGCGTGCCAGTGCCTACCGGCGCTGAGCGCTCCACAGCCCGGTGTTGCTGGTGATGCCCGCGAGTTCCTGGCGCTCCTGGGCGAGCGAGCGCCGCTCGCGGGCGCTGATGTAGTCGAGGGAGTTGCGCTCGCGCGCGATGGCGATGTCGGCCGCGATGCACGCGGCCTGGTCGTCGAGGGGGGAGGGCGTTGGCGGGGTGACGGTGCTCATGCCTGTCGTCCCAAGCCCACGAGGCGAAAGCGCAGGCCTTCCAGTTCACCACGCAGTGTGAGCAGCCGGGAATCGATGTAGCTCAGCGCTTCGCGCTGGACGCCGGCGAGGCGCGGATTGACACCATCCTTGCGCACCACGTGCATGTGTTGGCCGATGTAAAGGCTGATGCCCTCCGGTCGGGTCCAATCGTGCCGGGCCTTCTCCATGTTGCGGATGGCATCGGCCTTCTCTTGGATCGCCTTGGCGAGGTTGGACACCTGTTCGGCGTAGGTGACAACTTCGCTCATGCCGGCACCGCCTCAACGCGGTAGCGAATGGCGCCGTGCTGCAGGTCGAGCTTGTCGCGGCGGGCCCGCGCGCGACTCGCGCTCTTGTAGGGCTTGCCCACGGGCCGCTCGGTGCGGGTGTCGATGACGCGGTACATGCTGACTCCTTGGATGGGTTGCTGACGACGAATGAATAATATCCGTATCCGGATAAATGTCAACCGTAAACGGATGCACCGATGCGTCAATCGAACAGGCCGCGCGGTTGCTCCGCCGCGCGCTGCGGCGGGTGGTTCTCGTGGATCCAGCGCTGCACCTTGTCGGCGACCTCCAGGTACTGGCGTGAGGGCCGCATGTCCTTCTCCTGGCCGGGCCGGTAGGCGCGCCAGATGTCGTCGCGCAGTTCCTTGGGCAGCTTGAACCAGTGGGCCCTGCAGCCCCACATGGCCGGCGGTACCTGCTTCTCGCAGCCGGGCCAGTGGCAGTGGTGGTCGCGGTCCTGGCGCTGGGATTTGACGTAGGCGGCCTTGGTGTTCATCGCTGCTTCTCCAGCTTCGCCAGCTCGCGCTCGAAGGCTGCGGCCATGTAGTGCGTCACGTGCTCAACCACGCGGCCGCGCGCGGCCCGCTCGAACAGCAGGCGCGAATCGATGGCGTAGCGCAGGTCCATGCGTCCTTCGCCGACGTGCAGCTCGAAGTGGATCTGGCGGGCCCAGTGGTCAGACGTCACCACCGCTTCGAGCACGTCGGCGGTGTGGATGCGCAGGGAGGCCAGTTCCTGATCGGGATCGGAAGGCCCCAGTGGCACGTCCAGCTCCTCGGCGAGCTGCAGGCTGCGCAGTGTGTAGTTGTGCATGCGCCGAGCGATGGGATCCAGCAGGATGGACTCGCGGCCCAGGGCATCGCGCACACCCGAGACAACGGCCTCCAACGCGGCGATCGCGCGTTCCTTCGACCTGATGGTCTGGCGCGCGCTGTCGGCCAGGCGCTTCGCCTGCAGGGCCTCGCTCTGCGCGGTGGCCAGCGCTTCGCGGGCGCGGCGCTTCTGGTTTCGTCCGTAGCGTTGGCTCATACTGGTGCTTTCAACGGAGGCAAAAATGGAGCTGATTCGCGAGTTCGACAGGGCACGCATCACCGGGTTTGGGGTGCAAACGGCTGATGGTCATTGGCAACCCGCCAGCGTGGTGACCATCAACCTGAACGGCGAGACGCAGGAACACCGAATGCCAGTCGTCGGGCCGACGTTCGATGACGAAACCCGTGCTGCTGAGGAGGGCCTGGAGGCGGGCATTCGCTACTTCGAGACGGGGAAGTGGGGCATCACGCCAGGCGCTTGAACGACACCACCCATACCCAGGGGTTGGCGTCCCACGAGCCCGGGCCGTTGATCTGCTCCCACAGCAGTTCGTAGGCCCCGCAATGGGTGGCGATGGCGCCAGGCCTGTTGTGCGTGGCTACGGGCTCGACACCCTCGGCGACTGCGTCCGCCTCGCTGATGTCCTGCAGGCGCTCCACGCGCACGTCGGTGACCTCCAGCAGGATGCGGCTGGCCCAGCGGGGCATGAACATGCCGGGGCGGTACCGACCGAAGCCCGGCTGGTCCAGGCCATCGGCCTCGTACCAGATGCGATGTGCCGGTGTGAGGTCGCGCGGTGGGAGTGCGTCGGCCTCGGCCACGGTGCGCCAGGCCTCGCGAACCCACAGCCGGTCGCCGGGCTGGCCGTAGGGGCAGCAGCGCAGGAGCGACGCCCATTCGGGTTCCGACATGCCGGCGCGCACCTCCAGCTTGCAGATGCGCCGAGTCTGGTTCTTCGGGTCGATGTCGCGCAGCACGGCGCGCACCATCGCCGGCTGGAAAGGGAGTTGGCGTTCCTTCACTGCGACTTCTCCATCGGCATCGTGCGCTTATGCGCGTGTCGTGACGCGAACATGGGCGTGCCGCGGAAATTCCACACGAAGAACTTCGACGGCGGAAAGGACAGCATCCCGCTCATGAAGACACGACGCCCCAACAAATTCGAGGCACACCAACCGCGCGAGCACTGGCTCTCCAGGTTCGAGCGGCTGGGCAAGGCGATCAAGCCCTGGGCAGAGATCCTGCGGATCATCTGGTTGATGTGGCCCTGACACTTCATGTCGGCACCTCGTCCCAGGTGCGGCCGTCGAGCTGGCGGCCGGCGGCCTTCTTGCCCGGACGCAGCATCCCCCGATAGCGCACGCCCGGCTCCGAGTCGTCCATCGAGCTCACGACGTGGCCGGCGTGCGAGATGAAGGCCGCGCATTTCGCTGCTTCGCTGTGGTAGTCCGGGTCTCCTTCTTGGCAGAGCAGAGTGGCGCCCACGCCATCGTCCTGCTCGCAGAACTCGCCCCACTGCTTGAACAGGAAGGGCACGCCGGCGGCCTGACACTGGTCGCGCAGGCCGCGGGCCCAGTCGGGGTGCATGGGGCGCGCCTCGGGGCCGCTCTCGCCGCCGACGATCACCCAGTCCAACATGCGACCGCCCGTGCCGTTGCACTTAGGGCAGGTCACTCCGCCCGCGTTGTGTGGCGCGGGGATGCTGCCGTGGTCGCAGTCGCACAAGCCCAGGTCTACCGCGCTCAGCAGCGGCTCCATGCTGACAAAGTGCACGCGCGCCGGCACGCGCTTGAGCTTGGCGATGTCTCGGTCGGCCTCCTCCTGGTTGCAGATCGTGGCGCCCAGCCAGACGTTGGGCCACGGCCAGGGCCCGCGCACAACGGTCGTCTTCCCCGCTGCCTGGGCGCGATCGATGGCGTCCATCGTCAAGTCGATCATGCGATGGGCGTTCCCTATGCGCTTCGTCAGCAGCAGCCAATCGAGGTTCGGGGTTGCGGCTATCAGGGTGAAGAGGTCCGCGCGCCAAGCGTCCGGCACCTCGTTGTCGAACACGTCGGCCAGGCTGGCGCAGAACACGCGCTGGCGTCGGCCGTGCATGGCCATGAACGTGTCGGCGTGGACGTTCCAGCGCAGCGGCAGCGCCCAGTTGGCGGGCGTGGTGCGGCGCCGCGGCTGGCCAGCGCCCCAGGCCACGCCCAGCGTGCGCGAAGGCGTCGAGCGCTCGGCGTAGCAGTGGTCGCACGCGGGTGACACCTTCGTGCAGCCGATCCACGGGTTGAACGTGTGATCGGTCCACTCGATCTTGCTGTTGGCGCTCACTCGGTGCCCCGCTTGTTGAAGTAGGGGCAGTCGGGCTCGGCGCACCCGTTCTTGAAGACCGTGAGGTCGGCGCCGCAGATGTCGCAGCGGCCGTGCATCGGGTCGCGGCGGCGGTGGTAGAGGTCGACCAGATACGAGATCAGCACTGCCGCCAGCAGAGCGCCCAGCAGGCTGATGACGACGACGAGGAAGGCGGTTTCCCACCAGGGGCGGGCCAGGAACCAGGTGATGATGGTGGTGATCATCCGTTGCCTCCGATGTGTTGTTGGCGAGCGACCAGCGCGTCGTGTGCAGGACCGAGCAGCGCATCCGGGTCGCCGCCGAAGAAGCGAATGACCTGGCGCCAGGTTTCGTCCAGCGTGCGGCGGTGGTCGTTGAGAAACGGTCGTTGCGACACCTCGTCGTTCCAGCGGGACACCGCCCAGGCCAGGCCGTTGGAGTTGTAGGTGTCGAAGCCGTCGGCCTGCACGGGCGGCTGGGTGGCGCGTGCGGCGCGGCTCTCCCGCCAGCCCCACCACATCGCCGAGACGGCCGGATCGACGTAGTCGTCCTTGTCGTCGCGCGCGCACAGCTCGGCCTTGGTCGGGCAGTCCACGCTGATGAAGTCCAGCGCGCCGGTGCCCGGCGGCGGGTTGGGGTTGCGCGTGATGCTCGCGATGAACCGCCGCTTGAAGACGCGCTGCTCGAACTCTTCGCGGTCGAGGTCGGTCGGTGGCTGGGTGGCGCCGGGCCCGCACTCAGCGCAGTACGGCCCGGGCAAGTCCGTTGCCTCGTTCGGAACATCGCGGGTCGCGGGCCCACCGCAGGCCTGGCACGCGGGCTGGTTGGCCAGCAACGCAGCGAACGCCTTGCGCAGGCACATCGCCAGGAACTCGAACTCGCCGGGCTCCACGGGCTCGAAGTCCAGCACGAAGGACTGCGTGCCGATGGAGAACGACATCTTCGCTCCAACCTTGCCGAAGGTCAGGCCGGGCGGCGGCACCAGCAGCTCGCGGAAGTCGTTGGCGACGTTGCGCCAGGCCTCGAACAGCTTGATGAATTCATCATCGGTGAGCAGGCCGTTGACTGCATCGGTGATCAGCAGGCGCTCGGTGTCGTTGGGCGTGTAGTTGCCCGCATCCCCGCAAAGCTCGTAGCCCTGCAGGTACTCATCGACGCGCTTCTCCAGCGCGTTGAGCAGGCCCAGGGCGGCCGTGGCCTCCTCGGGCACGGCGGGCGGCTTGTAGGGCAGGGCGTCGCCCTCGCCGGTTTCCAGGGGGGTGTCGTCGTTCATGCAGCTTCCTCGAAGAGCCCGACTCGCGGGCAGTTGGGTGACAGCCAAAGGCTTTCCACGCGATCTCGCGCGCCGTCGGCGTGGGCTTTCTGGTCGATGCGCTGCCAACCGGCGAAGAGCCGGTCGTACAGGTCGCATCGGTAGCCGCTGAGAACCACGGCGCCCCTGAGCGCGCTCAGCGTGCTGGCCAGCGCCTCGTGGTCTTCGTCGGTGAGCTCGTGCCTGTAGGCCGGTGAGCGGTCGCGCAGCGACCTGGTGCTGTGGACATAGGGCGGGTCCACGTAGTGCAGCGCGTGCTCACTGTCGTGTGCACGAATCACATCGAGGGCATCCCGGTTCTCGATGACGACGCCGCGCAGCCGCTGCACCGTCTGGCGCAGGCAGTCGGGATAGTTCATCCAGTCGTGCGCAGGCGTCGTGCCGCTGCGGTTGCTGTTGGCGCGGAAGCCTGTGGACTGTCCACTGGCGCCGGCCGAGCCGAAGCCCATGTACGCCCGCACAAGCGTGCGCCTGGCCTGCTCCAGTGGATCGCTGGCTGGCTGATATGCCTGGTCGAACTCGGAGCGCGCGAACGGGGTCAGTTCGAGCGCTTGAGCCAGCTCTTCACCGCGGTCGCGCGCGACGCGAAACAGATTGACGATCTCGCCGTCGAGGTCGTTGTAGATCTCGGCATAGCTGCGGCGCTTGCGCAGCAGCACGCTGCCCCCTCCGCCAAAGGGTTCGACGTACACGCGGTGGGGCGGCAGGTGGCGCAGGATCCAGGGCGCGAGCTTCCACTTGCCTCCGTGGTAGCGCGTCAGAGGGCGGGTGAGCTTCATGCGGCGCTCCTGCCATGGATCAGCGCCTCGTGGGCGAAGTTGGCACGGACCAGTGCCTCGGCCTGGGGCGGCGCCACGCTGTTGCCCACCATGCGAACCTGCGCCGTGGCCGTGAGCGGGATCCGCGGCAGCTTCAGCGGGTTGGTGTCCACCTGCAGGCCGTCGACGAACAGGAGGGACGGGTTCGGGATCTCGTGAATCACGTACCCATCGGGGAAGCCCTGGGCCTTGTACAGCTCGCGCGGCTGCAGCATGCGCAGCGTGATGTCCACGAGCACCCACCACTGGCCTTCATGGAAGACCAGCACCAGATCGGCCGGCTCCTTGAAGTGCTCGGGCAGGTGGGTGAGCAGCAGCTCGGCGCACAGGCGCGCGCGCTCGCGCTGCTCTGGCGACAGGTCGGCCGCCGGCACCTGCAGCACCTCGACCAGGCCCATGCGCCCCTTCGTGGGCAGCGTGTGCATGGGCTCGGCGAGGCCTTGCCACTGGCCGCCGCTGCTGTAGTACTTGACGCAGTACGCGCTGATCAGGCGCTGATTGCTGCCGGTGGCGGTGATGGTGGAGATCGGCGCGTCCACAGGGCGACCGTCGCCGTCGTAGAAGCCGCCGTTGGCCTGCTCCAGACAGGCGGCCACCAGGCCGCTCGTGGCGCCGCTGGCAGTCACGGTGTTGAGCGGCACCTCCAGGCTGCGAACGCCATGGCTGAACCGCTTTCCGCCGGCCGGGCCTTCGCCGTGGCCCATGTCGACCAAGTGAGCGGCCACGAGCCCGTGTTTCTTCCCGCCGGCGACGATGGTGCCGAGGGGCGCCTCGATGTCGGGCACGCGCGGCGCCTGGCCGGGCCGCTCGCCATAGCCGATCGTGACCAGGCTGGCGCCGACCAGGGCGTGGTGTCCACCGGTCGTCACCGTCGACAGCGGCGCATCATCTCGCCCACCGGGATGGCCACTGGTGTTCGTGATGACGACTGGCGCCAGCTTCGGCGCCACAACGGAAAAGTGTCCGCGCTTCACCTGCGCTACCTGCGTGCGCAGCGGCTCGTCCGCGGGGAAGGTGCGCTGATTGCTGGCGTTCGCGTGCTCGGTGAGGAAGGGCGTGAGCACCGGCTGCGCCACGCACGAATCGGCCTTGCTGGTGATGGTCTGCAGCGGCTGGTGGACGCTGCGCTCCGGGCTCTGGCCCATGCGTCCGCCCACGCCGACGATGAAGGGCTTGGGGCTGGCCAGGACGTGGCGCCACAGCCCTTTGGCGACCCGCCGCTGGGTGTTTACGGCGAGATCCTTCTTGCGCCCGAATATGCTTTGCGCGGGCAGGTTGAAGTCGATGATCTCCGCCGCGGTGCGGTAGGGCGCCAGCTTGCCGGCGATCACCTCGCGCGAGGTCGGCGCGCCGTGGCTGGCCTCGGGCCACACGATCGGCAGGCCGTCGCGCCGCGCGACCAGGAACAGGCGCTTGCGGATCGTCGGCGTGCCGTTGTCGCACGCGCGCATTTCGCGCCAGTCCACCACGTAGCCGTGGGCGCGGAGCTGTCGCACGAAGCTCTCGAAGGTCTTGCCGCGCCGCGCGGGGTCGGGCCGGGCCAGGCCGTCGGCGCCAACGATGATCGGGCCCCAGGTCTGGAACTCCTCGACGTTCTCCAGCATCAGCACGCGCGGCTTGCACAGCGCGATCCAGCGCATGCCGACCCAGGCCAGGCCACGGATGTGCTTGGACACCGGCGTGCCGCCCTTGGCCTTGCTGAAATGCTTGCAGTCGGGCGACAGCCACACCAGCGCCACGGGCTGGTTGCGCGTGACCTCGATCGGGTTCACGTCCCACACGCTCTGGCAGAGGTGCAGCGTGCGCGGGTGGTTGATCGCGTGCATCGCCAGCGCCTCGGGGTCGTGGTTGATGGCGATGTCTACGGGGCGACCGAACGCGGCTTCTAGGCCGGTGCTGGTGCCACCACCGCCGGCGAAGTTGTCGATGATCAGTTCGTCGGCGAAGCCGAGGGGGAGGGTGAAGTCGTCTCGCTTCATGCGCCGGCCCCTGGCCAGCCGAGGGCGTAGGAGACGGCCAAGCACACCAGGCACCAGACGATGAGGGCTTTGTCCTGCAGGTCCATGGTTAACCCTTCACCACGCTGGCGATCACGCCGAGGCATGCGCCGATGACCGAGCCCACGGCCAGGCCGGCCCACCAGCCATCGAACCAGGTGCGGGCTTCGGCTTCGGTGACAGTGGGAAGAGGGGAGGGGGCGGGCAATCGCTTGCGCCGCGTGCCGAGCAGAAACACCTGGATCACAGGGCGAACCTCCGGCGCTGGCTCATGGGGATGGCGTGGCCGACGCAGTCGGGGGAGTGGAAGGTCGTGGGCACGATCGCCTCGGCGCCGATGAGCTCGCCGAAGTTGCTGTCGAAGCCGCTGTCGCGCCGGTTCTCCCAATGGAACTGGTCGGCCTCCAGCAGGCGGGCCAGGGCCTCGGCGTAGCGCGACGCCCGGCGCCAGTCCTCAACGCTCGGCGCGGGCAGGCGCGCCATGTTGAGGTTGTCGATGAGGTCGGCGATCTTCACGCGCCGTGCAAGGCAGTTGAATGCGACGCGGGCGTAATAGCCGTCGCGGTTCTCGCCGGCGCGGCGCGTGATCGCGTCCAAGCCCTCCAGCACGTCCTCGGGCAGGAAGCGCTGCAGCTCGCCGCTGTCGCGCAGGCCTTGGCAGTCTTCCCAGGCGTCGTGCACCAGGGCGAGCGCGCGGGCCTTGAGGTCGTCGCGCGGCATGGCCGCCTCGACGCGCAGTAGGTGGAAGATGTAGGGCTCGCCGGCGAGATCCTTCTGCTCAGCGTGGGAGCGCAGGGCGACGACGCGGGCGGCGTTGAGAGTCTTCTGGTCCATCATTGGCCTCTGTGGTGGGTGAAAAATATCCGGATACGGATAGTGGCGGGCGCGTCTGTGCCGATGGCCTGGTCGTTACGCGCTGCCGACCATCGCGGCCGCCAGATCCAGGGCGCGCGCATTGCGATAGGCCTGCCAGGCGCCGACGCTGGGCGCCCAGCGAAAGCCGCTCGACTTCAGCTTGCTGCGAACCTCATCGGCCGGCTTGCCGGGGAAGAACAGCCGCACGCGGTTGGCGGGCGGGTCGTCCTCCAGGCGCACGCCGTCGGCGCCTTGCTTCTCGACCACTGGCATCGCGGCCGCGCGCTCGATCTGCTCCAGCCGCTGCTGCATGCGCCGGATGTTGGCCTGGTTGTTGGTGAGGCGGAACGACGGGTAGCCCTGGCCGTAGCAGCTCTGGAACTTCGGGCTGACCAGCTCGCGAGCCTGGTCCTCGGACAGTCCGAGTTCGATCAGGGCCGCGGTCTGCGCCTCCTTGCCGGCCTTGCCCGCCTTGCGCAGTGCGGCGTTGACCGCCTTCATCTGCTCCTGCACGCGCTGGGCCGCGCTGATTTCTGCGGCGAGGCGGTCGGCCGCGTCGGCGTCGCCGGCCATGATGGGACGCAGGTCGGGGCGCAGATTGCGCATCACCGCGCGCCGCGCCATTTCGCGCCACGAGAACAGATCATCGAGCCGGCGGTTGGTGACGGCGTTGCGCTTCTGCGCCCGCGCCACCGGGAAGTTCGAGGGGCCGGCGATGAACGAGGATATGCACCGGCTGCTCGACTGCAGGTAAGCCACGTAGCGGCTGCGCATACCGGCGCGGTAGCGCGCGAACTCGTCATCGAGTTGGGCCAGGGTGCCGCCGCGCTCAGCGGCCGCCTTGAACATCGCGAGGTCTTCCGCGAGCATCACGGCGTAGTCGTCGCGTGCCCGCTCACCCCGGCGCTCGGGGGTGAAGCTCACGCCGGTGAAGGCGCTCGCCGCGAGGCTCACCGGGATGTCGCTGCTGAAGGCTTTGCTGTCTTGGCTCATCACGCGGCCTCCACCTGCAGGGCGCCGACCTGGCTGTAGCCGTCATTGCCCAGGAAGATCACCTTGCCCGCGGTCTTGGACTTCGCCACCGCTAGCCGGTCGCTCGACTTGCTCAAGGCCCGGGCGATGATGGCTTGAAGGTTCCAGTAGCTGTCCCAGCCGTCCGTGATCAGAGCGACCTGGTACAGCTCGCCGCGCCGGTAGGCTTCGACGCTGGGCTTCGCGATCCCGCGAGCCTCGAAGTTGGCGGCGTAGATCCGGGCCACTTGATCAATGGCCCGCTGCACGGCGGCGTCGCTGTTCTCGCGCTCGCACCACACCGAGTCGGCGCCGAAGCTCACGGCCTCGCCGTCGATCATGTTGTTGAGCGAACCCTTGTAGTCCTGCATGCCGTCGAAGTAGGAGCCATTGAAGACCTGGGCGACAGCTTCGACCTGCGCCCGGTTCGGGCCATCGGTCCAACGCACGTTGATCGAGGCGCCCATGCTGTAGGTGCTGGAGCGCACCGAGAACTTGATGCCGGGGAAGGACTCCTTGAGGGCCTTGCGCACCATCACGGCGGTTTCGGCACAGGAGAGATATTTCATGCTGCTGACCCCTTCGATTGATTGCTGACGACGGGGTCAGTGTATCCGGTTACGGATAATGACGTATCCGCATCCGGATAGTCACCCGACGAACGGCGATCACTTGTGGCGAATGCGCGATCAGCGATTCGCGGGCAGGGCTATCACCTTGGCGCTATGGGGGCCTGGGCCTGGTGCCTTGTAGGCGAAAGCGGCCAGTTGATCACGCACGGCGTCGATCTCGGCCAGCAAGGCCAGCGCGTGCTCGGGCTCGATGCCGATGCCGCGCGAGACGAGGCGGCCGTCTGCGGTGATCGCGATATTGAGCAGGCACACGTGCTGCTCGGCGGCGGTGCCTTGCTCGACGTACCACCGATTGATGGTGGCCACGCGCTCGGCGTTGGGTGTCAGATCGAACTCAACGACTTGCCCCGCTTTTTCGCTTCGGGGCTTTTGCTTTTGTGCCATGGGGCGTTGCCTCCTTACCTGCGTCCGTCGAATTGGGTCGCAGTAAAAGGCTCCGGCGGGAAGCCCGGGACACGGCGGGCTGCAGTTCGCGCGGGACGCTCTGCTGATCCCTCGCGAAATCTAGGATCTGTGTTACACCTTTTGTAACACTCTGGCCTTTGAAAGCCATGTAACCGAGAACTGCCTCACGATCACTGGCACCCAGCGCGTGCCATTGCTGCAACAGGCGCAGCTCTGCCTCGTCGAGAAGGAAGTAGGCGGCGTTTTTCACGCCGCACGCATGGGCGATGGCCTCGACCATGTCCAGCGTCGCCGACTGCTTGCCGTGGAGGATGCGAGCCACGGAGGCCTGGCCGATGTCGGCGGCTTCGGCGACCTTGGTCTGCGTGTCGAGGGCCATGGTTGTGTTCATGATCTCGCGCAGGCGGCGTGCGAACTTTTTGCTGAGGCTTTCCATGGCGGAATGATCCTTGAGGCATCCGTAAACGGATAACCGGATACGGTTGTTAAAATATCCGCATCCGGATAACATGGGCAGCGTCATGAGCACCGAATCCATCCACGACTACCTGCTGCGCCGGTTGAACGACCTCAAGGGGCACCACAACCGCATGGCCGAAGAGACGGGCGTCGGACAGGCGACCGTGAGCCGCATCTTTGCGGGGCAGGCGATGCCGCGCCTGGACACGGCGCAGCTCCTGCTCAACTGGATCGCGGCCCACGACCGCGCTGCGGCGCGGGCCCAGCGCGGGCCTCGCTCAGCACGGCGCGTCGCCCATGCAGGCGGCGCCCGCGTCAACGGAGCCCGCGCGTAACGACTGACAGCCGCGACCTTCCGTGACCAGCCCGAACACGACCACCACCACGATGGCCGCCTGGGCGATCTCGGACCAGGCGCGCCGCGTCATGGCGATTCCCTTGGTGGCAGCGCCGACGCGAAAGAAGCACACCGCGATCCAGAAGAGGAGCGCGGCCTGCCACCAGAACAGTTCCGTCACAGGGAGTCCCCCCGCATGAGCGACACGAGGTTGAGCCGGTCCGGGCGCACGAACCCCGACGGCAAGCTGACGCAGCGCCTGGACATCCCGCTCAGCGAGGAGCTGTACGAGCACGTGATCGCCATGGCCGTCGCCGAAGGGGTGTCGAAGGCGGAATGGGTGCGCGGCGTGCTCGAAGAGGCGCTGTACGGGCGATTGGGCATGGTCCGAAGGATCGCACCTCGCGGGCGCCTTCGTCCATCCGATGAATATCCGGATGCGGATCGAGGCACCTCATGAGCCTGGAGTGGGTAGCCGCCCAACTCGTGATCCCTCCCCCTGAAAAGCCGGGGCTGCGCTTCAACCCCCACCCGCCGGGCGTGATCCGCGAGGGCTCCGCCACCGAGGCGGTGCTGCAGTTCCTGGCCGCCCGCGTGGGCGCCTTCTTCAACAAGGAACAGATCGTCGAGCGCATCCAGCGCAGCGGCAAGGCCGTGGACTGGGCGCTCATCTTCCTGCGCGACCAGGAGCTGATCGAGGCCGTGCCCGACAGCGTGCGCAACCCACGATTCCGGCGCTACCGCGTCACGCCCGCCGGCGTGGCGCTGGCCGCCGAGTACCAACGTCAAGGAGCGACGTGATGGAGCAGATTTCCCTCGACCTGCAGGCCGCCGCCGAGCGCGGCCGCCGCATGGCCCAGTGCGCTGGCGCGCGCGCCGAGCGCAAGGTCGATTCGCTGTGGGTCGACACGGCTCTGACCTTCCTGGCCTCGTTCGCCCGCGACCAGCGCGGCCACGAGTTCACGATGGAGCAGGCCCGCGCCGCGCTGGATGGCAAGGTGGCCACGCCGCCGGACCTGCGCGCCTGGGGCCAGGTGACGCGCCGGGCCATCGCCCGCCACATCCTGGTGCCCGTGGGGCTCGCGCGCGCCGCGAGTTCGCACGGTAGCCTCAAGCCCACCTACAAGGCAGGCGAGGGGGCGCGTTGATGTCGGAGACGTTGCCGCCGCCGCCATACCCTGCCGACACGAAGTCGAAGGGCTGGCGCTTCGAGCTGGACCTGGAGCAGTTGACCCAGTCGGACACCTGGGCGCTGGCCGGCCCGCTCGCCCGGCCCTGGCTGCTGATGCTGTGGACCACCGCCTGGCAGCAGCAGCCTTGTGGCGCGCTCACCGACGACGACGAGATCATCGCGGCGCGCGTGGGCATGCCGCTCGAGCTGTTCCAGGAACACCGCAAGGTGCTCATGCGCGGCTGGGCCAAGGCCTCCGACGGCCGCCTGTACCACCCGATCATCACGCAGCGCGTGCTGGCCATGATGGGCAAGCGCGACGCCGAGAAGATCCGCAAGGCGAACTACCGGGCACGGCAGGCCGCGTCGCATCCACCGGCCGAGTCGAGGGAAGAGGGTGGAAGTCCACCGATGTCCCACGGGACAACCGAGGGACGGACGCAGGATTCCGGCGGGAGTGACGCTACCAGAACCAGTACCAGTACCAGAGGTATTGGTATTCCACCTCTTGAGGCTAAAGATCAACAGAACAGCGCGCGGACAGAAGCGCGCGCGTCCGTCACGGAGGTGTCCCACGGGACAGAAGCCGGGCGGGCCTGCTTTGCCATGCGCAAGGCCGGGCTCATGGACGCCAACCCCGCACACCCCACGCTGCTGGCCCTGCTGACGCAGGGCATGAGCACCGACGAGCTGGTCGCGGCTGCGCAGACCGCGGTGGGCAAGGGCAAGGGCTTCGCCTACGCGCTCAGCGTGGCCGAGGGCCGTCGACGCGACGCCGCAACCGTGGGCTCGCTGCCCGCGGTGCAGATCCCTGCTGACCTCGCCAGGACCACCGTGCCCGGGCGCCAGGGCAAGGATCCCACGCTCGCCGCTCTCGACCGCGACGACGCGCTGGCGACGCGGCCGTCCGCCGAGGTGCGCGCGAAGATGGCCGAGCTGCTGGGTAAGCGGCCCGCCGAGCAGGGGGCATCGTGAGTGGCCACGACACCCTGCATCGAGTGCAGCCACGCGCGGGAATCCGCTGGCTGGTTCAGGTTCGACCCGACGTGCTTGTACTGCGGCGCGCGCCTGATCCAGCGCATCCAGAGCCTGCGCACGCAGAGGCCGCAGGACGAGATCCGACAGCGCTGCCGCAAGGTGCTGGACGACTGGGTGGCCTTTGGGCACGAGGAGCAGGCGCTGCGAGCGCTGGCGGCGGATACCCGGTTGCCGCTCGACCCCGCTGGTGGCCGGGCCGAGAAGTCGGAATCCGAGCCCCAGGCCTCGACGAAACCCCGCTCTCGCTCGCCGAAGTCCCCTACGCCTGGCGCGAGGTGATCCGGTGACACGCGCGCTGCGCCTGAGCGTCGAGGAGGCGATGAACCTGCAGGCCCGAATGGCAGGCGCGCGCTCCTACGCCGACATGATGGCCAACCCCAAGACGCGCGAGGCGCGCCGGCAGAAATACGGCAACGAGCGCGTGAGCGACCGCGGCATCGAGTTCGACTCGAAAGCCGAACACCGCCGCTGGGTCTACCTGGCCACGCTGGAGAAGGCCGGCGAGATCCGTGAGCTGCGCCTGCAGGTGCCCTTCGAGCTGATCCCCGCCCAGGTCGCGCCCAGCGGCAAGAAGCACCGCGCCATGGTCTACGTGGCCGATTTCACCTACATCGACGAGAAAGGCCGCCACGTGGTCGAAGACGTGAAGGGGGCGGTCACGCCCGAATTCCGCATCAAGCGCAAGCTCATGCTGCAAGTGCATGGGATCGAGGTGCAGGAGGTGCGTTCGTGAAGCTGCTCGACCGCATCGACGCCGCCGTGCTCGGCTGGCACCAGGACGTTGTCGACTTCCTGCAGCGCCGGCCGGTGGTGCTGGGGCGCTTCTGCCTCACCGCGACGGCGCTGCTGCACTTCGCCTGCTGGTTCCTCAAAACGCCGCCCTTGTGGCTGGTGGCGCTCAGCTTGCTGGGCCTGCTGGTGATGTCGGGATTGGTCGCCACAGAGGGCATGTATGCGGTGTTTGGCCGAATTGCTGCCGCCCGCTATGTGCAACTCGTTGCTGGAATGCTTCACCTCGTGGCGTCGCCATTCGGTGAGCCGGAGCTGGTCCGTGGGCTTGTGGTGCTCGATTGGATGGCATCGACGGCGTATTTCTACTTCATGGCCTGCCGCCCGCCACGCCCACGGCCGCCGCGGCGCGCTGCGTCACTGGCTAGAGGTGCAGCGTGACCATCCTGCACGTGGTATCCGTGAGCGGGGGCAAGGACAGCGCCGCGACCTCCATCCTTGCGCTGGAGACCCAACCGCGCGCGAGCCTGCGGTTCGTCGCCTGCGACACCGGCAACGAGCACGACAACTGGCACGGCTATCTGGCCTACATGGAGTCGACGCTGGGGATCACCATCACCGTGCTGCCCAAGCGCGACTTCTCCGAGCAGATCGCTCGCAAGCGCGAATACGTGGTGAAGCACTGGCCCCGCAAGGGCTGCAGCCAGGCCGACATCGACCGGTCGGTGCGCGCGCTGCAACCGACCGGCAATCCATTCCTCGATCTCTGCATCTGGAAGGGCCGCTTCCCCTCGCGCAAAGCCCAGTTCTGCACCCAGGAGTTGAAGACCATCCCCATGGTCGAGCACCAGATGGGCCTGATCGATAGCGGCCAATGCGATGCGGTGTGGTCATGGCAGGGCGTGCGCATCGACGAAAGCGAGGCGCGCCGCGCGCGGCTGCAGGGCACCGGCGCCTGCGTGAAGGCGTTCGAAGAGCAGGGTGGCGGCATCTACACCTACCGCCCCATCCTGCGCTGGACTGCTGCCGACGCCTTCGAGGCGCACCGCATCGCCGGCCTTGAGCCCAACCCCCTATACCTGCAGGGTATGAGCCGCGTGGGCTGTATGCCTTGCATCAACGCCGGCAAGGACGAGCTGCTGGAGATCAGCAAGCGGTTCCCGCACCACATCGACCGCATCGCGTATTGGGAGATGTGCGTGGGCATGGCCAGCCGGCGGATGCAGGCCAGTTTCTTTCCCGACCCCGACCGCGATGCCCACCTGAACAAGCGCGGCATTCGCAACATGGTCGAGTGGTCGAAGACCAAGCGCGGGGGCCAGCTTGTGGACTGGATCCGCCTCACCGAGGAGCCGAAGGCGTGCGAGAGCGCCTACGGCTTGTGCGAATGAGCGCGGGGGACGGCCATGGCCAAGACTGAGCACGGCCTCACGCCGCAGCAGGAGCTGTTCGCGCTCGCGCTCGCCAAGGGCGTGAGCCAGGCCGAGGCCTATCGCCAAGCCTACCCGCGATCGCAACGCTGGAAGGCCGACGCGGTGCATCAGCAGGCCTCACGAACGGCCGCCGATCCCAAGGTTTCCGCAAGGGTCACCGAGTTGCGCCGGCAGGTGGCAGAAAAAACCGTGCTGGAGAGCGTCGAAATCATCCAAGAGGTCTATCGCTTGGCGGTGTCGGACATCGCCGATTTGATGGATGCAGACGGCAAGTTGCTGCCGCCCAACAAGATCCCGCTCAACACGCGACGCGCGCTGGCCTCGATCAAGGTCGATGAGTTCGGCCGCATCGAATACAAGTTTTGGGACAAGAACAGCGCGTTGGAGCGCGCGGCCAAGATCCTGGGCCTGTTCGAGAAGGACAACCAGCAGAAGGGCGCGAGCCTGGCTGAGCTGTTCAACGCGCTCGACGGCAAGGTCATTGGCCCGGTCCCGGATGCCGAAGCCGGCGGTACCGGCGACACCACCGAGGAGTGACCCATGGACAGTGACCAGAATGGCGCCGACCAGGAGCCGAAGCACCCTGTTCGCGAACTCGTTGACGACGCGATCGAGCAAGAGTTGAGGCTCATCGAGGAGGTTGTCGAGCGGCGAGCGACCATCGAGAAGCAGCTCGCGGCGCATGACGAGCGGCTGCGTCGGCATCGTGAGCGCTACGAGGCTCTGTGCCGCTGGAGGGACGAAGCCAAATGACCACGATCGCATGGGATGGCCACTCTCTGGCCGCTGACCAAGCCTCATGGAGCGGCGGCCTGCGCCGGCGCGTGTGCAAGGTGTACGAGGTCTACTCGCCCGAAGTGGCCGAGGCGCCAGGCCGGCGCATCCTGGTTGGCCTGCAGGGAAACGGCTCTTTCGCGGTGCAGGTGCTGGCATGGCTGCGTGGCGAGCGCCAGCGGCCGAACCCGCTGGACTTCATGCCGGCGGCTGAGCTGGATCGCGCCTGCGCGGTGGTGATCGACGAGAAGCGCCGCGTCTGGCTGCTGGGCAACGACCTCCACTACCAGCCGATGCGCGACAAGGTGTTCTCGCTGGGCGCCGGCCAGGAAATGGCGCTCGGCGCGCTGCAGGCTGGGGCGAGCGCGCGCCGCGCTGTCGAGATCGTCATCAAGTGCAGCGACTACGCAGGCCTGGGCGTGGACGTTGTGAGGTTCTGATGGCCCGGCAGATCAGCGTCATCGGCATCTTGAGCCAGCGCTGTGTCGAACCCCAGCGGCGCATGGTGGGCGGCCGCTTCGGTTGGGCCGTGCACCGGTTCCCGATCAAGGGTGGTATCTCCCTGCAGCACGCCATGAACATCGACCTGATGGAAAGTATGTCTCGCCTGGCCACCCTGACCTGCGGCGTGCCAGGTGCCCACCGATGAGCGACGAGCTGACCCCCGAGCAATGGGAGGCGATGCGCGCCAAGCTCAGCGACCCTATGTGGAGGCTGTCGAACCTCTACAAGATCGTGGTCAAGGGGGATGACGACGACGACGACGAGGGCCTGGTCGTCACCTTCAAGCCCAACAAGGCCCAGCGTCGCCTGCTCGCGCGCCTGCACACCCGCAACGTCATCCTCAAGGCCCGCCAGCTCGGGTTCACCACGCTCATCTGCGTGCTGTGGCTCGACACCGCGCTGTTCTCGAAGCAGCCGATCCGCTGCGGCATCGTGGCGCAGGACAAGGAGGCGGCCGAGTCTATCTTTCGGGGCAAGGTCAAATACGCCTACGAGCACCTGCCCGAGCAGTTGCGCGCGATGTTCCCGCTGTCGAAGTCGACCGCCACCGAGCTGGAGTTCGCGCACAACGGCGCCAGCATCCGGGTGGCCACCTCGATGCGCTCAGGCACCATCCACCGGCTGCACGTGTCGGAAATGGGCAAGATCGCCGCCAAGTACCCCGAGAAGGCGAAGGAGGTGATGACGGGCTCGATCCCCGCGGTGCCGAAGTCGGGCGTGATCGTGATCGAGTCCACCGCCGAGGGCCAGGACGGCTATTTCTTCGACCTGGTGGAGCGCGCCAAGGCCCTGCAGGAGCTGGCGCAGCGCCTGGGCGTGAAGGATTGGCGCCTGCACTTCTTCGCCTGGTGGGAAGACCCCAACTACACGACCGACGACGAGGTGGTGATCACCGAGGCGATGGCCGAGTACTTCCTCCACGTCGAGGGCATCATCGGGCGGCCGCTGACCGAGGGCCAGAAGGCTTGGTACGTCACCACGCTGGCCAACGACTTCGCCGGCGAGCAGCCGCTCATGTGGCAGGAATACCCCTCGTTCCCGGCCGAGGCCTTCCAGGTGTCGACCGAAGGCGCCTACTACGCCACCCAGCTCGCGCTGGCGCGCAAGCAGCGCCGCGTCCTGCCCACGCTGCCGCTCGAAGCGGCCCCGGTCAACACCTTTTGGGACATCGGCCGCGGCGACATGACGACCATCTGGTTCCACCAGAAGATCGGCCCGGAGCATCGGTTCATCCGCTACTACGAGGCGAGCGGCGAAGACCTCATCCACTATGTGCAGTACATGCAGAAGCTGGGCTATGTGTTCGGCAAGCACTACCTGCCGCACGAGGCCGCGCACAAGCGCATGGGTGAGACTCCCGACACCAACCGCTCGCTCAAGGAAATGCTCGAGAACCTGATGCCCGGGCAGTCGTTCGAGATCGTCCCGCGCGTCACGGCCGTGCAGAGCGGCATCCAGGCCACGCGATCGGCCTTCTCCTCGGCGTGGTTCAGCGAGGAGGGCTGTGGCCAGGGCCTCAAGCGCGTGGCCAACTACCGCAAGAAGTGGGACAAGACCCGCGGCCGCTGGAGCGACGAGCACGAGCACGACGACAACAGCCACGGGGCCGACGCGCTCCGCCAGTGGGGCCAGTCGGTCGACGCCGGCGTGACCTTCCCCACGGGCTTCGCTGGCACACGGCCAGGCTCGCGCCGCTCAGGCCGCCGCGGGTCGCCGATGGCCGTGTGACGGTTGAAAATTATCCGGATCCGGATAAGATGGCGCTCCGCTCCGAAGTAGCTCAGTCGGTAGAGCGCCCGCCTGTTAAGCGGGTGGTCGGTGGTTCGAACCCACCTTTCGGAGCCAACGATCAAAGGTGACACATGCAGATCAAATTCCAGTGCATCGGCAAGGCCGAAGCCGGCAACGGCGAAACCCAGGTGTCGCTCAAGCCCGTGATGGGGCAGGGCACCATCCTCATGTCCCCGCAGGCGCCGTTCACCGAGATCCAGCTCCGCACGCACGACCAGGCCGTGGCCGACCAGTTCAAGGCGCGCGGCGAGTACACCCTGACGATCTCCGTGGAGCCGGTCCCGGAGCCCGTCGAAACCTGAAACACCCAAGCCGAGAAGGGCAACGGGTTTGTGGTGACCCCGGGGCTTCGGCCCCGGGCGATCCCTAAGCTCGAAGCCAGCATGTAGTCGAGAGTCAGCATCCCCCGATGGGGGCGCACAGTTTCTGTAGCGTGGAGCAGTTGGTAGCTCGCCGGGCTCATAACCCGGAGGTCGCAGGTTCAAGTCCTGCCCGCTGCAACCAGAATTCAACCCGCCGATGGTGGCACATGGGTTGAGTGCGGACCCCGGGGGCTTCTGCCCTCGGGACTCGCTTTCAGCACCAGCCACAAAGCTCCCCAGCAGCGATGCAATCGCCTCCCCCTCGGGGGGATACCATGGGGAGCATGTGCAACATCTACGGCACCCTCAGTGAGGAGCAGTTAGAGCTGTTCCTCGGCCTCGATGACCAGATGTCGTGGGAGCAGCCCACGTGGGCGCCCGTGCTGGGCCCGCTCGCGCGCGGGCCGTTCGTCATTCGAGGCCTGCGGCCCATGGTCGGCCAGTGGGGCATGATCCCTCCAGGCTCGCGCGACCGCGTGCCGCGCCTGCCGCCCAAGCCCGGGCAGCAGCAGGGCGCCCGCATGGGCACGAACAACGCGCGGCGCGAGCGCATGAAGACCGCGCCCACCTTCCGTCGAGCCTGGGCCGATGGCCACCGCTGCCTGATCCCTGCCGCGTGGTTCCAAGAACCGTACTGGGGCATCACGCACGCCGATCCTCTGACGCGCTGGGAGAAAAGCGTGGCGTGGCGCTTTGCGCGCGCCGATGGCGAGCCCTGGATGCTGGCCGGCCTGTGGGGCACGTGGACCGATCCGGCGAGTGGCGAGATGGTGGCGAACTTCACCATGATCACGCAGAACTGCGATGGTCACCGGCTGCTGGCGCTCATGCACAAGCCCGACGTGGACCCCCGCACCAAGGAGCCGCTGCCGGTCGAGAAGCAGGACAAGCGCACGGTGGTGCCGATCGAACGCAGCGCCTGGCGCACGTGGCTGGAGGGCACGCAGGCCGAGGCCGAGGCGCTGATCACCGTGCCGCCCGCCGAGGCGTTCGCCCACGGCCCGGCCGATCCGACGAGCGAGGTCCGCCTGCCACTCTGACGCCCGGGCGATACTGTACATTCATACAGTATCATGAGGGCTTCAATCTATCGCTTGCGCGCCAGCGGCGTGCCGCTCCCACAGCCGCAGACGCCGGTGGTGGGCGACTTTCGCCTCACCAAAGAGAAGCGCGGCGACGAGACGATGAAGGTTGCGCGCCTGCTGGGCGACAGCAAGCTGGAGGCGCTGCCCCCGCTGATGAAGGCCGATGTCACAGTGGTCAGCGAGTACGGCATGGTGGTGCACGGCATCGAGGCACACAGCCGCGGCGGCTTGAAGTCGAGTGTGAGGTGGGGCCCACAGACCTGGTGGGTGTTCATCCTCACCGAGCACGCCATCGAGCGCTTCGAGAGCGAGAACCCGCTGGAGACGATGGCCGACGAATTCCGCTCAACCTCGTCCATTGGCAGAGCGCGCAAACCACCCGGCTGACGTGGCAAGCATGGCACCGTCAGGCCCCAGTTTCTCACTGGGGGCAGCATGCCGGCGCAACTGGACACGAAGAAGGCGCACCTGACGCGCTACCACGGCGACATCGCCGTGATCTTCACCTGGATCAACGACGAACGCGCGATGGTGCTGATCCCGCACCGCCGCGCTGGCGCGCCGTGGTACTGCGTGATGGAGGGTGCCGCCTACACCTGGGACGACTCCAAGAGCGAGAACGTCGCCACGGTCGCCCGCAAGGCCATGAAGGCCTGCGAGGTGCTGGGCATCGAGCCCAACATCACCAACGTGCGCCGCCTGGCCGCGCTGATCATCGACGGCCTGCCGGACCTCATCCGCATGCCCAGCTCGCCGCCGAACGAGGTGTATCGCGGCAGCTTCGGCCGCATGGTGCTGCGCGGCGCCGGCGAGGTGCTGGCGGAAGAAGACATCCGCATGGAGAAGGAGGGTGTGACCTATGGCTAACGCCCTTGAGGTCACGCCGCGCCGCGGCCGCGCGCCTGGCGACGACTACTACCGGCGCATGGGCCTCACGCGCGAGGAGCAGGAGGCCGTCGAGGGCGACCGCGCGCCGGCTCACCCCTTCGACGGGCCAGACGCGCGCGCCACGCTGCGCAAGCTGCTGGAGTGGTTCTACTACGAGCGCGACAAGCAGGCCCACAACCGCCTCGAAATGGCGATGGATGCCGACTTCTACGACAGCATCCAGTGGGATCCAGAAGACGCCCAGGCCCTGCGCGACCGCGGGCAGATGCCCCTCGTCTACAACGAAGTCGCGCCCATGTGCGACTGGCTCATCGGCACCGAGATCCGAACGCGCGTGGACTGGAGCGTGCTGCCGCGCACCGAGGACGACGTGCAGCTCGCCGACGTGAAGACGAAGACCCTCAAGTACGTCTCCGATGTCAACCGCGTGCCGTCCAACCGCTCGCGCAGCTTCTCCGATGCCATCAAGGCCGGCCTCGGCTGGATCGACGACGGCGTGCGCGATGACCCCACGCAGGACCGTATCTACAACCGCTATGAGGACTGGCGCAATGTCCTGTACGACTCTCTGAGCTACGAGCTGGACCTGTCCGACGCCCGCTACGTGTTCCGCTGGCGCTGGGTCGATGAGGACATCGCGCTGGCCATGTACCCCGATCGCGCCGACGCCATCCGCGCCGCGGTCGAGAACCACCAGACGCAGACGATGTCCGACTGGGAGGAAGACACCTGGTACACGTCCGAGGAGCTGCTTTCGGGTTCCAAGACCGGCACGCTGCGCGCCTCAGGCCAGGGGATGATGATCGACGCCAAGCGCCGGCGCGTGAAGATCTACGAGGCCCAGTACCGCATGCCGGCCGACTCGAAGATCGTGGCCGACGGCCCCCTGCAGGGCGTGTTCTTCGACCCCCGCGACAAGGCACTGTCGATGCACCTGGCCGTCAACAACTACCAGGTCATCGACAAGGTGGTGATGCGCGTGCACATGGCGCTGTTCACCGAGTCCCACATGCTGCGCATGGGCGTGTCGCCCTATCGGCACAACCGCTTCACGCTCACGCCTGTCTGGTGCTACCGGCGCGGCCGAGATCGCCTGCCCTACGGCGTCATCCGCCGCGTGCGCGACATTCAGCAGGATCTGAACAAGCGCGCGAGCAAGGCGCTGTTCCAGATCAACACGCAGCAGATCATCGCGGAGGACGGCGCCACGGACGACTGGGATGAACTGCGCGAGGAGGCCGGTCGACCCGATGGCCTCATCATCGGCAAGTCCGGTAAGAAGTTGGAGATCCGGCCGGGCGTGGACGTGGCTGCAGCGCAGGTGCAGATGATGACCCTGCAGGGCCAGGCCATCCAGAAGAGCGGAGGTGTGGCGCAGGAGAACATGGGTCGGCCCACCAATGCCGTGTCCGGCCGGGCCATCGAAGCGCGTCAGATGCAGGGCAGCGTGGTCACCACCGAGCCCTTCGAGAACCTGCGCCTTGCCACCCAGGTATCGGGTGAGAAGCAGCTCAGCAATGCCGAGCAGTTCTACACCGAGCAGAAGATCATGCGCCTCACCGGCGCCAAGGGCGCGATCGAGTGGGTGAAGATCAACCAGCCCGAGGTGCAGCCCGACGGCTCGGTGCGCTGGCTCAACGACATCACGGCCAGCAAGGCCGACTTCATCGTGAGCGAGGCGGACTACGCCGGCACCCTGCGCCAGGTGATGTTCGAGAACCTGCAGCAGATCGCCCAGCGCCTGCCGCCCGAGATCGCGCTGCGTCTGCTGATCATTGCCTACGAGTTCTCCGACCTGCCCAACAAGGACGAGATCGCCGGCGAAATCCGCCGCATGACGGGTGAGCGCGACCCCAACAAGCCGATGACGCCCGAGGAGACGGCGCAGGCCGAGCAGCAGATGCGCGCCCAGGCCGAAGCGCTGGAGGTGCAGCGCCAGATGGCTCTGGCCTCCCTGGAAGAGACGCAGGGCAAGGCCCGCAAGCTCATGGCAGAGGCGAACAAGATCGAGGCCGAAGCGCAGGCCGTCGCGGCAGGCGAGGGCGGTGACATCACGCCCGCGGTGCAGCAGGCCGTGGCGCAGCTCCGCCAGGAAGCCGACCAGGTGATCGAGAAGCTGTCGGCCGACCTGCAAAAGGCCCGCTCGGACCTGGCCAACCGCACGTTGCAGATCCGTGCCGACTCCGATTCCAAGCTGGAAGCCGCGCGCATCGACGCCGACGCCAAGATCCGCATCGCCGAGATCCAGGCCGACGCCAACAAGGTGCTGGAGCGCTTCGCCAAGACCGTCGACGACCTGCGCTCGGGCGTCGAGGCGCGCCTGGCCAAGGCCGAGCAGCAGGCCCGCGACCGCGAGATCGACCTGCGCGAGGAGGTGGTCGAGGCGCGCGAGGGTGAGCGCGACGCGAAGAAGAAGGCCAAGGCCAAGACGGAAGGCAAAGCTGAATGAGCCCGGACGAAATGGCACTCGCAGAAGAATCCCGCCGCACCGGAACACCCGTCGAGGTCCGCCTCACGGAAAGCACGCTCGCCTACATCGACGAGCGCGTGGCTCTGGCCGTCGAGAAGGGCATCGGCAAGGCGATGAACCACGAGAACGCCAAGGCCTTCTGGATGGCGGGACTGGACGTGCTGCGCACCGAGGCGCAGGACCACGCCGGGCGCATCGTCATCGGCGGCATCCGGGGCCTGATCAGCAAGGCCTTCACGTTCCTGGTGCTGGGCGGCATCGTGTATGCCGTTGGCGGGTGGTCCGCACTGGGCCGGCTCTGGTCGTTCCTCTTCCACAGCGCGACATGAAGCTCGTGGCCGACCTCATCGACCTGGGCGTGACGCCGACGCAGGCGCGCGCCTTCGCCGAGCCGCTGCACGCGGCCATGGCGCTGCATCACATCCTCACGCCACAGCGGCGTGCGGCCTTCCTGGCCCATGCCGTGATCGAGACGGCGCGGCTGTCGAGCCTGGAAGAGAACCTGCGCTACAGCGACCCCGAGCGCATCGCGCGGATCTTCCGCACCGGCTTCGACCTCGATGGCGACCGCGTGGTGGACCCGGAAGAGATCGAGTTCGCCAAGGGCTTCGTGCGCCAGCCCGAGAAGCTGGCCAACCGCGCCTATGCCAACCGCAACGGCAATGGCGACGAGGCATCGGGCGATGGCTGGCGGTACCGCGGGCGGGGCATCTTCCAGCTCACCGGGCGCGCGAACTACCGCGACGCCTCGGTGGGCGTGGGCCTGGGCGCCGTGTACCTGCACAAGCCCGAGCTGGTGGCCCAGCCGACCGATGCCTGCGTCACCGCGGCGTGGTACTGGGTCACTCGCGGCTGCAATCAGATGATCGACGCGGGCGACTTCGCCGCCACCACGCGCGCCATCAACGGCAAGGCGATGCTGCACCACGCTGAGCGCCTGGCCCTGTTCGAGGAAGGCCTGCAGGTGCTGGCCGCATAAGGAGTCAACGATGGTCAATGTCCCCATTCAGATCGCCCTGGCGCTCGCGCCAGTGGTCCCCGAGATCCTGCGCTGGATCACCGGCGACGACAAAAGCAAGGCCGCCGAGGTGGCCGAGCAGGTCGTAGGCGTGGCCGAGCGCGTCACCGGCAAGTTCGGCATGGAGGCGGCCGAGGCAGTGCGCGCCGACCCCAAGCTGATGATCCAGTTCCGCACCCGCGTGCTCGAGATCGACGCCGAGCTGGACATGGCCTACCTCGCCGATCGCCAGGACGCGCGCAAGCGCGATGTCGCGCTCGCCCAGGCAGGCCACGACAACCGCCGCAAGGACGTGATGATCGTTGGCGCCGTCGTCGGTCTGCTGGCCTGCCTGTGGGTGCTCGTGTTCTTCCGCAACCAGATCCCGGGCGAGGTGGTGGGCATTCTGTCCACGATCTCGGGCCTGTTCGGCGCTTGCCTGCGCGACGCCTTCCAGTTCGAGTTCGGCAGCTCGCGCGGCAGCGCGTCGAAGTCGCAAGACCTGCAGGTGGTGATCGACCGGCTCACGCCGCCCCGCACCCCGTAACGGTTGTCTCCACGGTGGTGGACCCTGCACTTCGCAGTGCGCCACCTTCGCCCCGGCCGGCGCAAGCCCGTCGGGGCTTTTTTCGTGGCAAGCATGGCACCTTTGGCTGGTCCCACACCCGCACCGTCTCAGGAGGCCCGCCATGTCCATCAATCGCCCGCGCGGCGGCTTCGTCAACGCCGATGCCACGGCGCCGGCGTTGCGCTACGAGCCCGTCATCAAGGCCGACCAGAGCCTGCCGGGCGGCCCGTGTCGCGGGCTGCTGGTGGGCGGTGCTGGCACCGCGAACCTCATGGACGCCTCGGGCGAGATCCGCGCCAACGTGCCGCTGCAACAGGGCTTCAACCCGCTGCAGGCGCAGCAGGTCCGCACCGGCGGCACCGCCACCGACATTTGGGCGCTGTACTGAGCGCCGCCACCACCACACCAGCAGGAGCCCACTATGCCGCGCCAACGCCACCCCGATGCACTGGACAACGGCCTCGCATACATCCGCGCCAATGCGAACCTGATGGCCCTCGTCAGCTCGTTCACCTTTGGCGACAGCTTCGCTACCCTGATGGGCCGCGTCCTGGCGGCCGCCTCGATCTCGTCGGCCGACATGACGCTGGGTAGCAGCGGCAACAACCGCACGCTGTCGGTGGCCGCCAAGACCGATAGCGCGGCCGACGCAAGCGGCGGCGGCGCCAACAACCACACGGTGCTGTTCGACACCGTGAACTCCAAGGTGCTGGAGGTGACGGAGGAGTCGGCCAAGCAAGCGATCATCGCCGGCAACCAGGTCAACATGGCCGGCTTCGTCATCACCGCCACCCAGCCCGTGGCCCCCTGAGGAGGTGGCATGCCCACTCCTCGGGCCGATTCCTACTCGGGCACGCCCGGCGCGCCGCTGTACGCGGGCATCGAGCCGCCTTCGTCCGGCGGGCCGCTGCGCCAGATCACGGACATCACCTTCCGTTCGACCTCGGGCTCCCCGCAGTCGAACGTACCGGTGACCTTCGGCCAGCCCTTCAAACTCACCGAGTTCGACCCCTCCACCGAGTCGCTGTATGGCCTGGTGGACGGCAGTGTGGTCCCGCTGCAGTTCGACGCAGTCGCCTCCCACAAGAGCAGCACGAACGCGCGCCTGGCTGTCATCAGCGCGCAGATCCCCGCCCTGGCCGCCAACGGCACCAAGGCCATGCAGATTTGGGCGGGCGACAAGTTCACGCAGCCCAGTGGCAGCTTCAACACCGACGGCTGGGATCCTGTCGTCGTCGCCACCATCGGTGGTGTCGCCTGGACCGCGGCGCCGCGCGCTCAGCTCCTTGCGCAGATCGCGGCGAACACCGGCATTCGCCTCAATGGCCCGGTCGCCAAAGAGTTCCGCGTCTCGGTGCCATTCAAGAACCCGTCGAATGCCGACCACGCGCACCTGCGCCTGCACGTCGACGTGTGCTTCTACGCGAACGGCTCGATCTACACTGACTTCATCTTTGAGAACGGGTGGCTCCTGCAGGCCAGCCCCGCAGACCTCACCTACTCGGTGAGCTGCACCCAGGGCGCCGGCGGCTCCGCCATCTTCACGCAGGCCAGCTTCACGCACCGCCACCACGCGCGCTGGCACAAGGAGGTCTGGAGCGGCGCGGGCGAGCAGGTGCGCCCGCTGCACAACAAGGCCTATTTCCTCGACTCGAAGGCGACGTGGAACTACAACCGTGAGCGCTCCGTGGCGTCCGGTGCCCTGACCACGATCCAGAACAACCTGAGCATGGGCGGCACCGGCCCGATGGCCACGGGAGGCCTCACCACCGACATGCCGGGCACGGGTGGCCGCGACGAGATCGCGCCCATCCCGAAGTGGTGCGCCATGTGGCTGCTGTCGCAGGACGAGCGCGCATGGCAGGCGATGCTGCGCAACGCCGATGCCAGCGCCACCGCGCCGGTGCACTTCCGCGATCAGACCTCGGGCCTGCCGGTGGACGTGGTGTCGCGACCCAACATCGCGGTTCGCTTCGGCACCTCCAGCCCCTCGGTGCCCTCTGGAAGCGCGAACCCCACCTGGACGCCCGACATCGCCCACCAGGGTTCGTACTGCTACATCCCCTACCTGGTCACCGGCCGCAATTTTTACCTGGAGGAAATGACCTTCTGGACGGCCTGGAACATCGCGGCGGTTGATCCATCGGGCCGTGGCACCTCGCAGGGCCACATGGGCTCGGAGCAGCTTCGCGGTGCGGCCTGGGGCTTCCGCTCCATCCTCGAATGCGCCTTCGCGCTGCCCGACAACCACGCGCAGAAGACCTACTTCCGCACGATCGCCAACAACAACATCGCCTTCTTCAACACCAACTTCACGGTGGACGGCGACAACACCTACATCTTCAAGCTCGGCGGCTTGAAGGGGATCTACAACGACAACGAGATCCCGGGCTACGAGAACGATTTCTTCATGTACGTGGCCTCCTGGGCCATCGAGAACGGCGAAACCGGCCTGCAGGCCACCTTCAACAACATCGCTCGCTACGGCGTCGGCCGCTTCACCGCGGCGGTGCAGGCCCTGGGCTTCTGCACCTCGAAGGGCGCGCACTACTGGAACGTCTCCCGCTCGGGCGGCAACCCCATCACCGATTGGGCGACCTACGGCACCGCCAACGGATCCGGGCCCACCTGCGGCACGGTGGCCAACGGCGACGGCGCCTATCCCGACTGGGCCGAGGGCTACGCGGCGGTGTCGCGCGGCATGTTGGGCGCCGCGACGAACGCCGGTCACGCCGATGGCGCTGCTGCCTATGCGCGCTGGCTGACGTTCACGCCCAACCTGGCGCCTGACTTCGCCAACAGCCCGCAGTACGACATCGTGCCGAGGTAAGGACGCGCCATGGCAAAGCCCATCATCGTCGACGCCTTCGCCATCGACCTCGGCAACACGATCGATCCGGAGGTTGTGCTCCCGGAGGATGTGCCTGCTGGCGCGAACGTGGTCGCGATCTTCCTCGGTGGAACGAACGACAGCGACCTCAACGTGGTTGCGATCTCGTCGGACTTTTCCGGCTCGTTCGTGCAGCAGGAGTTGGCCTCCAGCTATGAGGGCTACGGCATCTGTGCGGCGACCGCTGCGCTCTCGGCCTTCGGCCCAGGGCGCACGCTCTCCGTCGACTGGAACGTGGCGCCGCCCTACGGCCCCTATTGCGTGGCGGTGTTCCTGAAGGTAGACGACCCCGCTGACTTCGCAGCGGCGGCAGGCCTTGGCCGCCTGGCCGGCACCAACGTCTCGGCGAACCCGAGCAACGCCAATGACCTGGTGCTCGCTGCACACATCGTCTATGGCGACACGGCGCCCGCGCTTCCCGCAGGCGGCACGAACGTCTATGTGAGCCCGGGCCCGATCCGCGACACCTTGATGCGGGTGTCGGTGGTCCCCACGGTGATGCCCACCACCACGGTGACCATGCCAGCAGGCGACTACGCCGCCATGGCTGTGCTGCCGCTCAAGGACAAGGGCGGCGTCAGCGACACTACGCCGCCGACGCTCACCTCGCCGACTGGCACCAAGACGGGCAGCAGCACGGCCACCGGCACGGTGTCCACCAACGAAGCCAATGGCACGGCTTATGCCGTGGTGACCACGTCGGCGACCGCGCCCACGGCGGCCCAGGTGCGCGCTGGCCAGGACCACACCGGCGCCGCGGCGGCGTGGGCCGGAAATCAGGCTGTGGGCTCCACGGGGGTCAAGACCTTCAACGCCACGGGCCTCGCGGGCAGCACCACCTTCCGCTACCACTTTCATCAACGCGACGCCGCGAACAACGATTCCGCCGTGGTCACGTCGGCGGCCTTCACCACTGACGCGCCAGCCGACACGACGCCGCCCACGCTGAGCAGCCCCACGGGCGCGGCCACGGGTACGACCACGGCCAGCGGCTCAGTCTCGACGAACGAAGCCAACGGCACGCTGTATCGCGTCACGACCACCAACGCAACCGAATCGGCGGCCACGGTGAAGGCGGGCGCCTCGCAGGCCGTGACAACCACGGGCGTGCAGAACATGGGCGCCACGGGCCTCACGCCTGGCACGACGTACCGACACCACTACCTGCACCGCGACGCAGCCGGCAATGACTCGGCTGTGGTGTCGAGCGCGCCTTTCGCCACCACCTCATCGGATACGACCGCGCCCATCCTGAGCGCTGGCTCCGCCGTGGTGGAGTCGAACGCGCTGATCGTTGTGGGCGCCACCACGGACGAGGGCAACGGCACCATGTACCTGGTGCTCACCAGCTCGTCGACGCCGCCCAGCGCCACGCAGGTGCGCAACGGCCAGGACCACACGGGTGCCGCGGCGGCCCTCGCGGCGAACCAGGCGATCGGCTCGGCCGGCGCCAAGTCGTTCAACGCCACTGGCCTCGCTTCGCTCACGGGCTACTACCCCTACCTCGTGCACCGCGATGCCGCAGGCAACGATTCGTCGGTACTGGCCATCGGCCTGCGCACGACCTTCCGCGACGGCGCGACTGGCCAGTACATCCTGGACAACACCGGGCCCGTGGGCGGCGCGCCGGCCGGCATCCTCTTCAACGACGTTGACGCCGGCGACGAGGACAAGTGGTTCAGTTTTCGCATCGTCACGCCGCCGGTCAACGACGAAGACTTCGACATCGACCCGCAGGGCCGCTTCACCTACACGGGCCCCAGCGCCGACTTCTTCGAGTACCAGCTCGAGGTCGATGGCGTGGACGTGGGAAGCCCCGTGCGGGTCGACCTGTACGACGAGGGGCACGTCGCCACGCCCGCGAATTCGGTGTCTGGCAGCACCTCGACCGCGTCCTCGGCGACGCAGGTGCAGAAGGCCGAGCCCGCGGGCTCGGTGTCGGGCTCGACCAGCTCGGCTCCGTCTGCCACGCAGGTGCAGCAGGCCACGCCAGCCGGGTCTGTCTCTGGCTCCACTTCCACGGCGTCGTCGGCGACGCAGGTCCACCAGGTAACGCCCGCGAATTCGGTGTCTGGCAGCACCTCGACCAGCAACACGGCCACGCACCCTCCCGAGCCCAGCGAAGGCGGCCACCGCACCGGCGTGTCCATCGCCCTGCGGATCTCGCTCTGAGCGCGTGGCAAGCATGGCAGGCTCCCGCGCGATCGTCACCACCGCCACCGGAGAACCACCATGGCCAAGTCGAAGAAGTCCCACTGCTGCATCGGCCCCGATGAGGAGTGGCGCGCCGAGTCGGACGCTCGCACGTTGATCGAGGCCGAGAAGATCAAGGCCGACGCGAAGCGCCTGGAGAAGGCCCGGGCCTGGGCCGCCAAGCAGGTGCAGGACGCGGCGGCGGTGGCGGCGACCAAGCCCACCACCTGATTCCGTTTCCCCTCACCACCACCAAGGAGCGCGCATGAGTGCAGCCGACAACACCGCTTTCGACAAGGATCTGCTCGGAACCCTCACGGATGAAGAGCGGGCCGCGATGGCCGAAAGCGAGCACACCCCCGAGGAACTGGCCGCCCTGGCCGAGATCGCTGGCGACACGCCCGCGGCTGTCAAGCCCGGGCAGGAGGTCGACGACGATGGCGACGATGACGACGACGAGCCCGCTGCAGCGACGCCGGCCGCCGCCCCAGCAGCCGCGCCCGCCGATGCTGCGCAAGCGCCCGCCGCCGCCCCGGCCGAGCCCACTGCAGCCCCTGCTGCCGCACCCGCAGCGCCGGCGGAAGTGGAGGACGACGATGCCGCGCCGCGCCAGCGCTACAAGGCCGAGCTGCCCGCCGACTACGACGCGCAGATGCAGTCGATCAAGGAGCAGGACGCCGACGCCCGCGCCAAGTTCAAGGCCGGCGAGATCGACATCGACGAGCGCGATCGCCTGATCGACGAGGCGCGCGAGAAGCGCGAGGAGCTGCTGGTGCAGCGCGCGCGCGTCGAAACCCTCAACACGGCGAACGAGCAGGACGCGCAGGCGCAGTGGCAGGGTGCCATCAGCACCTTCATGAAGGACACCAAGGCGCTGCCGGCCGAACAGGGCGGCCTCGACTACAGCAAGGATCCGGCGAAGCTCAAGGACTTCGACATCTTCGTTCGGCACCTGGCCAACGACGACGCCAACGCGACGCGCTCCTCGCGCTGGTTCCTGGCCGAAGCGCACAAGCGCGTGCTGGCCCTGCACGGCCTCTCCGCGCGCGCGCCGGCACCGAGCCCTGCGCCCGCCGCCACTCCCGCTGCTGCGCCGGTCGACCCCAAAGCCACGGTGAAGGCCGCCGCCGCTCAGCGCAGCGCCGCCGATGCAGCGAAGGCCGCTGCCGAGGCCTCGCTGGCCCAGGTGCCGGGCGGCGAAGGGCAGGGCGACCTCGGCGGCGACGAGTTCGCCGACATCATGAGCCTGGAGGGCCAGGACTACGAAGACGCCATCGCTCGCATGACGCCCGCGCAGCGCGAGAAGTTCAAGCAGGGATGACCGACATGGCGAAGCAGCCCGGCCTCGTGATCGACATCCGCGCAGGTGAAGAACTCGCGGTGTCCGGGCCTGCTCGCATCACCCTCATTCACAAGAGCGGGCAGTTCGCACGGCTGCGTGTGATCGCCGCGCGCGACGTGAAGATCGAGCGCAAGGCCGAGGACAACGGCCGCAACGTCGTACCAAGCATGGCAACGTGATGCCCTAGCTGCAAAGCTGATCGTGGGCGCAGGAGTGCTCCAAAAAAGTGTCAACTTTTAAGGAGTTCTCTCAATGGCACGCACCATCATCGGCGTGAACGACGCCAAGGCCGTCAAGAAGTGGGCCGGCCTGCTCGCCTACGACACGAGCCACAAGTCCTACTTCAACCAGCGGTTCATGGCGCGCGGTGCCGAGGCCGAGGTGCCCATCCAGATCCTCACCGACCTGGAGTCCGACGCCGGCGAGACGATCAGCTACGACCTGCTGGCCGAACTCAAGATGGCCCCCGTCGAGGGCGAGGACATCCTCGAAGGCAAGGAAGAAGGCCAGCGCTTCTACACGGACCAGATCTACATCGATCAGGCCCGTTGCGGTGTGAACACCGGCGGTCGCATGACCCGCAAGCGCACGCTGCACGACCTGCGCGAGAAGGCCAAGCGCCAGCAGTCGAGCTGGTGGGCCCGCCTGCAGGATGAGCTGCTGTTCATCTACCTGTCCGGCGCGCGGGGCATCAACCCCAACTTCCTGCTGCCGCTGGCCTACGCCGGCCGCGCCAACAACGCTCTGGTGAGCCCCGATGCGCAGCACACGCTGTACGGCGGCGACGCCACCGCGTTCAACAACATCGACGCCAACGACAAGCTCGACCTGAGCCTGATCGACAAGGCGAAGACCCGCGCGGACAGCCAGGGCGGTGGCGCCACCGACATCCCCGTGCTGCAGCCCGTGAAGATGGACGGCGAAGAGACCTTCGTGTGCGTGATGCACACCTTCCAGGAAGACGACCTGCGCCGCAACACCAACACGGGCCAGTGGCTGGACATCCAAAAGGCCGCCGCCGGTGCCGAAGGCCGCAAGAACCCGATCTTCAAGGGCTCCCTGGGCATGTACCGCGGCGTGATCCTGCACAGCCACCGCAACGCCATCCGCTTCAACACGGCGGGCGCTGGCGGCAACGTGGAAGCCGCGCGCGCCCTGTTCATGGGCTCGCAGGCCGCCGTGGTCGCCTTCGGCTCGCCGGGCACCAACATGCGCTTCGACTGGCACGAGGAAACCCGTGACAACGGCGACAAGGTGGTGATCTCCACCTCCTCGATCTTCGGCGTCAAGAAGGTCACCTTCACCACGCCGGTGGGCGCGCAGGACTTCGGCCTGTTCTCGCTCGACACCGCCTGCGCGGCTCGCTGATCGGCCAGGCCACAACCCACTGATCAAGGAGAACCCACATGTTCGCCAACAGCAACGACTACCTCACCGGCCGCAAGCCGGTGATCTTCCCCGCCGGCTCCGACCTGGTGGCGGTGCGCTTCGCTCTGCAACTGCCCCTCGCGGATCTCGCGCTCAACGACTGCGGCGCCATCGGCATCCTGCCCGCCGGTTGCGTGCCGGTGGATGTCCTCGTCGACGCTGACGACCTGGACACCGGCGCGGCCGCGCTGGTCCTGCAGGTCGGCGTGCTCAACGCCGCCGAGGACAACCTGTCCACCGACGCCGACGACGGCGGCGCGCACTGGGGTGCAACCGCTGCCGCCAACGCGGCCTTCCAGCAGCGCCTCGCGCCCAACGGCAAGGCCATGGTCAACGTCAAACCGAAGAACGTCGATCGCAAGATCGGCCTCAAAGTGGCCACCGCGCCCACCGCAGCTCAGGCCGGCGAAGTCGGCGTGACGCTGATCTACCGCGCGGCCTGATCGTTCACGGGCACCCCGTGGCGAAGTGAAGGGGGTGGAGCGATCTGCCCCCTTTTTTCATTGAACGAAGGAGCACCATGAAGCTGCAAACGTCCATCAAACCGCGCCTCGACGGCACGGTCAAAGTTACGGGCCAGGATCGCCAAACGTACACGTTTGCACCTGGTCCCGACGGCGCCCTCGAATGCGACATCGAGGACGCCGCCACCCTCAAGCTGCTGCTGCGCACCGACAACTTCTGGCCCACCACGCCGGAGGACAACGAGATCGCGATGGCGCTGCTCAACCCTCCGGGCGCTGGCGACCTGGACGCCGATGACGGGCGCGACCCCGCCGACAAGACCGACCAGGACTTGGACCTCGACGACGACGACGACGGCGATCCGAACGCGCCGCCTGTGGAGGGCACGGACAACCCGCCGAAGGGCAATGGCCTCGCGCCGGAAACGGATCCCGAGAAGCGCACCGACAAGGGCAGCGTGGCCAACCCGCTGACGGACGCCGATGCCGCCGCCGACCTGGCCGGCACGCCGCGCCCCACGGCTGACGCTGCGACGCTGCTGGGCTCCGACAAGTTCGAGGCCGTGATCGCCATCGGCGAGAAGCAGTACCAGCTCGTCGACGTGGTCGCGCTGGCGCACGCCGCCAGCGGCCTGCCCGTGGACGCCTGGAACGCCCTTGGCGAGCAGGAGCGCGACGACCTCATCGCCGACCAGATCGACGCCATGGAGGAGGCCGATGGCGCCACCGGTGGCCAGCCGGATGAGGCCAACACGCCCCCGAAGACCGCGCCGGACAAGGCCGCACGCCACAACGCGGCCGTGCAGAAGGCCAAGAAGCGCGAAGCCGCGGCGAAGTGAGGTGAGGCATGCGGGCCTGGTCGTACTGGTTCCCTGACCTCGCGCCGCACCTGCCGGGATGCCCGAACATCCTCATGGTGCACGAGCTGCGGCGCGCGGCCCAGGTGTTCTTCGAGCGCTCGCGCGCATGGCGGGTGGACCTTGGTCCTCTGCCCGTGGGCGCGAGCGCTGAAACCATCGCGCTGCTGCCCGCCGATGCCTCAATGGACCTCGTCGAACTCGAGGCCGCTTGGTATGACGGCAAGCTGATGGACCCCGTGACGCCGGAAGAGCTCGACCGGGCCTACTCGGACCAGTGGCGCACGCACACCGGCACGTCGACCAAGTACATGGAGATGGAGCCGGGCGTGCTCACGCTCTACCCCAAGCCCATGGCGGCCGCTGCCGAGGGCGTGCGTGCGCGCCTGATCGTCAAGCCCAGCGACATCTCGCAGGGCCTGCCCGACGAGATCGCCAAGCGCTACCACGAGGCCATGCACATCGGCGCCAAGGCGCGGCTCATGGTCTACGCCAAGAAGCCCTGGACCGATGCGCAGATGGGCGTGGCCTACGGGGGCATGTTCTCGGCCCTGACCGATTCCGCCCACACCCGGGCGGCCAAAGCCAACGTGCGCGCGCGCATCCGCAACAGCGTGAAGTGGTGCTGACATGACCCCCCAGTCGATCATCCTGCTCGCGCGCTACGTCCTGAACGACCGCGGCACCAGCGCTGCCTCGCTACGACAGTCGAACGATGAGTTGGTCGGCTATGTGAACCAGGGCCTGCGCGAAATCGCCGCTGCCCGCGCCGACCTGTTCTCGTCCGTGGTGTCGCACCCCTGCGCCGACGGCAAGGTGGACCAGGCGCTCACCTTCGCCACGGCGCAGCGCGTCCTCGACGTGCTGTGCATCACCGATGGCGCGGCGATCACGCCCATGGACCGCTTCACGATGGACCAGTTCCGGCCCACCTGGCGCACGGACCCGGCTGGCCCAGCCGAGCACTGGGCTCCGCTGGAGGCTGACCCCCTCCGATTCTTCATCTACCCGCCGGCGCCGTCTGGCCAGCACGTCGACGTGCGCTACGCGCGCCTGCCGGCTCAGTACGCCCTGGAGGACGCGATCACGGAGCTGCCCGAGAGCTTCGAGCCGGTGCTGGCCGACTACGTCATCTACCGCAGCGAGAGCAAGGACGACGAGCACGTGCTGACCGAGCGCGCCGCTGCGCACTACACCGCCTTCAAGGCCAAGCTCGGGAGCGCCTGATGCAACTCTTCAAGAACAACGCCTTCTCGACGCTGGCCGCGGCGATCGACAACGTCGAGGGAACCCTCACGGTGGCCAGCGGCCAAGGGGACAAGTTCCCCGAGGTGGTGGCACCCCACTTCGTGATGGTCACCCTGCAGGACGCCTCGAACAACATCGAGATCGTGAAAGTCACGTCGCGCCTGGGCGGCGCCGACACGATGGCCGTCGAGAGGGCGCAGGAGGGCACCACGGCGCGCGCCTGGAACCTGGGCGACATCGTCGAGCTGCGCGTGACCGCGTTCGGGCTGCAGCCCCTGCAGGTCTTCGCTGGCGCTGCCACGGCACAGGCCATGCGCGACGCGATGGCCGTGCCCTCGCGCACCGGCGGCGATGCTTCCGGCACCTGGGGCATTTCAATCTCGGGTGTCGCGGCGACCGCCACCGCGCTGGCCACCCCGCGCAACATCAACGGCACGCCGTTCAACGGCGCGGCGAACATCACCACGTCCTACTGGGGCACCGCGCGATCTCTCACCGTTGGCGCCCAAACCCGGTCGGTCGATGGCTCGGCCAACGTGTCGTTCTCGCACAGCGAGATCGACGTGCCGCGACGCGATGGCACCGGCGCCACCGGCAACTGGGGCATCAACATCCTGGGCAATGCGAGCACGGCTACGCTCGCAGCCGGCGCGCTGAGCTTGACCTCGACCGCCACGATTCACAGCAACGCCACAGCCGTCACCCAGGCCGCGAAGAACGCCACGACCCAGGTGGCCACCACCGCATTCGTCGACCGCCTGCGCAGCCTCTTGCCTGGCATCACCAGTGGCCCTCTCGCTGAAACCGAGCGTGGCTCGGCGTGCCACGCGAACGGCAACATCACGGTTCCGGCCAACGTGTTCAGTGCCGATGACGTCGTCACGATCTACAACAACACTGCTGGCGCCATCAGCATCATCCAGGGAGCAGGGTTGACTCTGCGTCTGGTAGCAACCGCAACGACCGGCACGCGCGGCCTGCTGGCGCGGGGCATGGCGACGATCTTCTTCGTCTCCGCCACCGAGGCTGTGGTGTCGGGGGCCGGGGTCACCTGATGGCCGGCATCCACAACGCGCTGCTCGCCACGAAGGCCACCGAGCCCAAGATCTTCCTCGGGTCGGACACGGCGAACTTCAACCTGCGCACCGCGGCCATGGCCGCTGGCTGGGATGGCCTGCAGCCGCTGCGCGCCGAGGTGGAGATCCTGACCGGCGTGGTGGTCTATGCCACCTCGACTGGCATCTACGCCTTCGACACCGGCACCACGGCCTACCCAGCCGGCTCCACGCTCAAGCTCAAGATCAACTCAGGCGCCTACGTGGTGGGCATGGGTGGCGCGGGCGGTACCGGACGCAACAACGGCGGCGCGGGTGGTGGCGGCTGTGGTGGTGGAAGCGCGCTGCGCATCATCAACATCCCGGCCGAGATCCAGAACCTTGGCGTGATCGCTGGCGGCGGCGGCGGCGGTGGTGGCGGTGGTTATGGCGCCGGCCTTGCGGTCGGAGGCGGGAAGGACGCGCCCAACTACACGCACCACTCGCCTGGCGGTGGTGGTGGCGGCGGTCGGCCCGGTCGCACGAACGCTGGCGGCGGATCAGGCGCTGGTCAAGCAACGATCGTCATCGGCAACCCACCAGGTTCCGGGTCTGGATCCTTCGCGGGCAGCGGCGGCACAGCCACGTTCAGTGGGGGGCCTGGCGGCGGCGGTGGAGGCGCTGCCGCAACGAACGGCATGGGCACGACCTGCTATGGCGGCTCAGGTGGCAACGGCGGCGACTGGGGCGCCGGAGGCGGCACCGGTGGCACGGGCTTCTGGAGCAGTGCGCCGCCGTCGAACACCAGCGTAGGCGGTTACAGCGGCGGCGGCGGCGGCGCGGCCGTCGTCGGCAACTCGAACATCACCTGGACCGCGACAGGCACGCGGATCGGAGCAATCGCATGAACTGGCAAGCAACCATCATCAAGCACAACGACGACGGCCTCACCATGGACGTGCGCTACGCGCGCGAGGGCTACGAGCCGATCGTCGTCGGCGTCATGCTGCCCCCGGTGGGCGCTGACCTGCAGCAGCACGTCGCGCAGTACGCGCCGCTGTCCACCTGGCACTGGATCGATCAGACGATGGTGGATCGGTTCGCTCCGGCGGTGGGCACCGTGATCGCGGCGCCGCCGGTTGCTTCCTCTGCGCCTGCCCCTGCGCCGGTGCCCACCATTGAGCTGGAGCCCGTGCAGTGAGCGACTTCCGCTTCGAGCGCTACGAGGCCTTCGGCTGGATCGTGCACCGCAAGATCCTGGCGGTCGGCGAGCGCTTCGAGGTGCACGCCAACGGCGACATCGATGTGGCCAACGCGCCAGACGTGGCTGTGTGGACGCGCGGCCGGGTGCTGGTGGAGGAGCAGGGCACCGGTCGTCGCTTGCCCGATCGCCAGCCGGGCGACTCGATCCTGCGGCGCGGGCGCACGCAGGCCGGCCGCTTCGTGTGCACTGCCGCCGAGCCCAGCGAGTTCTGGTGCATCAACCGCGTGGCCAACCGCCGGCGCCAGCCGAAGCTGGCAGTACTCGACGCCGAACCGGGCCGCGAGCTGCGTCTGGTGCGCAACGCGCTGCTGTGCGAGGGCCGCGTGCGCGTGGGCGATGTCGAGCTGGCCGCGCCTCAGGCACTGGCCAAGGGCGCCCGCGTGGTGGTGCTCGAGCGCGCCATCGGCTTCCTGTTCATGGAGTGAGCATGCTGCGTCAACGCCTGTGGATGATCCCGATCGGGCAGTGGGTGGGCTACCTCGGCGCCGCGCTGGCGCTGTGGGCGCTGTGGGAGGGCTTGAGCCCGTGGTGGCTGCTCGCCTGGGCCTCGGGCCACGTCTTGGGCGGCCTGGCGATCTCGGTGGCGCTGCACCGCTATTTCACGCATGGCGCCTTCCAGACCACGCCCTTCTGGCACACCGCCATGGCGCTGGCCTCCTGCATCGTGCTGCAGGGCTCGCCGCTGGCCTGGGCGGCCGCGCACCAGACCCACCATGCCCATTCCGACGGTCAGGGCGACCCGCACGACACCCGGCTCTGGTACCTGCTGTGGAAGACCTACCGCGCCGTGCCCATGGTGCGCTGGCGCCTGCAGGCGCTCCTCGACGACCGGGTGCTGAAGGCCGTGCACCGCAATGCGCTGGTGGTGGCGCTGGCCTGGGTGCTGCTGCTGCTGGCGCTGGGCCTGGCCACCGGGACGTTCCTGGCGCCGCTGGTGTTCGGCTACTTGGCGCCTATGGGGACCGTGCAGCTCGTCGGCGCCGTGCACCAGGTGGCGAGCCATCGCGGCGGCGGCGCGCGCGATATGCCGTGGCTGGAGTGGCTGCTGCCGGCCGCCGGCGAGTGGCGCCATGCCCACCACCACGACCACCCCCGCGACGCGCAGCTCGGGCGGCGCTGGTGGCACCTGGATTACGGGTGGTGGTTCATTCGCGCGATTCGTACCAAGTGAGGCACAACCCCTGTCGGGCGCCGGCGGCGGCCCGACCTTCAGCCGCCACTTCTGGAAATCCGGAGAGCATCCATGATCATCACCGCCACCTCCCAACCCCTGCGCGTCGACTACCGCGTGCAAGGCAAAACCTACAGCGAAAACATGGAGGGCGATGCCTCCAAAGACACGGCCGAAGGCACCGTCTACCCGTTCGATTCCAAGGAGGTGGCGCCCGGCGAGGCCTACCCCGTCCCCGGCAACGCGGATGTGTTGCGCATCGTGCGCCTGGGCGGCGCCGCCCAGCCGAACGCGCAAGACGCCGCCTGATCGGGCGCGGCATGCGAAGCGGGGGAGGGTAGGCCATGGGTGGCATCGCCATCGCCCCGTTTCTCGGCATGCTGCCGCGTACTGCGCCGCGCCTTCTCGGTGACGGCGCAGCAGTCGACGCCACCAACGTCATCCTGACCTCGGGCGAGATCCGCCCGCTGCGTCAACCCCTCCTCGTCAACACGCCCTCCACCAGCGGCCCCTGGCAGTCGGTCTATCGGGCCGAGAACGTCGAAGGCGGCCAGAAGTGGCTCGCCTGGGCGAAAGAGGTGGATGTCGCCCGCGGGCCGCTGCCCGCCGGCATTCCCCCGCGCTACTACTGGACCGGCGACGGCGAGCCGCGCTATGCGTCCTACGAGGACTTGCCCGACGCGCCCTTCGCGGTCGGGGTGCCTCGTCCCAAGGGCGCGCCCACTCTCACCACCGACGGCGCTGGCACTGGCGCCACGGTCAATCGGGTCTACGTCTACACCTTCTATTCGGCGCTCAACGAAGAGAGCGCTGACTCGCCCGCCACCGCCGTGGTGCAAGGCAAGGTGGACGACACGTGGACGATCTCCGACATGGACGCCTTCCCGGCCAACGCCGGCACGGGCACCGCGGTGCACGCTGCGGGGGTCACCACCTTCACCAACACCGGCAACCACTGGCTGCGCGCCGGCGACGAGATCGAGATCGGCGGCGACAAGGTGCTGGTCACCGAGACGCCCACGAACGCCACGTTCCGCGTGCTCGGCGACTATGCGGCCGACACCGCCTGGGCCCGCGTGGCGCCGTGGAACACAGTGGGCATGAAGCGCCGGCTCTACCGGCAGGCCGGCTCGACGGCCAGTTTCCAGCTCGTCGACGACGATGTCGGAACGAGCTTCAACGACAACCTGAGCGACAGCGAGATCCTGGGCGACGAATTGATCTCGCAAGCCTGGGATCCTCCGCCGCCCGGCCTGCGCGGCCTGCGCGCGCTGCCCAACGGCTGCTTGGTGGGCTTCGTGGGCACCCAGCTCTGCTATTCCGAACCCCTGCAGCCCCACGCTTGGCCGGTGAGCTACCGGCGTGTGGCCAACTTCGAGATCGTGGGCGTCGAGCCCTTCGGCTCTAACGTGGTGGTGGGCACCCGGTCGGTGCCATACATGGCCGTGGGCGTGGAGCCGGCGACCGTGCAATTCGATGCGGTGCAGCAGCGCATGCCCTGCCTGGCCAAGCGCGGCATGGTGTCGGTGGGCGATGGCGTGCTGTACCCGACGAGCTACGGCATGGCCTACGTTGGCATGAAGGGCGCATTCATCTGGTCAGATGCCTTTTTCACCCGCGCCGAGTGGCCGCCGCTGCTGCCAGCGACCATGGTGGCCGTCGAGGCGCAGGGCCGCGTGTACGTGCGTTTCGGTCAGGTCGATGGTGCTCGCGGCGTGCTGGTCTTCGATGTGGCCGAGGGCCCCGTGGGCCTGACTTTGCTCAGCGACTTTCCCGACGAGATCTACTCGGATGCCGTGAACGGCCAGATGTACCTGGTGGACAGCGAGGGCATCAAGCTGTTCGACGCGGGCGATGGCGCGCGTCCTAACTACTCGTGGCGTTCCAAGGATCTGCACCTGTCCAAGCCGCTCAACTTCGGCGTGGCCAAGGTGGACCTCGTGTCCGAAATGACCGAGGGAGACTATGAGGCGGAGCAGGCCGCGTTCGAGGAAGCGGTCGCGGCCAACGAACTCCTCGTCGCCAACTACGCCGGGCTGGGCGCGCTCAACGGGCGGCGCATCAATGCCGGGATCCTGAACGGCTCGAACATCAGGAACATCGACCAGCCGGTGCTCGCTGGCGTCACCTTCACGCTGCTGCAGAACGGCAAGGTCGTTCACTCGCGCGTGCTGGTGGCGGACCAGCGTGCTTTCAAGCTCCCCAGTGGCTTCAAGGCCGACTCGTTCCAGGTGCAGCTCACCGGGTCCGTGCGCGTGAAGTCGGTGAAGCTGGCCGAGACGATGGATGACCTGAAAAGGCTGTGAGCACCAAGCCCGCCATTCCGCCGGTACCGGTCGACCCCTCGCGGTCGAAGTTCGACAGTGCCTTGAAGGAGTCTCTGGAGACGATCATGGGCAGGCGCGACACCCGCCTGAAGCTGCTGCCGCCCGACGCCGACCTGCCGGCCGTCATCGCCAAGGTGAACGAGATCCTGCGGCTGCTCCAGTAGCCGGCGCGCGGCCCGCAGGCCCAGCGTGGCAAGCATGGCAGGCTCGCCGCCATGGGCAAATCCATCGTCGTCGGTCAGAAAGAGCGCGTGGGCGCGTGGGTGGCCGAGCGCGTGGACCTGCAGGCACCTTGGGTCAATTTCGAGGCCATGGGCCTTGAGCTCAACGGGGAGTTGATCGCTGGCGTGGTGTTCGACAGCTACGTGAAGGATGCGCGCTGCTGCATGCACGTGGCTGGCCTGCGCGGCACCTGGCTCAACCGCCCGTTCCTGCGGGCAGCGTTCGACTACGCCTTCGGGAAGATGGGTTGCAAGGTGGTGATCGGGCTCGTCAACGCGGACAACGACGCCGCACTGCGGTTCGACCGCCACCTGGGTTTTGAAGAGGTCGCGCGGATCAAGGATGGCGCGGGCGACTGTGATCTGTTGGTGCTGGCCATGCGGCGTGAGCAATGCCGCTGGCTGACCCTGAGGGAACAGCGCGATGAAGCACTTGCTTGATATCCCGGACCTGCCGCTGCTGGCCTTCCGCCGGCGCGGCGATGGTCTGGCGCCGATGACGCTGGAGGGCGGCAAGGGGGACTCTCCACCGCCGCCCGACTACACGCCGGTCGCCCAAGCCTCCGAGGCCGCAGCGCGCATCGGCGCCGAGCTGGGCGAAAAGCAGCTCGCCGAGGGCCAGCGCCAGTACGACAACAACATGAAGGTGGCGCAGCCGGTTGTCGATGCGCAACTGGAGATCATGCGCCAGGGCATCCAGCAGGGCGCGGACTACTTCGAGCACTCGAAGAAGTTTCGCCCGGTCGAGGAGAGCCTGATCGACGAGGCGCTGGCCGGCACCGAGCAGGCCAACGCCGCCGAGCGCGACGCCATCACCGCCCAGCAGAAGGCCGACGCGCAGATGCTGCGCGATCGGGCCACGGCCTACAACGACGACGTGGCGGGCGACATTGCGCTGGCCACCGGTGGCAACCAGGCCATCTACGACAAGTACAAGGCCGACATCGAGGGCGATGTGGGTCGCGCGGTTGCGGACACGCGCGTGGGTCAGACCCAGGCCCTCAACACCGCCATGCGCCAGGCTGCGCGCTACGGCGTGATGGTGCCCTCGGACGTGACGGCGTTGTCGAACCAGAACGCGGCCGCGCTGGCCGCCGCCGCGAACAACACGCGCACGGATGGCACCAACTCCATGCGCAACGTGATCGCCGGCGGCGTGGGCCTCAAGACGGGGGCGTTCTCCACGGGCCAGGCCGCGCTCACCGACGCCGCGAACGCGACGACTGCCGCCTCCATGGCCGGGCGCAACATGCGGATCCAGGACCAGAGCCTGGACACCGCCAAGAAGCTGGACGTGGCCGGCTTGGCGCGCGGCCTGCCCGGTGCGTCCGCTGGCGCCTACTCGGTGGCCACCGGCGCCGGCAACAGCGCGGTGGGCAACCAGATGGCCCCGGGCCAGGCGCTGCAGGGCGCGATGGCACAGGGCGCCAACACGCAGATGCAGGGGCAGAACGCGCTGGTGCAGGGCAAGCTCGGGGTGCTGGGCGCGCAGAACAGCTACGCCAATGCCGTGGCGAACAGTGGCGGCGACGGTGGGCTGGGCCAGGTCGCGGGCGCGGCGCTGGGTGCGTGGGCCTCCACCGGCTTCGCGTGGTCCGACCGCCGCCTCAAGCGCGACATCCACCGCATCGGCACGACGCCGGGCGGCGCTGGCGTCTACCGCTTCCGCTACCGCTGGAGCGACGACGTGATCATCGGCGTGATGGCCGATGAGGTGCCCCACGCCGCCGTCGACATGGGCGGCTTCATGATGGTCGATTACCGCCGGGTGCACTGATGTTCGACCACGTGTTCGAGCGCCACGAGCGCGTCGCCTTCCAGTTCTCCGGCGGCAAGGACTCCACCGCGGCGCTGTTGCTGCTGCGGCCCTGGTGGAGCCAGATGACCGTGTACTGGCTGGATTCGGGGGACGCCTTTCCCGAAACCGAGCGCGTGGTGCGCGACGTGGTGGCGCTGGGCATCGAGCGCTTCGTGCGCGTGCCCGGCAAGGTGCACCAGATGATCCACGTGTACGGGCCGCCATCGGACCTCGTGCCCTTCGGTGCCAGCCAGGCGGCGCACCACTTCAAGGTGGCCCTCTCGGAGCCCATTCAGGACCGCGCCATGTGCTGCGCACGCAGCAAGTTCGTGCCGATGCACCAGCGCATGCTCGACGATGGCGTCACGCTGATCGTGCGCGGCCAGAAGGCGGTGGATCAGTTCAAAGGGCCGCACCGCAGCGGCGAGGTGGTCGACGGCATCGAGCTGCTGTTCCCGATCGAGAACTGGACCGACGGCATGGTGTCGCGCTACCTCGCGGCCGAGTGGCCGCAGGCCCTGGCCATGTACCAGCACCTCGACAAGTCGGGGGACTGCATGCGCTGCTCGGCCTGGCTGGGGGACGCTCGCGTGCGCTACCTGCGCGAGCACCACCCCGAGGCCTTCGTCGATCTCGCTGAGCGGCTGCGGGCCATCGCTGCGGCCGTCGACCAACCGATGCAACGGCTGCGCCAGGCCGTGAGCGAATGCGGGCAGGAGCCCGCGCAAGGAGACTGACATGGCACGACGCGGCCGCTACAGCGGTTTGGTGGACGCCCTCAAGGGTTTCTCGTTCGGCTACGACACCGGGCAGCGCTTCCAGAAAGACCGCGAGATCCGCGAAATCTCCGAGGCCAAGCCCGAGGAGTCCGTCGGCTTCACGCAAGAGCAGGGCGACGAGTTGCGCGCGGCCGCCGAGAGCGGCCAGTACGACATTGCCTACGACGAATCGAAGAAGGGCTACACCGTCACCCCGAAGGCCGACCCGTCGCAGACCGGTGTCATCGCGCAGCAGGGTGTCACCGACTTCCTGGGCAAGCGCACCGCTGGCAGCATGGACGGTGCCGGGCAGAACAAGGCCCGGATGCTGGCCATGGCCGGCGTGCTCAAGAAGCACGGCGACCTGCGCGGCGGCATCGAAGTCGAGAACCAGGTCACGAACCAGGAGCGCGATGACCAGCGCTTCGCGCGCGAGCAGAAGCAGTGGGAACGCGAGGACAAGCAGGCTGCGCTCGACGACGAGCTGCGCGGCATCGAGGCCTCGGTGGGCGAGTGGACGCAGAAGCGCCTGACCAACCCGGACGGCACCGCGCGCGAAATGACGCCCGACGACCACCTCGAGCTGGGCCAGTACCACGCTGGGCAGCTCATGAAGGCCGGCCGCGTGAAGGAAGCCACGGCCATGGCCAAGCAGAACCAGGAAATGGCCCTGGGCAAGATCCAGCGCGAGACGGCCGAGCGCAATGCCGAGCTGGACAAGGTGCAGGCCGCCATCGTCTCGGGCGACCTGGAGGCCGCGGGCCGCTTCTACGACAAGTACGTGCCCGATGGCGCGCGGGTGAGCGGCGTGACGGTCGACCCCAAGACGGGCGTGATCTCGATCGAGCGCACCGACGATGACGGCAACCCGCTGCCCAAGGCCTCGTTCAAGAACCGCGACGAGCTGATGGCCGGCCTGAACATCGTGCGCGACCCGCAGGCCCTGTTCAACTTCTCGCAGAACGAGTTTCGCAACAACCTGCTGCTGCGCCAGGACAATCGCGCCGCGGCCGCCGAAGGCCGCGCTGCGGCGTCCGCGCAGCGTGAGGTGGACGACCGGACCGCCAAGCAGAAGGCGGCCGTGGCGCTGCACCAGCAGCGCAACCCGAAGGCCACGCCCGCGGACCTGGAGGCGGTGCGCACCGGGGTGATCGACGCGGTACCTAAGACCGACACGAACGCGCCGGCGGAGGTGAAGCTCGCGCAGGCTTACGTTACCGCAGGCATGGCGAAGGACATGGCCGAGGGCTTGAAGCTGGCGGCCACGACCAAGGGCGACAGTCCCGAGAAGGTGCGCCAGGAGATCTACACCAAGGCGCTCACGGCGAACTTCGGCGACGCGACGCGCGCGCAGGAAGCGACCGAGCAGGCCATGACCTACCTGTTCCCCGAGAAGAAGGACGACAAGCCCTCGGGCGGCGCAGGCGCGGCGCCGAAGAAGGGCGACGAGCGCGTGGTGCAGGCCGGGCCCAACAAGGGCAAGAAGGCCGTGTTCGACGGCTCCGGCTGGGTGCTCAAGTAGCCGGCGTGGCAAGCATGGCAAGGTCTTGCGGGTTGAAACGCAGGGCCGCGCGATGTCCACCAAGTACCTCACCGACGACGAAGTTTTCGGCACCGGCGGCCAGCCAAACTACCTGGATCCCGCCGAGGTCTTCGGCGAAGAGCCGCCCGAGCCCACGAAGAAGGAACGCACCTTCGGCGAGAAAGCCGCCGACATGGCGCGCACCGTCGGCGCCGCCGGCGTCTCGGCCCTGGGCGCCATCCCCACCGCTGCGGGCCGCGCGATCGAGGAGGGCGGGCAAAAGCTGTTCGGCCTCACGATGGATGAGGCCCGGCGCATGGCCGAGGCCGATGGCACGCCGGACCGGGCCCTTGAGTACTACGAGAAGGCCAACCGCCTGAACCCGGTGGCGGCCGCTGGCCGCGTCATCGAGGCAGGCGGGCGCAAGGTCATGGACGTGGCGCAGGGCCTGCGCGACGCGCGCTCGGACGAGGCCAAGCAGGCGATCCAGGACTCCACGCCGACCGGCGACATCACGAGTCCCAGCACCTGGCAGGGCCCGAAGGATCCGAGCGTCGAGGGCGTGCTGGGCGTCGGCGCCGAAGGCGTGGGCTCCGTGGTGCCTTCGGTGGCCACCGCGATCGCCACGCGCGGGCGCAGCGCGGAGACGCAGATGCGCGCCGGCGGCGCCTCGGTCGCCGCGCAGGTGGGCGGCGCCGCCATGGACGAGGCCGGCGACTACTTGGGTTCGTTCGACGACCAGGCGCTGGCCCAGGCCTCGCCCGTCTTCCGCAACCTCGTCGAGAAGGGCTACAAGCCCGAGCAGGCGCGCACGCTGGTGCTGCGCGACGCCGAAAACCGGGCCGCCGCGTTTGCCGCACCTGCAGGCCTGGCCGGCGGCAAAGCCACCGCCGCGCTGCTGGGCAAGTGGGGCGAGCGCGTCGCCGCCGGCGCCATCACCCCGGTGCGCGCCGCCGTGCTGGCCGCGCTGGGCGCCACTGAGGAGGGCCTGCAGGAGGTCGCCGAGGGCGTGGCCACCCGGGCCGGCATCAACGACGCGGCGGGCACGGATCGCTCGATCACCGAGGGCACGCTCGAGGAATTCACCATGGGCGCCATGGGCGGCGGGCCTGTGGCCGGCGGGCGCGCCGTGCTCGACGGAGCCGCGCGACGCCTGGCCAGCCCCCCAGGGGCGCCGCCCGCCCCTGACAATCCGGATGCGGATGAAGGAGATCCGGATACGGTTTCACGTGAAACCCAGCCCCGCCCGCAGCCGCCCCTGGCGCCCGGCGGTGAGGCGGTGGGTACCGCAGACACGGACGAGGCCGCGCGCGCGCTGCGCACGCCGGTGAGCACCGGCCCGCTGGAGCGCGCCGACGAGATCGACCAGGAGCTGGCGCGCATCCGCTCGCGCGAGGCCGAGCTGGCGCCGGACAACGGCTACGGCCCGGCCTTTGATGGTGAGCGGGCCGAGCTGGCCCAGCAGGCGCAGGCGCTGGCCGCTGAGCGCGAGCAGGTCGCCCAGTTCTGGCCCAAGCTGGAGGCGGGCGCGCCGGCGTCGTTCTCCACCGAGGCGGGTGTGCGCCTGGATGGCCAGTACGCCCTCGTCGAGGCCGACGACCTGGTGACCTCCCACAACGAGAACTTGCGGCCCGACCCGCGCTTTCCGGGCGAGCTGCAGCCGCGCGACCGCACGCGCCAGGCCTCGGAGCTGCAGGTGTCGGGCATCGTGCAGCGCCTGGACCCGGCGCGCCTGGGCGTCTCGGCCGACGCCGCCACCGGTGCGCCCATCATCGGCAAGGACGGCCTCGTGGAGTCGGGCAATGCCCGGACGATCGCCCTCAAGCGCGTCTACCAGGCCAACGGCCAGAAGGCCGAGGACTACAAGGCCTTCCTGCGCGAGAACGCTGGCCAGTTCGGCTTGGCGCCAGAGGCGATCGACGGCATGCGCCGGCCCGTGCTGGTGCGCGTGCGCTCCACCCCGGTGAACCGCGCTGAGTTCGCGCGCCAGGCCAACCAGGCCACGATCCAGCGCATGGCGCCGTCCGAGCAGGCGCTGGCCGACGCGAAGCGCCTGACCTCCCTCGAAGGGCTGGAGCCCGACGACAACGGCGACTTCGACACGAGCTACGACTTCATCCGCCAGTTCATGGCCACGCTGCCGGTGACCGAGCAGAGCGGCATGCTGGAGAGCGACGGCCGGCTGTCCACCGAGGGCTACCGGCGCATGCAAAACGCGGTGCTGGCCCGCGCCTACGGCGACTCGCCCACCTTGCGGCGCATGACCGAGGCCCGCGAGGACAACCTGCGCAACATCAGCAAGGCGCTGCTGCGCGTGGCGCCGCGCGTCGCCGAGGCGCGCGAGCGCATCGACGCCGGCACGCTCAACGACGCCGACCTCACCGGCGACCTGCTGGCGGCCGTGGAGGGCCTGGGCGCGCTGCGCGAGCGCGGCTGGTCGGTTGACGACGAGCTGGGCCAGGCCGATCTGACCGGGCCCAAGTACTCGCCAGAGTCGGCCGCGCTGCTGCGCTTCCTGGCGGACAACCTGCGCGCGCCGCGGCGCATCGCCGAGTTTGTGCAGCGCTACTACGAGGCCCTGGAGCAGGCGGGCGACCCCAGCCAGGGCACCATGTTCGATGACGGCGCGCCGGCGCCCACGCGCGCCGAGCTGCTGCAGCGCGCACAAGGAGAACCAGATGGCAACGATCCTGCCGCCCCCGGACAAGGAGGCGATCGCCAAGGTGCGGGCGCTGCTCGTGAAGGCGGAGAGCAACGAGCGGCTGCGCCGGGCGATCAAGGCGGCGATCAAGGCGCTGGGCCTGCCCGAGCCGATGCCGGTGGAGGACAGCAGGGCGCTCAGGAAGGCGAAGCCGAATGGGTGATGTACCCACCCGAGTCGGGCACGCTGGGCATTCCCCGCGCGCAGATGCCGCAGGTGAAGAAGCGCGACCGCGCGGCCCTGGTGCAGTTCCTGGAAGCGCGCGGCATCAGCTACGAGATCCAGGACGACACCGACCCCAACACGCTCAAGCCCACGCAGGCTGAGTACCAGCCGAGCAAGGCGCACTCGTTCGCGCAGAGCGGTGACAAGGAGCGCTCGGTGCTCGTGTCGCGCGAGGGCCACGTGCTCGATGGTCACCACCAGTGGATGGGCGCGCAGGAGGCTGGCGACACCATCCGCGTGATCCGCTTCGACGCGCCGATCGAGGAGCTGCTGGAGGCGACGTTCGAGTTCCCCAGCGTGCAGCGCAGCGAAGGCGCACCTGGCGTGGCCGAGGTAGCCTTGATCGACGGCCGACCGTATGACCCCGAGCGCGACAACTTCCAGCCGCCACCGCTCGCCGAGGTGCTGCCCGCCGATGTGCTGCAGCGCGCCGACGCCTACGTGGAGCGCTTCTACAAGGCCGCGAAGCCATACCCGATGACGCCCGATGAGCGCGCGGTGGGCGAGCGGCTGCTCGCGCCGCGGCTGGAGTTGGCCCGGGTCGCAAAGGTCGAGTTCGACCAGAAGGTGATCGACCTGGCGGAGCGCGTTGGCGCCCTCGGCCAGATCCTCGGGAACATCAAGTCGACCGCGCGCGCGGTCGAGAAGATGCACCAGGAAGCGAAAGCCCAGGGCCGGCCAATGCGCGCTGAGGACGTGAAAGACCTGCTTCGCGCCACTCTTGTCGTTGATCAGTATCCGGATGCCGACGCGGTCGTCGATGCGGTCGAGCGCGAGTTCGTTGTGTTGCGGACCAAGGATCGGCGCGATGAACAGGCTCGCTCGGCTCAGGATGGCTACGCCGATGTGCTGATGCAAATCGAGTTGCCCAGCGGCATCACTGCAGAAATTCAGATCAACGTGCCGTCGATGCTGGCCGCCAAGGGCGGCCAGGGGCACAAGCTCTACGAGGCCGCGCGCGTGTTGCCCGAGGGCGACCCCAACAAGTCAAACATCGCGGGAGCGATGCGGGATCTCTACGCTGCGGCCTTCGATGCCGCCGCTTTGCGTGCGAAGAACTCTCGCGACTTGGCGGCGGTGGAAACGAAGCCGGACTCAGACATGTTGAAGCCTGAGCGCGGGCCTTCCGGCTCCATGCCTGGCAGTGCGATGAGCGAGTCGCCGTCGTCCGACGCCTTGAACCAGGTGCCGTCGGGGAAGCGCACGAACTCGTCGCCTGAGAAGTCGCCGACGAATCGGCAGTCTGCAGGGAAGGATTCAGGGAACTTCATTGATGAACCTCGCGATGACATTTTAAGCGATCCATCCGGAAACGGATACACCGCTGAGGTGGAGCAACCACAGGGTACCCGTTTGTCGCGCGGCGCGGGCGCCGGCGGCGTGGATGCTGGCGGTGGCATGGACTTCGACCAGCTCAAGGCGCTGGCCGAGCGCATCAAGGCTGGCATGCCCAACATGCCCAACGTGCGCGTGCTGCCCGACCCCAGCAAGGCGCCCAAGGCGCTGCGCGAGTACATCGTCCGTCAAGACGCCTGGGACGATGTCGAAGGCGCGATGCACGACGGCGAGCTGTACCTGTTCGCCTCTGGCCTGAGCGACCCGCTGCGCGCCGAGCACGTGCTGGCCGAACACGAGGCCGCGCACTACGGCCTGCGGGGCATCCTGGGCGACAAGCTGCGGGTGGCCATGAATGTGATCTATGCGGAGAACGGCACCGTGCGCCGCGCGGCCAACAAGCTGCGCGCCACCTCTCGCCTCACCGTGGCCGAGGCCGTCGAGGAGGTCATCGTGGACATGCCCACGCGCGAGTTGGCGCGGCTGCAGGGCTGGCGCCGCCTGGTGGGCCTGGTGCGCGACACGCTGGCTGCGCGCGGCTTCGAGCGCATGGCCGATCGCCTCACCGGCTGGCTGCACGGCACGCTGAGCGATCAGCAGCGCGCCGACCTGATGGTGGCGGAGCTGGTGCGCGGCGCGCGCGAGTTCGTGGCCGGCAAGCGCCCGGGCGAGCGCACGATCGCCGCCGCCACGCGGCTGTCGTCGACGCTGGCCGAAGACATCGAGCGCCAGGAGAAGTGGCTCACCACCGAGGCCCGAGCCCGCGGTTACAAGGATGTCGACGACCTGGTGGACCAGAACTACCCGCTCTTCGAGCGCCTGGCCGAACTCTGGCGCGAGCGCAACCCGGCCGACACGCTGCTGTCGCGCCGCAAGGGCCTCGCTGAGCGCGTTGAGGACATCCTGGGCAAGCCGGCCGCCACGATGAAGCCGCTGGACGCCATGGCGCGCGCCGCCACGCGCTACAGCGGCCTGGAACGCCTGACCAGCGCCGTCTATGACCGCGCGGCCTACCTCCTGGACCGCTACACCCCCGAGCAGGTCAAGGCGGGCGTCGTCGCCGACTACGGCGTGCCGCAGACCGTGATCGACCAGCGCGTGATGCTGCAGGGCCGCCAGCGCGTGCAACTGCGCAAGGCCGGCAAACTCGTGGACAAGCTCGCCACGCTCACGCGCGAGGAGTCGCGTGTCGCCTACGAGTGGATGAACATGGATGGCTCCGATCCCAAGGCCTACCTGTCCAAGATGGACGGCCTGCCCGAGGAGTCGGTCGAGGTGCTGCTGGAGGTGCAGAAGCTGGTCGACGACCTGTCGAAAGAGGCGGTGCGCCTGGGCCAGTTGACGCCCGAGGCCTTCGAGCGCAACCGCTTTGCCTACCTGCGGCGCAGCTACGCCAAGCACGTGGTGGAAATGACCGCTGGCGAGAAGGCGAAGCGCGCGCGCGTGATCTCCATCCTGGGCGAGCAGTACCGCGGGCGCGGGCTCACCGAGGCGGCCGACATGGACAAGCTCAAGGCGGCGGCGCCCGAGTGGTGGGGCCGCAAGCTCAAGGCCGGCAAGGCCGACACCGCGCTCAAGGGCGAGAAGTTCATCCGCCTGGAGCGGCGCGAGACGAAGGGCGCCGGCGTGGGCCTGCTGCCGGGCATCGAGCGCGACACCAGCGCGGGCAAGCTGCGCGAGGTCGCCTACTGGCCGGCCGACGAGAAGCTGCCGCCGCAGCTCAAGGACTGGCAGCAGGCCGGCACCTTCGAGGTGCGCGACGTGAAGGGCCCCAAGGCCATCCTCTGGCGCGACTTCACGAAGGACGAGCGCGAGCGCATGGGCGAGGTGGATGAAGCCCGCTTCGCGATCGCCAAAACCTTGCACGCCATGATCCACGACGTGGAGGTGGGGCGGTACCTGGAGTGGATGTCCACCAACCAGGCGAAGAAGGAGGGCGAAGAGATCCCGGGCGCGGTGGTGGAGGCCTCCGAGCGCATGCGCGACACCTTCAAGCCCGGCGAGTGGGTGCGCGTGCCCGACACGAAGATCGCCGGCACCAGCGTGCTCAAGTACGGCAAGCTGGCTGGGCGCTACCTACCGGGCCCGGTGTGGAACGACATCCGCCAGGTGGTGGGTGGCCAGTTCAAGCCCTTCGGCGAGACGTACAGCAAGATCCTGTCGCTGTGGAAGACCTCGAAGACGGCGCTCTCGCCGGCGGTGCACATGAACAACGTGATGAGCAACTTCATCATGGCGGATTGGCACGGGGTCACCGCGGGGCACGTGGCCAAGTCGCTGCGCATCCTGATGGGCGCCAGCCAGCGCAAGGGCCAGGGCTTGCTGGGCAAGGCCGGCAACCTGGCCGCGCGCGGCGGCATCGCTGACCACGAGGCGGCGCGCGAGATCCTGGCGCGCTACGAGGACTCGGGCGGCGACATCGGCTCCTGGGTGACGAACGAGATTGCCCGCGACCAGCTCGAGCCCCTGCTGCAATCGCTGGAGAAGGAGCTGCAGCAGACGGCGGGCGCCTCGCACCAGGCGCAGACCGGCGTGTTCGCGGCCCTGCAGCACATGCTCATGCTGCGCTTCCCCAGCGCCTGGGAGGCCTTCAAGCCCACGGTGCCGGGCAAGGTGCTGGCCACCGAGGCGAACAATCTGATCGAGCTCTACCAGCACGAGGACGATGTCTTCCGCTTGGCGGCCTGGCTGCGGGCCAAAGAGGAGGGCGCCAGCGACATCGAGGCCGGCCGCGCCGCCCGCAAGTCCTTCCTCGACTACAGCATCAACGCGCCGTGGATCCAGGCCATGCGCCAGTCGGCTTGGCCGTTCATCAGCTTCACCTACCGCGCCGTGCCCATGCTGGCCGAGATCGCCGGCAAGAAGCCGCACAAGCTGCTGAAACTGATGATGGTGCTGGGCGGCCTGAACGCGCTGGGCTCCATGCTCGCCGGCGGCGACGATGATGACGACGAGCGCGCGCGCAAGCTGCTGCCCGAGGAGAAGGCCGGCAAGATTTGGGGCATCGTGCCCAAGCTCATCCGCATGCCGTGGAACGACGAGCATGGCTCGCCGGTGTACCTGGACATCCGCCGCTTCATTCCGGTGGGCGACGTGTTCGACGTGGGCGCCGGCCAGGCCGCCATCCCGGTGCTGCCCGGCCTGATGCCCGGCGGGCCGCTGGTGCTGGCCGGCGAGGTGATGCTCAACAAGTCGGCCTTCACGGGCAAGTCGATCTCGCAGGATACCGACACCGCGGCCCAGCAGGCCGCGAAGGTGGCCGACCACCTTTACAAGGCCTTCGCGCCGAACATCGTGGTGCTGCCCAACACCTACGCCTGGGAGGGCGTCGAGGGCTCGCTCACGGGGCGCACCGATGCCTTCGGCCGGGAAATGTCCACCACCCAGGCCCTGCTCAGTTCGGTGGGCGTGAAGCTGGGCAGCTACCCGGCCGACGTGCTGCGCCGCAACCTGGTGGCCAAGACCAAGGCCCAGGAAGCGGAGATCGACAAGAACATCACGCAGCTCAAGCGCCAACTCCAGACGAACCGCGTGAGCCGCGAGGAGTTCGACGAGGCGGTGCAGGTCGAGCGCGAGAAGAAGGCCAAGCTGCTGCGCGAAATGGCCGAGAAGCTGCGCTGATTCACGCTGCCGAGGGAAAACCCGGGCCGTGGGCGCCGGGGTGGGCCGTGTAGGCTGTCGCCCCGTTGCAACTACGTCACAGGGGGATCCATGCGAATCGTCGCCACCGCCGTGCTGCTGGGCGCGCTCAGCGCCTGCGCCATGCCCACCACCCAGGATGTCGAAGCCCGCTGGAAGGGCCAGCGCATCGAGCAGGCCGTCGCGGTGCTGGGCCCGCCGCAGGCCACCACGCCGCTGCCCGGCGGGGTCACGGTCTACACGTGGGAAAAGACCTATGGCTCGGCCAATGCCATCAAGCGCTCCACGTGCCGCACGGGATTGCACGCCAATCAGGAGGGGGTGATCGTGGCGGCGTCGCAGCTTTCGGAGTCGCTGCTCTGCGGCAAGTAGCCGGACAAATTGCGGAAATGACCCCTGATAGCGGAAATCGGGGGCAAAAGAAAAGGCCCTGCGCTCGCGCGTAGGGCCTTGATTCATATAGGAATCTATTGGCTCCCCGACCTGGACTCGAACCAGGGACCTGCGGATTAACAGTCCGTCGCTCTACCGACTGAGCTATCAGGGAACAGCCTCAAATTATAGCGTCGTTTTGAGGCGGTTCTGGCCGCATGCGAAGAAACTCAGAAATCGGTCTCCAGCGCCACGCGCAGTGTGCGCGACGCCCCAGGGAACAGGTAGATGTGTTCGTATTGGAACGGCGACTCCTGGAAGTAGCGGCGATCGAACAGGTTGTGGACGCCGATGGTCCAGCTGGCGGCGCGGCCCTGCAGGCGCGTGTCGTAGCGCAGCGTGGCGTCCACGCGCGTCCACGAGGGCAGCGTGAGCGAGTTGTCGGGCACGATGGCGCGGCGGCCTTCGTGCGAGACGTGGGCGCCGAGGCGCAGGCCGGGCACCGACTCGATGGCGCGCACGATATTGGCGCGCAGCACCCAGCGAGGCACGTTGGTCACGCGCCGGCCATTGAGGGCCGGGTTCAACGTGGAGCCCTGGCGCTTGGCGTCGAGCCACGTCACGCTGGCGTCGTAGCGCCAGAGGCCTGCGGTGCGGCCGCCGCCCAGTTCCAGGCCGCGGTGGCGCGCCTCGCCGTCGATGACGCGGGTGCAGGAGCCCGGCGTGCCGTCGTCGCAACCTGCGGGGTCGTTGAGGCGGTCGCCGGAGACGGGGCGCGCGATGTCGAAGACCGTGATCTGCCAGCGAGATCGGCCATCGTCGGACTTCAGGCCGACCTCCCATTGCTCGCTCTTGAGCGTGGGCAGGGCCTGGTTGGCGTTGCTGTAGCGCGCGCGGCCGGCGGCCACTTCCGACTCCACGCCTTCGCCCCAGCTCGCGTAGGCGGTGCGTGCCGCGTCGATCTTGTAGGCCAGCGCGAGCCAGGGCGTGGTGAAGTTCTGCGTGTGGTCGGTGGCGCGGCTGCCGTCGGTTCGAACGCTCTGGCGGTCCAGCCGCGTGTGGCGCAGGCCGATCCAGGTCTGCAGCGCGGGCGTCCACTGGATCACGTCGGTGGCGAAGAGCTCGGTGCTGCGCTCGGTGCGGTTGACGAAGGGATCGGTGAAGTCTGGCAGCGGCGCGAAGGCGGGCAGTGTGAACAGATTGCCCGTGCCCACAGGGGCGTTGTTGTCGGCCTGCGGCTGTCCACGCAGCGTGAAGCGGTTGAACAGCACGCCGGTACTGAGCTTGTGACCCACGGAGCCGGTGTCGAACTGGCCGTTCAGGCGCCATTGCACGGCGGTGCTGCGGCGCTCTTCGCCGAGGCTGCGGAAGTCGTAGAGGTCGAAGCCGCCGTCAGGGCAATAGCGGTCGGCGTAGTAGGTGCTGCTGCCGGCGTCCCAGCAGCCGTAGGGGTAGGCGAGGAAGTCGTTGGTGTCCAGCGACTGCCAACCGGCCTGTGCCTGCCAGTTCCAGCGCTCGTTGATGGCCTGGGTGAAGCGCAGGCTGCCGCTGAAGTTGCGGAAGTCGGTGGGCTGGCTCCAGGGCTGGGTGTTGATGTTGAGGCTCGCGTCGGCCGGGGGCAGGCTGTCGCCCAGCAGGCTCAAGCCTGGCACGGTGGCCTGACGGCGGCGCGAGAGTTCGAACTCGGCCTCGAGCAGGCTGTCGCGCGAGAGGCGCGCGTCCATGGCCAGGGCGAGCAGACCACGCCAACCCTCGGTGCCGGGCGCTTCGGTGTTCAGGCGCTCGCCCAGCACGTTGAGTCGGTAGCCCAGGTCGCCATCGGCCAGGCGATTGCTCAGGTCCAGGTGGGCGAGGGCGTTGCCTTCGCTGTTGACCTCGGTGCGCGCGCGGCGCAGCGGCGTGGCTGTGGGGCGCTTCACCACGGCATTGAACAGACCGCCGGGCGCGCTGGTGCCCGCCTGGATGCCGCTGGTGCCTTTGAGCAGTTCCACGCGCTCCAGGTGGTCGATCGGCAGGCTGGTCTCGGCGCTGATGGGCAGGCCCTCGCGGCGGTAGTTGTAGCTGTGATCGAGCACGAAGCCGCGCACGCTGGCGTAGTCGTAGTAGCCAACGGCGTTGTAGGCGTCGCTTACCGACGAGTCGAGCCGGTAAAGGTCGCGAAGGCCGCGCGCGCCGGTTTCGGCGATGGTGTCGCTGCCGATGAGGATGGCGCTGAGCGGGGCGCTGGACAGGGGCTGGTCGACGAAGCCGGAGACCTCGCCCGAGGCCGTGGCGGCGCCACTGCGCACGGTCACTGCCGGCAGGGTGGCGGGGTCGGACTGCGCCTGAGCCGTTGCCGCGGCGAACAGGGCCGTGAGCGAGGCCGCCAAGGCCAGCGGACGGAGCAGGAAACGAAGCGGTGGTGCCATGTGCGGTGTCCCAAGGACGGTTCATGGCAGGGGGCCGAGCCGCTGCGTCCTGGGCCGCGCGTGGTGGCGGTGGTCGCTGTGCTCATGCTTCCCTGCGCGAGGATTACCTCAATCAGGTTCGAAGGGACTCTCTCAGTCGCGACCGGAGCCGGTCGCAACACCCCTAGCGGATGCGTTCGGAACGCGGGCGGATTGTAGGTCAGCGCGGCGCCACGCCAAGCAACTGATGCAGGCGCGGGCTGGTGGTGGTGTATTGCAGCGGCACGCGCTGGTCGGGGCGCAGGCGCGCGGCGGCGGCGAAGGCGGCCAGCGTGGCCTCATGGAAGCCGCAGAGGATGAGCTTCTTCTTGCCGGGGTAGGTGTTGATGTCGCCGACCGCGTACAGGCCGGCCTCGCTGGCTTCGAAGCCGTCGGTGTTCACCACCAGTTGCTTGCGGTCCATGGCCAGACCCCAGTCGGCAATGGGCCCCAGGCGCGGCGACAGGCCCAGGGCCACCACGAGTTGGTCCAGCGCAAGCGCCTGAGTCTCGCCCTGCGGGTCAAGCACCTGCAGGGCTTGCAGCCGGTTACCAGCGCTGACAAGGCCCACGGGCTGACCCACCACCAGCCGCGCGCGGCCGCGGGCGATGGTGTCCTGCACGCGTGCCAGGGCGGCGCCGTCGTCGGACTGCAGCACCTCACGTCGATGCAGCAGGCTCAGGCGATCGGGCGGGGCGGGGCTGTCCAGCAGGCGCAGCGCCCAGTCGATCGCGAGTTCGTCGCCCCCGTGCACCACCACGTGCTGGCCGCTCCAGTCTCTGTCCGTGGCAAAGCGATGGTGTACCTGTTCGCCTTCGAAGGCCTCGATGCCGTCGAGCTTGAGTCGTTTGGGCTGGAAGGCCCCCACGCCCGCGGCGATGAACACCAGGCGCGCGAGAAACCGCTGGCCGGCGGTGGTCTGCACGGCCCAGCGGCCATCCTCTTCGCGCGCAAGCGCGCTCACCGACTGGCCAAGGTGCAGCGTGGGCGCGAAGGGCTTGACCTGCAGCAGCAGGCGATCGACCAGTTCCCGGCCGCTGCACACGGGCAGGCCGGGGATGTCGTAGATGGGTTTGTCGGGGTAAAGCTCGGCGGGCTGGCCGCCGGCGTGCGGCAGGGCGTCGACCACGTGCGCCCGGACGTCTTGCAGGCCGAGCTGGAACACCTGCCACAGCCCCACGGGGCCAGCGCCGATGACCAGCGCGTCGGTCTCGATCGGCGCGGCGACGCTCATTCGCTCAGCGGATCAGCTCGTCGAGCTTGCCGGTCTTGTCTTTCCACTCTTCGGCATCGGGCAGCGCGGCCTTGCGTTTGGTGATGCTCTTCCACGTGGGCAGCTTGGCCAGCTCGGCGTTGATCTCCGTCATGTGGAGTTGGTCCTTGGGCAGGTCTTCCTCGGCGTAGATCGCGCTCACCGGGCATTCGGGGATGCAGACGGCGCAGTCGATGCACTCGTCCGGGTCGATGGTGAGGAAGTTGGGGCCTTCGCGGAAGCAGTCCACGGGACATACATCGACGCAGTCGGTGTATTTGCAGCGGATGCAGGCTTCGGTGACGACGTGGGTCATGGTGGCGGGATCGGACAGACGGAAAGCAGCGATTTTACGGCGCCGCGCACGTCCGACCGGGCTTGCCCTTGGTGGCTTCCCGGTCGGCGCTTGTGGGGTTATTCAGCGCACGAGCACGGCGCCAGCCGTACGGTGGCTGGCGGTGTCCACCAGCACCAGCGCACCCAGCGAGCGCGACTCGGCAAAGGAGCGGGTGGCCAGGGGCTCCTGCAGGGCGAGTTCGACGTGGCCGATGGCGTTGGGCGGCAGTTCGCCGGCGTCGTGCTCGGCCAGGGTGTGGATGTCGAGCTGATGCACGATGCGCTTGACCTTCGCCTTGACCCAGCGGTGGCCGTGCAAGGCCCAGTACACGCGGCCGGGCACCAGGGTCTCGTCGTCGAGCCAGGCCACCGTGGCGCTGATCTCCCGGCTCGCCTCGAGCGAGGCGCCGGCCGCGTCCACGGCCAGCAGCCAGTCGCCCCGCGACACATCGAGTTCGCGGTCGAGCACGATGCCCGCGCTGTGGCCGGCGGACACCTCGCCCGCCTGGCGCACGTGGTTCAGCACCTGCGCCACCACAGCGGTCTGGCCGTTGGGCGCCACGCGCACGGTCTGGCCCGGGCGCACCTGCCCGGCAGCCACACGACCCCAGAACACGCGCCGGCCCTGAGATGTGTCGGACGAGGAGGAGAACTTTTCCACCCACTGCACCGGAAACGCCAGCGGCAATCCGGTTTCAGGCCCGGTTACCGGCAGGTGCTCAAGAATTTCCAACAGCGTGGGGCCGTGGTAGCCGCACCAGCCGTCCTGCTCGGCCGCGTCGACCACGTTCCAGCCCTTGAGCGCCGAGACCGGCACCACGGCGGTGACGGCGATGCCGGCCTGTTGCGCGAAGGCCTTCAGCGCCGATCCGATGTGGGCGAAGGCGGTGGCGCCGTCGTCCACGGCGTCGAGCTTGTTGACCGCGAACACCACCGAGGGCACACGCAGCAGCTTGACCAGCAGGCTGTGGCGGCGCGTTTGCGGCAGCAGGCTCAGCGCGGGGTTGCGCCAGTCGAGCTTGGTGGCGTCCACCAGCACCACGGCGGCGTCGGCGCTGCTGGCGGCGGTGACCATGTTGCGGGTGTACTGCTCGTGGCCCGGGGCGTCGCCGATGATGAACTTGCGCGCTTCGGTGCTGAAGTAGCGGTAGGCCACGTCGATGGTGATGCCCTGCTCGCGCTCGGCCGACAGGCCATCGGTGAGCAGGGCGAGGTCGGTCTGGCCCTGGCGCTGCACGCCGGCCAGGTGGTCTTGCAGCACGGCCTTGCTGTCGACCAGCAGGCGGCCGATGAGGGTGCTCTTGCCGTCGTCGACGCTGCCGCAGGTGATGAGGCGCAGCGCGGCGTGGGTGTCTTGCGTGGTGGCGGTGCTCATCAGAAGTACCCGTCCTTCTTTCGTTTTTCCATCGAGGCTTCGCTGGTCTTGTCGTCCATGCGCGTGGCGCCGCGCTCGCTGACCTCGGCGGCCAGTGTCTCGATCACGATCTGCTGCGGCGTGGCCGCCGTGCTTTCCACCGGGCAGGTGCAGGTGATATCGCCCACGGTGCGAAAGCGCACGTCGCGCACCTGCACCTGTTCACCGTCGCGCGGCGGAGTGAGTCCGGTCACGGGCACCAGCAGGCCGCGGCGGTCCACCACCTCGCGTTGGTGCGTGTAGTAGATGGAGGGCAGGTCGATGTTCTCGCGCGCGATGTACTGCCAGACGTCGAGCTCCGTCCAGTTGCTGATGGGGAACACCCGGAAGTGCTCACCCTGTTGCAGCCGGGTGTTGAACAGGGTCCAGAGTTCGGGGCGCTGGGCCTTGGGTTGCCACTGACCGAAGCCGTCGCGGTGCGAAAAGATGCGCTCCTTGGCGCGCGCCTTCTCTTCGTCGCGCCGTGCGCCGCCAATGAGCGCGTCGAAGCGGAATTCCTCGATCGCCTCCAGCAGCGTGACCGACTGGTGCACGTTGCGGCTCTCGCCCGGGTGCGCCAGACGCACGGTGCCGCGCGCCATGGAGTCTTCCACGCTGCGCACGATCAACTCGGCGCCGAGTTCCTTTGCGCGCTGGTCGCGGAAGTCGGTCACCTCGGGAAAGTTGTGGCCGGTGTCGATCATCAGCAGCGGGTAGGGGATGCGGCCCGCGCCGAAGGCCTTCTCGGCGCACTTGAGCATCACCAGCGAGTCCTTGCCGCCTGAGAACAGCAAAGCGGGGCGCTCGAAGGCGCCAGCCACCTCGCGCAGGACGAAGATGGTTTCCTCTTCCAGCGCATCGAGGTGGGCGTTGCTGAGCTGGTGGCCGTTGTCGTGCGCCAGCGCGGCTTCGATCACGGCGGGTTCGGGGCGGGCGTTCATGCGGGGGTCCGATCGAGAGACGAGACGGCGGGCTGCACGTGCAGTCCGCATTCCTTGGCGCTTTCCTGCTCCCACCACCAGCGGCCGGAGCGGAAGTCCTCGCCCACGCTGATGGCGCGGGTGCAGGGCTCGCAGCCGATGCTGGGGAAGAAGCGGTCGTGCAGTTCGTTGTAGTCGAGGCCGTGCAGCGCGATGAAATGCCACACGTCGCCCCAGGTCCAGTCCACCAGCGGGCTGATCTTCACGCGCGCGGGTTCCTGCACCACCTCGGCCACGTCGGCGCGCGCGTTCGATTGCTCGCGCCGCAGGCCGGTGATCCAGCCGTCGTGGTCGGCCAGGGCGCGCGCCAGCGGCTCCATCTTGCGGATGTCGCAGCAGCCCTTGCGCAGTTCGAGGCTGCGGTACATGGCGTCATCGCCGTTGTGGCGCACGAAATGGACCACCGATTCGTGCTTCGGACGGAACACGCGCACGCTGGTGGAATAGCGCTGCTCGATCTTCGGGATCATCGCGAGCGTTTCGGCGTGCAGCTTGCCGGTTTCCAGTACGAAGACCGAGGCCTCGATGCCGGCCAGGTGGATCAGGTGCGTGACCACCATGTCCTCGGCGCCCAGGCTGGAGGCCTGGGTGAGGCGCGGGTGCGCGGCGGCCTGCTCGCGCAGTAGGGCGGTGGCGCGCTCGACCTTGGCGTCGAAGTCGGGCGAGGGGCGGTCGTAGAGGTCGATGGCGCTCATGGTCATGGCCTCAGGCGTTGGCAAAGCGCGGGCGCGTGTGCACCGCGTCGCCCTGGTAGAAGCCGCTGTAGTGCGCCAGCAGGCGCTCGGCGTGCGCGAGGTCCTGGTCGTCCTTCAACACGGCCTGCGTGAAGCCGCTGCGCTGCATCTGCAGCACCTGGTCGATCAGGACGTCGCCGGTGGCGCGGATCTCGCCCGTGTAGCCCAGGCGGCGGCGCAGCAGGAAGGCTTGGCTGAAGGCGCGGCCGTCGCTGAACTTGGGGAATCGCAGCTCGACCACGCGCACGCCGGCCAGATCGGCCTCGCGCGGGTCGTCGGTGTTGGCGATCACAAGGCGTTCGGCCTCGGCTTCGGGGGCGCTGAACGTGTCGGCGCGGAACAGTTGGATGCTCATCGTCGGCTCCTCGGTCAGGCGGTGGCGGCGTCGCTGGCGGTGTGCGGCCGGGCGGTCGTGCTGCGCACGGCGTTGGCGGCGAGCTTGAACGGGTCGATACCGACACGGCGCAGTGTGCGGACGAAGGGCTCGCCCGATTCGCGCTGCTCGCGGTAGGTGGCGAGCAGGGCCTCGATGACCTCGGGCACCTCGTTGGCGGCGAAGGACGGGCCGATCACCTTGCCCGGTGTGGCCTCGCCCGACAGGCGTTTTCCGTCGGAGCCGCCCAGCGTGACCTGGTACCACTCCTGGCCGTCCTTGTCGACGCCGAGGATGCCGATGTGCCCGCTGTGGTGGTGGCCGCAGCTGTTGATGCAGCCGCTCATGTGCAGGTCGATCTCGCCGAGGTCGTGCAGCTCGTCGAGGTCGGTGTAGCGCGACAGCACGGCCTGTGCGATGGGCAGCGAGCGCGCGTTGGCGAGGTCGCAGAAGTCGCCGCCGGGGCAGGCGATCATGTCGGTGAGCAGGCCGATGTTGGGCCGGGCCAGGCCCAGGCGGCGCGCCTCGCGCCACAGCTCGGGCAACTGGTCGCAGCGCACCCAGGGCAGCAGCAGGTTCTGCGTGTGCGTGACGCGCGCCTCGCCGCCAGAGAAGCGGTCGGCCAGATCGGCCGCGCGCTCCAGTTGTTCGGCCGTGGCGTCGCCGGGCGCCTGGCCAACGCGCTTGAAGGACAGCGTGACGGCGCGCAGGTCGGGGTTCTTGTGCGGGGCCACGTTGCGCGTGAGCCAGCGGCTGAACTCCAGGTCGTCCTCGGCCGCCGCCTTGAGGATGTGCGCGATCTTGGCGTCAGCGCTTTTGCGGTCGCAGGCGAGTTCGGGCGGCGCGAAGAAGGCGCTCACGCGGTCCAGTTCAGCCTGGGTGATGGTGTGCGGCGCGCCGTCGATCTCGATGATGTCGCGGTACTCGGCCTCGACCTGGTCGGTGAAGGCCTGGCCTTCGGCTTTCACGATGATCTTGATGCGCGCCTTGTACATGTTGTCGCGCCGGCCGAAGCGGTTGTAGGCGCGCACCACCGCTTCCAGGTAGTTGAGCATCTGGTCCCAGGGGAGGAACTCGCGCAGCACCGCGCCGATGAGGGGCGTGCGGCCCATGCCGCCGCCCACGCGCACCTGGAAGCCGAGTTCGCCGTCGACGTTTCGCAGCAGGCGCAGGCCGACGTCGTGCCAGGGGGTGGCGGCGCGGTCTTCGCGGGCGCCGGTGACGGCCACCTTGAACTTGCGCGGCAGGAAGGCGAACTCGTGGTGCAGGGTGCTCCACTGGCGCAGGATCTCGGCGAAGGGCCGCGGGTCGGCCACCTCGTCCACCGCGATGCCGGCGAGTGAGTCGGTGGTGGTGTTGCGGATGCAGTTGCCGCTGGTCTGGATGCCGTGCAGGCCCACGCTGGCCAGCAACTCCATCACGTCGGCCGAGCGGGCCAGCGGGATCCAGTTGAACTGCACATTGGTGCGGGTGGTGAAGTGCGCGGTGCGGTCGGGCAGGCTGGGCACGTCGGACAGTGCCGCATTGGCCTTGGAGATGTCGTTGTCTTCCTTGTGGTCGAACTCGCGCGCCACCTTGGCCAGAACGCGCAACTGGGCGCTGTTGATCTCGCCATAGGGCACGGCCACGCGCAGCATGGGCGCGAAGCGCTGGATGTACCAGCCGTTCTGCAGGCGCAGGGGCTTGAAGGCGTCGTCGGAGAGGGTGCCGGCTTGCCAGCGCTCCAGCTGGTCGCGGTACTGGGCGGCGCGCTGTTGCACGAATTGGCGGTCGAAGGCGTCGTGGCGGTACATGGAGTGGGCCGAGGGACCGCTTCGAGGCGGTCGGCAAGGTCGTGGGGATGACCGGCACTGTAAAAAGCCTTCCTTATTCGACGAACTACATTTTTTTCATGCCGCTATATCGATCCGAAATAAGGAAATGTGTGCAGGCTATGGACGGCGCGATTACCACAGGTAGACCGAAGTAACATCCCCCAATATGAGGGGCATTGACGTCCGCGTTCAAGTCATCGGGTTTTCCGACGTGGAACGCCATGCCCTGAACACCGTTTTCCGGCTCTCGCGTGAGCGCGAGGTGTCCTACGGCCCCTGGCGATCGGCCTCGGGCATGCTGGAAGAGGTGCCCCCCGTGCTGCTGGTGGACGGGGACTGCGCCGAGGCCGTGCTGGTGCAGGCGCGCGAGCCCCGCGCCGGGCAACGCCTGATCTGGGTGGGAGAGCACGCCCCCGAACATGCCTGGCGGGTGGTGGCGCGGCCTATCGCCTGGGCCGGTCTGCTGCACGACCTGGACGCCTCCTTCGCCGCCACCCAGAGCGATTCCGGCTTCCTGGACCTGGATGTGTCGCGGCCAGCGCCTCTGGACATGGATCTGGGTGAATTTCCTTCGGCGGAGGTGCGCCGGGCGCTGGTCGTGGGCATCGCCGAGCACGAATCGGGCTACCTGCGCGAGCGGCTCACGCACGCGGCGGTGTCTTTCATCGACGAAGCCCCCAGCACCGAACGCGCAGCCGAGTGCATGGCCCAGCACCACTACCTTTGCGGGGTGTTCAACCTCGACGACCACCACATTGACGCGTGGGGCCTGATGCAGCTCTTTCGCGAGCGCTACCCCCAGGCCATGACCCTGGCCACCACCGAGCACGCGGGGCCGTTCGCGGGCTGGTGGCACCGGCGGCGCGTGCGGGTGCACACCAAGCGGCTCGGCATTTCGGGCCTGCTGGCGCGGCCTCTGCAGCCGCCCGCCATTTCGCGTTACCTCGAAATGCTCTGATTCAGGGCCCGCGGCGCGCGCGCCGCCAGGCAAAGCGCGCCGGGTCGACCGCGGCGCGCAGGTCGGCGTCCAGCGGCGGTGTTTCCCCGTCCATCTCGGCGGCCAGCCACTGGCCGCAGGCCGCCGCCAGCGACAAGCCCCGCGAGCCCAGCGCGCTCAGCAGCCACAGGCCCGGCAATCGCGGAAGCGCCGCCGCCGTGCGCTGGCGCGTGGTCCAGGACAGCGGGTCGGGCGCGGCGCCCACCAGCGGGAGGCGGTCCATGGAGGCGCAGCGCACGCCCGCCCAGCCCAGCAGGCGGCCGTCGGCCAACAAGCTCTCCAGCCGGTCGGCGGCGGCGGGCACCAGGGTGCGCAGCCGGGCCGCATTGTCGCGGTGCGCCGCGTCGGTCGGTGTGGTGTCGGTCTGGCCGCGCGCGTAGGTCGACCCCATGGCCCAGATCACGGTCGGCCAGTGCGGCGCGAGCCCGCTGTCGCGGTATTCGGGCACGAACACGCCGTCGTCGCGCTGCGGGCGCTCAGCCAGGGGCGCGCAGTCCAACGCACCCAGGCTCATCTGGCCCATCACCGGTCCCAGCGGCCAGGGGGCGCCGGCTTCAGGCGCCAGGGTGCGGGTGCCCAGCGCAGCGGCCACCACGGCGTGCGGCGCGGTGGCGATGGGCTCGCCCCGGGCGTCCAATGCCTGCCACTGGCCCTGGTGTCGTGACAGGGACGCCACGGGCGCGTTCCAACGGGTGTCCAAACGCGCGCCCGCTTCGGTCAGCCAGGCCTGCACCAGCGCACCTGGGCGCACCAGTGCGGCGGCCTGCCGGCCCTGGGCGTGCGCGCCTCGGTTGTCCACGTCCACCGGCTGCCAGCCCGCGCCCTCGGGCACCAGCCGCTCCAGCTCGGCCCGGGTGACGGGTACCCCCAGCGCCGTGAGGCGCGACATCGGCGTGGGCTGGCGCGTGAGGTGCGGGCTCAGCACGCCCACCGGCAAGGCCGAGGCCGCGCGGGCCGGGCCTTCGGCGGCGTCCAGCAGTGTGACCTGCCAGCCGCGCCGGCACAGCGCGGCCGTGACCGCCGCGCCCGCGAGACCGGCGCCGATCACCAGCGCGTGGTGGGGCTCGTCGGGCGGCATACAGAAAGCACGAGGCCCGCGCGTGGCGGGCCTGCGGGTGCTGGAGATCGGGGCATCAGGACGCGCTGGGCGGCACGTAGCCCGCGGCCTGGTCGGCGCCTTCACCGAAGAAGTGCTTCTCCATCTGGCGCGCCAGGTACTGGCGGGCGCGCGCATCGGCCATGTTCAGGCGGTTCTCGTTGAGCAGCATGGTCTGCTGCTTGAGCCAGGCGGCCCAGGCCTCCTTGCTTACGTTTTCGTAGATCTTCTTGCCCAGCTCGCCCGGGTAGGGCGGGAAATCCAGGCCTTCGGCTTCCTTGCCGAGCTTGATGCATTGAACCATTCGTGCCATCGGTGAATCCTTGTCGTGGGCCCCTCGTTATGCGAGGGAGTTATATCGGATGGAATAAACGATTCGTTCGCTTTCACGCGGCGCTGCGGCAAGATGCGCGCCGCGGACACGGGCCATCGCGAGGCCCGCACTGTAGCAATCTTTGATCGGCCTCAATGTCGTCAGGGTCGGCCCAAACCGCCGCTACCGCGCCACTTTCTACAATAACAGCCCGTCTTTCTCCCGGGATCATCTTTCATCATGAGTGCATTCAACGAAGAGCGCGTGCTGAGCGTTCACCACTGGACGGACCGCCTCTTCAGCTTCACCACCACGCGCGACACCTCGCTGCGCTTCTCCAACGGCCACTTCACCATGATTGGCCTGCGGGTGGACGGCAAGCCGCTGCTGCGCGCCTACAGCATCGTCAGCCCCAACTGGGCCGAGCACCTGGAATTCCTCAGCATCAAGGTGCAGGACGGCCCGCTCACCTCGCGCCTGCAGCACATCCAGCCGGGCGACTCCATCGTCGTCGGCCGCAAGCCCACCGGCACCCTGCTCATCGACTACCTGCTGCCCGCCAAGCGCCTGTACCTGCTGGGCACCGGCACCGGCCTTGCGCCGTTCATGAGCATCATCCGTGATCCCGAGACCTACGAGCGCTACGAGCAGGTAGTGCTCATCCACGGCGTGCGCCAGGTCAAGGAGCTGGCCTACCGCGAACTCATCACCGAGCAGCTCAAGCAGGACGAATTCCTGGGCGACATGGTCAAGCAGAAGCTGCTGTATTACCCCACGGTCACGCGCGAGCCCTTCATGCACCAGGGGCGCATCCCGCAGTTGCTGGCCGACGGCATCGTCGCCAAGGACCTGGGCATTCCGCCACTCAACCCCGCCGAGGACCGCGTGATGATCTGCGGCAGCCCCGAAATGCTGCGCGATCTGAAGGCCCTGTGCGAAAAGCTGGGCTTCAAGGAAGGCAACACCACCACGCCCGGTGACTTCGTCATCGAACGCGCCTTCGTGAGCTGAGCGCGGCATGGACGCCCTGCTTGCGCTGCCCGGCCAGCGCCCCCGACTGGTGCTCGCCCTCGTCGCCGCCGTCAGCGTGGCCATGCTGGCCTTCGGCATGTACCTGCAGCACGTGCAAGGGCTGGAGCCTTGCCCCATGTGCATCGTGCAGCGATACGCGCTGATCCTGGTGGCGGTGCTGGCGGGGCTGGCGGCCTGCCTGCGCGCACCCCTGGTGCGCGCGGTGGGCGTGTCGGCCATGGGCCTGTTCGCACTCTTCGGCGCCTTCACTGCCGCTCGCCAGAGCTGGCTGCAGTGGAACCCGCCCGAGATCATGTCCTGCGGGCGAGACTTCTTCGGAATGATCGAGGCCTTTCCGCTGGGCCGCGCCATTCCCATGATCTTTCGCGGCAGCGGCGACTGCTCCAAGATCGACTGGACCTTCCTGGGCCTGACGATCGCGAACTGGTCCTTCCTGTGGTTCGCGGCCTTCGCGCTGCTGGCCGCGTGGCTGTTGCTGGCGCGCCGCCGCGCCGCCTGATCAGCTCAGTTTTTTCACCAGCACCTGGCTGCGCCGGTCCCAGTTGTACTTGCGCTTGCGGGCCTCGGGCAGCCAGTCGGCGCTGACCTGCGCGAAGCCGCGCTTGATGAACCAGTGCATGGTGCGCGTGGTGAGCACGAAGATGCTCTGCAGTCCCTGGGCGCGGGCGCGCGCCTCGATGCGCTTGAGCAGGCGCTCGCCATCGCCCTGGCTTTGTGATTGCGCCGACACCGTGAGCGCGGCCATCTCGCCCGTGCGCTCCTCGGGGTAGGGGTAGAGCGCGGCGCAGCCGAAGATGACGCCGTCGTGCTCGATGATGGTGTAGAGCCCGGCGTCGCGCTCGATCTCGTTGCGGTCGCGCTTGACCAAGGTGCCGTCTTTTTCGTACGGCTCGATCAGCGCCACGATGCCCGCGACGTCGTCGATCGAGGCCTCGCGCACGCTCTCGAGCTTTTCGTCCACCACCATGGTGCCGATGCCGTCGTGCGTGTAGATCTCCAGCAGCAGCGAGCCGTCCACCGCGAAGGGCACCATGTGGCTGCGTTCCACGCCGCCTTCGCAGGCGCGGATGCAGTGCTGCAGGTAGAAGGCGGTGTCGGTCGGGCGCTCGGGCTTGGGTAGGCTGGCCAGCAGGCGCTTGGCGTCGGCCAGGGGCAGCTCGGTGTCGATCTCGCTGTCGGGATCGTTGGCGTCCACGCGAATGCCGGGGATCTCGGTCAGGAAGACCAGCTTGTCGGCCTGCAGGGCCACGGCGATGGAGGTGGCCACGTCTTCCATGGTGAGGTTGAAGGCCTCTCCGGTGGGCGAGAAGCCGAAGGGCGAGAGCAGCACCATGGCACCCATGTCCAGCGAGCGCTGGATGCCATCGGTGTCCACCTTGCGCACCAGGCCCGAGTGCAGGAAGTCCACGCCGTCGATCAGGCCCACCGGCCGCGCGGTAATGAAGTTGCCCGAGATCATGCGCACCGTGGCGCCGGCCATGGGGGTGTTGGGCAGGCCCTGGCTGAAGGCGGCCTCGATCTCGTAGCGCAACTGGCCGGCGGCCTCCTGCGCGCAGTCCAGCGCCACCTCGTCGGTGATGCGCACGCCGTGCGAGTACTTCGCCTCATGGCCCTTCAGGCGCAGTTGCTCGTTCACCTGCGGCCGAAAGCCGTGCACCAGCACGATCTTCACGCCCATGCTCTGGATGAGGGCCAGGTCCTGCGCGATGTTCTGCAGCTTGCCCGCGGCGATGGCCTCACCGGCGATGCCCACCACCAAAGTATTGCCTCGGTGCTTGTGGATGTACGGAGCGACCGAACGGAACCACGGGACGAAGGTGAAGTTGAAGACGTTGGACATCAGGGCTGGGTGGGCTGCAAGGGGCGTGGGGGCACGGGATAATCTCGGGTTCGCCGATTTTCACCGAAGTCCTGCCTTGCCCACGCCCGCCCTGCACCTGGAGTTCCCCGACGCGCTGCCCGTGTCGGCGCGCCGACACGAGATCGAGGCGGCGATCCGCGAGCACCAGGTGGTCATCGTCTGCGGCGAGACCGGCTCGGGCAAGACCACGCAACTGCCCAAGATCGCGCTGGCCATGGGGCGCGGCAAGCTGAACGCGCAGCCGGGCGAGCGCGGCCGCCTGATCGGCCACACGCAGCCGCGTCGCATCGCCGCGAGTTCGGTGGCCAAGCGCATCGCCGAGGAGCTCAAGACGCCGCTGGGCGACGTGGTGGGCTACAAGGTGCGCTTCCAGGACAGGCTCTCGCGCGAAGCCTCGGTCAAGCTGATGACCGACGGCATCCTGCTTGCCGAGACGCAGACCGACCCGGACCTGAGCGCCTACGACACGATCATCATCGACGAGGCGCACGAGCGCAGCCTCAACATCGACTTTCTGCTCGGCTACCTGCGCCAGTTGCTGCCGCGCCGACCCGACCTCAAGCTCATCGTCACCTCGGCCACCATCGACGCCGACCGCTTCGCCGAGTACTTCTCGTCGTCGAAGGGGCCGGCGCCGGTGCTCATGGTGTCGGGGCGCACGTATCCCGTCGAGGTGCGTTGGCGGCCGTTCGAGGAAAGCCGCGAGTACGACCTGAACGACGCCATCGCCGATGGCGTTGACGAGCTGTGGCGGGGCGGCCAGGGCGGCGATGTGCTCGTCTTCCTGCCGGGTGAGCGCGAGATCCGCGAGGCCGCCGACCACCTGCGCAAGCACCTGGCCCACCAGCCGCTGCACCGCAACGCCGAGGTGCTGCCCCTGTTCGCGCGCCTCTCCCAGGCCGAACAGGACCGCATCTTCCAGCCGCACGGGCAGCGCCGCATTGTGCTGGCCACCAACGTGGCCGAAACCTCGCTCACCGTGCCCGGCATCCGCTACGTCATCGACGCCGGCACTGCGCGCGTCAAGCGTTACAGCTTCCGCCAGAAGGTGGAACAGTTGCAGATCGAGCCCATCAGCCAGGCGGCGGCCAACCAGCGCGCGGGCCGCTGCGGGCGCGTGGCTGATGGCATCTGCATCCGCCTGTACGACGAGGCTGATTTCAACGGCCGCGCGCGCTTCACCGACCCGGAGATCCTGCGCAGCTCGCTCGCGGGCGTGATCCTGCGCATGAAGGCGCTGCGCCTGGGCGCGGTGGAGGACTTCGCCTTCGTCGACGCACCGCAGCGTCGCGCGATCGCCGACGGCTACCAATTGCTCGCCGAACTCGGCGCGGTGGATGACGACAACGAGCTCACGGCCATCGGCCAGTCGCTGTCGCGCCTGCCGCTGGACCCGCGCGTGGGCCGCATGATCCTGGCCGCGCGCGACCAGAATGCGCTCGACGAGGTGCTGGTCATCGCCTCGGCCCTGAGTGTGCAGGACGTGCGAGACCGCCCCATCGACAAGCAGGCGCAGGCCGATCAGGCGCACGCCAAGTTCGATGACGAAAAGAGCGAGTTCACGGGCACGCTCAAGCTCTGGAAGTGGCTGGACGACAGTCGAGGCGGCCATGGCCAGGACCACAAGCTCAGCCACCGCCAGTACGAAAACCTGCTGCGCGAGAACTTCATCAACGTGCGCCGCGTGCGCGAATGGCGCGACACGCATAGCCAGTTGCACACCGTGGTGGGCGAGCAGGGCTGGAAGCTCAACGCCACGCCCGCCAGTTACGAGCAACTGCACTGCGCCATGCTCGGCGGCCTGCTCGGCAACATCGGCTGCAAGAGCGAAACGGAAGATTGGTACCTCGGCGCACGCGGCATCAAGTTCCACCGCCACCCGGGCGCGCACCTGAGCAAGAAGCCCGGGCGCTGGGTCGTCTGCGCCGAACTGGTGGAGACCACGCGCCTGTTCGGGCGCGGCATCGCGGCCATCGAGCCCGCTTGGCTGGAGCGCGTGGGCGCGCACCTGCTCAAGAAGCAACTGCTCGATCCGCACTGGGAGAAGAAGGCCGCGCGCGTCTCGGCACTGGAGCGCGCCACGCTCTACGGTTTGGTCATTTATCACAACCGTCGCGCCGACTACGGTCGCATCGACCCGGAGGGTGCGCGCGCCATCTTCATCCGCGAAGCCTTGGTGCAGGGCGAGTGGGACACGAAGCTGCCTTTCCTCGCCGCCAACCGCAAGCTCGTGCGTCAGGTGACGGAGCTGGAGCACAAGTCGCGCCGGCAGGACGTGCTGGTGGACGACGAGGTGATCTATGCCTGGTATGACGAACAGATCCCGCCCGACCTGAGCAGCGGCGCCGCTTTCGAGCGCTGGTACGCCCAGGCCGCGCGCGAGAACCCCAAGCTGCTGTTCCTCACGCGCGAGGACCTGATGCGCCACGAGGCCGCCGGCATCACGGCCCAGGCCTTTCCGCGCACCGTGCGCCTGGGTGGCGTGGACTGCGCCGCCAGCTACCTGCACGAGCCCGGCGATGCGCGCGACGGTCTCTCGGTCACGGTGCCGATCTACGCGCTGAACCAGGTGAGCGAGGAGCGCTGCGACTGGCTGGTGCCCGGCATGTTGAAGGACAAGGTGCTGGCGCTGCTCAAGACGCTGCACCAGCGCCCGCGCTCGCGGCTGGTGCCGCTGCCGGCCACGGCCGAGCGTTTCACCGAGGCGCTGTGCGTGCCTGAAACCTTCGCGCAGGGAAACTTTGTCGATGCGGTGCTCAAGCTGGTGCGCGCGGCCACGCAGCTCGACATCGTGCGCAACGACCTCAAGCCCGATCAACTGCCGCCGCACCACTTCATGCACCTGCGCGTGGTGGACGAGCACGGGCGGCAACTGGGGCAGGGGCGCAACCTGGGCGCGCTCAAGGCCGAGCTGGGCTCGCAGGCGCGCGGCGCGTTCCAGGCGCTGGCGGCGCTCAAGACCACCAGTGCCCCGGCGCCCACGCCATCCGTACCCGTGTCACCGGCGAGCCCGAGCGGCCCGGCCGTGCGGGTACCGAAAGCCGCGCCGCCCCCCGCCGCACCGGCGGTGGACGCGAGCCAGCGCCACACCCGCTGGGACTTCGGCGAGTTGCCCGAGTTGCTGGAGATCCGCCGCGGCGGCCAGACGCTGATCGGCTTTCCCGCGCTGGTGGACGACGGCGATGCCGTACGCCTCGAGGTCTTCGACGAGCCCGACCTGGCCCAGGCTCGCCACCGCGAGGGCCTGCGCCGGCTGGTGGCGCTGCAGATCAAGGACGCGCTGAAGTACCTCGAGAAGAACATCGCCGGCCTGCAGGCCATGGGCGCGGCTTTCATGGCCGTGGACAAGGAACGCGGCGGCGGCACGCTGGAAGAGTTGCGCACGCAGATCATCGAGCTCGCGCTCGACCGCGCCTTCCTGCAGGAGCCCTTGCCGGCCGACGCCAAGGCCTTCGATCAGCGCGTGGCCGACGGGCGCGGGCGTCTGAACCTCATCGCGGCCGAGATCGCGCGCGCGGCCGGCGCCATCCTCACCGAGTTCGCCGCCGCGCAGCGCAAGCTCAAGGACGCCAAGCCGCCCGCGGACGTGGCGGCCGACGTGGCGCAGCAGTTGCAGCGACTGGTGACGAGGCGCTTCCTGGTGGAGACGCCGCACGCGCAGTTGCAGCACCTGCCGCGCTACCTCAAGGCGGTGCAACTGCGGCTGGACAAGCTGCGCGCCGACCCCGCGCGCGACGCCGCGAAGCTGGCCGAACTCAAGCCCCAGGACCAGCGCTACTGGCGCCTGGTGGCCGAACGCAAAGGCGTGCAAGACGCGCGTCTGCAGGAACTGCGCTGGCTGCTGGAGGAACTGCGCGTGAGCTTCTTCGCGCAGGAACTGCGCACGCCGCAGCCGGTGAGCCTGAAGCGGCTGGACAAGAGCTGGGCACAACTCAACGCCTGACAAGCCTTGACAGGTGTGGCGCGTCTGCGCTCCACTGGGCCGGTTCACGCGAGGAGACACCCGCCCATGGACCGACGCGATTTCGTTCAGGCCTGCGCCGTCGGCGCGACCGCCACTTCGCTGGCCAGTGCGCTCGGCACGTCCGCCTGGGCGGCCAACGCCCAGCCCAAGGCGTACGCGCGCACGCTGCTGGTGGACGAGCAGGGCCAGCCCTTCAAGGCTGGCCAGTTGCGGCCCCAGGTCAACTACGTCTTCCATTACCCGTTCGAGGCCACGCCGGTGTTCCTGCTCGACCTGGGCAAGGCTGCGCTGCCCGCGACGCTGAATACCAAAGACAAGCAAGCCTACGAATGGCCCGGCGGGGTGGGCGTGAAGCGCAGCGTGGTCGCCTTCTCGGCCATCTGCGCGCACCAGCTCGTCTACCCTACGAAGGACCTGAGCTTCATCAGCTTCCGCAAAGGCCCCGCGGTGAACCCGCAGACGCCCAGCCAGGGCAGCGACCTGATCCACTGCTGCGCCGACCACAGCCAGTACGACCCGGCGCGCGGCGCCCAGGTGCTGCGCGGCCCGGCCGAACAACCGCTGTGCGCGGTGCTGCTGGAGCACGATGCGAAGAGCGACCAGCTCACGGCCACGGGCACGCTGGGCGGTGAGCTGTTCGACGCCTTCTTCAAGAAGTACGAGATGAAGCTGAGCCTGGAGATGGGCTCGGGCGTGAAACAGGCGGTGGCAGGGCGCAGCACGGTGCGGGAGCTGGAGCGCTTCTGCCGCAACCCCGTCCGTTGCTAGAGCTTCGACAGGCGCTTGAGCGCCTCCAACAGCGTCTCATCCTTCTTCGCAAAGCAGAAGCGGACCACTTTCTGGTCGAAGCCATCCCCATAGAACGCGGAGAGCGGAATCGCCGCCACGCCGATCTCACTCGTGAGCCAGCGGCAGAAATCGGCCTCGGGCAGGTCCCGCTCGGCCACTCCCAGGGACGAGATGTCCACGCACTGGAAGTACGTGCCTTCACCCGGCAGCAGCTTGAAGCGCGTGCCCGCCAGCCCCTCGCGGAACAGGTCGCGCTTGCGCTGGTAGAAGGCCGGCAGGTCGCGGTAGGGTGCCGGGTCGGCCATGTAGGCGGCCAGGGCATGCTGCATGGGCGTGTTCACGGTGAACACGTTGAACTGATGCACCTTACGGAACTCGGCCATCAGCGGCGCGGGCGCCAGCACGGTGCCCACCTTCCAGCCGGTCACGTGGTACGTCTTGCCGAAGCTGCTGACGATGAAGGCGCGCGCCGCCAGCCCGGGGTAGCGCGCCGCGCTGTGGTGCGGCAGGCCGTCGAACACCATGTGCTCGTAGACCTCGTCGCTGATGAGCACGATGTCGGTCGGCGCGAGCAGCTCGTCCAGGCGGCGCATCTCGGCGTCCGTCCAGCACATGCCGCTGGGGTTGTGCGGCGTGTTGATGAGCAGGGCGCGGGTTCGCGGCGTGATGGCCTTGGCGATGGCGTCGAAGTCGGGCCGGAACGTGCCCGGCACCAGCGGCACGCGCACCACGCGCCCGCCGGCCAGCTCGATATTGGGCACGTAGCTGTCGTAGCAGGGTTCCAGCACGATGACCTCGTCGCCCGGGTGCACCACAGCGAGGATGGCCGTGAGGATGGCTTGAGTGGCGCCGGCCGTGACGGTGATCTCGGTGTCCGGGTGGTAGCGGCGGCCATACAGCGCCTGCACCTTGTCGGCCATGGCCTGGCGCAGCGCGGGCACGCCGGTCATGGGCGGGTACTGGTTGTGGCCGGCACGCATGGCGCTGTCCACCGCGTCCAGCAGGGCCGGATCGCAACCGAAATCGGGAAAGCCCTGGCCGAGGTTGACCGCACTGTGCTCGGCCGCCAGCGTGGACATCACGGTGAAGATGGTGGTGCCCACCTGCGGCAGGCGGGAGAGGAGAGCTGGCGTGCGAGGTGCGTTCGAGGTCATGTGTGCGTGGCGCCTGCGTTGGCTGATCGAGAAACACCGCGGAACCGGCTTTGCCGGGCCGCTGGTGTTGCCCCCTTGAGGGGGTGACGGCCGCCAGGCCGGCGCGGGGGTGGGTCAAATTTCGTATTCGTCGGGTTCGCCGGCCATCGCGCGCTGGATCAGCTCGCGTGACAGGCGCTCGGACAGCAGTTCGGCGAAGCGCAGCACGAACTGGCGCAGGTAGGTGCCGCGCTTGAAGGCCACGCGCGCCAGGTTGTGGCCGAACAGCGCACCGGCCGGGCGCGAGACGAGGTCGGGCGTCTGGTTCTCGCCCTTGACCGCCATCTCGGCCACGATGCCCACGCCCATGCCCAGCTTGACGTAGGTCTTGATCACGTCCGAGTCGATGGCCTCGAGCACGACGTTGGGCTGCAGGTGGCGCAGCGCGAAAGCCTGGTCGATGCGGGTGCGGCCGGTGAAGCTGGGGTGGTAGGTGATGAGCGGGACCTGAGCCAGGTCTTCCAGGCCGATGCGCTCACGCGCGAGCAGGGGATGGTCGAAGGGGAACACCAGCACGTGCTGCCATTCGTAGGCCGGCAGGGTCACCAGCTCGGGGTAGTTCACCAGCGATTCGGTGGCCATGCCGATCTCGGCCACCTCTTCGATGAGCATGCGCGCCACCTGGTCGGGCGAGCCCTGGTGCAGGCTGATGCCCACCTTGGGGTAGGCCTGGCGCAGCGCGGCCACCGGACCGGGCAGCACGTAGCGCGCCTGCGTGTGCGTGGTGGCGATGGACAGCGTGCCGCTGTCCTGCGCCGAGTACTGCTCGCCGATGCGCTTGAGGTTGTTCACCTCGCGCAGGATGATGTCGATGCTCTTGAGCACCTGCTGGCCGGGCTCGGTGACGCGCTTGATGCGCTTGCCGTGGCGCGCGAAGATCTCGATGCCGAGTTCGTCCTCCAGCTCGATGATGGCCTTGGACACGCCGGGCTGCGAGGTGTGCAGGGCCTTGGCGGCTTCGGTGAGGTTGAGGTTGCGGCGCACCGCCTCCTGCACGAACTTGAACTGGTGCAGGTTCATGCACCCTCCTTCAGGGCCTGGGTGGCCAGCAGATCGATCAGTTGCGGGTCTTCGCCCGCGGTGGGCATGAGTTCGACGCTCAAACCCATGTGCTCCTGGCGCAGCGCGTCCACCAGCCGCGGCAGGTCCTCCCGCGCGTGCTTGCCCATGCCGAAGAACAGCGGCAGCACGCGGATGCGCGTGGCGCCCGCGCGCACCAGTTCGCGTGCGGCGGTGGGCAGGTCGGGTTCGGTCAGTTCCAGGTAGGCGGTGCAGGCCAGCGTGCCCGGCGCGCGCTCGGCCACGCGTCGCGCCACGGCGTCCACGGGCGCGCGCCACTGCGGGTCGCGCGATCCATGGGCGAAGACGATGACGCCCAGCATGGTCAGCGCTTGAGCACCAGCCACCCGAAGGCGCCGAGCGAGAAGACCGAGTAGATGAGCGCCGGCGAGGCCGCCGCCAGCCAGGGCTGCCACTGGTTGAGGTTGCCGATGTAGCCGAACACGTTGTTGAGCAGGAAGAAGCTGATGCCGATCATCACCCCGCCGAACACGTAGCCCGTGATGCTGCCCGATCGGAAGTGCAGGTAGGCAAAGGGCAGGGCCAGCACCACCATCACCAGGCAGGACAGCGGGTAGAACACCTTGCGCCAGAACTCGATTTCGTGGCGCTGCGCGGTCTGGCCGTTGGCCTCCAGGTGGCGGATGTAGGCGAACAGGTCGGCCGTGCGCATGCGCTCGGGCTTGAGCAGGGCCACCGACACCATCTCCGTGTTCAGGCTGGTGGGCCAGCGAAAGCTCTCCAACTGGCTGCGCTGCACCTTGGCCGACTGCCGGCCCGCGGCGTCGAACTCGCGCCGCTCCACCCGGCGCAGCGTCCAGCTCTCGTCGTTTTCGATGCGACCGCTCTGAGCGTGCAGCGTGGACACGAGGAAGCCCTGGTTGTTGAACTCGAAGATGCGCACATTGCCCAGGTCGCCCTGCGGTGACATCGAGCCCACGTTGACCGAGAAGTTGCTGTAGGGCTGCTTCTCTTTCAGCCAGGCACCGGTCTGGCCCAGGCTGATGGCGCCCTGGAAGCGCGACTTGTGCAACTGCGCGCCCCGGTCGGCCAGGGGCGCGAGGTAGTCACCGATGGCGAAGGTGAGCAGCACGAACACCGTGCCCAGCCCGAGCAGCGTGCGCAGCGCACGCCAGGGTCCCAGCCCGCTGGTGCGCAGGATGGTGTATTCCGAGCCTTGCGCCAGGCGCGCCAGCACGAACACGGAGCCGATCAGCACCGCAATGGGCAGCAGCTCGTAGATGCGGCTGGGCATGAGCAGGCCGACGTAGAGCAGGGCGTCGGGCAGTCCGTAGACGCGCTCGGGGTCGATCAGCGAGGCCTTGCCGATGTCGGGCAGTTCGTCGACGAAGTCGAAGAAGAAGAACAGCGACAGGAAGGCCAGCAGCACGAAGAAGACGGCCGAGAACACCTCGCCGTAGATGAGGCGGCGGATGGTCTTCATGCCGAGGCCCCGCGTCGGCGCCAGCCGGTGAGCAGCTCGCGCAGGCTCAGGCCCTGGTGCCGCTTGTAGAACCACACCAGGGTGAGCGCGAACACGCCGCCATGCAGGCCCAGCATGAACGGGATCAATTCGATCACGCCGCGCGCCACCCAGTTCTGCCCGATGTTGAGCAGGTTGTAATAGAACACGAAGGCGAACAGCGTGAAGAACAGGTTGCCGCTGCGGCCCGCGCGCGGGTTGCCCACGGTGGTGGCCAGGGCGATGAGCACGAAGTTGAAGGCGGTGATGGCCAGGCCCACACGCCAGCCCAGTTCGGCCAGGTTGGCCCGGTCGGGGTTCATGATGAGCTCCCAGCTCGGGCGGGCCTTGAGTTCCACCTCCGCGCCCAGGCCGCCTCCGGCCTGGCCGATCTGCGTGCCGTATTCGGCGAAATCGCTCACGCGCAGGCCGTTATCGGGTTGCGATTCGAGCCGTTGTCCGTTGTTGAGCATCAGGAACTGGCGCTCCCCCTCCCATTCGATGCGGCCCGAGCGGGCGGAGGTGATGGTCTCGCTGCCGTCGGGCTCCGCACTGGAGATGAAAATGTTGCGGCCCTCGGTGCCGTCGGCCGTGTCCTTGTCGATGAAGAACACACGACGCCCGCTGGAGCTTTCCTGGAACTGGCCCGGCTCCACCCGTTCCAGGTCGCCCCGGCGCTCGAAGCGGTCGCGCAGGTCGTTCACCTGCTGGTTGGCCCAGGGCCAGACGAAGAACACCATGAGCATGATCACCAGCAGCACAGGCCAGGCGAAGCGCATCAAGGGCCCCAGAAAGCCCCCGAGCGAGCGCCCGCTGGTGAACCAGATGATCATTTCGCTGTCGCGGTACATGCGCGAGAGCGTGAACACGATGGAGATGAAGAGCGCGAGCGTGAGCACCGTGGGCATGCGCCCGATGACGGTGTAGCCCAGCACGAGCATGATCTCCTGCGGATCGACGCTGCCCTTGGAGGCCGCGCCCAGCGTGCGGATGAGCAGCATGGTGAGCACGATGGTGAACAGAATCACCAGCGTGGCCCCGAAACTGCGGGCCAGCTCCTTGCGGATGGACGAATGGAATAACATCGATTGGCTACAGGACGACCCCGGATTATGAACTTCGACCTCAAGACTCTGAGCCCGGCACAGGCCGCCGAATTCCCCGCCGACGCGCTGCTGGTGTTGGTGCCCGAGACCTTGCCCAAGGGAAGCTCGCCGCTGCACACGCTGGCGGCCCAGGCCCTCAAGGGCGATGACCTCGAGCCCGGCGTGGGCAAATGCCTGCCGTGCTACCGGCCCGAAGGCATCAAGGCGGCGCGCGTGGTGCTGGTGCGCGCCGGTGCGGCCGACGCGGTGTCGGTGCGCAAGGCGGTGGGCATGGGCATGGCCCAGCTCAAGGCGCCGGGCATCGCGCGCCTGGGGGTGGTGTTCTCACTGGTGGCCGCTGACGCCGAGGGCCTGCGCGCCGCCCTGCAGATCTGCGCCGATGCGTCCTACGTCTACACCACCACCAAGCCCAGCGCCAAGCCGCGTGCGCTCACCAAAGTGACCTTCGGCGTGAGCGACGCCAGTGTCCTGCGTGCGGCCTTCGACACCGGCAAGGCCGTGGTGGCCGGCGTGGAGTTCGCCAAGGAATGGGCCAACCGTCCCGCCAACCACGCCACGCCCAGCCGCCTGGCCGACGCCGCGCGCCAACTGGGCCGCCTGCCCGGCATCAAGACCGAGGTGCTCGGTCCGCGCCAGATCGAGGCCTTGGGCATGGGCGCCTTTCTGGCGGTGGCGCAGGGCTCGGCCGAACCGCTGCGCTTCATCGTCATGCGCTACCAGGGCGCCGGCAAGGCCGACGCACCCGTGGTGCTGGTGGGCAAGGGCATTACCTTCGACACCGGCGGCATCAGCCTCAAGCCGGCGGCCGAGATGGACGAGATGAAGTTCGACATGGGCGGCGCGGCCAGCGTCCTGGGTACCTTCGCTGCCCTGGCCGAAGCCAGACCCGCCATCAACGTGGTCGGCCTCATCCCCACCTGCGAGAACATGCCCGACGGCAAGGCCGTCAAACCCGGCGACGTGGTGCGCAGCATGAGCGGCCAGACCATCGAGATTCTCAACACCGATGCCGAGGGCCGCCTGATCCTGTGCGACGCGCTCACCTACGCGGCGCGCTTCAAGCCGCGCGCGGTGATCGACATCGCCACGCTCACCGGCGCTTGCGTGATTGCGCTGGGCGCCGTGCGCAGCGGCCTGTTCAGCCCGCGCGACGAGTTGGCTCAGGCCTTGTCCCAGGCCGGCGAGCAAGCGGGCGACCCGTGCTGGCGCCTGCCGCTGGACGACGAATACGCGGAAGGGCTCAAGTCCAACTTCGCCGACGTGGCCAACGTGGCCGGGCGCGCGGGCGGTGCCGTCACCGCGGCCAAGTTCCTTCAGCGCTTCGCCACCGAACTGCCCTGGGCCCACCTCGACATCGCCGGCACCGCCTGGCGTGGCGGCGCCAACAAGGGCGCCACCGGCCGCCCCGTGCCGCTGTTGCTGCAATACCTGCTGAACGAGGCCCAGGCGCCCGCCGGCAAGGCCCGGGCCAAGGGCAAGGGCAGCAGCGCGGCGGCGGGCCGCTGAGCCGGGCCGCGCCCGCCATGGCCGAGGTGGCCTTCCACTTCAACGCGCCCGACAAGGCCGCCTACGTCTGCCGCCTGCTGCGCAAGGCCTATCTCAAGGGCGCGCGGGTGGCCGTGCTGGCGCCGCACGAACAACTCGACACACTGGACCGCGGGCTCTGGCTGCTCGCGCAGGGCGAGTTCGTGCCGCACTGTGTTGGGGCAGATGCCGAGGCCACGCGCCGCCATTCGCCCATCCACCTGCTCGACCGTCTCGACGAGCGCGCGCCCACGCAGGTGCTGGTCAATCTCACCGACAGCGTGCCGGCCGACTACGGGCGATTCGAGCGGGTCATCGAAGTGGTGGGTCTGGACGACGAGGACCGTGCGCAGGCGCGCCAGCGCTGGCGCCGCTACCAGGCCGACGGTGTCGAACCGCAGCGCCACGACCTCAAGTCCACAGGCGGCGAGTAAGCGTCTTCGGTGCACGCGCGGCTTCAGGAAAACCCTCGAACCGCTCGCCCAACCGTGTTTTAGGCTTCGGTCCCGGCCAAAAGCCTGTTCTTTTTGGAGTATCTTTATGCGGTGGAGTAAAAAAAGTTCCCTCCGCAAATCAATCCATCCTTACCGAGGAAATCCCATGCAAGTGAACATGAAACTGGCAGTGCTTGCCGCAGCCGTCGCGCTCGCGGCCTGTGGCAAGAAGGAAGAGGCTGCTCCCCCGGCCGCTGCACCGGCCGCAGCGCCCGCACCGGCCGCACCGGCGGAGGTCGTGGTCAAGATCGGTCACGTTGGCCCCACCAGTGGCGCCATCGCTCACCTGGGTAAGGACAACGAGAACGGCGCCCGCATGGCGATCGAGGAGCTCAACGCAGCCGGCCTCACCATCGGTGGCGGCAAGGCCAAGTTCGAACTGCTGGCCGAAGACGACGCCGCCGACCCGAAACAGGGCACGGCCGCCGCGCAGAAGCTGGTCGACGCCAAGGTCAACGGCGTCATCGGCCACCTGAACTCGGGCACCACCATCCCCGCCTCGCAGCTCTACAACGACGCTGGCATTCCCCAGATCTCGCCCTCGGCGACCAACCCCAAGTACACCCGCCAGGGCTTCGCGGGCGCGTTCCGCGTGGTGGCCGACGACGTGCACCTGGGCGGCACGCTCGGCAAGTACGCCATCGAAACCCTCAAGGCCAAGAACGTGGCCGTCATCGACGACCGCACGGCCTATGGCCAGGGCGTGGCCGACGAGTTCGAGAAGGGCGTGAAGGCCGCTGGCGGCACCGTCGTGGGCCGCGAGTTCACCAACGACAAGGCAACCGACTTCAACGCCATCCTGACCACCCTGAAGGCCAAGAAGCCCGACGTGGTGTTCTTCGGCGGCATGGACGCCGTGGCCGGCCCCATGCTCAAGCAGATGAAGCAGCTTGGCATTCAGGCCAAGTTCATGGGTGGCGACGGCATCTGCACCAGCGAACTGCCCAAGCTGGCCGGCGACGGCATGAGCGACGAGCAGGTCTACTGCGCCGAGGCCGGTGGTGTCGAAGGCGAACAGAAGGCTGGCATGGACAAGTTCCGTGAGGACTTCAAGGCCAAGTTCAACGCCGACGTCCAGGTGTATGCCCCGTACGTGTACGACGCCGTGAAGGTCATGGCCAACGCCATGGTCACCGCCGGCTCGGCCGATCCCAAGGTCTACCTGCCCGCCCTCAAGGCGTCCAGCTACAACGGCGTGACCGGCAAGATCGAGTTCGACGAGAAGGGCGACATCAAGAACGGCGCCCTGACGCTGATGACCTACAAGGGTGGTGCACGCACCACCATCGCCGTGATCCGCTGATCTCCTCAGCCTTCGGCAGCAAAAAGCCACCGCTCGCGGTGGCTTTTTCTTTGGGTGTCTGGCCCGGAGCGCTCAGGCTTTCGCGGTGAGCGCAGCCTCCACCGCTTTCGTCAGCGTGCGTCCCATGGGCTCGGTGGCGCTGGGGTACTGCTCGATCACGCGGCCGTCGCGGCCGATCAGGTACTTGTGGAAGTTCCAACGCGGCGCCACGCCCGTGGCCTGGCGCAATTGCAGGTACAGCGGGTTGGCCTTGGCGCCGGTGACCACGGTCTTGTCGAACATCGGGAAGCGCACGCCATAGGTGTTGAAGCACAGCTCGGCGATCTGCTTGGCATCGCCGGTTTCCTGCTCGAAGTCGTTGGAGGGGAAGCCCAGGATCACCAGACCCTGGTCACGGTACTTGGCGAAGAGTGCTTCCAGGCCTTCGTACTGCTTGGTGAAGCCGCAGTAGCTGGCGGTGTTGACTACCAGCAGCACCTTGCCCGCGTACTGGCACAGGTTCTGGGGTGCGCCGTCCTGCAGGCGCGGGAACTGGTGGTTCAGCAGGGCGGGGCAGGTGGCGGCCCGGGCGAAGGGTGCACCCAGCAGGGCGAGGGGGGCGGCAAGGCAGAGATCGCGGCGATTCATGCGCGGCATTGTCTGCCCGCACTTCCAGACCCGCAACCGGGCGCCGAAAATCCCTAGCGAAGGCCGCCCAGCACACCCAGAGCGAACGGCAGGCTCAACATGCCCAACAGCGTCGACAGCGTGACCAGCCCTGCCACGTATGGCCCGTTGTAGCCCATGCGCGCCGCCAGCACGTAGCAACTGGACGCCGTGGGTACGGCCGAAAAGGTCAGGAGCACGGCCGTCTGCACCGGGTCGAGACGGAACAGCAGCGCCAGGCCGAAGGCCATCAGCGGCACCGCCAGGTGCTTGATGGCCAGCACCGCCACGGCCAGGGTCTTGGCCGATGCCATGCTGCCGAACTGCATTCCCGCGCCCGCCGCCATGAGGCCCAGAGCCAGCGAGGCCTGGCCGATGCGGTTCACCGTGGGCGTGAGCCAGTCGGGCAGGGTGAAGCCCAGCAGGTTGGCCACCAGGCCGGAGGCGGTGGCGATGATCAGCGGGTTGCGCAGCAGCTCGCGCCCGAAGCCCTTGTTGGCGTGGCGTGCCATGGGCCACACCGCGCCCACGTTGAAGATGGGCACGCAGCAGCCGATGATCACCGCCACCATCAGCAGCGCCTGTGGGCCGGCCACGCGGTCGGCCAGCGCCAGCAGGATGAAGGAGTTGAAACGGAACCCCACCTGCGCACTGGCCGCGTGCAGGCGCACGTCGATGTGGCGGCCCAGCCAGGGCCAGTGCGGCAGCGAGTAGGTGAGGGCGATGGCGCACAGGGCCAGCGAAACGGCCGCACCCACCAGGCTGGAGGCCGCGCCCAGGTCCAGCGGGTTCTTCACGATGCTCTGGAACAGCAGCACCGGGAACAGGAAGTAGTAGACGAGGCTCTCGACCTGCTCCCACACCGGGCGGTTGAGCTTGGTGAAGCGGCACACCAAGTAGCCGCACAGGATGAGCGAGAAGTCGGGAAAGAGCAGTTGGGCGAAGTTCACCACCCGATCGTAAGGGCGGGGCGTGGCCTCAGCGCGACGGCGTTCGCTCGCAGGCCCTCATCTCGGTGACACCGCCGTCCGATCGCAACCAATGCCCCATGGGGTGGCACGCGCCGTCCGCGCACAGTTCGAAATCGGCCGTGAACTCGGAGCGCATGAGTGGCAGCCGCTGCGGCGAACGCTCGGTGGGCGTGTAGTGGAACCAGCCGTCGCGAAGCACGGCGTCGGGCGGCGGCTCCATGCCCGCGGCCGAGCCCTTGATGCGCGCGGCGGTGGCGATCAGGCGCGCGGGCGGCCCGATCACCTGGTAGTCCTCTTCCCAGCGCACTTTTTCGATGCTGTGCGTCCAGGCCAGGGTGAAGTGGCGGCCCGGCACGAAGGCCGCGTGCTGCGGCGCGGCGGCCAGGGCCAGGCACAGTCCCAGCAGGCCCGCCGTCATGCCGCGCGCCTCAGCGCGCGCCGGCCTGGCCCATGCTGGGCCGGCGCGTGCGCCACCAGTGCCAGGCCAGGAAGAGCGCGATCGCCGCCAGACCGATCTCGTCGGTGAGCGGCAGTGCCACCACCAGGAAGCAGGCGGCCACCACCACCCAGGCGCGCTCCCACCAGGCCAGTGGCGCGGCGAGGAAGCCGATGGCGCCCGCGCCCCACATGGCGATGGCCAGCACGGCCTTGAACACGACCCAGGCCACGGCGCCCCAGTCCTCGCTTTGCAGCATGAGCGCGGGCGAATACACGGCCATGAAGGGCATGATGAAACCGGCGATGGCCACGCGGATGGCCTGCACACTGATCTTCAGGCCCGTCTCGCGCGCGATGGGCGCGGCCGCGAAGCAGGCCAGGGCCACCGGTGGTGTGAGGTCCGCCATGATGCCGAAGTAGAAGACGAACATGTGCGAGACGATCAGCGGCACGCCGAGTTCGAGCAGCACCGGCGCCGCGAGCGAGCTGGTGATGATGTAGTTGGGGATGGTGGGAATGCCCATGCCCAGCACCAGGCAGGTGAGCATGGTCAGCAGCAGCGCCAGGAACAGGTTGTCCTGGCCGATGGCGATCACGCGCCCGCCGATCTCCGCGGCCACGCCGGTGAGGTTGATGACGCCGATGATGACGCCCACCAGCGCGCAGGCGATGGCCACCGGCAGCGCGTGGCGCGCGCCGTCCACCAGACTCTGCACGGCCAGTTGGCGCGCATCGCCACCCCGGCGCAGCACGAAGGTGAGGGTGATCAACACCAGCGCCACCACGTAGAAGGTGCCCACGCCGAACTGGAAGAAGCCCGCCGTGGCCAGGCCCAGCAGCACCCAGGCCAGCACCCGCAGCGGGGTGCCCTTCACGCCGCTGATGACGGCGGCGCCGAAGATCAGGATGACGGTGAGCCCCAGGCCCACGGTGCCCGAGAACAGCGGTGTGTAGCCCGAGAACAGCAGCGCGACCAGGCCGGCCAGTGGCAGCAGCAGGTACCAACGCTCTTTCACCGCCGTCCAGGGGTTGGGGCATTCCTCTTTGGGCAGGCCCAGCAGGCCCTTGCTGCCGGCCTCCAGGTGCACCATCCAGAACGCGGTGCCGAAGTACAGGATGGCCGGGATCAGCGCGGCCTTGACGATGTCCACATAGGGCACGTTGATCGTCTCGGCCATGATGAAGGCCACCGCGCCCATCACCGGCGGCATGATCTGCCCGCCCATGCTCGAGGTGGCCTCCACGCCGCCCGCGAAGGCCGGCGAGTAGCCGAAGCGCTTCATCAGCGGGATGGTGAACTGGCCCGTGGTGACCACATTGGCCACGCCGGAGCCGTTGATGGTGCCCATGAGCCCAGAGGAAATGACCGACACCTTGGCCGGCCCGCCGCGCGTGTGGCCCACGGTGCCCATGGCGAAGTCGTTGAACAGGCGGATCATGCCGGCCTGTTCGAGGAAGGCGCCGAACAGGATGAAGAGGAAGATGTAGGTGGACGACACGTAGGTGGGCGTGCCGTAGATGCCCTCGGTGCCGAAGCCCAGGGTGCTGACGATCTGGTCCAGCCCGTAGCCGCGGTGGGCCAGCGGCCCCGGCAGGTACTGGCCGAACAGGGCGTAGGCCAGGAACATCGCGCAGATCAGCGGCAGGCCCCAGCCCATCACGCGGCGCGCCGCTTCGAACACCAGCGCGACGGTGACGACGCCGATCACCCAGTCCGCCGGGATCAGCTCACCCGCGCGCGCGGTGAGGTCGGACTCGAAGACCCAGTGGTAGAAGGCGAACACGAAGCCCGTGAGGCCCAGCACCCAGCCCAGCGCACGTCCCGCGGTGCCGAGCGCACCCTCGCGCTCACCGAAGGGCGGGTACAGCGCGAAGATCATCAGCAGCACGAAGCCCACATGGATGGCACGGATCACCTGGCTGGACAGCGGGTGGAAGGAGGCCATCCAGATCTGGTACGCCGAGAAGGCAATGGCCACCCAGAAGATGGCGCCGCGCAGGGGCGCGTGGGCGGGGGCGTCGTGAGAAGGGGTCGGATCGGTCATGAATTCCTCGACTCGGTGGCCGGGCAAGAAAGCAGAACGGCCCCGTGCGGGGCCGTGTCCTCAACGAAAGGGGCTTACTTGATGAGGCCCGCTTCCTTGTAGTAGCGCTCGGCACCAGGGTGCAGCGGCACGGGCATGCCCTTGATGGCGTTGGCCGGGTTGATGGCCTTGGCGGCGTTGTGCGCGGCGTGCAGCTTGTCCAGGTTGGCATAGAGCTGCTTGGCCATCTGGTAGGCCAGTTCGTCGGACACGCCCGAGTGCGTCACCAGGAAGTTGGGGATCGCGGCCGTGGGCACGTCGGCGGTCTGGCCGCCATAGGTGTTGGCCGGGATGGTGGCGGGCTGGTAGGCCGCGTCGCCCACCTTGGCCACCACGTCGGCGGGGATCGGCACCACCACGATCTTCACGGCCGTGGCCAGGTCGCGGATGGAGGCCACGCCCAGGCCGGCGGACTGCAGGGTGGCGTCGAGCTGGCGGTTCTTGATCAGCTCCACCGACTCGCCGAAGGGCAGGTACTCGACCTTGCCCATGTCCTCGTACTTCAGGCCCGCTGCCTTGAAGATGGCGCGCGCGTTGAGTTCGGTGCCCGAGCGCGCGGCGCCCACCGAGATGCGCTTGCCCTTGAGGTCGGCCAGGGTCTTGATGCCCGAGTCGGCGCTGGCCACGATCTGCACGTAGTTGTTGTACGTGGCCGAGAGGCCGCGCAGCTTGTCGAGTTTCTTGGTGAAGCCGGCTTCGGCGTTGCCGTTCCAGGCGTCGGACACGGCGTCGGCCAGCGAGAAGGCGAGTTCGCCGCGGCCGGCCTGCAGCAGGTTGAGGTTTTCGGCAGAGGCCTTGGTGACCTGGGCGGTGGCGCGCGCGTTGGGGATGGCCTGGCCATAGACCTGCGCCAGCGCCACACCCAGCGGGTAGTACACGCCGGCCTGGCCGCCGGTGAGCACGTTGACGAACTGCTGCTGCGCGAGGGCGGCGCCACTGGTGGCGAGCGCGGCGGCCAGGCTGATGCCCAGGCCGATCTGGCGGATCAGACGCATGCGATGTCTCCTGATGTTGTTGAATGGAAGAACGGGGACCATACCCCAGCAGGCGCCGTTTGGGACTCGCGGGAAACGCGTACCTGGGGGCTGCGGGTTTTCCCGGGTCGTGGCACCACCGATCGGGGCCATGGGCTGCGTGGCCCACAATGGCGCCGCCGCGGGCACGTCGCTTGCGTCCCCTACGCTGTCTTTTCACCCTCCCCAATGGAGTGCATCGCATGACCCAACGTCGCAACTTCAACCTGGCCGGTCTGGCCGCGGGCCTGATCCTCGCCGCCGGACCCGCGCTGTCGCAGGGCTTCCCGAGCAAACCCGTCACGCTGCAGGTGCCCTTCGCGCCCGGCGGCACCACCGACATCATCGGCCGCGTCATGTCCGAACCCCTGGGCAAGGCCCTGGGCCAGAACGTGATCGTGCTCAACCGCGCCGGCGGCGGTGGCGTGGTGGGCGCGCAGGAACTCGCGCGCGCCACGCCCGATGGCCACTACATCGGCGTGGCCACGGTCTCCACCACGGCGGCCAACCCGGCGATCAACCCCAAGATCCCGTACGACACGATCAACGACTTCACGCCGATCATGAACATCGCGGCCACGCCCAACGTGATCGCGGTGCACCCCAGCTTCCCGGCCAAGGACCTCAAGGCCTTCATCGCCGAGGTGAAGAAGAACCCGGGCAAGTACAGCTACGCCAGCTCCGGCACCGGCGGCATCGGCCACCTGCAGACCGAGCTGTTCAAGAGCCTGACCGGCACCTTCATCACGCACATCCCCTACCGCGGCGCGGGCCCGGCGCTCAACGACACCATCGGTGGCCAGGTGCCCATCATCTTCGACAACCTGCCCTCGGCGCTGCCGCACATCCTGGCCGGGCGTCTGGTGGCGCTGGCGGTGGCCGCGCCGGCGCGCGTGGCGGCCCTGCCCAATGTGCCCACCTTCAAGGAAGCGGGCCTGGAGCCGGTGAACCGCATGGCGTACTACGGCCTGATCGGCCCCAAGGGCCTGCCGGCCGACGTGGTGAGCAAGATCCACGCTGCCGCCAGCGAGGCGCTGAAAGACCCGGCGGTGCGCAAGCGCATCGAGGACACGGGCTCGATCGTGGTGGGCAATTCGCCGAGCGAATTCGCCGCGCAGATCAAGACCGAATTCGGCGTCTACAAGGAAGTGGTCGCCAAGCAGAAGCTCAAGCTCGACTGATGGCCGAGGCGAAGAAGGCCGACGAGCACCCCACGCTGTCGGCCTTCATCGACAGCCTCTGGCTCGAAGAGGGGCTGTCGAAAAACACGCTCGATGCCTACCGTCGCGACCTGGCCTTGTTCGACGCCTGGTTGCGTGCCCACGGCAAGGCCTTGCCCGAGGCGCTCGAGGCCGACATCCACGGGTACTTCGCCGAACGCCACGCGCAGACGCGCGCCACCACGGCCAACCGGCGCCTCACGGTGTTTCGCCGCTACTTCCGCTGGGCGCTGCGCGAGCGCTTCATCACCGCCGACCCGACGCTGAGGCTGTCCCCGGCGCGCCAGCCGCTGCGTGTGCCCAAGACGCTGAGCGAGGCGCAGGTGGAGGCGCTGTTGAACGCGCCCGACGAAGACACGCCGCTGGGCCTGCGCGACCGCACCATGCTGGAGCTGATGTACGCCAGCGGCCTGCGCGTGAGCGAATTGGTCACGCTCAAGACCTGGCACCTGGGGTTGGTGGAGCAGGTGCTGCGCATCACCGGCAAGGGCAACAAAGAGCGCCTGGTGCCCTTCGGCCAGGTGGCGGGCGACTGGCTGCAACGTTACCTCGCCGAGGGCCGTCCCACCATCCTGGGCGGCCTGTCTAGCGAGGATCTGTTCGTCACCTCGCGTGGCGCGCGCGCCGGTTCGGCCATGACGCGCGTGATGTTCTGGCAGTTGGTGAAGCGCTACGCGCGCGAGGCCGGCATCACGGCGCCACTGTCGCCCCACACACTGCGCCATGCGTTCGCCACGCACCTGCTCAACCACGGCGCCGACCTGCGCGCGGTGCAGATGCTGCTGGGCCACGCGGACATTTCCACGACGACGATCTACACGCACGTGGCGCGCGAGCGCTTGAAGACCGTGGTGGCGCAGCACCACCCGCGCGGGTGAGCTTGTCTACAGCGGCTTGAGCACCAGGCCGATCACCAGGCCCGTCGGCGTCACCGTGATCGGCCCTGGCTGCATGCCCATGGCGTCGATCGCCTTCAGGTCCTCGGGCTGCAACCGGTGCAGCACCACCTCCTGCAGCGACTGCTCGGCCAGCGCGGGGGCGTAGGCGTTGAGCATCTCCACCACGTCGGGCCGCAGCGAGGGGAAACGCAGGCGGCTCAGGCGCAACTGGTGCGCGCGCAGGGTGCGGTCGCTGGCCTCATAGCGCAGCGCGAAGTCGACGTCGAAGTTGCCCTGGTGCGCGCGATTCAACGCCGGGCCGGCGGCGTCCACGGCCATCTCGGCCCGCAGGCGGTTCTGCTCGGGCAACAAGAGCAGACGGGGCGTGCGCAAGTCCAGGTTGAGCACGCCGGGCACGGGGTAGCGCAGGGGGAAGCGCTGGGCCATGGCTTGCTGCAATTGCCCGATGGACACGCGGTGGCCCGGCGGTTGATCGGCGTCTGTCTCAGCCGCTCGGGCCACGGCCACGCCGCCGAGCGTGGTGGATGCAAAGGGGAGGATGAGGAGGGTTCTGCGCCGCATGGAAGGCGTTCGATGCGCGGCGCGGCTTGGGGTTCTGCCGCAAACGTCTCCAATTGTGCGAAGGCGCGGGGTCAGTCGCCCAGGGTGAAGAACATGGTCGCGCCGCGACCCACCTCGCCTTCGGCCCAGATCTCGCCCCCATGGCGCTGCACGATGCGCTGGGCAATGCTCAGCCCCAGGCCCGAGCCGCCGTAGTGCTGCTCGTCGTGCAGGCGGAAGAAGGCGCCGAAGAGCTTGTCGGCGTGAACCATTTCAAAGCCGCAACCGTTGTCGCGCACGTAGTACACCGCGCGTCCATTGCGGTTCTGTCGGCCCACTTCGATGTGGCCCTGGCGGCGTTCGCGCGTGAACTTCCACGCGTTGCGCATCAGGTTGTCGATGACGCTGCGGATCAGGGCCTGGTCGGCCTGAGCGTGCAGGTCGTCGGCGATGTCGATGCGCATGTCGCGCTCGGGTTCGGCCTCCCGCAGCGCGCGTTCCACCTCGTGCGCCAGCGCACCCAGGTCCACGTCGGCCCGCAACAGCGGCGCGCGCGAGAGCTTGGACAGGCTCAGCAAGGCGTCGATCAGCTCGCCCATGCGGCGCGCCGCATGGGCCATGCGCTGCAGCATCTGGCGCCCTTCGTCGCCAAGTGCATCGCCATGGGTTTCGATCAGGATCTGGCTCAGCCCCGATATGGCGCGGATGGGCGAGCGCAGGTCGTGCGCAGCGGTGTGGCTGAAGGCCTCCAGCTCGCGCACGTGCTGGCGCAACTCGGCGGTGCGCTCGACCACGCGTTCTTCCAACTGCTCGTTCACGCGCTGCACCGCTTCCAGCGACTGCTGCAGCCTGGCCTGGCTGTCGCTCAGCGCTGCCTGCACCTCGTGGCGCTCCAGCGCCATCTGCACCGTGGCGTGCAGCTCGCGCTCGGAAAACGGCTTGATGAGGTACCCATACGGCCGCGTGCGCCGCGCGCGCTCCAGGGTGGTGTCTTCGGAGTAGGCGGTGAGGTAGATGATGGGCAGGTCGAAGTCGCGGTTGAGCGCCGAGGCTAGTTCGATGCCGTCCATCTCGCCCTTGATGTGGATGTCCATGAGCACCAGGTCGGGCCGCTCGCGCGACACCAGGGCCAGGCCTTCCCTGCCGGATTCGGCCAGGCCCGTGATGTGGTAGCCCATGTGCTGCAGCCGCTGCTGCAGGTTGAAGGCGACGATGCCTTCGTCTTCGACGATCAGGATTTTCGAGGCGCTTGCGGTCATGAATCCCCCTCCAGTTCAAAGCGCAGCGTGAACCGGGTGGGGTTTTCGCGCTGAATCTCCATGGCGCCGTTGAGCTGGCGCGTGAGCAGTTGCACGAGCTGCAGGCCCAGTGTGGCGGTCTGCTCCAGGTCGAGCGATTCGGGAATGCCGTGCCCGTCGTTGCTCACGGACAGCTCGATCGTGCGTTCGCCGTGCTGTTGCACCGCGACAATGATCTGGCCGCCGCGCCCTTGCGTGAACCCGTGCTTGAGCGCGTTGCTCACGAGCTCGTTGATGATCAGGCCGCAGGGAATGGCCTCGTTGATCGGCAGCTTGACCTCGTGCGCATCGACCGCGATGGACACCAGGCCCGCCACCGAGCGGTACGACTCGGTGAGGCTGGGCAACAGCTCGTCGAGAAAGCGCTGAAAGTCCACCCGCGCGAAGTTGCGCGACTGGTACAGCGTCTGGTGGATCAGCGACATCGAACGGATGCGGTTCTGGCTGTCGCGCAGCACCTCCACCACCTCGTGGTCGTTGAGCTTGAGGGCCTGCAGGTCCAGCAGGCTGTGGATCACCTGCAGGTTGTTCTTGACGCGGTGGTGCACCTCGCGCAGCAGCAGGTCCTTCTGGGTAAGGGCGTCCTGAATGCGCTTTTCGGCCTGTTTGCGCTCCGACAGATCCAGGATCACCGAGAGGATCATCGGCCCCTCGCCCGTCTCCACGGGGTTGATGCCGATCTCCACCGGGAACTCGCTGCCGTCCTTGCGCAGGCCGCTGAGGTCGCGTCCCAGGCCCATGGGGCGGGCGGTGGTCTCGGCCAGGAAGCCCTGGCGGTAGTGCGGGTGGGCGGCGCGGTAGCGCTGAGGGATGAGGGTTTCGACGGGCTGGCCGATGAGCTCGCTGGCCTCGTAGCCGAAGGTGGTTTGTGCCAGTTGGTTGAGCCGCGTGATCTCGCCTCGCGGATTGACGACGATCATGGCAACCGGCATGCGGTGAAACGCCTGGCCCAGGTAGTCGTCCAGCTCGATGCGGCTGCTTGTCATGACATTGCATTCCTCCTTGTCAGGCATGCTATGTCACGAAACGTATCCACTCAATAGGCGTGTGGCCTGGGCACCGCAAGTTGAGGCTGCTGCGGCGCAGCAATGCAATGGGCGGCCACCGGCGTCAGTCCTCCAGCACGCGCACCTTCACGCCCTTGCCCTTGATGCGGCCCGCGTTGAGCCGGCTGGCCGCCTGCTGCGCGATGCTGCGCTCCACCGCCACGTAGGTGGACCACTCGTTCACGTTGATCTTGCCCACCTGCTCGCGCGCGTAGCCCAGGTCGGCCGTGAGCGCGCCCAGCACGTCGCCGGGGCGGATCTTTTCCTTGCGCCCACCCTGGATGTGCAAGGTCACCATGGGCGGCACCAGCGGGCCCTGGCCTGTAGGCACCAGCTCGCTCACCGGGTGCCAGGCCGACTCGCGGCCCTGCAACTGCTCGATCTTGCCCACGCTGCCCATCTCGTCCAGGCTGGCCAGGTTCAGCGCCAGGCCGCTCTCGCCCGCGCGCCCGGTGCGGCCGATGCGGTGGATGTGCACCTCGGGGTCGGGCGTCACGTCCACGTTGATCACGGCCGCCAGGCTGGCGATGTCGAGCCCGCGCGCGGCCACGTCGGTGGCCACCAGCACCGAGCAGCTTCGGTTGGCGAAGCGCACCAGCACCTGGTCGCGCTCACGCTGCTCCAGCTCGCCGAACAGCGCCAGCGCGCTGATGCCCTGGGCGCGCAGCACGGCCACCAGGTCGCGGCACTGGGCCTTGGTGTTGCAGAAGGCCAGCGCGCTCTCCGGGCGAAAGTGCGCCAGCAGGCGGCCCACCGTGTCCAGCCGCTCCGTTTCGCTCACCTCGTACCAGCGCTGCTCGATGCGCTCGCCGCTGTGCTGGGCCTGCACCGCCACCGTGACGGGCTCGCGCAGGAAGCGCGCGGCCAGCTGGGCGATGCCCTCGGGGTAGGTGGCGGAGAACAGCAGGGTCTGGCGGGCGGTGGGGCAGCGCTTGGCGACGGCGGCGATGTCGTCGAAGAAGCCCATGTCGAGCATGCGGTCGGCCTCGTCCAGCACCAGGGTGTTCAGCGCGTCCAGCGGCAGGCTGCCGCGTTCCAGGTGGTCCAGCACGCGGCCCGGCGTGCCCACCACGATGTGCGCGCCGTGTTCCAGCGAAGCGAGCTGCCCGCGCAGCGGCACGCCGCCGCACAGCGTGACGAGTTTGATGTTGTCGGCCGCGCGCGCGAGGCGGCGGATCTCGGTGCTCACCTGGTCGGCCAGCTCGCGCGTGGGGCACAGCACCAGCGCCTGCACGGCGAAGCGGCGCGGGTTCAGGTTGGCCAGCAGCGCCAGGGCGAAGGCGGCGGTCTTGCCGCTGCCGGTCTGGGCCTGGGCGATGAGGTCCTTGCCCAGCAGGGCCGGCGTCAGCGCGGCGGCCTGGATCGGCGTCATGGCCGTGTAGCCCAACTGCTCCAGGTTGGCCAGCGTGGCGGGGGAGAGGGGGAGGGTGCTGAAGGCGGTCGGGGAGGCGGAAGTCATCCCCGATTGTCGAGGTTTGTCCTGGTTTGTCCCGGTCGGGCCCGCTTCAGGGGTTCAGGGGTCGAGCAGGGCGTCCAGTTCGGGCTGGCTGAAGCCGGCGGCCCGCCGCGCCTCGTCGTTGAACGGCGGCCGCAGGCGCGGCGCCGCGTGCTCGCGCGCCAGGCGGCGGTAGTGGGACAAGGGCTCGATGCCCTGCTGCGCGCACAACCAGCCGTACCACCGGTTGCCCACCGCCACATGCCCGATCTCGTCGCGCAGGATGATGTCCAGGATCTCGACCGCGCGCTGCGCCTCGTGCTTCACCTCGCGCGCCGTCACCTGGCGCAGGCGCGCCTGGATCAGCGGCGTGGCGTCCAGGCCGCGGGCCTCCAGGGTGCGCGGCACCAGGGCCATGCGGGCCAGGGGGTCGTGCTGCGTCTTCACGCACATCTCCCACAGGCCGTTGTGGGCGGGGAAGTCGCCGTAGCCGTGGCCCAGTTCGCGCAGCAGATCGCGCAGCAGGCCGAAGTGCGTGGCCTCTTCGTGCGCCACCTGCAGCCACTGGCGGTAGTAGTCCAGCGGCAGGCCGGGGAAGCGCCACAGCGCGTCCAGGGCGAGGTCGATGGCGTTGAACTCGATGTGGGCGATGGCGTGCAGCAGGGCGGCCAGGCCGTCGCGCGTAAAGGGCGAGCGTTGGGCCACGGCCTGCGGCGGCACCAGTTCGGGGCGCGGCGGGCGGCCGGGCAGGGGCATCGCGGGGTCGGGTTCGATGGCGGTCTTTGTCGACCAGGCCGCCTCGTCGTCAGGCCCCAGGGCGCGCCAGCGTTCCCACAGCGCGTGCGCGGCCGCCACCTTGGCCGAAGGCTCGGCCGTGCACAGCGCGGCCAGGGCCTGTTCGCGCAGGCTGGGGGGCTTGTCGCGCGTGGGGAGCGATGGGGTGGGGGGCATCCCTACAATTCTAGGTTTCGACACCCACAGCACCCGAGGAGACCGCCGCATGGCACTGTATGAACTCGATGGCGTGGCGCCGACGATGGCCGAGTCGGCCTGGGTCGCCGACAACGCGCAAGTGATGGGCAACGTGCACCTGCACGAGGACAGCAGCGTGTGGTTCGGCGCCGTGCTGCGCGGCGACACCGAGACCATCACGGTCGGCAAGGGCAGCAACGTGCAGGACGGCACCGTGATGCACGCCGACTACGGCTTCCCGCTGGTGGTGGGCGAGCGCGTCACCATCGGCCACCAGGTCATGCTGCACGGCTGCACCATCGGCGACGAGTCGCTCATCGGCATCGGCGCCACCGTGCTCAACGGCGCGAAGATCGGCAAGAACTGCCTGGTGGGGGCGCGCGCCCTGGTCACCGAGGGCAAGGAGTTTCCCGACGGCTCCATGATCATCGGCAGCCCCGCCAAGGTGGTGCGCCAGCTCACGCCCGAGCAGATCGAGGGCCTGCGCCGCAGCGCGGCGCACTACGTCGAGAACGCCGAGCGCTACCGCAAGGGCTTGAATCGCGTCGGCTGAGCACCATCTGCCGAACTTTCGTCGAAGGAAATCCGTGTCCGAGCTCCACAAATTCGTGTTCGAAGGCCTGCCGGTGCGCGGCATGCTGGTGCGCATCACCGACGCCTGGCAGGAGATCCTGCAGCGCCGCGCGCAGGCCGGCGGCTACCCCGCGGCCGTGACCGAACTGCTCGGCGAGATGACGGCTGCGGCCACGTTGATGCAGGCCAACATCAAGTTCGATGGCGCCCTGGTGATGCAGATCCACGGCGACGGCCCGGTGAAGCTGGCCGTGGCCGAGGTGCAGCCCGACCTGCGATTGCGCGCCACCGCCAGCGTCACCGGCGAGGTGGCCGAGGACGCACCGCTGTCGCACATGGTCAACGTCACCAACCAGGGCCGCTGCGCCATCACGCTCGACCCGAAGGACCGTCAGCCTGGCCAGCAGCCCTACCAGGGCGTGGTTTCGCTGTTCGGCGACCGGCGCGAGAAGCTGGAGAAGCTCAGCGAGGTGATCGAACACTACATGCTGCAGAGCGAGCAACTCGACACCAAGCTGGTGCTGGCCGCGAACGACAAGATGGCCGCCGGCCTGCTGATCCAGCGCCTGCCGCTGCAGGGCGAGGGCAACCTCGCGGCCCAGTCGCAGCAGCGCGACGAGGACCAGATCGGCCGCAGCGAGGACTACAACCGCATCGCCATCCTGGCGAGCAGCCTCAAGCGCGAGGAGCTGCTCGAACTCGACGCCGACACCATCCTGCACCGGCTGTTCTGGGAGGAGAACCTGCGCCGCTTCGACCCGCTGCTGGCCGGCGCGGGGCCGCGCTTTGCCTGCACCTGCTCGCGTGAGCGTGTGGGCGGCATGCTGCGCTCGCTGGGTCGCGACGAGATCGAGTCCATCCTGGAAGAGCAGGGCCGGATCGAGGTCAACTGCGAGTTCTGTGGCGCGGCCTACGAGTTCGACCCGGTCGACGCAGCGCAGATCTTCCTGCAGCCACTGGCCCAGCCGCCCGGCACCGACCGGCCGCAGTGAACCTCAAGCGCCGCGGCGCGCGAGCAGAGCGCTGAACAGGCGGTGCTCGCAGTCCGGGTCGCTGCAGGCCTCGCACTGCCAGCGGCCCGAGCCTTCGCGCAGCAGCGGGTCGTCGGGCAGCAGCTCGCGGCCCAGCGCGGCGCCCACGGCGCGCAGGGCGGCGCGCAGGCGCTGCGTGCCCTGACCATAGACGGTCTGAAAGCCGATGCCCGCGCCCTGCAGTTCGCGGCGCAGAACGGTGTCGGTGGCCTCGCGCACGGCGGGGCTGTCGCGGAAGAAGCCGTCGGACACCCAGGGCAGGTCCAGGCCCATCAGCAGCGTCAGGCCCATGCGGCGCTGGGCGGCCAGGGCCTCGGGCCAGAGGCTGCGGTCGCTGAAATACAGCTCGCTGTAGGCCGCGACCATCAGCGCCGTGGTGTCGGCGATCACCACCCCGGCGTGCGTCGCCTCGATCAGGCGCGACTGTTCGGTCGCGATGGCGGCCTGCTCATGGGCCTGCGGGGCCCGGCCGGCCGCTTCACACCATTCGCGCAGGTGCTCGGGCACCAGCGCGCTGTGAATGCCCTGCGCCAGCAAGGCGGCGTGCAGCTGCCGCGCCAGCGTGGACTTGCCGCTGGACTCGCCGCCGAGCAGCGACACCGTGAGCATGGGAGAGGGGGAAAGGGCGCCGACCCGCGAAGGGTCAGCGCGCGATCTGCACGAAGATCTCGTTGGGCTTGACCATGCCGAGGTCCTGGCGCGCCAGTTCCTCGACCATCTCCAGCCCCTCCTGCAGGTCGCGCAGCTCGCTGGCGACCTGCGCGTTGCGCTGTTTGGCCAGCTCATTCGCCTCTTGTTGCGCGGCCAGGTCGCGGCGCAATTGCGCCACCTGCGGCACGCTGCCCCGGCCGAACCAGAGCTGCGCGTGCAGCACCAGCAGCAGCGCGACCAGCAGGCCGGGGATGAGGCGGTTCGCCATCGGTGGATCAGCGGAGGTTGTAGAACGCGGCGCGGCCAGGGTACACGGCCACCTCGCCCAGATCTTCCTCGATGCGCAGGAGCTGGTTGTACTTGGCCATGCGGTCCGAGCGCGAGAGCGAGCCGGTCTTGATCTGGCCGGCGTTGGTGCCCACGGCGATGTCGGCGATGGTGTTGTCTTCCGTTTCGCCGCTGCGGTGGCTGATGACGGCGGTGTAGCCCGCGCGCTTGGCCATCTCGATGGCGGCGAAGGTCTCGGTCAGCGTGCCGATCTGGTTGATCTTGATCAGGATCGAGTTGGCGATGTCCTTCTCGATGCCTTCTTTCAGGATCTTGGTGTTGGTGACGAAGAGGTCGTCGCCCACCAGTTGCACCTGCTTGCCCAGGCGCTCGGTCAGGTGTTTCCAGCCGTCCCAGTCGCCCTCGGCCATGCCGTCCTCGATGCTGACGATGGGGTACTTGTCGCACCAGGTGGCCAGCATGTTGGTCCACTCCTCGGCGCTGAGCTGCAGGCCTTCGCCTTCAAGCTCGTACTTGCCGTGCTTGTAGAACTCGCTGGCGGCGCAGTCCAGGCCCAGGGCGATCTGGTCGCCGGCGGTGTAGCCGGCGGCGGCGATGGCTTCCATCAGCAGTTGCAGCGCGGCCTCGTGGTTCTCCACGTTCGGTGCGAAGCCGCCTTCGTCGCCCACGGCCACGCTCATGCCCTTGTCGTGCAGGATCTTCTTGAGCGCGTGGAACACCTCGGCGCCCCAGCGCAGGGCCTCGCGGAAGCTCGGCGCGCCCACGGGGATGATCATCAGCTCCTGCAGGTCGAGGTTGTTGTTTGCGTGCGCGCCGCCGTTGATGACGTTCATCATCGGCACGGGCATCTGCACCGCGCTCATGCCGCCGAAGTAGCGGTACAGCGGCAGGCCGGCTTCCTCGGCGGCGGCACGGGCCACGGCCATGGACACGGCCAGCATGGCGTTGGCGCCCAGGCGGCCCTTGTTCTCGGTGCCGTCCAGGTCGATCAGGGTCTTGTCCAGAAAGGCCTGCTCGGACGCATCGAGGCCCAGCACGGCCTCGCTGATCTCGGTGTTGATGTGCTCCACCGCCTTGAGCACGCCCTTGCCCAGGTAGCGGCTCTTGTCACCGTCGCGCAGCTCGATGGCCTCGCGCGAGCCGGTGGACGCGCCCGAGGGCACGGCCGCGCGGCCCATGACGCCGCTTTCCAGCAGCACGTCGCATTCGACGGTGGGGTTGCCGCGGCTGTCCAGCACTTCGCGGCCGACGATGTCAACGATGGCACTCATGAATCAAGGGTCCTCTGGTCAAAGTCAAAAGAAAAGGGTGCGCGGGTTCATGCGTTGAACCGGTCCTCGAGGTAACCGTTCTTCTTGGTCACCGCATCGAGCGCCAGCAGGGTTTCCAGCAGGGCGGGCATGTGCTTCAGCGGCACGGCGTTGGGGCCGTCGCTCAGGGCCTTGGCCGGGTCGGGGTGGGTTTCCATGAACAGGCCGGACACGCCGACGGCCACCGCCGCGCGCGCCAGCACGGGCACGAACTCACGCTGGCCGCCGGAGCTGGTGCCCTGGCCGCCGGGCAACTGCACGCTGTGGGTGGCGTCGAACACCACCGGCGCGCCGGTCTCGCGCATGATGGCCAGCGAGCGCATGTCGGAGACGAGGTTGTTGTAGCCGAAGCTTGCGCCGCGTTCGCAGGCCAGGAAGCTGTCCTCGGGCAGGCCGGCGTCGCGGGCCGCGTCGCGCGCCTTGTCGATGACATTCTTCATGTCGTGCGGCGCAAGGAACTGGCCCTTCTTGATGTTCACCGGCCGCCCGCTCTGCGCCACGGCGCGGATGAAATCGGTCTGGCGGCACAGGAAGGCCGGAGTCTGCAGCACGTCGCACACAGCGGCCGCGGGGGCGATGTCGTCCTCGCTGTGCACGTCGGTGATGACGGGCACGCCCAACTGGGCCTTCACCTTGGCCAGCACCGCCAGGCCGGCTTCGCGTCCGGGGCCGCGAAAGCTCTTGCCGCTGCTGCGGTTGGCCTTGTCGAAACTGCTCTTGAAGATGAAGGGGATGCCCAGCGAGCCGGTGATTTCCTTCAGCCGCCCGGCCACGTCCATCTGCAACTGCTCGGACTCGATGACGCAGGGACCGGCGATGAGGAAGAAGGGCTTGTCCAGTCCGACGTCGAATCCGCAGAGCTTCATGGGGTGTGTCCTCAGGCCACGGCCTTGGCGGGCTGGCGCTGCGCCTGGTGCGTGAGCGCCGCCTTGATGTAGGCGTTGAACAGCGGGTGGCCGGCCCAGGGCGTGGACTTGAATTCGGGGTGGAACTGCACGCCCACGAACCAGGGGTGCACGGACTGCGGCAGCTCCACGATCTCGGTGAGCTGCTCCCGCTGGGTGAGGGCGGAGATGACCAGCCCGGCCGCGCGCAACTGGTCGAGGTAGTGCACGTTGGCCTCGTAGCGGTGGCGGTGGCGCTCGGTCACCACGTCGCCGTAGATGCTGTGCGCCAGCGTGCCCTTGGCGACGTCGGAGCTTTGTGCCCCAAGGCGCATGGTGCCACCCAGGTCGGAGTTCACGTCGCGCTGCTGGATGCTGCCGTCCGCGTCTTTCCACTCGGTGATGAGGGCAATGACCGGGTGCGGCGTGGCGGGCTCGAACTCGGTGCTGTTGGCGTCCTTCAGGCCGGCCACGTGGCGCGCGTATTCGATGGTGGCGACCTGCATGCCCAGACAGATGCCCAGGTAGGGCACCTTCTGCTCGCGGGCGAAACGCGCCGCGCAGATCTTGCCTTCGATGCCGCGCTTGCCGAAGCCGCCGGGCACCAGAATGGCGTCGAAGCGGCCCAGCACCTGGGCCACGTTGGCCGGCGTGATGGTCTCGGAGTCGACGTAGTCGATGGCGACCTTGGCCTGGTTCTTCAGGCCGGCGTGGCGCAGGGCCTCGTTGAGCGACTTGTAGCTGTCGGACAGGTCGACGTACTTGCCGACCATGGCGATCTGCACCGTGGCCTGCGGGTTCTCGACCGCGTGCACGAGGTCGTCCCAGCGCTTGAGGTTGGCCGGCGGCGTGTTCAGGCGCAGCTTGTCGCAGATGAGGCCGTCCAGGCCCTGCTCGTGCAGCATGCGCGGCACCTTGTAGATGGTGTCCACGTCCCACATGCTGATCACGCCCCACTCGGGCACGTTGCTGAACAGGCTGATCTTGGCGCGTTCTTCGTCGGGGATGCGGCGGTCGGCGCGGCAGAGCAGGGCGTCGGCCTGGATGCCGATGGCGCGCAGTTCCTTGGCGGTGTGCTGCGTGGGCTTGGTCTTGAGTTCGCCGGCGGCGGCGATCCAGGGCAGGTAGCTCAGGTGCAGGAAGGCCGAGCTGTTGGGGCCCAGGCGCAGGCTCATCTGGCGCACGGCCTCCAGGAAGGGCAGGGACTCGATGTCGCCCACGGTGCCGCCGATCTCGACGATGGCCACGTCCACCGCCTCGGGTGTGCCTTCGAGCGAGCCCTTGCGGATGAATTCCTGGATTTCGTTGGTGACGTGCGGGATCACCTGCACCGTCTTGCCGAGGTAGTCGCCGCGGCGTTCCTTCTCCAGCACCGACTGGTAGATCTTGCCCGTGGTGAAGTTGTTGGACTTCCTCATGCGCGTTTCGATGAAACGCTCGTAGTGGCCCAGGTCCAGGTCGGTTTCGGCGCCGTCGTCGGTGACGAAGACCTCGCCGTGCTGGAAGGGCGACATGGTGCCCGGGTCCACGTTGATGTACGGGTCGAGCTTGATGAGGGTGACTTTGAGGCCGCGCGATTCGAGCAGCGCGGCGAGAGACGCAGAAGCAATGCCCTTGCCCAGGGAGGACACCACACCGCCGGTGACGAACACGTATTTGGTCATGACTCGGGCGAGCCCGGGGGCTCGCACAGGTGGGAAATTCCGATTATAGGTGGCCCCTCCCGGATGACCCGCCCGCCTGGGTGTTCATGTGTAGCACTGCTACATTGCGCCTCCATGAGCGATCTCGCGGGAAAACACATCGTGCTGGGCCTCAGCGGCGGCGTGGCCTGTTACAAGGCGGCCGAGTTCTGCCGCGGCCTGGTGAAGGCCGGCGCCACCGTGCAGGTGGTGATGACAGAGGCGGCCGAGCACTTCATCACCCCGGTGACGATGCAGGCGCTGTCGGGTCGCACGGTCTACAGCTCGCAGTGGGACGCCCGCGAGGGCAACAACATGCCCCACATCAACCTCAGCCGCGAGGCCGACGCCATCGTCATCGCCCCGGCCAGCGCGGACTTCATGGCCAGGCTGGTGCACGGCCGCGCCGACGACCTGCTCTCTTTGCTGTGCCTGGCCCGGCCCAGGGAGCGCGTGCCGCTGCTGGTGGCGCCGGCCATGAACCGCGAGATGTACGCGCACCCCGCCACGCAGCGCAACTTGGCCCAGTTGCGCGCCGACGGCACCGTGGTGCTGGGCGTGGGCGCGGGCGAGCAGGCCTGCGGCGAGACGGGTGACGGCCGCATGTTGGAGCCGGACGAGTTGCTCTACGAGGTGGTGCGCCACTTCCAGCCCAAGGTCCTGTCGGGCCGGCACGTGCTCATCACGGCCGGGCCCACCTTCGAGGCCATCGACCCCGTGCGCGGGCTCACCAACCGCTCCAGCGGCAAGATGGGCTTCGCGCTCGCGCGCGCCGCGCACGAGGCCGGCGCGCAGGTCACCTTGGTGGCCGGCCCCGTGGCCCTGCCCACGCCGCGCGGCGTGCAGCGGGTGGACGTGATGTCCGCGCAGGACATGCAGCGCGCTGTGCAGGCCAGCGCCGACGCGGCAGATGTCTTCATCGCCGCCGCCGCCGTGGCCGACTGGCGTCCGGCCAACGCGGCTGGCCAGAAGATCAAGAAGGACGGCAGTGGCGAAGTGCCCGCCCTGGCCTTCGTGGAGAACCCCGACATCCTGGCCGGCGTGGCGCAGGGCGCGCGCGCCAAGGGCGGGGCGCTCTACTGCGTGGGCTTCGCCGCCGAAAGCCACGACCTGCTGGCGCACGCCCAGGCCAAGCGCGCGCGCAAGGGCGTGCCGCTGCTGGTGGGCAACATCGGCCCCGACACCTTCGGCCGCGACGACAACGCGCTGCTGCTGGTGGACGAGGGCGGCACCACCGAGTTGCCGCGCGACGGCAAGCTGGCGCTGGCGCGCCGGCTGGTGGCGGAGATCGCGCGCCGCCTGCCGCGCGGCTGAGCCAGCGCCTCTGAATCCCTGCGGGCGCTGGCCCCGCGCAAGGCGCAGGCGGGCGGCTCAGGCGTGGATCGCCGAGCGCGCGGTGGGCTGCAGCCGCAGGCTGCTGGGTGTTCCCGCGAGCCAGGCCGAAGGCCCGCTCTGCAGCGCGTGCGACCAGACGCCGCTGCGCTCGAACGCGTCGAGCGCCTGCAGGTCGGGGAACCGTGCGAAGCCCACGAGCACCTGTTCGCCCTCGCGCACCGGCAGGCGCGGAAAGTTGTTCGGCGCGCTCTCGGTCACGTACCAACCCAGCACCTCGGCACCACCGCTCTGCCAGCACGGCGTGAGGGCCTCACGGCAGTGGCGCAGCACCTCGGCGCTGGCCGGTTCGCGCAGGGGCAGCACCACGGCGCTGAGCACGCCCGCGGGCGCCGGGCCCCCCGCGTCACGGGCTCGATGGCGCGCCCGCATCGACACGCCCGCGCCCGGCCAGGCGGGCCGCAGCAGCAGCACGTCATCGGAATCGATCATGGTGGCATTGGCGGCGTCGCGGTGCTCGTGCCACACCGGCCCGCCATAAAACGCCGCCAGCCCACCGGCCCGGCTGGCCATGTCGGTGAAGCCGCGCAGCCAGACGAAGCGGTCGGGCGCGTCCAGGTCGCGGAACTGGCCCATCACGGCCATGCCCAGCGCCTCCTGCGGTTCGACGAATTCGCGGTCGAAGAGCTCGATCAGCGTGTCGCGCTGGCCCAGGCGCAGGGTGTACTGGCGCAGTTCGAGCACCTGGCAATCGATGTCGAGGGCGGTCACCCCGTCGGCGCTGCGTGGCGCCACGCGCTCGAATTCCATCACCCAGTTGACCTCCCAACTGATCCCGCCGTCTTCCGAAAAGGCCTGCTGCCAGCGCGCGCGGTCGGGGCCCTGGCGCTGCCAATGGAAGCGCACGCGGATCGCGCGGCCTTCAAACATGTCTTCGCCATCGAAGACGCCCTCGTCTCCGTGGAATCGGCCGACGACCGGCGCATCGAGGCACCCCGTCGCCGGGTCGATGCCACCCCCTTCGTTGGTGACCCAGTGGATGCTCCAGAGGTTGGTGACGGGGTTGAACACACGAAGCGACATGCCCACCCAACCTGGCCGCCAGCCCGGCGCCACCAGGGTGTCGAAATTGATCACCCCGCCCGGCAGGTGCTGGTTGTGCGTGGTGGCGTCGAAGGTCTCCCAGTCGTCGCTGCCCTGCAAGCGGTGTTTCAGGCGCCGCTGGCGGGTGGTCCAGTGGCCGACCAGGAAGTCGAAATCGTGCGCGGCGGTGGTCGGGGTGGTGGCCGGTGTGTTCATGGTGGGTGCCTCGTGGTGATGGGGTGCGCGATCCTCTCAGCACCAATACGACAAGGCATGTCATGATTGAAAACCGATGAAAGCCAGCCGCCTCTTGTCCATCCTCATGCTGTTGCAGGCAAACGGCCGAATGACAGCCGGCGCGCTGGCCCGCGCGCTCGAGGTGTCCGAACGCACCGTCTTGCGCGACATCGACCAGCTCTCCGCGGCCGGTGTGCCGCTGTGGGGCGAGCGCGGTCACCAGGGCGGCTTCCAGTTGCAGCCCGGGTGGACGACGCGCCTCACCGGCATGACAGGCGACGAGGCCAACGCCCTGCTGCTCGCCGGGCTGCCGGGGCCGGCGACGGCCTTGGGGCTGGGCGAGGCAGCTGCCTCGGCGCGGCTGAAGCTGGTGGCCAGCGTGCCGACGCCCTGGCGCGACAGCGCCGCCGTCGTGGCGGACCGGCTGCACATCGATCCGCTCGACTGGTACCGCGAACCGGACAACCCCGCCTTTCTGCGCGAGGCGGCGCAGGCCGTGTGGCGCGGCCGGCGCCTGCGGGTGGCGTACGCGAGCTGGCGCGGCACGTCCGAGCGCGAACTGGAGCCGCTGGGCCTGGTGCTCAAGGCGGGCGCCTGGTACCTGGCGGCGCGCGAGGCCGGCCAGACCGAGGTGCGCACCTGGCGCCTGGCCAGCGTGCGCGGGCTGACGGTGCTGGGCACGGGTTTTCGTCGCCCGCGCGGCTTTGACCTCGCGCGCCATTGGCAGGCGTCGCTCGCACAGTTCGAAGCGGCCCGGCGTCCGCTGCGCGCGTGTGTGCTCGCCTCCCCACGGGCGCTGGTCTGGCTGGCCAACGCCCGCCACCCTGGTGTGCCCATGGAAGCACCGCCCCATGTCCGCGTGCCACCGGGTTGGCGCTGCCTGGCCGTGCCGCTCGAGTCGGTGGAGCATGGCGCGCGGCAGATCCTGGGCTATGGCGCCGAGGTCGAGGCGATCGAGCCCGCCGCGCTGCGCGCGGAAGTCGGGCGCCTGGCAAAGGCCGTGGGGAAGCGCCACGCCACTCTTTCTCATCCATGAAAACTCTCTCACGTATGTGAGAGCTTGACCCGGAAGCATTGCGCCGCCGCACCCGCGCTCGACATACTCGTTCTCAACCGAGACACACGGGTATGTTCAAGAGTTTGATCGTCGAGAAGAACGGGCCGGTATGGCGCGTCGTCCTCAACCGTCCCGAGGTGCGCAATGCGCACGACCTCGAGATGTTCAAGGAGTTGGTCCAGGCCTTCTCGGAGGTGGAGGACGACCCCGATTGCCGATGCGCCATCCTCACGGGCGCGGGTGACATGTTCAGTGCGGGACAGGACTTGCGCTTCACCCGCTCGGCCGACGCCCAGGCCATCGACGCCTATGGCCGCTGGAACACTCAGGCCCGCCAGCGCATCCAGCGCAACTTCAAGCCGGTGATCGCGGCGGTCAACGGGCCGGCCATCGGCGGCGGCTGCTACCTGGCCACCGCGTGCGACCTGGTGGTCGCGGTCGACACGGCCTTCTTCCAGATGCCCGAGATCCGCGCCGGCAACCACGCGGGCGGCGCTTTCCTGTTCACCATCGGGCGCGCGCGTTCGCTCGAACTGACGCTGTTGGGCGGGCGGATCAGCGCGCAGCGGGCCGAAGCGTGGGGCCTGATCAACCGGGTGGTGAGCGCGCAGGACTTCGAGGCCGCCGTGGACGACTACGCGCAGGCCCTGGCCAAGCTGCCGCCGCTGGCGCTTCGCTACACCAAGTCCGCCTGCAACCTCTTGCTGGATTCGGCCGGTTTTTCTGGGCACATGGAGGCCGGCGGCCCGATGCAGCGCTACCTGGGCCTCACGCCCGACGGCCGCGAGGCCAAGCGCGCGTTCGTCGAGAAGCGCGATCCGGTGTTCACGGGCGCGTACCCGAAGGTGGCCGAATGACCATGCAGGCACTGGAGGGCGTTCGCGTCCTGGACTTCACCCACGTGCTCGCGGGGCCGATCGCCACCTACCACCTCGCCTTGCAGGGCGCGGAGGTCATCAAGCTGGAGTCGGCGACCGGCGACACCATGCGCCACTACGGCGGGCAGACGCACGTGGACGGCGTCAGCCCGTCGTTCGCTTCGGTGAACTCGGGCAAGCGGTCCATCGTGCTCGACCTGAAGGACCCGAAGGACAGCGAGACCGTGCGCCAACTGGTGGCGCAATGCGACGTCGTGGTCGAGAACTTCCGGCCGGGCGTGATGGACCGCTTGGGCTTCGGCTACGAGGCCTGCCAGGCCCTGCGGCCCGATCTCGTGTACTGCTCGATCTCCGGCTTCGGGCAGACCGGCAGCCTGCGCGGCAACCCGGCCATCGACCAGATCATCCAGAGCATGTCGGGGCTGATGACCTTGTCGGGTGAGCCGGAGAGCCCGTCGATGCGCGTGGGCTTTCCCATCGTCGACACCTTCACCGGCGTGCTGGCCGCGCACGCGATCACCACGGCGCTGCTTCGCCGCGAGCGCACGGGGCAGGGCGAGTACCTCGATGTCGCCATGCTCGACGCGGCGATGAACATGATGATTTCGGTGGCGGGGCCCTGCCTGGCCGGCGGCGTGCGCCCGCGCAAGCAGGGCAACCTGGGCTACAGCAACTCCCCCACGGCCGACACCTTCGAGACCGGCGATGGCGAGATCACGCTGGGCGTGGTGCGCCAGGAACAGTTCGAGCAACTGGCCGCCGCCCTGGGCAGGGAAGACCTGTTGAGCGATCCGCGCTTCGCCGATCGCGGGGGGCGCCAGCGCCACGCGGCGGCCCTGCGCGAGGAAGTGACCGCGGCGCTGAGCCGGCACGGTGCGCTGGCGTGGGAGGCGATCTTCGCGGCGCAGGGCGTGGCGGCCAGCGCCGTTCGCGACCTGCCGACCGCGCTCGCGCACCCGCACCTCGATGGCCGGGCCCTGAAGCTCGACAGCGAGCTGCCCGATGGCACGCCGATCCAGGTTCTGGGCCCGGGCTACATCGCCCGGTACAGCGGCGTGCGGCCGCCCGGGCGGCCACCGCGGCTGGGCGAACACCAGGCCGAGGTTCTTGCACAGATGGGCGAGCGAGCCGCCCGCTGATTCGCGGCCGACAGGCCACTCACCGACCGACCACAAGGAGACAGACATGCACCGAAGAAACCTGATCGGGGGCGCAGCGGCCCTGGCGCTGCTGGGCAGCATGGGCGCCCACGCCCAAACCGGCGACTGGCCGTCGCGGCCCATCCGGCTGGTGTCGCCGTTCGCGGCGGGCAGCACCAGCGACACCTCGGCGCGTTTCATCGCCCAGCACCTGTCGACGGCGCTGGGCCAGCCCGTGACGGTGGAGAACTTCCCCGGCGCCGATGGGCGCCTGGGCATGATGCAGGCCAAGAATGCACCGGCCGACGGCTACACCATGGTGCTGGGCAGCTGGACCAACCTGGCGGTCAACGCGGTCCTGATCAAGGACATGCCCTACGACCCGGTCAAGGACTTCAAACCGGTCGCGGGCATCGGCCGCAGCATGCTGGGCGTGGCGGTATCGGGCCAGTCCCCCATCACCACCTGGCAGGAACTGGTGGCCGCGGCCAAGAAGAAGCCCGGCGAGCTCAACTACGGCAACTTCGCCACCGGCTACCGGCTGGCCACCGAATGGTTCTCCCACCTGGCCGGCATCCGCTTCACCTACGTGCCCTACCGCGCCACCGGGCAGATGAACACCGACCTCGCCGGCCGGCAGATCGACGTGGCCATGGACGGCGTGACCTCCATGTCGGCGATGGCCAAGTCGGGGCAACTGCGCCTGCTGGCCGTCACGGGCGAGCAGCGGCACCCCGAGTTCCCGAACGTGCCGACGCTCAAGGAGTTCTACCCGGACTACACGGTCTACGGCTGGTCGTCCCTCATGGTGCGCACCGAGGTGCCGGATGCGATCGCGGAGCGCGTCGCGGCCGAGGTGCAGAAGATCATGTCGTCCCCCGAAGGCAAGGACTTCGCGCGCCGTGCGGGCTCGGACCTGCTGCTGCGCAACACGGACCGGATGCGCGAGTTCCAGGTCCAGCAGATCAACACCTTCAAACGCGTGGCCGAGGCGGCCGGCATGAAGCCCGAATGACGGCCACCCGCCTGGCCAAGGAAGCACATTCATGAAACTGGGAAGTTGTTTGCGTGGTGGCCGGCCGGTCCCCGTGCTGTTCACCGACGACGGCGTGCACGACCTGCAGGTGGCATTGGCCGACGCGGCGTTCCTCGAACGCGAGGGCCTGGCGCCGCAGCGGCTGAGCCTGCTGGACCTGATCGCCGCCGGCGATGCGGCCCTGGCCGCCTTGCGGACCCTCGCGGCCGATCCCTCGCGGCTGGCGCGCGCGCGCCTGGCCGCTGGCGAGGGCCGTGTGATCGCCCCCATCCCCCGCC